>JBBRNJ010000029.1:0-94025 GCA_038230375.1 Polyangiales bacterium | reverse complement strand
CTCCGACTACGCCGTCACCACGAAGAGCATCAAGATCGCGAAGGGCGCAACCGGCGCGCTGAAGCTGAAGCTCTACGCCGACACGTCCACCGCTGGAGAGTTCAACGTCCACCTCGACGAGTCCTCGGGCAGCGGGTACCTCAGCTTCAAGAATCCAACCGCCACCTTCAAGTCCGGAGACGACGTCTCCATCGACATCACGGTCGTGAACGCCGACCCAAACTACCTGGTCGCAGGTGGAGGAGCCGAGCTCTTCCAGATCACCACCACGCCCGCGAACGGCAAAGGCCCAAGCACCTACTACTGGGGCCTGGTCTCCCAGTAACTATCGCTCGATCTTCCGTCCGTCCGCTTCCCAGGCGAGCATCCCACCCTCGAGGAAATTCACGGGCACTCCCTGCTCCGTGAGCGTGGCGGCCAGCTCCTTGGTCTTGTCCCCCGAGCGGCAATAGAGCACCGGCTGACCCGCGAGCATGTACAGCTCCGCGAGCCGGCCCGCGACCTCTTCCAGTGGTATGTGCTTCGCGCCAGGCAATCGCGCGCGCCCATAGGCCGACGCGTCGCGCGTATCCACGGGCACCACAGCGCCCTGCTTCAAGAGCTCCGCGAGCTCCGCCGCCTTCAGGGCGCCCTGCATCCGCGGCAGGAACGGCTCCACCATGGCGCGCATCTCCTTGCGCCCGATGGGCCCTGCTTGCGCGTCCGCGATCTTCTGCTCCGCGAAGAGCATGAACGTGGGCACGGTCTGCACGCGGAGCTGCCGCGCGATGACGGGCGACTTCTCCACGTCGATCTTGACGACCTTCACCTTGCCCGCCATCTCGCTCGCGAACGCGGCGAGATCCGGCGCGATCGCCTTGCACGGCTGCGAGCGCTCCATGACGAGCACCATGAGCACGGGCACCTCGCTCGTGAGGACCACGCTCTCGAAGTCGCGCTCCGTCACGAAGGGAACGTCTGCGCCAGCACCGCCGCCACCACTGCCACTGCCCGGACCGCCGAGGGGTCCACCGATGAGAGTCATGGCGTGTTCTTATCACTCCTCGTGCGCGGATCCAGAGCGTCTCGCAGGGCCTCACCCAGCACGTTGAACGAAAGCACGGCCATGATGAGGAGGGCGCCCGGGAAGACCAGCATCCACCACGCCGTGGGGTAGTCGCGCACCTCGCTCAGCATCTCGCCCCACGAGGCCACGCTGTTGTCGTGGCCGGCGCGAAGGAACGTGAGCGACGCCTCCGCCAGCATCACGGAGCCCAGGCCGAACGTGGCGCTCACTATCGCGGCCGTGCGCGCGTTCGGGAACACGTGGTTGAGCAGCACGCGGAGGGGCGTTGCGCCCAGCGCCCTGGCCGCGAGCGCGAAATCGGAGCTCTTTGCGAGCCGCACCTCCGCGCGCGTCAGCTTCGTCACCTCTGCCCAGCGCGAGAGCACGATGGCCAGGAAGAGCGTGCTCACCGTGGGCCGTGGCACCATGGCCTGCACGCCAATGGCGAGGACCAGCGTGGGGAACGAAGACATGGTCTCCACCGCACGTGTCGTGATCGCATCGAGCGCCCCGCCGAAGAAGCCGGTGAACGCGCCCAGGAAGAGGCCCACCATCACGAACACGAACGTGGACAGCACCGCAAATGACAGCGTGGTCCGCGTGCCGTGCACCGTGCGCGCGAAGACGTCGCGTCCCACCGCGTCCGTTCCGAGCATGTGACCTGGCGCCATGGGCGGAAGCAGCGCCTCTGCCGGCGCCTCATCCAGCGGGCCGTGGCACGTCACGGGGGTGATGTAGACGTGGCCGGCCTTCTGGATGTCGTCGCACGACAGGCCGTCCAGCTCCTTCGGGTGGCTGACGTTCGGCAGCACCCACAGCTGTTGATGATAGTTGCATAGTACAGGCAATGGGCTCGCCAGGAGGTCGGCGAAGATGGTGACGAACGCCAGGAACAGCACCGCAATGGCCGCCGCGCGCGCAGTATTCTTCTTGCGCATGCGCGTGAGCGCGCCGCGGAATCCAAGGGTGAAGCTCAAAGGTCACCCGAATGGAGCGCTGTGTCGCGGGCGCGCGGGTCCAGGATGCTGGTGGCCAGGTCGCTCGCAATGAGCATCAGCATGGTCATGACTGCAGAGAACAGCACCACGGCCACGAGCCATGCGGCGTCGTGCGTCTCGATCGCGCGCAGGGTCTCCCAGCCCAGTCCCTGGATGCCGAAGACCTCCTCCACGACGAACGTGCTGCCGAGCATCAGCGGGAATTGCAGGCCCGCGAGCGTGGTGGTGGAGACGATCGCGTTCCTTAGCGCATGCACCACGAGCACGCGGAACGTGGACACGCCCTTCGCGCGTGCCGTGCGCACGTAGTCGAGCGAGAGGACCTCCACCATGCTGCCGCGCTGGTGTCGCGAGAGCGCGGCAGCCCCGCCGGCCGTGAGCGTGAGAATGGGCACCGCGAGCCCGAGCAGATTGTCCCGTGCGAAGAGGCCGGAGAGCGCCTGCGCGAGCACGAACACGGGAATCGAATAGACCAGGAGGAGCAGGAGCGCAAAGGTCGCGTCCACGGCCTTTCCACGCCGCCACGCGCTGAGCACCCCGATGGGGATCGCCACCAGGTACGACGCCAGCATGGCGATGAACGTGAGCGCGAACGTGACGGGCGCGCGCGCGATGAGCTTCTCGTTGATGGGCACGCCGTCGCGCGTGGAGAGGCCCAGCTGCGAGGTGACGGCGCCCAGCATCCACCGCCCGTAGCGCGTGTCCGTGACGCTGGCTGCGACCTTGGTGGCGCCGTCGTACGCGACGTAGTCCGAGCGGTGGATGAACCACCAGGAGCGCCAGTCCTCCTCCGCGCGTACGAAGGCCGCGGCCGGCGCACCTTCGTCGGGAACTATCCCGCGACCCGACGCGCGCGCAGCCACGCTCATGAGCCTCCGGAGCGCGGCCTGATCCTTGACGCGCGGCATGGCCTCGATCACGGTGGCAAGCGCGAACGTGTCCACCTGCGACAGCTCCGTCTCGCGCTGCGCGGAGTCGCGGACCAGCAGCCGGTCCACTGTCCGGCGCACGCTGGGCTCCGTGAAGTCCGTGGAGTGCTCATCCCAGTAGCGCGTCCAGAAGATGGGCGCGGTGGCCGGATCGCGCAGCGCCACTGCGTCGCCCTGACCCATGCGCACGGCCACGGGCGCGAGCGCGACCGCAACGCGGCTCTTTGCGGCGGCTGGCATCGCGTCGATCTGCGGCATGATGAACGGAAGCGCCGCGCCGCCGAGCCGCGCCAGGCGTGCAGCCGCCACGTCCCGCTGCGCGTCGTCCGCCACCAGGTGGAAGAGGATCTCGTCCGTGCGACCATGGATGTCGAGCGGCTGCGTGTTGAAGAAGCGCGGGAGGTCCACGAAGCGCGCGCGCGCTCGATCCTCTTCCGAGAGGACGTTCTCCGGGTCGACCTTGCCCAGATCCGCGGGTGGCGGCACCTCGATGAGCGTCGTCAACATGAAGACGACCAGGCTGATCCCGAACAGCGTCGGAATCGCCCACAAAACACGCCTGATGGCGTACGCGAACATCGGCGTGGGAGCTTAGCCCAACGCGCGCATCGTGGCTGACTAAGCGCGCCTCGCAGCCTTCCCAGGCACCTGGGTTCGGACTATGACAATCCTCATGCAAGCCATCATCAATCGCGCCCGCGCCTGGCTGGATGGCGACCCGGATCCCGACACGCGTCGTGAGCTGTCGGCGCTCCTCGAGCAGCCGGAGGCGAATCGCGTGGAGCTCGCGGACAGGTTTGCCGGTCCGCTGGAGTTCGGGACGGCGGGGCTACGCGGCGTCATCGGTGCGGGCGAGAATCGCATGAACCGCGCGGTGGTGCGTCGCACGACGTATGGCCTGGGGAAGGAGCTCCTTGCGCTTTCCGCCAAGCTCCCCGAGTGGTCGAACGCGTCCGGTGACGCGCCGGTGGTCGTCATTGGCTACGACGGGCGAAGGCAGAGCGACGTCTTCGCGCGAGACGCTGCGATGGTGCTCACCCGGATGGGCATCGGCGTGCGCCTCTTCTCCGCGTGCGGCCCCACTCCGCTCACGGCGTTCACGGTGACAAGGCTGCACGCCGCCGCGGGCATCATGGTCACGGCCAGCCACAACCCGCGCGAGTACAACGGCTACAAGGTCTACTGGAAGAGCGGCGCGCAGATCGTGCCGCCCGTGGATGCCGACATCAAGCAGCGCATCGACTCGGCGCCTGCCGCGAAGGAGATCCCGCTCGACGATCTGGAGCGCACGCTCAGCGACAAGCGCCTGCAGATGCTCGGCCCGGAGGCGTGGGATGCCTACAAGGCCGGCGTCCTGGGCCTTGGTCGCAAAGGCGGTGATCGCAGCCTTCGCATCGTGTACACGGCGATGCACGGCGTGGGAAACCAGCTCGCGATGGCGGCGCTCGCGGAGTCCGGCTTTCCGAACGTGACCAGCGTGCCCGAGCAGAAGAATCCCGATGGCGCGTTTCCCACCGTCGCGTTCCCCAATCCGGAGGAGAAGGGCGCCATGGACCTGGCGTTCGCCCTTGCACGCAAGGAGAGCGCGGACCTGGTGCTCGCAAACGACCCGGACGCCGACCGGCTCGCGGTCGCGGTGCCGCAGGCAGGATCGCCCACGGGATACATGCAGCTTACAGGTAACGAGGTGGGCGTCCTGCTCGGTCACCACGTGCTCACGCGCGACCCAGACGACACGAGCCACTCGCGCGTTGCCCTGGCGTCCATCGTGTCGTCACCCATGCTCGGCGTCATCGCACGCGCCCTGGGTGTGCGTTACGAGGAGACGCTCACTGGCTTCAAGTGGATCGAGCACCGCGCGATGCAGATCGAGGCGGAGCGCGGCGCGAAGCTGGCGTTCGGCTTCGAAGAGGCGCTGGGCTACACGGTGGGCACGCTGGTGCGCGACAAGGACGGCATCGGCGCGGCGCTGGTCTTCGCGGAGCTCGTGGCGCAGCTGCGCGCGGAAGGAAAGACCGTGCAGGATCGGCTCGAGGAGCTCTTCCGCCGCTTCGGTCTGTTCGTGAGCACGCAGGTCAACGTGACCAAGAAGGGCGCGGATGGGTCGAAGGAGATCGGCGCGATCATGCAGAAGCTCCGCGCGAACCCGCCCACGGAGCTCGGTGGTCTGGCCGTGGTCGGCCACGCCGACTATGAGCTGGGCCTGCGCACGAAGAAGGACGGGACGAAGGAGTCGCTCGGGCTGCCACCGTCCAACGTGCTTGCCTACGATCTGGATGGTGGGAGCCGCGTCATCGCGCGGCCGAGCGGCACCGAGCCAAAGGTGAAGTTCTACTTCGACCTGCGCATGGCGGTGCGTGAGGGCGAGCCCATGGCGGACGCGCAGGCGCGGGCGAAGGAGAAGCTCGAACGCGTGCGCGACTCATTCACCGCCCTGATTTGACTGAAGCTCTGACTGAACAAAGAATGAGTGCTGCTGGGGAGCGCCTGGGCCTGGCGGGCGCGCTTCCGGTCCAGCGGACGGGCATGCTTGACAGGGGCTCGGGTTTTCGCCATAACCCTCGGCCCCGCATCTACGCAGGCATCAAACCGCACTCGCGGCCTGCTCGGAGCGGTCAGGAGCACGACAATGCCCAAAATGAAGACCAGAAAGTCCGCCGCCAAGCGATATCGCATCAGCGGGTCCGGGCGCGTCCGTCGCCCCAAATGCGGCGGCAACCACGGCATGCAGGAGAAATCGCGCAAGCGTCTCCGCCGCCTTCGCAACAACGACATGGTCCACAAGACCATGCAGAAGCATGTAAAGCGCATGCTTCCCTACGGCTGAAAGCGAAAGGACCAGAACATGCCCCGCGCAAAACGAGGATTCAAGGCCCGTCGCCGTCGTAACCGCATCCTGAAGCACGCTTCGGGTTTCCACAGCGCGCGCTCGCGCCTCTTCGCCTACGCGAAGGAAGTCGTGATGAAGGCGTGGGTCTATGCCTACGCTCACCGCAAGCGCAAGAAGCGCGACTTCCGTCGCCTCTGGATCGCGCGCATCAACGCAGCAGCGCGTGCGAACGGCACGACGTACTCGCGCCTGATGCACGGCCTCAAGAACTCGAAGATCGCTCTCGATCGCAAGGTCCTCTCGGACATCGCGATCCAGGATCCGAACGGCTTCACGCAGGTCGTGAAGGCCTCCGGCGCGACCAAGCCCGGCGGCGCCACGGCGTAGCTCCAGAGACTGATTCACACGGGCCGTGCTCTCGCGAGGGAGCGCGGCCTTCGTGTTTTCAGCGGAGGTGCGGTGGCTCTCGAGCATGCGCGACCCGCCGATACGCGACGGAAGCTGTGGTAAACCCCAGCGCATGTCCGAGGCAGACGACAAGAAGGCCGAGATCGACCGCGCCCTCGCGGCGCTCGAAGCTGCGTTCCCTGCGCGCTTTGTTGGCGCCGAGACGGAGCAGGCGCTTCGTGACGAGAACGCGAAGATCCTTGGCAAGAAGGGCGAGCTCTCGGCGATCTTGAAGGAGCTCGGTCGCGTGGCGCCCGAGGCGCGCAAGGCGATCGGTGAGGCGGCGAACGCAGTGAAGGCGAAGGTCGAAGCTGGCTTCGAGGCGCGCCTTCGCGAGATCGCGATGAGGAAGCGCGACGCGGAGCTCAATGCTCGTCCCTTCGATCTCACGTTGCCTGCACGTATTCCTGCGCCGCGGGGGCATCGTCATCCCATCTCGATCGTGCGCGAGGAGCTCGTGGAGATCTTCCGCAGCATGGGCTTTGCCGTGTTCGACGGTCCGGACATCGACACCGAGGAGAACAATTTCGGCAAGCTCGGTTACCCGCCGGATCATCCCGCGACCGACATGCAGGACACGTTCTACACGGACAAGGGCCACCTGCTCCGCTCGCACACCAGCAACATCCAGATCCGCGCCATGTCCACGATGAAGCCGCCGTTCGCGTTCATCGCGCCGGGCACCGTGTTCCGTCGCGATGACGACATGACGCACTCGCCCATGTTCCACCAGATCGAGGCGTTCCTGGTGGACGAGCACGTCACGCTGGCGCACCTGCGCGGGGTCCTCAGCGAGTTCGCTGCGCGCCTCTTTGGCGACGGAACTCCCGTGCGTCTGCGGCCAAGCTACTTCCCGTTCGTGGAGCCTGGCGCAGAGGTCGACCTTGGCTGTCCGTTCTGCAAGGACGAGAAGACCGGCAAGCGCCTGGGCTGCGGCGTGTGCAAGCACACCGGCTTCATCGAGATCATGGGCTGCGGCATGATCCATCCCACCGTGTTCGAGGCCTGCGGCATTGATCCCGAGAAGTACTCCGGCTTCGCGCTCGGTCTGGGCCTGGAGCGCACGGCCATGGTGCGGTACGGCATTCCCAACCTGCGCATGATGTTCGAGAACGATCCGCGCTTCCTTTCCCAATTCTAGGCGTTTCAAAATGCTTGCATCATACAACTGGTTGAAAGAGCTCTGCCCCGGCCTCACGCTGTCCCCGAGCGAAGTCGCAGACAAGCTCACGGGCGCTGGTATCGAGGTGGAGGGCCAGAAGCCCTACGGCGCGCCGGACGAGTGCATCGTGGTGAAGGTCCTCGCCATGCGCCCGCACCCCACGAAGTCCGGGCTTCGGCTCGTCACCGTGGACACAGGCGCAGCGCAGCAGGAGATCGTGTGCGGCGCCCCGAACGTGCCGGAGCCGGGCGGGCTCGTGGTGCTCGCGCCGCTGGGCACGCATCTGCCTGCAAAGAACATGACGATCGGGAAGCGCGACATCGGCGGCATCCCGAGCGAGGGCATGCTCTGCAGCGACTCCGAGCTCGGCCTCTCCGAGGAGTCGGACGGCATCATCATCCTGGACCAGGGCACGCGCGGGCAGCGCTTCACCGAGCTCGTTCCGAACGACGTGATCTTCGAGATCGGCCTCACGCCGAACCGGCCCGACGGTCTTGGTCACATCGGTCTTGCGCGCGAGCTCGCTGCCCTTGTCGGCATTCACTGGAAGCCGCCGTTCGTCGTCGAGACCGAGGGACGCGACACCATCGAGCTGCTCTCTGCAAAGGTCACTGTGGAGGACGGCGCGCGCTGCCCTGTCTACGCCGCGGCTGGCGCCATCAACGTGAAGGTCGGCCCGTCGCCTGCGTGGGCCCGCTACCGACTGGAGTCGCTGGGCGTTCGCGCCATCTCCAACGTGGTCGACGTGACGAACCTGGTCATGCTGGAGACCGGGCACCCCATGCACGCGTTCGACTACGATCACGTGCAGGATGCACATATCATCGTGCGTCGCGCGCTGGAGACGGACGCGATGAAGACGCTCGACGGCGTCACGCGCGAGCTCTCCGAAGACGACCTCCTCATCTGTGACGGTCGCGGCCCCGTGGCGCTTGCCGGCGTGATGGGCGGCGCGGACAGCGAGATAGGCAACGACACCACGCGTGTGCTCTTCGAGTGCGCATACTTCGACCCGCGGGGCGTACGTCGAACGGCGCGCCGCCACGGTCTGCACACCGAGTCCAGCCACCGCTTCGAGCGCGGCGTGGACTGGGACGACCACGCGTACGTGCTCGCACGCGCGGTGGACCTCACGTCCCGCCTCTCGCCCGGCACGAAGGCCCTCGCGGGGCACATCGTGGTCCACGGCGAGCCGCTGTCTCGCAAGGTCATCCGCCTCCGCCACGCGAAGATCCGCGCTCTGCTCGGCATCGACGTGCCCATGGCAGAGGCGCTGGCAACGCTCACACGCCTTGGCTGCGTGGTCCACTCTTCGTCCGCCGGTAACGACACGGAGGCGGACGTCCAGGCACCGTCGCACCGCCCCGATCTTCTCCGCGAGGTCGACCTCATCGAAGAGGTGATCCGCGTGCGCGGCATCGACACCGTGCCCGCAGAGCTCCCGGCCGTGCGGCCCACGCGCGACGTGGGCGGCCGCGAGGCAGCGTTCTCCCGCGTGCGCGAGGCAGCTGTTTCCCTGGGCCTCTCGGAGGCGGTGACGTTCGCGTTCACCACGAAGGAGTCGCTGGCGAAGCTGCATGCGCCCACGCCCTCGGTCACGCTGAAGAACCCGCTCTCCGAATTGCAGGCCGTCATGCGGACCAGCATGCTCGTGGGGCTCATCGACGCGCTCGGGAATGCGCGCCGCCACGGCGAACGGAGCGCGCGCCTCTTCACCGTGGGCAACACCTACGAAGCCAGGGGCACCGCGTCCGAGCTCCGAGAATCAGCGGACAATCTGCCCGTGGAGACGGCGCGCTTTGCTGCGTTGCTCGCGGGCGATTCTCCCGCGTACCTCCAGAAGGCGCGCCCTGTCGACGTGTGGGACGCGCTCGGCATCGCGGAGGAGATGGTCTTCCGGGTCACCGGCGCGCGCGCGGACCTCCGCCGCGACAAGACGTTCGCCCACTTGCACCCGCGTGGCTCCGCTGCGATATACGTGCATGATACACTCGTTGGCCGCGTGGGCCCGCTCCACCCGGATGTCCTCGAGGCATTCGATCTGGGCTCTGACGTCGTCGTGGTCGAGCTCGACGTGATGCCGCTCGCAAGGGCGCAGCCGGTTCGCTGTGCGCCGCTCCCGCGCTTCCCGAAGAACACGCGCGACATCGCGCTCGTCGTGTCCGATGACGTCCCCGCGGGCGACGTCCTCCGCGGCGTCAAGAAGGCAGCCGGCGAACTCTGCGAGGAGGTATCGCTCTTCGATCGGTTCACGGGCGAGAGCATCCCGAAGGACCACGCGAGCCTCGCGTTCCGGGTCGTCTACCGAAGCAAGGACAAGACGCTGACGGACGCCGAGGTCGACGCCGTGCACACGCGCGTCATCGCCGAGATCAGCGCCGCCTTCGGAACAACGCTCCGAGCCTGATCAGCCGCCTAGCTCGGTCCAGTAGCAGACGGCCTTTCCGCCCTCGAGCAAGTGGCAGTCAGCGATCCCACCAGGGTTCGCCGTGAAGCAGGCTTTGGAGCAGGTTGCGTTCGTGCTGCAGCCCGTCGCATCGAACGGCGCGCTCGACTCGTCCGCGAACGAGATCCGCGTCGCGGCGCATGTCGGGCTGGTCCCACCACTGGAATCGGACGGCGGCGACATCGTCGAGGCATCGCCGTCTTGATCGGGCCCCATGGTGCGCCCACCGCACCCCAGCATGAGCGCGAACATCAAGGGAACGGCAACGGACCCGCCGACAACGTGAGGGTGAAGCATGAACGGCGCGACGCACGTCGTGTTCCATCATCGTCGCCGCGAGCTCTCCGCCGTGTCTCGCATGAAGTCGCCTGGGCTCGTGGGGTTGGAGGTGGCGCGTGCGACGCGGAGGGTGGACGCCCGGAAGTCCGGTGGACGTCGAGCGCGCGCGCCGCCGGTGAACGAACCCCGAGCATCGCGGTGGCAAAGGATCGAGCCTGATCTCCTGATGAGCACCGTCGACTTGTGCGCGGGCTTTCGTATCCTCCACGGGATGATGCCTTGCCACACCGCCGAGCAGACTGCGCTCTACGAGCGCGGATACCCATACCTCGTCACGCTGGTCGACGGGCACAAGGACGACAAGAAGCCCGTCGCGAGCGTCGCGAAGGCGTTCAAGAACTACTGGGGGCCGTACCACTCCGCGTGGCCTCGCCTCACCGCGGCGGCGTTTGCGCGCGCGAGCGCGGTACGCAAGGATGGCTGGGACGAGCCCGAGGTGGCAAAGGCGGCCTCCGCGACTGGTCCCGTGACCCCGGACGAGGCGAGCCAGATCGTGGGCGCATGGTTCAAGCGTGGTGGACGCGATAGCTTCAACGAGGCGCAGCATTCGCTCTTCACGCTCGAGGCCCTCGTGGGCACGGACCACGTTCTCAGCGCGGTGACCAAGGGGCTCGAAGGCGCAGTCGGCAAGAAGTTCAAGGACGACACGATCGGTGACATTGCGCTCCTCGCGTATCTGTCGGGGCTGTTGCTCCTCCGATCAGCGAAGGCTGCCGAGCATCGCAAGGGCCTGGAGGCGGTGTACGAGGCGTCAGTGAAGGCGAAGCTCGACCAGGGTGAGCATTCGATCCGCGGCGGGCTCGATCTTGCGCTGCACGGCAACGAAGGCGCGCTTCGCACGCTCGCGAAGTCGCACTGGCAGTACTGGTACTACTACCTGATGGTGAGCGATCCGAAGATCCATCTGACGCGCCTTGCCGACAACGCCAAGTCTGACTGGGTCCCGGAGGCGCGCATCCTCTTCCTTGCCGGACCGGAGATGCTGCCGATCTACACGTCGAAGAAGGCGCTGCGGAACGGAAAGCGCATGCCCGAATTTCTTGCGGACTTCTCCATGTTCGATCACGACGGCATCGTTGACCTCATGGTCGACATGATCGGCGTGAAGGGCGCGGCAGATGTGCCCGGGAACTACTTCCGCGAGAACGGAGCGCGTGTGAAGAAGACGCTCGCGCGCATCGCAAACGGTGGGAGCGCTCGCGCGGAGAAGGCCAAGGCGGCGCTCAAGCTGCTCGCGTGACGCGGCGTCGTGTTGGGATGCTCAGAATGAAAGGACCACGGGCCCAGGGCTGAAGCTCGGAGTGCCAGTGGGCGGCTTCATGGAGCGAAGCCAGATGCGGCCCACGGCGCCTCCGCCTCCGCCGCTCACGCTCGCGTTGGTGGTGTCCGAGACCCCGTCGGTCGGCGACACGGCTGCGACGCCGCCGCTTCCGCCATTCGCGCCGCCGTCGCCTGCGAAGCCGCCATGCGCTGGTTTCTGCGACGTGAGTCCGTCGACACCGGACGTATTCCCCGCGCCGCCTCCGCCGCCGCCGTTCGCGCTGATGTCGGTGCTCACGAGGAACGCGGCGAGCGACTCCAGGAAGATCGCCCCGCCGGACCCGCCGCCGCCTGCGGAAGAGGCCGTGCCCCCGGAGCCGCCGCCGCCCGCAGCGCGAAGCGAGCCCGCGGGCAATACGAGCAGCGATGTCGCCGATGAGAGCTGCAACGCGCCTCCGCCTCCTCCGCCTTGCACGCAGGCGCTGCCGCCTCGCGAGCCGCCTACGAGCTGGCTGGCGTCTTCACCGTAGAACATGCCGCCAGAGACACTGGGCGCCATGCCGCCGTCGCCGCCAAAGCCCGCGCCCGCGCTTGCGCCGCCTGCGCCACCGTCGCAGGGGCTCGCGCCGCCGACACCGCCGAGATCGTCGAGCGCGCCGGGACCCGCCGCCGCCCCCTTGGCGGACACGTCGACCGCGCCTTCAACGTCCAGCTCACCCGCCGACACGATCGCGAGCCCGCGCGCCCCGGTCACCTTCACTGCCTGCGTGATGTCGAGCGACGCGACCCAGAGCACGGTGGCGTTCTGAGCGTTCACCACCGTGAGGTTCGGAGGCGAAGAGGTCTGCCGCGCGCCGCCCTTCGGGCAAAGCGTCACGGAGGGGTTCGTCGTCGTCGAGCCCGTGTCGATAGCGCAGAGATCGTCCAGGCGCGCGACCATCGCGGGAGGAGTGAGCGACGAGAAATGAGCAGGAAAACCAGCGGGAAGCTTAGGGAAGACGAGCGGCACGAGACCACCACCCGCATCCCCAGCACCGCCGCCGTCCGAGAACACACCATCGCCATCAACACGCGTCAACGCGTCGCCACCAGAATCACTTCCACCATCCACATCGCCACCAGAATCACCGCAGCTGGCGAGAAGGCCAGCCACAAGTGACGCAGCCAGCGCCGCGAAGGCAGATCGCATGGGACGAACTGTAGCACCAAGGCCGAGGCAGTGAAGGGAAGGGTCGAGGTCGAGGTCGAAGTCGAAGTCGAAGTCGAGGTCGAGGTCGAGGTCGAGGTCGAGGTCGAAGTCGAAGTCGAAGTCGTTGTCTAGGTCGTCGTCGTCGTCGTCGTCCGCTACGTGTCCGCCCGCGCCGCCTCGAGCTTCTTCTCTCCCTTGTCCCGAAATCCAAACCGCGCTGACAACTTCCTATCCGGCTTGTTTTCCGCCAGATCCGCCACGTGGCGCGCGAGCGCTGGCGCGAACTTGAACATGTGTCCGCTTCCTCCCGAGGCCACCATCACGCCGGGACGCTCTGGATGATGGTCGATGAAGAAGTCTCCATCGAACGTGTCGCAGTACAGGCAGAGGCGCGTGCGCACCACTGGCGCGTCCGCGGCAGCCGGCATCGCGTCGCGCAGGAACGCGCGGAACTTCGCCTCCCTGTCCGCCGGCACCACGCGGGGTCCGCGCGGATCCACGGCGAGCCCGCGGCCGTGGTTTGCGATCTTCAGCACGCCCTCGTGGAACGGGAAGCCATAGAACCCGCTCTGCGCGATGTCGCCCGCCCAGGGCAGGAACGTCGGTGCTGTGAAGAGCGCAGGAGCCTTCGGCGCGAAATGGAAGACGGACTGTCCAATGGGCGTCATGCGATCGGCGAGCTCCGGCAACAGCACCGGCGTGAATGCGCCAGCTGCGACGATCAGGGTGCCGAACGCGATCTTCTCGTTGGCCTGGGTCAGCACGTGACGCGCTTCGCTCGGTTCGCTGAAAACGCGGGAGGGCTTGCCGAGCGGGCGCACCGCCACGCCTTCGCGAATGACCACTCCCTTCGCGATGGCCTCCTGCGCGAGCCGTGCGACCAGCTTGCCGCTCTCGGCCCAGCCGCCGCGCTCGTTCACGTATGCCTCCTGGTACGCGCCGTCGCGGATGGCCGGGACGCGTGCGGCGATCTCCCCGCCACGAAGACGCGTCAGCGGATAGTCGCGCTTCGAGAGCAACGAGAAGCTGTCGCCCTCGAAGCTGCCTTCCGCGAGCTCCGACTTGCACAGAACGAGCAGCCCGGTCTCGTGGAAGAGCATCTCGCCGAACAGCATGTTCCAGGCGCGAAAGCCCTCGAAGCTGTCCTCCATCAGATCGCTGTAGAATGCATCTTTCGCGTAGTCGGCGCGAACGAGCTTGCTGATATCTGTTGATGAGGCGTCGGGGTGGGGGAGTGGCCCGGGCTCCAGCACCGTCACGCTTGCGCCGCGCGTGCGCAGCTCCAGGGCCGACGCCACACCAAGGATCCCACCACCCACGATCACGATGTCCGAGGTCGCCACGCCACGAATGTAGCGCCTCTCTCGCCGCTCAGTACACCTGCGAGAGCCCCACGCTGGTGAGCAGGGTTGCCACCCCGCGCTCCGAGAAGCCCGCGTAGCTGGGGCTCGTCCAGCCGGGGAGAGCTTCGCTCGCGATGCGCATGTACGTGGGCGCGCCGAGCTTGTCGGTGCACCGCGCGATGACGTCGTACGTGCGGTTCGGGTAGCTGTACGCAAAGCCATCGAACGTGGGCGGGGGCGATGCGACCATGACCCAGCGAACGTTGTCGTAGCTGCCCGCGAAGAACGCAGAGTCGCTCCACGACATCAGGCCGCCCGTGAGGGTGTCCGCGCTGGGGAGGGTCGAGACGTCCCAGGTCTGACCCCAGTCCTTGGAGCGCACATGCACCTGCGTCTTGTTGTGCTGCCCCGTGCCAACGCATCGCGCGTCCGACCACAGATGGATCGAGCCGTCTGGCGCCAGCGCGCCCGGTGCCTTGGCGCCCAGCTGGAAGCCGCCCTCGATCGCCGCGTTCGCTGCCGCCACATCGGTCGTCTTCAGCGCGCCTACCTTGGTCCAGCCACCGGCGCCCGCGGCCAGCGTCCAGATCTCCAGGATAGATGTATTCTGCAACGGATCGTGTCCGAGCACGATCACCGTGCCGCTTGCATTCACGTCCCACAGCGATGGCGTCACGGGCGGACCGCCGCGGTTCTCGAACGTGGCGCCGCTCTGCTCGAAGAGGTTCCCGCCGTTGTTCAGCCACAGATGGCCGTCGCCGGCAGCGCGCGCCTCGCAAGAGCCACCGGCGCTGGTGCACGGCGTGTCCATCGGCGCCGCGAACGCGAGCCCGTCATACATGCTGGCCCTCACCTTGCCGCCAACGGTGAACGTGGTGCCCCACACACCAGACACGGCGCGCCAGGCGCCGAAGCCGCTAGCGCCCGAGATCTGCGCTGGCACGTTCTGCGTGCTGGCCGCGCCATGAGCTGCAACAGTCCACAGCTGCGAGCCCTCGAGAAACAGCTGCGCGCGATCCCGCGAAAGAAGCAGCGGCCCAGGGATCAGCGCACCCAGGTTCCAGTTGTAGCCAGTGGGAAGCGTGGGCGACACCTCGATCATGGAGTCGCAAGAGCGCAACGTCGCGCCCGTCGGATCCCCCGCTCCGCCGTCTACCAGGCCACCGGAGTCGGAGCCCGAGCCGCCGTCCCCGTGGCCTCCATCCGCGCCTCCTCCACCTCCGCCGCCCCCATCACCTTGACCTCCACCTCCGCCTCCACCTTGACCCCCACCTCCACCGGCGCCCGCATCCTGACCGTCCGCGCCGCCGCCGCCTTGTCCATCCGAGCCTCCGCCACTCGTTGCATCGCCACCGCCGCCGCATGCCGCGAGCACCGCGACCAAGAAGACCCCCGTGATGGTCCTCACCGCGCTCACGGCGACACATCCTGACGAACGCCGGTCGCTGTCAGAAGTGAGACCATCGCGTGCTCGTCCGCGGCAAAGAGCGCGGTCTGCCCCGGCGCGAAGCGATCACCTGGCCACGTGTTGTTGATGCCGACATACGGCGCGCAGTTGCGCATCACGAAGTCGCTCGAGCCGTTCCCGCCGACGATGACCGCGTGGTCGTAGTCCGTCACCGCAAGGAGCGCGATGCCGCTGCCGCTCACGCTGTCGAGCCCGGTGACCCCCTGCGGCGGTGGGTCCACCATCGTCGCCTTCGACACGATGTCCCATGGATCTGCGGACGCGAAGGTCACGCCGTCCTTCGAGCGATAGTAGTAGCTGCCGTACTTCAGCGGATACGCGGCGTGGAACGAGCCGTCCTGCGCGACCACGAAGCTCACGCCCGTGGAGTAGCCCCAGCCTTCGTTCGACATGACGAGTGTGTCGCCCGACCACGTGAGCGAGCCGTGCGGCAGGTGCATCATCATGAGGTCGTTCGCCGTGTCACCGGGATGAATGACGGACGGGCGATCGACCTGGTGCATGACGTACACGGTGCCGTCCATGCCCACGTTCCACGCAATCATCTTCACGGGCAGCGCGCCGCGAACGATGGGCGCGCCACCGCCTTGCGGGTATTCGCTGAGGACGTTCTGCCAATCGAGCTCGTAGATGCGCTCCATCGCATCCGCGTGCACACGCATGCCGTAGCCGGGCTGCGTGGCCAGCTTTGTCGTGCTCACGAACGATGTGCCGTTCCAGAAGCCTGCAAAGTAGGACGTTGACGTGCTGTCGTAGAAGGAGAGAAGCGGCCTGCCCGTGGGCGCGATCTCCGCGCTCACGCTCTGCATGCTGATGACGCCCGCAGGCAACGGGATCGCCTGCGTCACCGCGCCGCCGGCCTGCACCACGGTCCACGCCGTTCCGGTGCTGCCGAACACCCACGCCTTGCCGTGGTACGCCAGGATGCCGTTGCCGGACGCGGGCACCGCCTGCGCCCAGTGACGCGCGCCGCAGATGAGCCCGCCGCCTACGACTCCACCACCGTCCGAGCCACCGCCACCACCGCCACCGTCAACGGCGCCGCCGCCATCACCGCCTCCCCCCTTGCCGCTGTCAGAGCCTCCGCCGGTCCCGCCGTCGCCGCCGCCGCCCTTGCCGCCGTCGTTCGCGTTGCCGCCTCCGCCTCCGCCGCTCGTGCCTCCGCCGTCGCCAGCGTTGCCGCCACCACCTCCGCCGTCACCACCGCCGGTACCTGCGCCGTTCCCAGCTCCCGTGCCGTCGCCGCCCGCGCCGCTGCCGTCGACGCTTCCGCCGCCGCTGCCACACGCAAACGCAAAGACGGTGAGCAACGAGCCAAGACCGGAGACAAGCAAACCTGCGCGCATGTCGCGCCGACGAGCAACCTTCGAGCCACGCGCGAAACCCTGCAAATCAGGGTCAATCGGCAAGACGATCGGAAAATCAGCGCGCGTCGTCGCGGGCCAACCGGAAGAATATTTCCGACGCCGTCCGAGGTCCTGGGTGCTCCCGAGGCGCGTGCCTCTAAGCGAGCTTGGCGCGCAGGAAGGACTTCAGCTTGATCAGAGTCTTGGTGTCGCGCGTGAAGGAAGGGACCTGATAGCCGTCCGCCCAGGCAGCGACCTCGTGCAGGAACGTGGAGCGCATGCTGTCGTCACCGAGGATGTCGTCCACGGTCCGGCCGCGCGCAGCGCCCTTGCGGAGGTTCTTCACGTAGGTCTCGAGCTGCCCGTAGACCTCGTCACCGAGGAACGCCTTCACGTCCGCGACATCCTCTCCGAGCTTTCCGAGCGGGCCTGACTTTGCGGCGTCGTCGCCCTCGCATGCGAGGCTCGCTGCCACGCGAAGCACGAACGCGTCGTCGCAGAAGCCAAGGTCGTCCACGCCGTCGGGGATGAGGTCCAGCGACTTGAAGATGTAGTTGAGGCCGGCGGCGGCATACTTGCGCGACTCCTCCGAGCCCGCACCGCCCACGACGCCGGAGAGCGCGCGCGCGTCGTCTCCGAGCGAGCGCAGCCAGTTGGGGAAGATGTCCAGGTACTTGACGTCGACGGTGTCGCTCATGATCTCTCCAAATCCGAGCCTCACCCTACCAAGACCCCCGGAGGCCCGCAATCGCGGTTCGCCGTGATAGAAACGTCGCGTGCGGCCGGCGATTCTACCGATGAACCTGCTCCTGGCCTCTGGCCTCGCGCTATTGTGTGTATCCTGCAAGGAAAGGCCGCTCACGGACGAGGAGCTGGACGTTGCCCTGCGGAACGCGCGGGTGGGCATCGCCACCGAGTGCCTCAAGCTGGAAGCCCCTGGCGCGAACCCCGCCCACGAGGTGACCGTGGCGATCTCGATCGACGTGAATGACCGCGGAGAGCCTCGCTACGTGCGCGCGACGTCTGCCGTGCTCACGCCAAAGGCAGCGACCTGCATCCAGGAGAGCCTCATGCGCGTCCGCTTCCGCCAGGGTGGCACGAATGGGCCGCGCAGCCGCGAGATGATCGTCAACATGAAGGACGACCTTCCGCCGTCACTCACCTGGTGATGGCTTCACGCCCACGATGATGACGTATGCACCACGTCGCCGCTTCTCCACCGTGAGGCCCAGGCGCTGGAGCTCCGCCGCGTAGTCGCGATCGAGCGCGGCCCCGAGCAACACGCGGTTCACGCTGACATAGAAGGGACGAAGCCATGCCCAGGCCCCGCGTCGCTCGATCTCCTGCTCCAGCACCACGAACCGCCCGCCCTCTTGCAGAAGGCTCGCGGCGCGCGCGCTGGCCTCGCGCCAGTGCGGCATCACGCTGAGCGCGAACGAACAGATCACCGCATCCGGGCGCGTGTCGGGTAGCGGTGCCTCCGCGCCGTCGCCCTCCACCGCGACGAAGGTGAGGCCCGCGCGCCGTGCGCTGCGCGCTGCGACGGCAAGTGAACGGCCGCTGGGGTCCACACCAACCACGCGCGCCCCGGGCAGCGCGCGTCCCAACAGTGAGAAATGGAAGCCCGTCCCACACCCAAGGTCGAGCACGGTCCTGGTCTCTGTACCGTTCGCGGAGCCACTGTCCTTGAGCGCGAGGATCGCCTCGCCGCGCACGCGGTTCTCGAAGAAGAGCAGTCGAGAGACGAGATCGTAGAAGGGCGCGCCCACGTCGTACACGCTGGGCCACGAAACCTTCCGGAGCGCCGCGATCGTAGGCACCAGCCCGAACACCACGAGCACCAGCAGCACCAGACGCCCGGTCGCCCATGCCGCGGGCAGCGACGCAGCGAGCGTTCCACCTGCGGCCAGGACGAGCACGTGGAACATAGGGAACGTGCGCCCCATCGTGGCCCGCGCCCGCGCATCCGTGGCAGCACGCACCGTGAGGCGACCTGCATGTACCGCGAGCGGCAGCACCACGAGCGCGACAAGACCTGCGCCGCGTGGCAACACGCCGAGCCCCGCGAGCAGCACCAGGGAGACAACGGCCGCAGCGACCGCAACCACGGCGATCCACGCCGCAGGGCCGGCGCCGATCTTCACGACCAGCGTGCGCTTGCCCGCCCGCGCATCGTCCTCGCGATCCACGATGTTGTGCGAGAGCCCCATGGCGAGCTCCAGAAGGCCGAACGGAATGCCCACGGCAAACGCACGCGCATCCAGCTGACCCGTGGCCACCACCCACGCCTCTGCCGCCATCAACGGACCCATCACGAGCCCTTGCAGCACCTCGCCCAGGCCACGATACGAGAGGCGCAGCGGCGGCATGGACCAGAACGCTCCACACACGGCGCCGACAACGCCAACGACGAGCCCACCCTCACGTGTCCACACGTACGTGATCCACGCGAAGAGCACAGTCGCGAGCGCGCCGATCGCAAATGCAGCATGTTTCACGGCATGCGGTTGCAACGCGCCCTCTGCCAGCGCGCCGCTCCCGCCGGTCCATGTCTGGGCGCCGTCCTTGCGTTTGTGCGCTCCCTGCACGAAGTCGTAGTAGCCGTCTGCGAGCTCCAGCGCAGCCTGCGACAGGACGAGCATCAAGGTGCCTGCGACGAACCATGCAAGATGCACGGATCTGCCGCTCCATGCAGCCACGGCTGCGGAGGCGCACCACACGAGCAGGCTGTCGAGCTGGAACTCGAGCCTGAGCACGCGCCACCACGCTCGCCGTGTCACCTGCGTCCGCGCACAGCGAAGCCTGCGACGAAGCCAAGAAGGAGGCAGGTGATGATCGCCACCACCAGCACCCAGCCGGGGACGCCCACGCGCACCAGCCTTGTCACTTCCACGGGCCCGGACGCTGAAGCGCTCGGCGCGCTGGCGTGCGGATCGAGCATGGGCAGATCCTTCGAGGGCAGCGTGCCCGACGCGTGCTGCGCAGGGCGCAACACGGGCAGTGGAGGGCTCTTGCCGTCGTTGCCTGCAAGCGCGCTCGTGCTCGGAACGGATGCCTGCGGCGCCGGGCGGTTGTTCAGGATGATCTGAACGCCAGCGTCCGGCTTGGTGGCCGCGCCGACGGTCTGCGGCGCTGGGGTCATGGATGCGCTCACGTTGCCCATGTTGGTGGCCAGACGGCCCCCAAGCAGGCTCTGCGCTTCGGGCAACATGCTCAGCCGGGCCGCGGGTCCCTCGCGCGTTGCGGCGATCAAGGACAGCGCGCGCGCCATGTCGAGCGCCGACGCGAAGCGGTCGTCGCGCTCCTTCGCGAGCGCCTTCGTGATGAACGGTCCCATGGCCGAGAGCTCGCGGTCCACCTCTCCGATGGGCGCGGGATCGCGGTTCAGCACGGCCGAGAGGCGCGCGTACTCGGTGGGCGCAGGGAACGCCGGCCGACCCGTGAGCATCTCGTAGAGCATCACGCCGGCGCTCCACAGGTCCGCGCGCCCGTCCACGTCCTTCGCGCTGCGGATCTGCTCCGGGCTCATGTACGCGGGCGTGCCGAGCAGCGCGCCGGTCTTCGTCCGCTGACCCATGCCGCCCGCCGCGTCCATGACCTTTGCGATGCCGAAGTCGAGGATCTTCGCGTGGTACTGCCCGGCCTCGTCACGGGAGAGGAACACGTTGTCGGGCTTGAGGTCGCGATGCACCACGCCCTGCGCGTGCGCCGCCGCGAGCCCTGCGAGCACACCCTGGAGGATGATCGCGCTCTGCATGAGCGGGACGCGCCCGCCGCTCTTCGTGTACGCGGACAGCGGCACGCCGTCGAGCAGCTCCATCACGATGAAGGGGCGCCCATCTTCTGCGACAGCGGTGTCGAGCACGCGCGCGATGCTCGGGTGCACCAGGCGCTCGCATGCGCGACCCTCGTCGATGAAGCGCTTCAGGATCTCTGGATCCGACATGTGCTCCGCGTGGAGCAGCTTGACGGCGAGCTTCTGCGTGGGGTCCGCGTCCACCACGACCGAGTAGACCGCGCCCATTCCGCCGTGACCGATCATCTTGCCGACGCGGTACTTCTTGCCCAGCACGGCTCCGGAGATGTCGTCCCCTCCCAGACCGTCTACCTGGCCTCCAGATTCACTGACGTTGGATCGGGGGACGCTCACGCACGGAGAGCTTAACACGTGGGGACCCAGACCTGCCGCGTGCCTGACATGAACTCCTGTCCCCCAAATGGGGGGACAGCGACGAAATGGTTTGAATGAGGCTGAAAATAAGGGGATTGTTGAGATCCCATGAAGCATCGTTCCACCCTCGTCTTCGTCGCGTCCGTCCTCTCGCTCCTTCCGTTCGTGGCGTGTGATGACGGAAACAACGATGCCTCGAAGGATGGTGGCAGCGACGGGACCACGGGCCAGGGCGACGGCTCGGTGCTTCCCGCCGACGACGCTGGCCTGCCCGACAACTACGTTCCTGCACCAGACTCCGGGCAAGATGCCGGTCAGGACGCGGGTCCGCCCACCACCGCCACGGTGATCGTCACGAAGGGCGGAGCGCCCGACGTTGGCGTCACGGTGGTGTTCGAGGACGCAGCGGGAACACTGGTGGGTACCGTCGTCACCGGCGCCGATGGCAAGGCCACGAACACGGTCGCGGCGGGCAGCCAGCTGACGGTGGCGCTCGGTGCGGCAGGCTCGCGGCAGCTGATCACCTACCTGGGCGTGAAGCCGGGCGACGTGATCAACGTCGCGGAGCGCATCACGCGTGACCTCTCCATCACGCAGACGGTGTTCGGCGGCGGTGGCGGAGACACGATCGTCGCAGGCAATCTCAACTGCTCCACCAATGCGCTCTCCACCGGAAGCGTGGTGGGCATCAGCCTCACCCCCGACTGCATCTCGGGCGCCACGTTCCCGATCCTCTCGCAGCTCTATCAGGGCGGCAACTACTACAGCTTCAAGAAGGCGAACGCGCTTGCTGCCTCCGGCACCACGAACGTGTCCGGGCTCTCCGCATGGACCCTTGGCACTGCGTTCACCATGGACGTCTCGAACGCGCCGAACGGCGGTAACGCGAACGCCGTGCTCGGTCAGATCGCGAACAACCAGTCGTACGCGACGTCACCAGACAACGCGTTCTCGCTCATGGCGGGCGCCGGCACCGCGAACTTCACCACGGCCACGGGCTATCCGGATGCATTCCAGGGCGAGGTCCAGTTCACAAGCTTCATCGCTGGCGGCTACTCGCAGACCACCACCTTCGCAAAGCGCATCGCGAGCGGCGTCGCCACCCAGGCGCTCGATCTCAGCGCGGGCCTTCTCCCGGGACTCACCGCGCCCGTGACGTCGCAAGCGAGTGCGCGCCCGGTGATCTCCTGGACGGCGACCGCATCGCTTGCTGGTACCGACAGCGGTGTGGTGGACATCTCGTTCCTGCAACCCGTGGATGGTGGTGGCAACGAGAACGTCGAATGGACGTTCATCGTGCCGCCAGGAACACTCTCGGTCACGGCGCCGCAGCTGCCTGCGCAGCTCGCCGCGTTCCAACCTTCCGCCGCATCGGTGCTCGGCACGCCGAACGTCGCGTTCTTCGAGAGCGACCTCATCGCGAGCTACGATGTGGTCCGCCAGCAGGCCGGTGCGTTCGGTCTCACACGCGTGCCGGTCGGCTCGTTCTCCAACATCCAGTCCCCCGCGCTCCCCGCACCGGGCACCCTGCGGATCACCGCAGTCACCCCCGGCGGCGGCTGAATCACGGCCAGAGGCGACTACAGCTCGGTGCGGATCTTGCGGCCGGTCTTCGCAGGGTCTGCGCTAGGCGTGGCTGGCACCGCTGCCGCCGCGGTCGCGCTCACCACGGGCGTTGCCGTGACGGGGATGGCGACGTTGGGGCGCGCTTGATTGGTGGTCTTCTGCGCGTGCGCTTGCGCGATCGCGGTCGTCGACGTGACGCTGGAGACCGACGCAGAAGGCAGGCCGCTCGGCGTGAGGCCGATCTGAGGCGTGATGGGGTCGGGCGTTGCCGGAGTCGTGGGGCTCGCCTGGGCCGCGTTCGTGGCCGGCTGGATCGCGCCCACGAGGCCCGCGCTGCCGACCGCACCTGTGTTGGCGCTTGCATCCGTGGGTTTGCCGAGTTGCTTGTAGACTACAACTGAACCGACGAGCGCGACGACGGCCGCGATCGCGAACACCGGCATCAAGTTCTTCTTCTTCGGCGTGGGGCCACGTTCGGCCGCGGCGCCTGCTGCGACGTTCGCGTTTGCCTTCGATGCGTCGTCTCCGCCAACGTGTCCGGCGTCGGTCGCGGCAGCTGACGTGCCTGCTGCCTCCGGCTTGCGCTGTGAGAGCAGCGCGGCGTCCACCAGTGTCGCGTCACTGCCAGTGGCGGGAGGAGGTGTCTTTGCCTCCGCCATGCCGCCGGGGGGCCGGGAGGGATCAGCCTTCAGGTCAGGCGCGGACGGCTTGCCCCACGCGACCGGTGCGCTCTTCTCGTCCAGCCCTGGCTTGCGCGACGGGGCGGTTGCTCCGGTCGAGGTGATCTTCGCAGCCGCCGAGATCACCTCCGTGCTGAGCGCACCAGCCTGGATGGCCGCGCGGAATTGCAGGCTCGTCCGGCCTTGCGCGCGATCCCATTCCGCGAGCGCCTGCTGGAAGTCACGCGCCGAGGCGAACCGATCGTCGGGCGACTTGGCCATCGCCTTGTCGACGAGCTTGCGGAAGCCTTCATCCACTTCGGGAGCGAGCTCCGCGAGTGACGGCGCCTCCTCGAGCGCGATCTTGAAGAGCAGCTGCTGGAAGTTGTCGCCCTCGAACGGGAGGCGCCCAGTGATCGCGCGGTAGAGGATGACGCCGACGGAGTAGATGTCGCTGCGGTGGTCCACCGTGCGCTCGCCTCGAGCCTGCTCGGGCGACATGTAGACGGGCGTGCCGAGCAGCGCGCCGGTCTGGGTCACGTGCTTCGCGGCCTCGTCGTTCTGGAACTTGGAGATGCCAAAGTCCAGGAGCTTCACCACCTCACGCGCGCCCAGGCTGGTGGAGCTGCGTGCGATGAACGCGTTCGCTGGCTTGATGTCGCGGTGGATGATGCCGGCCTCGTGCATGGCGGCCAGGCCTTCGAGCATCTGGAATGTGAGGATGGAGAGCTGCTCGGTGGGGACGCGATTGTCGAGGCTTCGCTCGATGCGCGTATCCAGGCCCTCGCCCTCGAGGAACTCCATCACCAGGTACGACTCGCCGCTCGGGAGGTCGCCCAGGTCGAGCACGTCGCAGATGTGAGGCGAGCCGATCTTCGCAGCGACCTGCGCCTCGCGCTCGAAGCGGCGCTTCATGTCCGCGGATGCCGCGACGTCCGAGTTGAGCACCTTGATGGCGACCCGGCGCTTGATGCGCAGGTTCATCCCTTCGTACACGTACCCCATGCCGCCTTCGCCGATGAGGCGAACGATGCGGTACTTCTCGTCGATGATGTCGCCGGGGGAGAACGCCACGATGCCACTCCTAGACTACACCCAGGAGAGGTCAACAAGAAGAGTCCCCATCAAGGGCTGTCAGTGGGCAGGTTCCTGGGCAGGTAGGACATCCGACGCCGCCGGTGTGGCCGCAGGATCGAAGGTCATTTGCAGGCCCGGGCTCGCTCCGGTCGAGGTCCCGAAGTCCCGGAATCCCTGGATGCCGTTGCCCGAGCCGTCGTCGATGGAGACCTCGAGCTGGTAGCGGGTGCCCTCTGCAGGATCGATGATCGAGCGGATCTGCGCGTCGAACGCCGCCTTCGCGATGACCGGCACGCGATAGAGACCCACGGTGTGCCTGGAGCTGGCGTCTGCCACGCGCAGCTGGATGCGCTTGCCGCTGAGCGAGCCGGCATTCACCACGTGGATGATCGCGTCCGTGCCGAACGTCTTCTCCGTGTCCATGGTCTGGAACGATGTGTTGTGCGCGAACGGGATGCGGACGACGTCATCCAGCGGGTCCGGCGCGAAGCCGTTGATGGCAACGATCCAGCTGTGATCGCTGGGTGTGGGCGCAAGGCTGAAGACGCCATCATGGTTGTGGTCCGCGTAGAACTCGATGCGCAGGGCGGAGCTCACGGGCGCGGCTGCCGGGATCGTGAATGCTTCGGCCTCGCCGCCGAGCACCTCGGACACGAGGCGCGTCTGGGTGACGCCGGACTCGTCCACGATGCGTGCCTCGAAGTACTCCTTCACGTGCGACGTCATGCCCGCGACGGAGAACTCCACGTCGTGGAAGGCGGGGTTCGTGGCCGGGCGCCGTTTGAAGCTGTCCAGGTTGGTCACGGCCACGCAGCCAGTGAGAGAGACGAGCACGAGGAAGGGAACGATGCGACGCATCAGAAGCTCACCGTTGCGCTGCCGAAGCAGCTGTCCTTCAGGCACATGGCAGAGGCACTGGTGACGCCTGGTGCAGTGGTGGGCGCTGGCTGCGCTTCGTCTGGCGTTCGCGTGAGGAACCACCACGTGAGCCCGCCGGCGGTGAGCACGCTACCGCTGATGATGAGCACGTCGGTCATGGTGACGAACGTGCTTGCCTGCGAGCGCTTGCTGTCCAGGTCGAAGCGGCGCGGGCAGACATTGCCAGGGCACGAGCTCTGGATGTCCTTCGTCTTGTTGAGCGCGACGATGCCTGTCACGGTGCCCGTGCCAAGCGCGGCAACGCCAACGCCCGTCACGATCCACGGCAGGATCCCCGGGCCCTTCTTCTCCGCGGGCGTTGCGGCCCCGCCCGGTCCGGGAGGCGGCGCCTCCACCTTCTTCAGAACGAAAGCATGCTCCTCACGCGCACCGGCCAGCGCGTCGAGCTCCCACGTTGCCTCCTGGAAGCCAGGGGCCCGCACGGTGAACACGTGATGGCCTGCGCGCACACCGAGCGCCAGCTTGCCGTGCTCCGGCGTGTACACGTTCGTTATCTTGTCGCCGCGGACGGGAATGCGCACGTCGCCGACGAGCGCACCGGGCTCCGAGACCGTGACGTTGACGCGCACGATGCCGACGCTCAGCGTCTGCAGGTCGCGTACGATCTGCGCGCGCTCCTCGGCGTCCACGTCGGGCACCTCGCGCAGGTAGCGGGCGTACGCGTCGACCGCCTCCGCGTCGCGCTCGAGCTTCATCGCGCAGTAGCCCATGTTGCCGAGGATCTTCGGCGAGCTGCTCATCGCGTACGCGGTCTTGAACTCGCGGTAGGCCTCCTCGACGCGAGCGCCCTCGGGGTCCTGCAGGAGATTCACGCCCGCGGTGAAGTGGGAGCGTGCCTCGTCGCTCACCACGGGGTCCGCCGCCTGCGCGGAAAACACATGTAAAATACATGCAAACAAAGCCAGCGATGCAAGAGCTCTCTTCATCATCGATTCGTCGCCGAGAATACTCGTTTCCGGCCATGGAAGTCGACCTTCCCACGCTACCATCCGTGGTCATGCTCCTGCGTTCAGCCCGGCTCGCCGTCGTCTCGCTCTTCTTCGTCCTGCTGCCGGGGTGCAACAAGGATCCGGCTCCGCCGCCGCCGAACACGCCCGGGTCAAACGGCGCGGGTGTTCCGTCTCCGGTCGCGCCGTCCGCCACGGCCAAGGGCTCCGCGACCACGGGCACGGATGCGCGCGCGGAGGTGGGCAAGCCCGCGCCGGACTTCACGCTCCCTGACACAGAGGGCAAGGACGTGTCGCTCGCGTCGCTTCGCGGCAAGGTCGTGGTGCTCGAGTGGTGGAATCCCGGGTGCCCGTTCGTCAACAAGTCGCACGAGAAGGGCGGGCTGGTCGGGCTCGCGAAGAAGCACGCCGCCAATGGCGTGGCGTGGCTCGCCATCAACTCGGGTGCGCCGGGCAAGCAAGGATACGAGGTCGCGGACAACGTGGAGAAGAAGAAGCGCTTCGGTCTGGAGCATCCCATCCTGCGCGACCCTTCCGGCGCTGTTGGCCATCAGTACGGCGCCACGAACACGCCGCAGATGTTCGTCATCGGCAAGGACGGCACGCTGGTCTACGCGGGCGCGATCGACAATTCGCCCGATGCCGAGGGTGAGTCGCCGCAAGGGGGCACGCTCGTGAACTACGTGGACGCAGCGCTCGCCGATCTCGCCGCGAATCGCCCGGTGAAGACGCCCTCGTCGCGTGCGTACGGCTGCTCCGTCAAGTACGGCGGGTGATGTGACGGGCGCACGACCGGGGCGCTACTTCGCTACTTCGCCGTCATGATCGCGGCGACATGCGTACACGCAGCCAGGAAGATCACCGACGCCGTGACCGTGTGCATGCGCCGCTTCCTGATGCGGTCCTTCAGCTTGGGCCGCCGCAGCTGAAGGCCCAGGCCGGCGTGCGCGATGAGCAGCGCAAAGCCCAGCGACGCCGGGATCATCGCGAGCATCCCCCCGGCAGCGGCGCCAGGCGCGCCCACGTTTGGAAGTGCCACGCCGGTGTGCAGGAAGCACACGATGCACACGCACATCCCGAGGAGCACGTGCGTGCGGGTCGGCGCGGAGTCCGCAGGCAGGCGCTTCTTTGCCTGCATCCGCGCCACGAGCGGCACGAGCCCGGCCGCGGTGATCAGTGTGATCGTCGCCCAGCCAGAGAGCGTGGAGATGGTGAGCTCCATCGGTGTCGGCCCATCATAGGGCGCGGCGGCTGAAATAATTTCGAACCTTTTGGTCCGGCCGGTTTCTACTCCCCGGAAAGCCGAGTTGCGCTCATGTGGAATCACTTCTTTGCGGCAGGTGGATCTGGAATGTATCCGACCGCGGCCTTCGGGTTCGCGCTCATCGCAACGTGCGTGCTCTACGCGCTCCGGCCGCAGCAGAAGCTGGCGCGGTTGGCGTTGATGCTTGGAATCCTGACGCTCGCTGCGGGCCTGCTGGGTGCGGCGTCCGGCATCGCGACGTCGGCTCACTTCCTGTCGCAGGTACCCAAGGCCGATCAGGCACTGACAACGCAAGGATTGACGAGTGGGCGCTTCCCGCCTACACCATCCCACTCCTTTTGGGATGGTTTGGCCCTAACGAACGGCAGGCTTGCGAAACAACCGCGCTTTGCCCAAGATCGTGCCTCACTATTCCGGGCACACGCATGGGGAATGTTGCCACACTCATCAGCCATCTGATCGCGCTCCGGGTCGAGCAGCGTACGGGCGTGCTCGCGGTCCGATGCGGCGAGGTCGGCACGTCCATCATGCTGCGTGCTGGTGAGATCGTCTTCGCCGAGGAAGACGCCCAGGCCGAGACACTCGGGCTTCTGCTCGTCCGTCAGAGCAAGCTGACGCAGACACAGTACGAGCACGTCATCGCCCGCATGGCGGGGGGCCCGGAGGCACGCGACGCCGCAGCGGCGGGCCAGCTGCGTTTTGGCGAGCTCGCGGTGGAGCTCGGCATGCTGACCACGCCCGTGGTGGTGAAGGCGCTCGGAGACCAGGTTCGCTTCCGCGTGATGCGCATCTTCCAGCGTCGCGACGAGCTCTCGTGGCAGTTCTCGCCGCACATGGAGTCGGAGATGGGCTTCGCCTCGGGCACGCCCGGCGCAGCTCTTCGTGCGGCGGTCGGCAGCGCGCCACCGTCGATCGAGGAGCTCGTGCTCGATGCCGTTCGCTGGATCGACGACGACCACAAGAACGAGCTCGGCCTCTTCATGGTGCTCGGGCAGAAGCTCGGTGTCCGCGCAGAGGACAGGCCGTCGATCGCCGCTCGTTTTGCGCTGGGCCGCGAAGAGACCGAGTTCCTCGCGAAGCTCGACGGCAAGCTCTCGATCGGAGCGGTGCTCTCCATGTCCGGCGCCGTGGACGGACCGGCCGTGCTCACCGCCCTCCTCCTCACGAATGTCCTCGGCGTCGCCGACGCGGAAGCGCCCGCGCGCGCTGCGGACACGCCCATCGTGATCACGCCCATTGCACGACCTGCTTCGCCCGCCGCTTCGCCCGCCGCTGCGCCCGCCCAGCCTCGCGTGCCAGTCACACCAACGCCATTGCCACCGCCGCCTCGCGCGCTCACGCGGCCGATCGTGCGACCGGCCAATGCAGCCAAGTTCGCATCCTCCACGCACGACGCCACGACGGCGCCGCCGCCGAGGGTCGCTCCAACGCTCGAAGAAGAAGACGGCGGGCCCCAGTCAGTGCGCACCGGTTGGTGGGGAGGTCGTCCCGCGACGCAGCCCGACGTGCTCAAGCCCACTGCCGCCGCACCGCCGATTCAAACGCCGAGCCGCACCCTCCCCGCAACCGCCCCGACCTCGCAGAGCCGCATTCCAATCGGGCCGCCCCCGTCGCAGAGCCGCATTCCCACGGCCGCGCCGCCCCCGTCGCAGAGAAACATTCCCACGGCTCCGCCCTCTGCTGGCCGCATCCCCGCGGCGCCTCCGTCGAACCCCGCGCCCCCTTCGGACCGCATCCCTGCGGCGCCTCCGTCGAACCCCGCGCCGCAGCGCACCTCGGCGGTGATGAAGGCGCTCGACGTGAAGCGTTCCGGCTCTCGCCGGAACATGCCCGCAGTGACTTCGGAGGAGGTGAAGGCCTCTGCAGAGAACGAGTTCCAGGGCGCGCTCGTCCACTTCAAAGCCTTCCGGTACAGCGATGCCGCGCAGGGCTTCACGCGCGCTTCGGACCTTCTCCCGCAGTCCGCCGAGTACAAGCTGTATTCGCGCTGGAACCACATCCTGCAGAAGGGCGCGCCCATGCAGGTGGGTGATCGCGGAGAGGCATGGCGCCTCGCGCTGGCGGCCATCGCAGCGGATCCCAACTCCGCGTTTGCGCACTACGTTGCCGGTGCGGTCGCGCAGGAGGACGGCCAGAAGCCCATCGCCCAACGCTATCTATCGCGCGCGGTGGCGCTCGATCCGCAGCTCATGGACGCGCAGCGCCGCCTCCGGATCGTCGATCGCCGCGAGGCCTGAGAGCGGAGCGTCGCGAGCCTCACGGATCACAGTCGTCCTTCACGAGCGCCGAACCGTGCCTTTTCGCCTGAGCATGGCGTTACTGTCATGACAGCGTGCGAGCTCCAGCGCGTTTCCGCGAGAAAACGAGCAGCACGGAGGGGGAACGCTTCTTGCGTAGCGCGCGCTCATGCGTTCGATCCTCGTGGTGGCTGTAGCCTCCTCCGTCCTTGTGGCGCTGTCCGCGCTCTCCTCGTGTTCCTCTTCGGCAGCCGTTCAGAGCGACGATGCGGGCGCCGACACGGGGGTCACCGACGGCGCGACCACGGACGCACCGGTCGACGGCGGCCCTGACGGACGCTACCTCGACATCTTCCCCGCGCCTCACGCGCCGATCCCGCAGGTGGTGCCGCAGCCCGGCGAGCCTGCACACGTCATCGCGCATCCGCAGATCGTGACGATCACGTACGACACGGACAGCGCGAAGGCCGACCTGCAGGCGTTCACGGACGCGATGGTCGGCAGCGAATGGTGGACCGCGACCACGCACGAGTACTGCACCGGCGGTGGCGACTGCATCGGACCGCTGGCGGTGGCCGCGCACGTGAGCCTGCCGACCGCGCCTACGTCGCTCACGCTCGCGCAGGTGGAGGGCTACCTCTATCAGCTCATCGCCGATAAAAAGGTTCCCGCGCCGTCGGCGAATGTAATCTACACGTTCTTCTTCCCGGCCTCCGTGAAGCTCGGCGAGCCAGGGTTCGAGGAGTGCGTGGCGTTCGACGGATACCACTCGCTCTCCGGCAACCTGCCGGACGGCACCGTTGACGCGGGCTCGCTCGATGGCGGCGCGATGCCGCAGGTCGCATACGCCGTGGTCGGGCGCTGCTCGGCGGACATTGGTGAGGTGACGCTCACGGCCGCGCACGAGTGGATCGAGGCCGCAACGGATCCCGATGGCTACGGCTACACCGTGGACGACCCCGCGTGGGGCGCCTTCTTCTACTCCGAGGTCGGTGACCTCTGCGACTTCGAGCCCACGACGCTGGTCGGAAAATACAAGGTGCAGCGGGGCTACTCGAACGCGTCCGGGAAGGCCGGCAAGAATCCGTGCGTGCCGAACACCCCGGGTGAGCTGTACTTCAACGCCTCGCCGGAGAAGTCGCGCGTGAAGGTCGCCGTCGGCCAGTCGGTGACGATCAACGTGATGCCGTTCTCGGAGAAGGGCGTGGGCGAGTTCACGCTCGACGCGCTCGACCTGGCGTCGCTCTACGGCAAGCCAGCCGTCGTGGAGGCGACCGTGGACCAGAGCACCGTGAGGAACGGTCTACCGGTGACGGTCACGCTGAAGCTGTTGTCGCAGCCGCAGCAGCTCAACACGGGCGACCGCGCGGCCGTCGTCGCATTGCGCTCCACCCAGGGCAAGGTGGAGCACTACTGGCCGATCCTGGTGGCGCCGAAGTAGAGCGAGCGCGCGCGAGGACCGAGCCGCGGAGTCACCGCAGGAAGTACGGCTCGGTGAAGCCTTCGGCGCGTGCAGCGTCGTCGACGCTCTGCAGTGCCGCTGCGGGGGTGTCGGGTGCTAGCCGGTAGACGATGGCCGGCGACGGAGGCTGCGCGAGGCCGTAGGTGGCGATCCGCTCACGCCATTCGCGCAGGCGTGTCTGGAGCGGATCCATCGGCGTGACCGCATGCGGGTTCCATGCGGACAGCTTCACCTCCGTGCCATCAACGGTGACAACCTTGCCGTTCACCTCCACCATGGGCGCGTCGATCATGTCCGGCCCGGGACCAAGGCTCACCCTCTGGAGCTCCGCAGCGTGCGCAGGCGCCAGCGTGTAGAAGAGCACCACCATCGTGACGAGCGAGACGACCGCCCACGCGGGGCCGGTGCCGAGGCCCACACGAGCGGCGCCTCGCTGACGCGCGCCACCACCCGATTGGAACGCCCGCGCTCTCACCACGTTCTGACCCGCGCTCCGCAGATGGTCTTGGGTGTGCTTCCTCACCTCCCCGCGCGAAGGTCGTCTACACTCACAGGGTGGCTGACACGATGGATACGCATCTCGATCTGGAGTCTGCCCTCCAGGACGTACCGGTCTTCCCGCTTCCCGACGCTGTTCTTTTTCCGGGCGCGGTCATGCCCCTCCACGTCTTCGAGCCGCGCTATCGGGCGATGCTGCGAGACGCTCTCGCATCCAACAAGCTCATCGTCATGGCCATGCTCGGCGACCCATCCATCACGGACGCGAGCGGTCAGCCGCTCTTCGCGGGCGTGGCCGGCGTCGGGCTCATCACCGAGCACCATCGCATGTCGGACGGCCGCTCGAACCTGCTTCTGCGAGGCGTCGCGCGCGTGCGCCTCACGGAGATCCCGTCGCAGAAACCGTATCGCTGTGCGCACGGCGTTGTTCTCTCGGACGTGGCGGTGAGCGTGCCCGCCGTCGAGACCACGGCGCTCATGTCCGAGGCGACCGCGTTTGCAGGAGAGGTCGCCAGGCGCGAGGGCAGCTTCCGGTTCGAGCTTCCGAAGGGGATCTCACCCGGTGAGCTGGCCGATCTCTGCGCACACCACATGGTGGCGGAGGGCGCCGAGCGCCAGCGCATCCTCGAAACGCTCGACGTGCGCGTGCGCGTGCGCGAGGTGACGGCTGCCATCGCGATCCAGCATCATCGCTTGCGCAAGGCCGAGCGCTCCACGCTCAACTGAGCGGCGGCGCCTTCCTCGCGGACACACTGGAACTGGGCGATCTCGGCGGCGGGGACCGACAGATCTTCCACGACGTTGCTCGCGCCTGTGCACGTGACGCGCAGCTTGACGACGCTCGCCGTCTCCTCCAGCAGCAAGATCCGCGCGGGCACTGCATTCGTTGGCAGCGACAGGCCCAGCAGGCGAATCGCATACACCGCGTTCTTGAACGACAGACCCGGCGTCTCCGTGTCTCCCACCCAGCGGCGATCACCCCACGTGGTGTTGACGAGCAGCCCCTTCTCGCCGTGACCCACCACCAGCACGAAGTGGTCGAGCCCCCACTCCGGATGCTGCGTGGGCAGCACCTTCACGCCCGCGAGCACCGGATCGCCTTCGTCCAGCGCGCCTCCCACCCACGCCGTGAATGGTGCGAAGCCGCGCTTTTGCGCCGAGTAGAACGTGTGGCGAACGCCGAGCGCCGCGAGCGCGACAGGGATGTCGGTCGAGTACAGATCCGGATGCGCGGGCTTGCCTGCCTGGTTGATGAGCCGCTGCGGCGCCCACATGCCCAGGTGAAGCAGCGCCTCCTGAAGCGCGGTCTCACCACACCATCCTGCCGGCGGCGACTCGGGTGCTTGCGAGCGCGCAGGGATGGGGAGTGCTTCCGCCGCGCTCGTCGTGCTCGTGCTCTTGCTCGTGGTGTGTGCGGTGCTCTCGGGCGCGGGCGTCTTCGGAGGCGGCACCTCCGATGACGGCGCTGGGCGCTGGCTGCACGCCCACACCAGAACCAGTGCCCAGGACCAGCGCATTGGTGATTGGGACGTTCGTAGACACTGTCTCCTTGGGCCGCGGTCGTTTTCGTGACGAGATGCCTCCGCTCTTCCCAAGCGATGGCAACATGCACGTTTCTTCGGGTCGACTGACCATGGTCCTTGGGCTTCTCGCAGGTGGATGCGGCCAGATCGCCGCCGATCCCTCCTCGCCCGCCGCCGACCCGTCGTCCGGGACAGCCGAGAGCCCGACGGCATCGGGAGCTTCGTCGGCCCCGCCTGTGCCCTCCGCCGCCGGCACCGCGCCGCCCGAGCAGCCAGGTCAGACGAGCCCCCAGCAGCCAACGCGACCGCCTCCCGCGATCTGCAAGGGTGCGCCGCCGGAGGCCGCGGTGTGGGACAACGCGGGTGCGCTCGAGCTGGGCGTACGTGGGCTCTGGATCGCCTGCGACGGTTCATCCAGCGCCCTGTGCCCGCCGGGTGACTCGGTCATCCTCATCGGCGATCCGACCCTCATGAACAACCCCGCCGCGCGCGCCGCGACCTGCGGCAACCTCACGGCGCACGGAAGCGGGTTCACCGCGGATCCAGCCGCCACGTTCACCTACGAGATCGTGGACGCGGGTGGCGGCGCATTCTCGTTCCACGCATGGAACAGCGCAGTCGACCGCAGCTTCGATGTCGTCTACTTCGGCGACACGATGCCCACGTCGTTCGAGGCCGCCCTCAGCCTCACGACCGCGACGACCAGCGGCGCGCTACGCCGCACCTCATTCACCACCTACTAGTTCACTGCGACGAGCTCACCTTGGTCGCGCTTGCCATACGCGCCCGCCAGGCTCACGCCACGGGTCAGAGCTGCGTGAGGCGCACGTTGTCGAAGCGCGCGGTGGTGTTGCCCCACTGGCCGTCCGTCTCGAGGCCGATCTCGGGGTAGACGTACTGGAGCGTCGCCTTCGTGTCGGCGGTGTGGATTCCGGACACGCCGCCCACCTTCGCGCCGTCCATCTCGACAGACAGCGAGCCTGCCGACGCAAACGTGAACAACACACGGAAGTGGTGCCACGAGCCCTGAGGCATGGTGACGGACATCGGGACCTTCGTGGTGGTCAGCGTGCCCGAGCCGTTGAACGTGTTGATGTATGCCGCCGCCTCCGTCTTGCCGAAGCAGAACGAGGCGTACTCGCGCTGGTCCGAAGGGACCTGGAGCACGCAGGCGTAGTTGTTCGCGATGTTGCTCCCGCTCGCGTTGAGGTCCGCCGTGGTGTTCAGGTCGAACTCCATCGCGAACGCGCCGTTGCCGGCGCCCGTCTGAAGCCCGACGTCGTGATAGATGTAGTTCGTCGCGTGCGCCGGGAGCGTCGCGATGACGGAGTTGGGCGCGGACTTCGCCCCCATGCTGTCGAGCACGATGCTCCCCGCGCCCTGCTCGTCCTTGCCCCAGTTCGACGCAAGGGTCGTCGACTCGTCGAAGTCATCGCATGCGAGCAGCGCACCGCCAGCGTCCGTCATGCAGAACGTGCTCTTCGTCACGTTGCCAGCGTCGGGGTTCGGCGCGATGCCCTCGCCGCCGTCATTGCCGCCACCACCACCGCCACCACCACCGCCGCCACCACCACCAGTGCCCGCGTCGCCCGTGGCCTTGTTCACGTTGTTCGAGGTCTGCTCCGTGGGATCGCTGGTGTACCCCGACTCGAGCGAACAGCCGAAGGCCGCCGCGCACGCCGCGAGCACCAACACACCGTTACGCCAGAGAGCCGCCACATGATAATCGTACCGACTTTCCACTCACGCACTAGGCATTTTCGGCTGTGAAAGGCGTTCGGGTCCCCGTTCCGCCGCGCCCTGGTTCATGGGCGAACCAGTGCTCCGACGCGCTCGTGCGTGCAGGTGGGAGCGTGCAGGCAGCTCACGGAAGAGCGTATTTTGCCCGCAGATTCGTCTCCAGTTCCACCACGCTCTGGTCTGACACCGTGCCCTGAAGGACCACGATCTCGGCGAATGCTCCGAACATGAAGCGGTCCAGCGCAGCGCCCTTTAGCGAACCTCCGAAGAGCAGCGGTCGATTCGGATCCGTCACGGCGACACCGTTCGGCACCGCCACGCTGGTGACCACGCCGTTCACGCGGACCTCCATCGTGACGTTTCCGCCGCTGTTGCTGTTCGTTCGACGGAGCGCATAGACGCGATAGTTGTTGTCCGCCGTGGTGGTGTCCGCTGACTTCTGCGTGATGCCGACAACGTCCAGTGTCCCGGCCGCCGCGCTGCTTCCAGTCGACCCGGCGTAGAGCGCGTAGCCATGCGGCGCGGCGGAGAACCGGGAGAAGAAGAAGCGGTCCTGCGAGCCGCCGAGCGTCTGATACCGCGCGACCATCCCGATGTAGAAGTCGTCCGTGGCGACGATGCCGGGCGACTTCGCGCCGAGCGAGAGTGCGTCACCGTCGACCTGGACCGCCGGCAGGCCGTTCACGTCCTTCGTCAGACGCGTGAGCTGCCCGCCGCCCGCGCCCGCAGGACCTCCGTTGATCATGTTTCCGGATTGATCATTCCACGCAAGTACGTTCGGGTTGCCGCCGCCGGTGAAGAGCGCCTTGTTGGCGTCCAGCCAGACCTTCAGCACGCCCGGACCAAAGATGTCGAGCGGGCTGCGTCCAGTCGCCGCGCCATCCATGGTCGACGAGCCGTCGCCCGCGGCCTTTCCGTCCAGCATCCCGGTGCCGCCATCCGCGGCTACTGGCGCGCCGTCTGAGCCGACGCTGCCGTCCGCAAAGGCACCATCCGCGCCGGCCTCTCCGCCTCCACCTGCGCTCTCCTCGTGGTTGAAGTCCGCACCAATGAGGCCAGCGCACGCGCTTGCAAGCGCGGCGCATGCGAAGGTCGCTGCCACCGTTGCCGCAAAGCGCGCGCCCCTCATGCCCATGAGTCCCATGCTACCAGGCGATCAGCGGTACGGCCTGCCCGGCTTCTCGAATCGAGCGAGCTCGATCTCCGCCTTCACGCGCTCTGGATGCTCGGGACCGCGATGCGCCGACATGATCTCATTTGCGTGTTGGACCAGAGACAGCGCCTCCGGATCACGACCCTGCGCGCGAAGTACGCGAGCCAGTGCGAGCTCGATGTCGGCCGTGAACGGCTGCGGAGCCACGAGCTTCGCGAGCGCATCGCGCATGCACGCGGCGGCGCGCGGGAGGTCGCCGTGCTCGCTGGCTTCCAGGCCAAGCTCGTAGGCCGCGCTCGCCTCCGTGACGACGTCCTTGAACTTCGCAGACAGCGCCCGCACGTCCTCGAGCGACCGCCGTGCGCCGTGCTCGCCGCGCAGCCGCTCGACCCGCGCGTGCTGGAAATCTGCCTCCATGTAACCGCACCGCTCGCCGAACAGCGCCCTCATGATCTTCCGTGCATGATCCACATGGATCTGCGCAGCGCTCGGGTCGTTGCGATCGAGCTCCAGCCGCGCGAGCTCCGTGCGTGAAAACACGCTGACCACGTTCTCGGGACAAGTCGCAGCGTCCGCAATGGCGATCGCACGCAGCCACGCCGCCACCGCCGCATCAAGCTCTCCCAGCGCCTCGAGGGCGCGCGCGATCCCGTCCACGATCTGCGCCTTGTACATGGGCGATGTGGAGGGCTCCTGTTCGGCCATCGCCAGGGCGCGTTCGAACGTGCTTTTTGACTCGGCGCACCGTCCCGTCCCCCTCAGCTGGTGGCCGTTCCGCACCACGTCGCCGATCTCGTCGCGCGTTGCTTGCTCATGCTCGCTCTCTGGCAGCGTGCCCCCTGTCACGGGCAGAACGACGAGCGCGGAGCCGCCCTCGATCTGTGCGTGGAAGAGATTCAGCTCCAGCCCTCGCCGAGGCGGCGGCTGTTCCGGTGGGCCGAGCACGAGGTACATGTTGCCGAACGCGAACGGCGCACGCGTGTCGACCCCGCCCATCTCGGCGAGCCGAGCAACGACGGCCGCGCACAGGCGCGACTTGCTTCCCGGCCGCGTGCCGTTCGGGCTCGGGCCATGGCCCCACGTGCCATTCGAGCGAAAGTCCATCTGCGGCTCGGGGCCGCTCACGACGCGGAGGTGCGTCGCGTTCTCGGGCTGCATCCGGAGGAGGAGCGCGTTCGAGAGCCGTATCACCGGGTGATCATTGCCCATCGGCCCTTCCGTCTTCGGACGAGCGCCGAGCTCCGCGAAGATGTCGTCGAGAAGTCCCATGCTCACTCCCTGCTGCGCGGAAGCTCCAGGGTGACCTGCGCACCACCGAGCGCCCCACGCTCCACGGTGAGCTGGCCGTTGCTCGCCTCCATGATGCGGCGCACCACCGCGAGGCCCATGCCTGTCCCCGTCGCGCGCGTCGTCACGAACGGTTGACCCAACCGCTTCGCGACCTCTTCCGGGATGCCGGGGCCTTCGTCCTCGACGGCCCAACGAACGACCGTGTCAGTGCTCACGATCCAGATGCGGATGCGCTCCTCCGACCTGGTCGATTGCACGGCATTGCGCAGCACGTTGACGAGCGCCAGCTCCAGCAGGTCTGGATCGATCCACGCCATGGTGCCCTGCGTTGCCGACATCTCGATCGTGCGGCCCGCGAGCTCGCCACGGGTCAAGAGCACGCGCGTCGCCCGCTCCGAGAGCTCCTCGAGAGCAAAGTTGCGCGGACGCGGCGTCAGCGGGCGGCCCAGATCTAGCAGCTGCGTGACCACGTGCTCGAGGCGCGCGCTCTCCTCCGCGATGATCGAAAGCAATGTCTGCGCGCCCGGCGACGAGTGTCCCTCGCGCTTCAGCAGGACCAGCGCGTTCATGATCGACCCGACGGGGTTGCGAACCTCGTGCGCCATCAGGCCTGCGGCCTCACCCAGCGCGGCGAGGCGCTCTCGCTCCACGCGCTCCTTCCGCAGACGGATGTTCTCGACCGCCTTGCCCACGAGCTCCGCGAACAGATCCAGCGCGGTCGCGACCAGAGGATTGAGCGCGTCACTGGTCACCACCAGCGCGCCGTAGGGAAGGTTGTCCACGAACAGCGGCGCCTGCACCATGTTCTGCGCGGGCAGCAGAGGAAGCAGCCGCTCCGCGACCGGCTCTGGAAATACCTCTCGCACGAGTCGGATCCCGTCCTGGAAGAACGCCGCCTGTCGCTTCATGAACGACGGATTGAGCCGTGTGAGGATGTCCTTCGGCGGTCTTGGCAGGTCCACCGGGCGGCCCGCCGGGCGGTTCGGCGTGGCGCTCGGGCCATAGCGAAGCCACGGATCGTCCTCGTCCATGAGCAGCACGGTCGCCGTGAACCCGCGCGCACTCAGCGTCTCCACGGCTTGCTCGAGCACCTCTTGCTCCGTCGCGCAGCGGGAGAGCGCTCCGGCCGCACGGGCCAGCGCGGAGGTCACGTCCTGGCCCAGCGCCTCGGGGTGCGCGTCGATCAACGTGACCAGCGAGTCGCGGTTGTTGTCCGCAAGACGCCACTCCACGCGCATGGGCCGCTCCTCACCGCTGGTGGTCAGGATGCGGCACCACAAACGTCCCGCGCGCTGCGGCTCCGCGGACTCGCGATTCTTCGTGAGATGGAAGAGCACCTCGCGGTCGGCGGGGGCGATCAGCTTGTCGAGCAGCCCAGGCACCGACTTGCCGACAAGGTCGCTCGCCTTCCATCCGGTGAGCGACTCGAACACATCGTTCACCGCGCAGATCGCGCCGTCATGCGTGGCTACCGCCGCGACGGGGAGCTGGTGGAGGTCCACGTCGAAGCGCAGTGCGGGCGTCTGAGGGCTCTTGGTGAGGGTCATGTTGGGCGCAAGAAAAGGTCGACCGCCATTCGAACCGAGGTGAGCGCGAGCGCCGGATCATAGCGCGGCCCTTCGTCCCGCATGAACGCGTGCTGGGCGTTCCATTCGTGCCAGGTGAAGCGCACCTTCTTCTCCGTCAGGCGCGCGAGGATCTTCGCGCGGCCTTCGTCGTCGACGTGGGGATCCTGTCTGCCCCACACCATCATGAGCTCGCCGCGAATGTCAGAAGCGCGCGCGAGCGAGTCATCACCGCCCTTGCCGAGCGAGCCCTTGTGGAGATCCGTCGCGTAGAAGCATGCCGTGCTGCGGACGCGCGGGTCGAGCGCGCACCGATAGGCGAGGTGTCCGCCAATGCAGACCCCCATGGCATGAACAGCGCCGCTGGCGTCGTCGCGCGACAGCAGATGGTCGATGACGGCGCGCGAGTCGGCGTCGTAAGCGTCCGTGCTCTTGCCGATCTTGTGCGCGTTTCCGGCGTCGGTGCCGCTCTTGTCGTAGGGCAGTACTGTCCCGATCGGCAGGAGCTCGTGGAAGATCTCCGGCACGCAAACGACGAATCCGTGGCCCGCCATGATCGCCGCCGTGCGATGGATCGGGCCCGTTCGCTGGAAGATCTCCGAATAGAAGACGAGCCCCGGATACCGCCCCGCGGTGGCTCCGGAAGCGAGCGGACGATACACGTACGTCCGCATCGCTCCCGTCGGTGTCGCAAGCTCGATGGTCGACTCTTCGAAAAGCATCGACCCCGAGTGTACTACTTCGCGATGACGGTGACCTTGTGGCTCAGCGCGGTGGCCATGGTGTTCACGGCGCGGGTGGCGCTCGACTTGCTGGCGTAGAGCTCACCCTTGGCGAGGTGGGTGCCGTTCCAGCTCAGCAGGTTCACGGCGTACTGGCCGTTGGACGCCTGATGAATTTCGTAGTTCGCCACGGAACGCCCGCTTGATTGCGCGTCAGCGATGGTCGCGGTCACGCTGCTCGAGGCGCCGTAGCCGTCCGAGGTCAGCTCGATCTGGCTGTTGCTCGCGCGGAGGCGAAAGTAGTACAGGCCGCTCGCGCCTTCGAAGGTCTCGAAGTGCGCTGCCTTCGAAGAGAGCTCCTCTTGCGCGCTGGTGTCGTCCTGCGCGTCATCGGTCTGTGCGGCGCACGCGCCCATGGTGAGGGTCAACGCGGCGATTCCCGCAAGGCAGAAGCTGTTCTTGAACATGGCGTGGTCTCGGTTCTTGTTCGTTCTCCAGTCGTAGAGGCCATCGGATCTTGTGCGCCTGGGCGCAGCGATCACTACGTCGCTCCGACATGGGAGCCAACGTTGATGGGGGCCTCCGCGACGACGCTTGGTAGCGATGCGCCTCGGACACCTTTCGCGCGACCAGCGAACCAGTCGCCACGCGAGGCGGTCCACTATCAAGGAGACAGTGTGGGAGCAAGTGCTTTTCTCTCACACCTGCTCAAAAATTCCCTGCATGATCTCCGCGTTTCCTCGGGATCTACCAGGTACCCACGCTGCTGCTACTTCATGTCGAGCGTCACGTTGTCGAAGTCGGCCGAGCTCGCGACGACGCTCGAGCCCGAGTAGTACGCGAGTCCCAGCGCCACCCCGACCTTGCCAGCGACCACCGTGCTCGCGAGCGGGCGATCGATCGCGAGCGCGCCGCCGATCTTGATCGTGTAGTGACGCGCCGACAGATCGACGAGCACGTCCACGTTGGTCCATGCACCTGCGGCGGGCACGACGGAGAGCGGATACGAAAGGTACGTGGCGCCGCCGGCGTCTGTCGGCACGCGCTCCTGCGCGAACGCCTTCGTGGGCGTCACGTAGACCACGATCGCGGCCTTGCCCAGCTCGACCTCCGAGAGCTGCGCGCCGCCAGTGGGATCAACCGCGGAGACCCGCACGCCGTAGGTGAGGCGCACGCTGGTTGCCGGTATCGGTACGAAGGCTTTGTTGAGCAACGCCACGCGGCCCATGCTCGTGTCAGCAAGGCCCGCGGTGATCGAGACGAGAAGGGCCGCGGGCGCCGAGAGTGGTCCGCTCGTGTCGAGCGCGAGCGCCCCCGCCCCGGCGGGTACCTGCGCGATGCTGTCGAAACCGCCCTGCGTCATGCCCTGATCGAAGTCGGCACAGAAGGTTGGCTTCGGAGACAGGCTCGAGCAGAAAGGGCCGCCATCTCCACCGCTGGTGCCGCCGTCTTTCCCGGCGCTCCCACCGTCGCTGGAGCCCTGCGTGGCGCCGTCCGTGTTGCCCCCGCCGCCGCCGGTTCCATCCACGTTGCTGCCCCCAGGCCCGCCGTCACCAGGCGAAGAGCCGCCGTCACCTGAGGACGAAGAACCACACGCGGCCGCGACGGCCAAGGACGCCGCGGCGACCGCGAAGAGAAGAACGCGAATCTTTGCGCGAACTGCCTGCTGTTTGTCGAGTCTGGGCACGCCGAGAGTATAGGCCTAGTTCGACCACGTGCACGCGAGGTTGTCGTAGTGCACGCGCCAGCCAGGTTCGTTCGAGATCCCAAGGACGATCTGCGTTTCGGTCGGCGGCGAACAACCCGCGTCCGGGCCCGTATGGACCGGCGCTGTGCCGAGCCTTGTTGCCATGGGGCCGCTGATCGCCGACACCTGCGTCTCGCCGAAGCACCCAGCGGGGTCGAGGGTGATGTCGATCCGCAGCCGACTCCATTCGCTGAGGTCAGCGATCGGCAGGTTCGTCACCACGTTGCCTTGTGTGCCCATGCTCGCCCAGGCGCTTGCAACCGACAGCGCCGTCATCTCGTATTCGAGGTACACGTTGAAGTAGGTGGTGGAGCCGTCTCCAGCCTTCCCGTAGCCGTTCAACGTCCAGAGAATGGCATGACCCTTACCGCTGGTCGTGCGGACGTCGAACTCACATCGCAGCTGCTTCGGCGGTGGCCCAACGCCCTTCGACAGCTGGGCGATGTTGAACGGCGTCACCGTCGAGCCCATGGTGTTGTCCGCCACCAGCGAGCGCGCCGGCGAAGTGGCGGTCGCGTCGTCAAGCGCGAGGAACGAGCCATCCGTGGTCTGGAGCGAGTTCCAGCCGACGCCAAGCGCGAATTCATCGAAGTCGTCACAGAACGTCGCGTCGGCCGTGGCACAGAAGGCGCCCTTCGCGCTCGCCTCTCCGCCGCCATCTGCTCCATCCACTGCGCCTGCTTCGTCGATCGGTGTCGTCGCGTCGGAACCGGAGAACGATCCGCATGCGACCGCCACACCGAAGCTCATGACCCCAACAACGACGCATGCAAGAACGCGCCTGCGCATCACCTCAGGGTACACCACAGCTTTCCCGGCGTCCTGCCGTCACCACGCGACATGCCACTCAGTAGCCCGGATCGGCCTGCTGGAATTTGGTGAGAACTGCCTTGGTCTCGCCGGCGGTGCAGCTGACACTCATCGTCTTCTTCGCCTGGTCGGTCACGAACATGACGGTGTGCGAGCCAACGCTCACAGGGGCTCGCATGCGGGGCGTCCAGCCCAGCGCGACGCCATCGACGAAGGTCTGGCTCGCTGGGATCGAGTTGATGTTCAGGAAGCACCCGCCCGGCGCGACCGCGATGCTGCCCGGTGTGCCACCTCCATTCGATGCGGAAGCCGCGCTGGGGCGGCAGGTGTCACCGTCCCACACGCTCCCGGAGGGGCAAGTCACGTCGCCAATGCATGCATTCTGCATGCGATGGGAGCCGGCGGGGCAGCTGACCTCCGCCACCACGCAGACCCCCCCATTGTACCGCGAGCCAGCGGGGCACTCGACCGCCGGCCTTGCAGGTGCGCTGCCGTTTCGACCGCTGGGCCCCCATGCGTCGGACTCGTCATCCTTCGCGCGCGGGGGTGGCTGTACGATCGGCACGACCACGGTGGATGGAGGCGGTGCGCTCGACGAAGCAGCGGGTGGGCTCGCGCCTCCGCATGCGCATACGAGCACGGCGAGCCACCACGGGGAGCGCCGCGATCCTGGAGGCGTTCGGCGTTCGAGCATGCACCCATGCTAGCGCGCGCTCACTCCACGTCGACGTCAGAGCGATTCCAGGAAGCCGACCAGCGCTTTGCGCTCGTCCGGCGTGAGGGTGGCCACCTCGCCCATGGCGATCGAGCGGTCGTCCAGCAGCGCGTCGAGCGATGCATAGCGGCCGTCGTGGAAGTACGCCCGCCTGCCGCCCAGCGCGAAGAGCCGTGGGGTGCGCACGTTCAGGTCCTTCGCGAGCAGGTGTGGCGTGCCGTCGCCGTAGCCGCGCGCCGGATCGTGGCACTTGCTGCAGTCGGCCTTCTCGAAGGCCTTCTCGCCATCGCCGATCCGCTTCGTTCCGGTGCGGTGGAGGGAGCGCACGTACGTGAGGAGCGCGTCCATCTCCGGCTGCGGAAGGCCCGCACCCGCGAGGTGGATGGAGATCGTGTCCTTCACATGGCGCTCCAGCGTGGGGCTCTGCGAGTCCCACCCGTACGGGCCCGCGTCAGGAAGGTCGACCAGCGACATGGGGCGCCGCTTCCCGCGCGGCGTGCTCCACAGCACGTCGTCGTCGTGGCCGTCCGGATGGCAATGGGCGCAAGAGAATCCGAGCGTGGAGATACGCGCGTCCGCAGTGTGAAAGAGCTCACGCCCGTGCTTCCACGTCGGATCGAGCGGTTTTTCCAGCACCAACGTGCGTGCAGTCCCTGCGGCGGTGAGCTTGCCCTTTTCGCGCGTGTGGCGCGTGAGCGTGCGCGCCTCGCTGGCCCATGCGACGACGTCTCCGGTCTTGTCGTCCACCGCGATACCCGCGGGCGCACCTTGAACGGGGACGGACTGCACTTCGTTCGTCGCCACCCATTCGGCGCCGATCTTCACCAGCGCATAGCGCGACAGATGTTGATCACCCATGCACGCGACGACGACCTCCTTGCGCTCGCGGTCCACGACCATCGCGCGCGGCAGGCTGCAATGCCCGGAGCGCCGGCGGTCTGCTGCGTTGATGATCTTCTTGTCGCTCACGGAGACCAGGTCGATGCCGAGGTTGGTCGGGAACACACCACCACGCCCGCCGCCGCCGCCGTAGCTGGAGCCAGAGCCCGTGGTGGTGGAGAGCGACCCGAGGACCACGACTCGGCCGTCGATCTCACCGAGCGCGAAGTGCTGCGTCGCATCGATGTCGGAGATGGTCATGCATTCGTCGCCCATCGCGCTGGTGCAGATGTGCGGCTCCGTGAGATCGATCGCGTCGACGGTGCCATCGGCCTTCACCACGCTGAGCGGTCCGCGGCTCGCGTGGCCGACGATCACGTCGCCGCCTGGAAGGATCAGCAACGAGCGGGGCTCACGTGCCAGCTGCGTCGTCTTCGTGGGCTCACCCGATGCAAGCGAGAGCCTCTCCAGCGAATGACCCAGCGCGGAGACCACGATGAGCTCCGCGTCCGTCGCTGCGAGCGCGACCGGCTCCGCACGGGTTGCCAGGGTGCGTACGCGCTGGAACGTGCCCACGCTGGTGGCGTGCGCGTGGAGCTCCAGCACCGAAGATGCGTCGCGCAGCGCCACGTAGAGCGAGCCCGAGGCCACGGTCAGAGACGATGGCGCTCCCGGCACGGGTGTACGACCGAGCACCTCGAGCGACGCTGCATCCACCGTCACGACGGCCTTGTCATCCGCGTCGGCAAGGAAGAGCACCTCACGAGAGGCCCACTGCGCGCGGGCGAGCGGTCCGGACGTCTTCGCGGCGGATGGCATCAGCTGGGCGCGAGGAAACGGCGGGGCCGCAGGCGTGACGATCCCTGCGTCCACCACGCCGGTCACTGGCACCGACTTCTCCGTGGGCGCGCCGTCGCGCTTGCAGCCCGCAAACGAAGCGGCAAGGGCGAAGATGGAGATGGCGACAACCGTTCTCACGGAGAGCATGTCGTTTCCCGATCCCAAGGTGTGACTGACCGCGCGACGTGACCGCGCATCTGGGGCCAGTATACGCCGGGACCCGCCGAGAACGTCGTGGGCGCGGGTCGCGCGTGTCGCCTTGAAGAGACGCTCGTAGCGCGGACAATCGCGCTCGCAACATCAGTGAGCGCTTACTCGTCCATCTGATTTCTCTACTGCGCCTGCAAACCACGGGGGGCGCACACGTAGTTGATTTCATTCAAGTTGCGCGGGTCCATTTCCGCGTCACGTTCTCTTTCACATGCGTATGCGCGTCGCTGTTGGTCGTGCAGCCTTGGTCTCCTCTGCGCTGCTCACGTTCGTGCTCTCCAGCACCGACGCACAAGCAGACACCGCGAGTCACGAGCGAGCCGTCGCGCTCTTCGACGAGGGCGGCAAGCTCCTGGAGAGCGGTCACTGCGATACCGCCATTCCGAAGCTGCGCGAGAGCCTGGAGGCGGAGTCGTCGGTGGGCGCACGCCTGGCGCTAGCTGCATGCTTCGAGGCGACGGACCCGCAAAACGCGTGGCGCATCCTCAAGGAGGCTGCGAGCCTGGCGGCCACGAATCGCGATGACCGCGTTGCCGCCATAGAGACGCGTGCGTCAACGCTCGAGAAGACCTTACCCACCTTCCGCGTGAGCGCGCCGACCGCGCTCGTCGACGAGGCTGCATTCGAGCTTCGCATCGACGGCAAGGCGGTGGACAAGTTCTATCTTCGCAGCGGCGTCTTCACGGCGACGGCGGGCGCGCATCAACTGGAAGCCACGGCGCCGATGCGTCACTGGTCGGCGACGGTCGTGGCGGACGTGAAGGCACCTGGTCAGGCGCGGGTGGTGATGGAGCCTGACGGTTGCCCCCCACGGTTGGAACTGGCCGCATCCCCGAGCGAGCCCGTGGGATCCGCACGGCGCGCGCTCGGCCTGACCCTCGGTGGCGTGGGCGTCGCGGGGCTCGCGACCGGCGCGGTGTTTGGCGTCCTTGCCCTGAACAAGAGAAACGACATCCAGACCGCATGTGGAGGCAACATCGGAAGCTGCACGGCGCCGTCAGGCTCGCTCGATCTGGACAAGGCGTCGGAGCGGACCACGGCCACCGTCTCCACGGTCGCCTTCATTGGTGGCGCGCTCGCGCTCGTGGGCGGAGGCGTCCTGTACTTCACCGCGCCTTCGCCTGGCAGCAGGACAGGCCAGCTCCGGATCGGGCCGCAGATCGGCCAGAAGGACGCCTCCGTCTCGGTGCTGGGAACATGGTGAGCCTGCTTCGCTCCACAGCCGGTGCGCTCGTCGCCGCGCTCGCGATCGGCGGCGCCGCCGTGCTCGCCGCGTGCACGTCCATCGCCAACGTCGACCTTGCGTACACGGACGCGGGTGACGCCGGGGACATCAACGGCGAAGCGTCGACCGTCGCGGATGGTGGTGGCTCCTCCTCTCCCGCTGACGCCACGATCCTTCCTGAGCAACAGGATGCGCAGACGTCCACGTCCATTGCATGCCAAGGAGCGGACGGCTCGTTGTGTGACCAGACGCAGGGGCTCGGCTGCTGCGTACCCCCAGCGGGCGGAACGCCGTTCTGTGCCGATCTACAGAACGCGCAGACCACGTGCGGCGGCGGCCTGTTCATGGCCTGCGAGAGGACTGACCAGACGAGTGAGAGCGAATGCTGCTGGAACGGGAACGGCCCCGGCGCCTTCACGGCGTATGCAGCCTCGTGCGGCGCGCGCTCGCTTGCGTGCACCACCAACCTCGATTGCCCGATCGGCACACCGTGCAACACGGTCCATTGCCGCGGCCTTGCGGTCGGGGCGTGTGGCACCACGCCAAGGTGTCCCTGAAGGCGCGGCCGCTCCTCAGAAGCGTTCGCAGTGGTCCTTGATCATCCGCTCGCCGGCCGGGCATAGCGGCTTGGCTGGAGCTGTTGGGCGTGGCGCCACTGCGCCTTCGCTCACGTGCTGCAGGTGCACCTCGATGCGAGGCTTGCTTCCATCCACTGTGATTGTGCGGCTCACGTAGCCATCGCGCGAGACGGTCACCTGGGCGGTCTCGGCCGGTGCGATCGAGATGTCCTTCGGTGCCATACCAACGTCGATGTCGTCGCGCCGAATGGTCGCGTCCAGCGGATTCGCGATGATGGTGACGACCTTGAAGTCGATGGGTGGCCGATTGCCCGAGGGTGAGCCGACGTTGGTCGCGATCACGCTCGGCGGTGGGCTTGCCTCGCTCCCGCCAGGAGGCGCGCGTGTCTCCCCGACGCGGGAGATCTCATCGGTGCGGTGCAGGAGAGCGCGCACTGCGAAGAGACCCGCGCCACAGACGGTCACGACGCCGAGCGCGATCCACGCTGCACGCGGCAGCCCTCGTGGCGCCGGCATGGGCCCGACCGCCGCGTGCCCACCCGACCTGTCGGCCCACGAACCCCGCGGAAGCTCCGCGCCTCGCGGCACGCTGGGCATGGCGGACGGAATGATTCCCTGCGATGCAAGACCGAGCGCGCTGACGAGCTCCGCCATGGTGGCGAACCTATCGCGCGGATCCTTGGCCATGCACCTCTCGATGACCGCGTCGAGCGCGGGCGGAACGTCCGGCCGCAGCTGTCGCACCGGCGTTGGCGCCTTGTGCATGTGCTGGGACAGGATTCCCATGAAGCTCTCCGCGTCGAACGGCACGCGCCCCACCGTCATCTCGTACATCATCACGCCGAGCGAATAGATGTCGGTTCGACGATCGACCGTCTTGCCCTCTGCCTGCTCGGGCGACATGTAGTGCGGTGTTCCGAACACGCTGCCGGCCATGGTCAGCCGCTTGCTTTCTCCACTGACCTTGGCGATGCCGAAATCCAGCACCTTCACGAAGTCCGGGTGCTCGGCCCCGCGCTTCAACATGACGTTGTCCGGCTTGAGGTCGCGGTGCACGATGCCCGCTTCGTGGGCGGCATGCAGGCCGTCCGCGATCTCGCTCGCGATGCGCATGATGTGATGGGCAGGAAGACCGCGCCGCTCCATCATGCGCGTCGCCAGGCTCTCTCCCTCCAGGTACTCCATCACGAAGTACGGCGCGCCATCGGGCAGTTGTCCGAAGTCCACCACGTCCACGATGTGCGGATTGCCAATGCTGGATGCAGCGCGCGCCTCGTTCAGAAAGCGCCGCACAAGGTCAGGTGCGCCGACCATCTCCACGCGCAGGATCTTGATCGCGAAGCGCTTGTCGATCATCTTGTGCCGCGCGACATACACCACGCCCATGCCGCCCTGACCGATGCAGCGCTCGACGACATAGCGGTCGTCGATGGTCGAACCCACGTAGGGGTCGCGGGTCGGGCTGCGGTTCAAGGGCTCCGCCAACGTGGGCGCATCCTCGGAAGATGCAAGCGTCGCTGGGTACCGAGGGCGGGAATCCATCCGGAGCTGACTCTCTGCAAGGTTAGCACGACTGGAACGGGTGCTGGAACATCCCCACCACGCGTGCGATGGTGTTCTGAAGGGGACTGAACCATGAGCCTTTTGAGCCAACCACTCGATGGCGCGCACGCCGGCCTCGTGCCCGTGCTGCAGCTCTACGCGCTGTCGAGCGCGATCGTGATCGTGACCATGTACGGCCTTGGCTTTCTCACCGCAAAGAAGCGCGCGGAGAAGAAGGCTGTCGTCAACCCAGAGGACGTCAAGGTGAACTCCGGCGCGAAGGTCGTGGACGAGGAGCACACCGAGGTACAACGCGTGAAGCGCGCACACCTCAATGCGATGGAGAACGCCGTGCCGTTCTTCGCGATCGGCTTCCTGTACGCGCTGACGGAGCCGAGCGTCCTCATGGCGAAGATCCTCTTCTTCACCTTCGTCGGCGTGCGTCTCTTCCACGCGGCCTTCTACGTCAACGCGAAGCAGCCGTTCCGCACAGCGTCCTTTGCCCTGGGCGCGGTCGTCAACCTGGTGATGCTGGTGCAGGTGCTGCGCGACGTGATCCCGGCCATGTTCTGAGGTTCACTCCACGTTCGTGATCCGGAATAGCTCCCGCTGCTCCTTCGCTGCACCGCCTTCGGTGATGGCGAGCTTCACCGGCGGCCCGGGCATGGTGTTCGCAAACCAGAAGCGGCTCACCTTTGCGCCCTCCGTCACCGTGTAGAGCTTGCACGGGTAGGTGCCGGCCGGCACGGTGATCGACTCCTCCGTCACCGTGACGTGCGAGGCCGGAAATGCCGCGTGGTCACGCAGCTCCTGCCAGGTGGCGCTGCCGCGGACCGGATCGCCGACCATGTGGCCCGTCGCGTCCAGGGTCACGTTCTCCACCTCGGCGCCGCCCTTGTTCACGCGGATGAACGTGAGCACGCGGACCTCGCGCGGCTTGCCTGGTACCTCCACGTTCCATTCGTAGCGGCGGCCGGTGCGCGACGACTCGCGGATCTCGTCGGCCGTGTACGGAGTGCTGGCCGTGGCCTCGCCTGCCTGGGGTGTGGCCGGTGCCTTCTCGCTGGGCCCGCACGCCGCGAGGACGAGCGACAGCGCGAGGACCGGTGCCGAGAGCACGCGGCAGTCACGGAGGGAGGGTCGAGTCATCCCCCGAAGGTATCACCGGTGCACAGCCGGTGGCGGCCAGCGTAGCGCGGTCGTTGCGCGCCGCTTCGCCCAGCTTCCCCGCGCCCGGAACGGCCGCATAGTCCGTCGCGAACGCGATGGCTTTGTCGAAGTCCCGCAGCGCCTCGTCCCGCGCTCCTTGATTCTCCTCCACCCACGCCAGCTTGTACCACGCGTAGCCGTACGCCCTGTTCGCCGACGCGGGGAACTCGAGTGCGCGTCGATACGCAGCACGCGCAAGCGCCCATTTCTCCGGCTCTTGCTCCGCCTCGTCGAAGAAGATGTCCCCGAAGTCCACGTAGACGAAGGGCACGAAGCGCGAGCTGGGGGCGACCTGCAAGAGCTGGTAGTAGACCCTTCGCGCATTCGCAAGATCGCCACCGAGCTCATATTCGTGGGCCAGCGAGAACATGGCCTCGTCCTTCTGCGGATAGCCAGGGTGCTCGTTCACCAGGCGGGTGTACGTGGTGATCGCCTTCGCACGCGCATCCGACTGGAGCTGCGGCACACCCTCGTTCTCCGCCGCGGCCTCGAGCTCGGCGTAGTCCTGCGCGATGCGCCGCATGAGCACAGGGCGGTCGGCCGCCTGTGCGGGCGTGACCGTCGCGAGATTCTCCAGGGCCTGCACTTCCGTGATCAGCAGCGCACGTTTGCGCGCAGTGGGCGAACCGTCGAACGTGGGACGCGCCTCCGTCTTCGCGAGCTTCCTCTTCGCGGGGGTCTGTCGCGTCTGCGCTGACATCAGCGGAGTCGTCGCGCGCGCCGCCCCCGTTGGTGACGGAAAATGTGTCTGTGTCGTGTCAGCGCCGCTCGGTCTCGGCGGCGGGCTCGCTCCGCACGCCGACAGCGCCACGCCGGTGAAGAGCAACACGATGCCGCGCGGACCCCGGAGCCCTCGTTTGAACATGCACGTCGTTGGAGCATGGCGCGTGCCGACCGACGAAACACGTCACCAAGGCGCCGGACGAGGTGGTGACGTGGCAGTTTGCGGGGTCACCGAGCGCCACAAGATGCGAAGCACCGCGACGAGCCGCCTACGGGCTCACGCCGGCAAGGCCCGCCGCGCGGGCCGCCACGAAGGTGTAGAGCGGGTCTCCGTAGGCGCCGTGCTCTTCTCGCGCGGTCCACACGATCTTGATCACATGCTCGTTGTCCGAGGCGCACGCGGCGCGGGCGATCTCGTCCCATGACGGAACGACACATGACCGCATGCGGTCGGTGGCCTCGTCGTCCATGAGCGCTGGCGCGGCCATCGTGATGTACGCAGCGATCAGGGCGCGCGCGAGCACGCGGGCCGCCTGCGCGGGCTCCACGAGGAGCGGCGCAAGCACGCGCAGCGCATGTGTGGCCGTCACACAGTGGAGCGCGGTGAAGTGCGAGGTGCTCGCGTACAGGAGGAGCGCGGCGCGCGCCGCTGCGTCGAGCGTGCGCGGACCGCGTGCTGCAGCCCGAAGCAGATGCGCGAACGCAGGCCCTGATGCGACGTCTTCCAGGTCGTCGAAGATCAGCCCACGCTTGCCGACGTAGGCCGTCGCACTGGAGTCCTTCGCGGTGTCCTCCATGAGCAGGACGAGCGAGCGGGTCCCGGCCTTCTCATCGGCTGCCGTGTCCACGGGTTCGAGAGGGAGATGCACGTCTGCCATGTACGCGAGCGCCGCTGCGATCTCGTCGACCGGTGTCCCGGGTGTTCCCAGCGCGTACGCGACGCGGATCAACCCATGGAAAGCGCCTCCTGCGAGCCCGGGCACGAGCTCACGCAGCGCATCGCGTGCGACCTCGCGCGGTGCTTCCGCTCGAACCAGCGCGCGAAAGAGCTCTGCGTACTGCGCGTAGCAAGCGTGCGTGCCAAGGTGGCGCACCAGGTCAGCGCGCTCGAGCTTCTCGGCGTGTTCGGGCACCTTCGGCGCGGGCTCCAGACGGCGAGCGTACCGCTCACGAAACGCAACGATCCGCACGCGGCTCGCGCCCAAGCCCGCAAGCGCGACCAGCGCCATCGGCAGGTGGTTACTCAGCCCGTTGCGATACTGCGCGTCGTACGCAAGCGCGTCGGCGGCGAGGAGGTCGACCGGAATCTCCGTCATGGTCAGCTCAGGGTTTGTCGCCAACGGCGACACATTTTCCGCTGCTGCACTTCGCATGCGTCGGCAGCGTCGCGCAGCTGCCGCCACACACGCTGGTGCATGCCGCGCGAAACTTCGCGAGCGACGCCTTGGTCCCCGCCTTGTAGGTGGTGCACTGCGGACAACACGGGTCCGCCGCGCTGCCCTCCATGTAGATGTCGCAGTCGGCGTCCGCCGAGCAAGCCGTCTCGATCGGCGGCATCGCCCCCCGAGCAGGAGAGGGTGGGGTCGAGGTCGAAGTCGTCGTCGAAGTCGAAGTCGAAGTCGAGGTCGGCGTCGTCGTCGAAGTCGAAGTCGGTGTCATCGTCGAAGTCGGTGTCGTCGTCGAAGTCGGTGTCGTCGTCGCCGTCGTCGTTGCGGGGGTCGGCTCGCACGCCGGGGTGGCGAGCACCAGAACTGCCAGTGCAAGGTAGGTTCGCATCGAGATCGCATATCATCGCGCGTTGCGGAGTAGAATGCGCACGTGCTTCCCGTCCCTCCGCCCATGCTCCCCATGCTCGCGAAACGCGTCTCCGCCATCCCTGAGGGTGAGGACTGGATCTTCGAGCCGAAGTGGGACGGCTTTCGCGCCCTCGTGTTCAAGGACGGGGCGGACATCATCATCCAAAGCCGCGACGAGAAGCCGCTCGCGCGCTACTTCCCGGAGCTTCTCGGGCCGCTGGGAAGCATGTTGCCCGAGCGCTGCGTGCTGGACGGCGAGATCGTCATCGCGAACGACCGCGGCCTGGATTTCGAGGCACTTCAACAGCGCCTGCATCCCGCGGCGAAGCGAATAAACCAGCTGTCCAAGGAGACGCCAGCAGCGGTGGTCTTCTGGGATCTGCTCTGCCTGGGCGACCGCGATCTGCGTGACGAGCCTTTCCGCGCGCGCCGTCTCGAGCTCCTCTCCGTTCTTGCAAAGGCGGAGCCGCCGCTGCACGTGACGCCCGCCACGACCGACCGTGTCGTGGCGGGGGATTGGTTCTCCCGCTTCGAGGGCGCAGGCCTGGACGGCGTCATGGCAAAGAGCGCGGTCGGTAAGTACGAGCCCAACAAGCGCACCATGCTCAAGGTGAAGCACGAGCGCGAATGCGACGCCGTGGTCGCCGGCTTTCGCTGGCACAAGGACGGTGAGGGGAGCGCCGTGGGCTCGCTCTTGCTCGGGCTCTTCAGCGATGACGGCGCGCTCCACCACGTGGGTGTGTCCGCGAGCTTCACGGCGGCGAAGCGACGCGAGCTCGTGGAGTTCCTCGCGCCCTATCGGGAGAACGCGCTCGAGAACCACCCGTGGAAGGAATGGGCCACCGCGGACGCGCACCAGGACGGCACGCGAAAGCCCGGCGCGAAGAGCCGCTGGAGCCAGGGAAAAGATCTCTCGTGGATTCCCCTTCGCATCGAGCTCACCGTCCAGGTGGCCTACGATCATATGCAAGGTACACGTTTCCGCCACACGGCCCAGTTCCGGCGCTGGCGTACGGACAAGGCGCCCAAGGACTGCAACTTTGCCCAGCTGGACGTGGTCGCGCCGCAGGAGCTGTCGGAGATCTTCTCGCGCGGTTAGCTCCCGCTACGTGGGGGCCTTCATCGCTTCGCGCCAGGCGCGCGTGGGATCCTCGTCGGGGTCGGGCGTCTCTTGCGCGGGCCGGGAGGCCTCTGGCACGTTGCGCAGGTTCACGCGGATGCGTGTCCATGTGGACGAGCGACCGCGCATCGAATCGACGAGCACGTCATCCACCGCCAGCAGCGCGGCCGCCTCCGGGTACTTCGTCTTCCAGCGCTCGAGCCCTTCGAGCGCTGCGGCCTTGTCGGGTGAGTTCGCGATCGTGAGGAGCGGCATCTTGGACGTGCGGGCCGCGCGCGCGGGCTTGGGGGCTGCGGCGGCGGAGTCACCGGCATCTTCAGAGTCACCGGTATCTGCCGTCGCAGCCTTCTTGCGTGCTCCCTTCGCACGAGACGGCGCGACGCGGGCAGCCTCGCGCGCGGCCTTCGGGAAGTGTGGCGGCCACGGCGCGTCGCCCAGCCCGGATGCGTCGTCCTTGGCTGCAAACTCCAGCAGCGCCTCCAGCGAGGCGGCCGTCGTGTCCATGTGGTCGTGAGGATCGCCGATCGTCGCGAAGCGTTGCGGCATCGTGAGCACCGTGAAATCAGCCGGATCGCACACCGGCACTTCGTCCCACGTGAGCGGCGCAGACACGCGCGCATCTGGAAGCGGGCGCACGGAGTATGCGGACGCGGTCGTGCGATCCTTGGCATTCTGGTTGTAGTCCAGGAAGACGCCGTGACGTTCTTCCTTCCACCACTTCGACGTGGCGAGGGTGGGCGCGCGGCGCTCGATCTCGCGCGAGAACGCGAGCGCTGCCTGTCGCACCTGCGTGAAGGTCCAGCGCGGCTGGATGCGCACGTTCACGTGGATGCCGCGCGAGCCACTGGTCTTCGCAAAGCCGCGAAGGCCGAGCTCGGCGAGGAACGCGTTCACCTCGAGCGCGACCTTCCGCACGTCGTCCCACGCCACGCCAGGGCCCGGATCCAGATCGACGCGCAGCTCGTCGGGGTGCTCCACATCTCCCGAGCGCACTGGATGCGGATGCAGCTCCATGCAACCCAGGTTGGCGACCCACGCGAGTCCCGCCGCGTTGTCCACGACCACCTCCTCCGCAGTGCGCCCGGACGGAAACGAGAGCGTCGCGGTGCGGAGGAACGAGGGGAGATTCGGGGGCGCGCGCTTCTGGTAAAACGGCGGGCTCTCGGCGCCGTCCACGAACCGCTTGAGCACGATCGGGCGGTCCTTGATCCCGCGCAGCGCACCATCCGCGACGGAGAGGTAGTACCGGACGATGTCGAGCTTGGAGAGCTTCGTCTCCTTGGTGAAATAGGGCTTGCTGGGATGGGTGATGCGTACCTCTTGCCCACCGACCGAGATCACCTCTGCGGCCTCTTCCTTGCTCACGATTCCAAGGGTACACCAACTGTATGAGTGATGCCCCCGGGGAACCCCCGCGCCGGACGAAGCAAGACGTCCTCGACATGCTCCGCGATCTCGCGGAGCTCACGATGCTCGACGAAGGTGATCCGCAGTCGTTTCGCGTGCGCGCCTACGAGAGCGCGACCCAGGCGATCACGGCGCTCGCGACGGACGTGAACAAGCTCTCCGCGAAGGAGCTCCAGAAGATCGACGGCATCGGCAAGAGCACGGCGGAGAAGATCCGGCAGCTCCTGGACACTGGCAAGGTCGAGAAGCTCGAGGGCCTGCGGCAGAAGCATCCGCGCAGTGTCGTGGCGCTCCTCAAGATCCAGGGCATGGGCCCGAAGGCCGTGAAGAAGCTCCGCGAAGAGCTCAACGTCCAGTCGATAGACGACCTTCGCAAGGCACTCGCAGACCACAAGGTGCAGGCGCTCAAGGGGTTTGGTCAGAAATCGGAAGAGAAGTTTGCGCAGGCGCTCGCCAAGATGGACGAGCAAGGGGTGGTCGGTCGCACACCGGTCTCTGTCGCGTTGCCGCTCGCGAACCGCATCGTCGCGGAGCTCTTGAAGGTGAAGGGCGTCACGCACGCGTCGTACTGCGGCTCGTTGCGTCGCTTCACGGAGACGATCGGCGACGTGGACATCATGGTCGCCGCCGCAGATGCGATGCCCGTGATGGAGGCGCTCGTCTCGCTCGGCTTCGTGGACCGCGTCCTGGTGCGTGGCGCGAACAAGACGAGCATCGTCACTCATCGCGGGACGCAGGTGGATCTTCGTGTGGTGGCGGCTCACGAGCTCGGCGCGGCGCGGCTCTATTTCACCGGCTCCAAGGCGCACAACATCAAGCTGCGTCAGCGCGCGCTGTCTCGTGGGTGGACGCTGAACGAGTACGCGCTCTCGGAGCTCGAAGGCGGGCGCGTGGTCGCGTGCGAGACGGAGGAGCAGATCTACGAGGCGCTCGGACTTCGCTTCATCCCGCCCGTCTTGCGTGAGGACATGGGCGAGATCGAGGCGGCGGAGAAGGGCACCCTTCCGCGTGCAGTCGGCCCCATCCTGGGCGACTTCCACGTCCACACGGACATGTCCGGCGATGGGCACTCGTCGCTCGAGAACGTGGTCGCTGCGGCGAAGGCGCGCGGCTACAAGGTCCTTGCCATCACGGACCATGCGGAGGGCACGCTCTCGGGCGTAGGGCGCCAGGCGATGCTGGATCAGCGCGAGAAGATCGCTGCCATGCAGAAGGAGCTCGGTGACACCATGACGCTCCTCGCGGGGGTGGAGCTGAACATCGGCCCGAAGGGCGAGCTCGACTACGACGCAGAGTTCCGCCAGGGCTACGGCTTCTGCCTGGCCTCCGTGCACGACCACTTCGACCTCGATCGCGCAGCGCAGACCAGGCGCGTCATCGCCGCGATGGAAGACCCATGCGTGAAGATGATCGGGCATCTCTCCGCGCGGATGATCGGCGCACGGCCCGGCATCGAGCTGGACATGGATGCCATCTTCGACGCGGCGGAGCGGACGAATACGGCGCTGGAGATCAACGGCTCACTCCCGCGGCTCGACCTGTCCGTGGAGGTGCTGCGCACCGCGCGCGATCGCAAGGTGCAGTTCGTGTTGACCAGCGACGCACACCACGAAAACGAGCTGGATCGCGTGATCTACGCCGCCATGAACGCGGAGCGCGCGTGGGTCGACCCGGCGCGAATCCTGAACGCAGGTACGGCGGAAGGCCTCCGCTCGTGGGCCACCTCTCCGGCCGCGAAGCACTGACGCGTCCTAGCGTGAGGCGAGCTTTGCCAGGCGCGGGGTGAGGCCGAACAGCCTGCGCGTGATCGCGTCCGTCAGGCACGTGGGCAAGATGGCGACCAACGCGATGAGGGCCATGAACCGCGCAGGCGCGACGTAACGCGTCCTCGGGTGGCTCGCGGCGGCTGCTCGCTCGATCGCACGGACCACGTGCTCGGGCCCGGAGGCCATCTTGTCGAATGTGGACTCGAAGGTGGCCATCTCTTCGTAGAGGTGCCCGTAGCGCGTGGGACCAGTCCTGGCGCGCGTGGCCTCCCCTGTCGTTCGGTTCGCGAACTCCGTGCGAATGGTCCCAGGCTCCACGATGACGACCTTGATCCCGAACGGCTGGAGCTCCATGCGGAGCGCGTCGGACAGGGCCTCCAGCGCGTACTTGCTCGCGTGGTAGGCGCCGAGCATGGGCGCTGGAATGCGCCCGCTCACGCTGCTCACGTTGATGACGCGACCGGCGCCACGCTCGAACATGGCCGGCAAGAGCGCGCGCGTCAGTGACATCAGGCCGAAGACGTTCGTCTCGAACTGCGCGCGCAGGTCGGCATCGCCCAGCTCGGCGAGCGCACCGGCCGTTGCGAAGCCGGCGTTGTTCACCAGCACGTCCACGCCGTAGCCATCCGTGGCCGCGCCGATCGCAGCGACTGCGTCTGCGATGCTCTTCGGGTCGTCCATGTCCAAGGGCAGCGGCGTGATGCGGCCGCCGTTCTTCACGTCACCGGCATCGGCGAGCTCCGCACGGAGCGCCTCGAGCGCAGCGATTCGCCTGGCTCCGGCGAACACCCAGTAGCCGCCTCGCGCGAGCGACAGCGCAGCTGCGCGCCCGATTCCGGAGCTGGCACCAGTGACGAGGACGATCTTCTGAACACTCATCGGGCATTCACCTCTCACATACGGACTCGTATGTGGCCTTCTCTTGTCACATACGAACTGGTATGTCAAACGGATGCCTGGAAAGAACGCGCGTCGTGAGCCCGTGCGTCGCAAGCCGACGCCTGCGGACCGCGACGCCCAGAAGCAAGAGACGCGGCAGGCACTGCTTGCGGCCGGCCTGGCCGAGCTGTCGGAGCACGGACTCGAGGCGCCGAGCCTGGATCAGATCTGCGCGCGCGCCGGATTCACGCGCGGCGCGTTCTACGTGCACTTCAAGGATCGGGAGGACTTCCTGGTCTCCGTGATGGATCACGTACTGGGGCAGTTCCTGGACGTGCTCACGTCCGCCGCGTCCTTCGAGAGCGGAGGCGTCGCGCAGGCAGTGCGCTTCTTCTGCATGGCCGCAGATGCGCGCGACGCCGCGGTCCACGGCGGCAAGGCGATCCGCTTCCACCACCTCATGGAGGCCTGTCAGCGATCGAAGGTCGTGGGGCAGCGTTACCGGGCGATGGTGAAGAAGGCGCAGCACCTCATCGCGGACGGTCTCACGCGCGACCTTCGCGAGAACGCGCTCCGCAAGGACGTGACGCCGGAGCAGGTCACCATGCTCATGACGGCGCTCGCGCTCGGAGTCACCGCGATGATCGAGCTCGATCTTCCCGTGAGCGCACTATCGGTCGGCGAGACCACACTTGCGCTGCTCGCCCCGCCCGCGCGTCCTAAGGGCAGATCGTGATGACCACGTTGTCGACGGAGAAGGTGGCGACGTCGCCGCCGGTCCCCGCGGTGAAGCCGATCCAGCGAATGGGAACGGCCTTCGAGAGCTCGAAGTTGAACGCGGTGCTGCCGACGCCACCATCGATGTAGACGCCCGTGACGGACACAGCGACCTTCTGCGACCCGGTGAACGCGACCGGCACAGGGTTGTTGTTGACGACGCAGTAGCCGCCGTCCGATTCGCGCTGCGATGCGCCAATGTACGGGCTCACGTGAAGCGCCAGTGCCGCCCCGTTCGGGCCGCGGCTTGCGCTGTTGGAGTCTGGACAGAAGCCCATCTCCGAGCCCGTGCCGCCCAGCGGTGGCGTGGACAGGTCCGAGGCCCACGCGAGCATGATCCCGTCGCCAGGAGCGGCATCGGCCGGACCTGCGTCGGCAGCCATGAGCATGGTGAACGTGGCGTGCAGCGTGCTCGGCGGGATCGCTGCATCAACGGCCATGAAGATGCCCCCGCGGTGAAGGATCTGCGGCTGTACGAGCACGGCGGCACCACCAGCGAACGTGCCGTCGTTCATGACAACCCAGCGCGGATCGGGATTGGAGAAGTCGTCGCTCACGAGCACGAAGCAGCCACCCTCGAGCGGCACACCAGCGTCGCCCGAAGAGCCACCGTCGACCAGCCCGCTCCCGCCGCCGTCGCCGGTCCTGGCGTCGGAGACGGTGGCGTCGGAGCCCGCGGCGTCTTGCTCGCTCGCGAGCTGACCCGTGCCCACGCTGGCGAGACCGCAGCCCACGAGCGCGACCGCGATCGACGTGGCGATCCAGATGGCGCGTGAGGCTGATTTTCGGGTACTCGCACCGAGCGGCATCACGCCATGAGAGTATCACGGCTAGCATCGGGCCCGGAGGCGCGACATGGCTGGGGCGACAGGTCCGTATCGATGATCCAGCTCGTGTTTGCGTCGGGAACGCTGGAGATCCGTGGCGCCGCGAGAGCCCTTGCGCTCCCATCATGCATGTGGGACGAGCGGACGGCGTGCTTGCGCGCACCAGCGCTCGCGTATGCCGACATCGTTCGTGCGCTCACCACGTCGAAGACGCCGTTCGAGGATCTCGCGCGTCGCTACGGGGAGCGAGCGAGCACTCTCTATGTGCACAAGACGCCGCGACCATTCCAGGAGGAGGCGTTCGCCGCGTGGACATCGAACGGCGGTCGTGGAGTCGTGGTGCTGCCGACAGGCGCGGGAAAGACGCATGTCGCCGTGATGGCGATCGCCGCGAAGAAGCGGGACACGCTGGTGGTCGCGCCCACGCTCGACCTGGTTCGCCAGTGGTACGACCTCCTGCGCGCGACGTTCGGCGAGGAGGTGGGGCTCGTGGGCGGCGGCGAGCACGACGTGCGCTCGCTCACCGTGACCACGTACGACTCGGCGCACCTCCAGATGGAGCATCTTGGCGCGCGCTTCGGGCTCATCGTGTTCGACGAGGTGCACCACTTGCCTGGCCCCGCGTACGCCCACGCCGCACGCCTGTGCCTTGCGCCCTTCAGGCTCGGACTGACGGCGACGCCGGAACGCGCCGACGGTCGCGAGAACATGCTCGACGAGCTCGTCGGCAATACGGTGTACAGGAAGGACATCAAGGACCTCGCCGGCGCCTACCTGGCCGAGTACGAGGTCGAGCAGGTCGCCGTGTCCCTCATCCCCGCCGAGCGGGTGCTCTACGACGAAGCGCGCGGGATTTATCGGGCGTTCGTGAAGAAGTGCGGCATCCGCATGGGCCAGAAGTCCGGCTGGGGGCAGTTCGTGATGATGTCGTCGCGCAGCGCGGAGGGGCAACGCGCAATGCGTGCATACCGCATGCAACGCGCGCTCTCGTTCGGCGCGCGCGGGAAGCTGGACTACCTGGGCCACCTGCTCGCCTTGCACAAGGACGACCGCGCGATCGTCTTCACGCAGGACAACGCCACGGCCTACGAGATAGCGCGCCGCTTCCTCTGCCCCATCATCACGCACCAGACAAAGGTGAAGGAGCGCAGCCACATCCTCGGCGGGCTCGCCGAAGGAACCTACGGCGCCATCATCACGTCCAAGGTCTTGAACGAGGGCGTGGATGTGCCGGACGCGAACGTCGCTGTCGTACTCAGCGGCTCGGGGTCCGTGCGTGAGCACGTCCAGCGGCTCGGTCGCGTGTTGCGGAAGAAGGAAGGCAAGCGCGCCGTCCTCTACGAGCTGGTCACGGAAGACACCGGTGAGTCGTACACCAGCGAACGTCGCAGGGACCACAGTGCTTACCGCTGATCTGGTCAACGTGCGCCGGAAGGGCAATGAGCTGCGGCTTGTCGCGTTCAAGGCCGACGCAAGGGAGCGCGCGCTTGCGGTCGCTGGGCTCATGGTCGACTGCATCACGATGTTGCGGACCGAAGACGGCGCGTCCAGGAAGGACGTTGAGGACGCGCTTTCTGCGGTGGAAGCGGACGCGAAGGATCAGAAGACGAAGGCGGGGCTCACCAAGCTGCTGCTGGATCGCTGCACGTTCGAGGCTGTCCAGGCGAGCCCGGACCTCGAGCCGGAGCGGCTGCGACGGGACGTGTTCCAGCACGCAGCTGCCGCTCGAAAGAATGGGACGTTCGTGCGGTCCGAGATCCTCTTGGCTGCCGCGACCGCACGCAACGTCACCGAGCAGGTCGTGGAGCGAGCGCTGTTCTCGGATCTGCGCGCTGCGCACAAGCTGCTCGCGTTCGATGCCATCGGTCCCGCGGCGCTGGTGCACGCGTTCGAGCGCGGCCAGGCCCAGGCTGTCCTCTTGCGTGCGACCAAGATCGTGGTGGACGTGACCGCCTCGGCCGGGGCCACGCGCGCGCTCTTTCGCAAGCTCAAGTTCCTGCGTCTGCTCCACGTGATCGAGAAGCTCGAAGACGGTCATCGCATCACGATCGATGGCCCATTCTCGCTGTTCGAGTCGGCCACGAAGTACGGCCTCGAGCTTGCGATGGTGCTGCCGGCGCTGGATGGCTGCGACGCATGGTCGCTTGCGGCGGAGGTGCTCTGGGGGAACGACCGTGCTCCGCTGCTCTTCCGCATAGACGGAGAATCTCGGGTGGAGAAGATGGTGGGAGCCCGCGCCGCGCCTGCACCCAGGTGGCTCGCGGATGACGTGAAGGCGCTCGCGAAGGCGATCGAGGCGCTCGACCCCGCATGGCGCGCGCGACCTGCGGACGCCATCCTGGAGCTCGCCGGCGTGGGGCTGTGCGTGCCGGACCTGGCGCTCGAGCGCGACGGACGAACCGTGTATGTGGAGTCGATGGGCTACTGGAGCCGCGACGCCGTGTGGAAGCGCGTGGAGCTGGTGCAGGCCGGGCTCTCGGCGCCGATCCTCTTCGCGGTGAGCGAGCGGCTCCGCGTGAGCGAGGCCGTCTTGCCCGCGGATGCTCCGGCGGCGCTCTACGTCTACAAGGGCACCATGCACCCACGCTCCGTCCTCGAGCGCGTCAACCGCCTCTGGGAAGCCGCGCGCTCAGTCGCGCGGTGAGGTCGCGCGGTGATGTCAGGCCGGGATTTCGAGCGTCACGCCAGACGAGTCAACGGCAGCGATCGCGTACCCGGTCGCCCACAGCGCGCTCAGCGGCACCACGGGGTTCGGGCGATCACCGAGGCCGCGCTGGGCACTACGCGCGTCACTTCCGCGGGCGACGGCGTCAAACAGGTAGTCCACGAAGGCAGCGTGCGCGATGCTCCGCACCAGGTCCGGGCGCTCTGGGATCCGGCTGCGCGCGGCCTCGCGGACCTCGTCCTGGAAGCGGCGGGCGCGACCCACGACGATCTCTTCCACGTCAGAGGCGACGAGCGCTTCGCTTGCAGCGCGCAGCGGCGTCGCGAGCAGAGCCTCCGCATGATCTGGACGGTCTTGCGTCTCTTCATCCGGCAAGCGCCACTGGATCCTGGAGCCAAGCGGCGTGCCCCAGGCTGCGAGTGCAAGGCCGAGTGACCGCACCGCCGACTCGGCAGCCTCGACGCCCGAGACATCCGCAGCGAGTAGGGTGGCAGCATCCAGCCGCGTGGTGGACGAGCTGCCGCGCCAGCGCTTCTGATCGATCCACGAGGCGGGTGCGATCCGCGCCCAGAGGTCCATGAGCCCCGCGTCCGGGTCCACGCGGGAGAGCGTGCGCCACGTGCGCTCGAGCTCCGTCATCCGCGCGCCGACGAAGCCGTCGTTGGCCGCAAAGAGCTGGGCCCGCAGCGTCTCGATGCTGCGCTCGCAGTCCTTGACTGCACGCGTGGTGCGCTCGGACTTGGCGCGCCGCGCAACGACATACCCCTCACGCTCTTGCCTGCATCGCTCGAGGCCAGAACGTCGCGGACGCAAGACAGAACCGATGAGCTCGAACCAGGCGTGCATTGCGCCGCCCTCCTGTTCCTGAAGTTAGCACCGATGTCGGGCCGCGCCGTCAATCGCGACGCGGAACGCCCGACACCCGAGAATCATAGAGCGCGAGCGATACGTTCGAGGTCTTCCGTGGGAACAACCACGGAACATCGCGAAATTCGAGGCCGACCGTGCACAGCACGATCGCGCGCCTACGTGCCACCGCCTCCAGGTTGCGGAGCACGGCCGTCAACATCTCGCCATTGAATGGTGCGTAGAGAAAAAAGATCGAGCCATCCAGCTCGACGTCCACGGCGTTGGCGTGCTCGAACGAGACAAGAGGGAGCGCGAGCGCGGCGCAATGCGCTCTTGCGCTGCGCACCAGCGGTTCCTGGATCTCCACGCCATGTGCTCGCGCGCCCGTGAGCAGGTGCGCGAGGATGACGACGCGTCCAAGCCCCGATCCCAGATCCACCACCACGTCGTCCGGTCGCACGGGGACGTCGCGGGCCATCGAAAGAACCTCGTCCACACCGCACGGCAGGTACGGCACCGAGCCGCGCGGGAGCGGGACGTCCGGTGGTGGACCTTCGACACCCAGGAGCTCGTCGGCCCAGTCGTCGCGCTCGTGAAATGGGAGCGAAGAGAGGCGGTCCATGAGGGCGGTGCCCCGGAGCACGCCAGCGCGTACCTCTGCGCGCGCCTTTCGCGCCTTTTGCCGGAGCGAGTCGTCCACCGTGTCTCGACGCTACCCGATGTCGCAGCGCACGCCGAGCGAGTTCGCAAGAGCCTCACCGGTCTTCGTGACGGTGGCAAGGACGCCTGCGTGCCCCTCCTCTGCCGTGTACTCGAGGTGGAGACAGGTCTCGATCTCCAGGCCGTGCGCGTCGAGCATGAGGACGATCGAGGGCTGCCCCGTTGCCGGCTCGCCGCGCTCCGACGTGGGCATGCCGCGCCACACGGTGACGTGCGTGGGAACGGCGTCGAACACGCGGGCGAGCTCGCGCGCGTTGGCCTCGTGCGACGTGGACCATCCCGGCCACTTCGCGAACGTCGCGCGCGCCTTGGCGTGCTTCGCGCTCGCCCAGGAAACAACGGCACGCAGGCGCATGAGGTCAATCCTGCGGAGCGTCCACGTTCCCGCTTGCCGCGTCGTCGTTGGTGACGTCGCGATGCTCACCATCACCGTGACCTCGAAGTCGTCGTCGCTCTTGCGATCCACGTGAATGGAGACAAGCGGCGGCGCGTCACCAACGACGCCCGCGACCTCGCGGTCGAGCGCGGTGCCAAGCTCGGTGGCGGCCATGACACGAGCGTCTTCGAAGGACATGATCGCGGCGTATCACGAGGCGATCTGGGGGTCGAGGTGGGACGCGAGCGCCCGCTCGTCTAGATCGGTCGCGAGACGATCGAGCGTGCTCGCGTCGAACACGATCCCGTCAGGCGCTCGCGCTTGCGACAGTGCGGTGAGCTCGGCGTCCCACCTGGCGTAGTCGCTCTCGATCTTGTCACGCGCAGCTCGTGCCGTGGCTGCCGATTCGTCGCCGGCTTCGAGCGCGCTCTCGCAGACGTAGAAGTTGCACGTTGCCGGGCGTCGTTCGTGGGCGATCGTGCAGCCGTGCTCTCCCAGATACACGCACGCCTCCGCGCGCGTCAGGATCAGCCACGCGTCCTTCGCGACGATCCGGCCGGCAGCGAGCTCACCCAGGAGCCAATCACGCCCTCCGTGCGCGACGATGCGCGCGATGTCTGCGAGCGCCAGCCGCGGCGGCACCACGCAACAACCCTTCGCGCCATGCGGACACGCGGTGCACAGCGTGGTGAGAATCGTCGTGTCCCGACCCGCGCGGAGGACCCGCAGTGAGTGATGCTGCGCGCTCATGCAACCGAGCCGCGCTGTGTCCGGGAGACGCGCGCCTCGACCCGCGCGATCACCTCCGCGAACGTGCGGCTGATCAGCGTCTGGTCGCGGATCATGGGTAGCTTGGGCCACGTCACGCGCTGGCCCTCCATGATGAAGCTCTCGATGTCCTCGATGGTCGGGTTCGAGATGAACTTGCGCAACATCCGCGGATCCACGCGTGGATGCAGGTTGATGTCGCCCAGGTAGGGCTGCGCCGTGAGCGAGTACACCTGATCCAGCGCAGGTCGCAGGTGCTCGTTGTGAACGTACTTGCGCGCGCTACCGAGCAGGCTGCGCGCCTGCGCACGCACTGCGGAGCCGGCGGTCTCGAAGGCGATGTAGGGCAGCGGCGGCGTCTCGCTGCGGCTCACCATCAGATACACGTGGGGGTTGGTCTGGCTGACGATGAAGTGGTTGACGTTGTGGAGGCGGCTCACGCGCGCCATCGGAAGATCGCCAGCGACCGAGCCGTCGAGCCAGCGCTCCTCTGGAAGGTAGGGCACGGTGGCGCCGCTCGCATCGCGCGCCATCAACATCGCCGGCGGATAGAGGAATGGCATCGCGCACGAGGCCACGGCGCTCTGCGCGATGAGCAGGTCCGGCGTGGTGATGTGATTCAGGATGCGCGGCTTCTGGCGGGCGTGAACTGGCGATACCGAGATGTTGAGGAGCCGCCCGGTCTTCTTGAACGCCTCCAGGAACGTCATGTCGCCCTGCACGTTGTTGCGAACGTGCTCGAGCAGCTGGGCCGTGTCGAAGAGCGAGCGCTCCGACGCCACGTCCAGCACCCGCTTCCGCTTCAACGCCTCGCGATGGATGTGCTGGGGCCGGTCGAAGAACTCGCGGAGTCCGTCGTCATCGCGGGTGCAGACCCCAGCGGCCACGATGGCGCCCATGCTCGAACCGCACACCACAGTGGGCAGCAGGCGAGCGCCGAAGAGCGCCTTGACCACGCCGAGATGGTAGATGCCCATCGTGGCGCCGCCGCTTAGCATGAGCGCGGAGCGACCAAAGCGGTGCGCGTTCTGCTTGAAGAGCGCGAGCTTCATCGCGTCGGGATAGCCCTCCATCGGTTCGCTCTCCAGGTAGGTGAGCGCAAGCACGGTCTCGCCAAGGAGCTCGCGCGGCAGTCGCTTGCTCTCGCCCGTGTACGTCTCGCAGTAGAGGCGAAGCGCGGTGATCTGGGAGCCGAGCTGGTCGATGGCCTGGACCAGGAGCTCCGCCAGCTTCACGGGCTCATTGCCGAGGCGCGCGGCGCGGAGCTCCCGGATCGCGCGCCGCACCTGGGCCGCGTCGTAGCAAGACGAGTCGTCGTCCTCGACCCACGCCTGGAGCCCATCGAGCCGGTCAAGCTCCCGCGCGGCGTCGAGCCAGGCCTCGTAGGACGTTGCGGCGTCCATCGCGCGTCGCGCGGCGTTGCGCTGCTTGCGACTCTCGAACATGTCCGGCCAGGGAAGATGGAGGACGCTGCCCCCATTGGCCAGTCATAATTTCGCGAGATTGACGAAGTCCAGCGCCGGCAGCCCTGCGTCCTCGAGGAGGCGCCCGAGGTGCTCGGAGAGGTCTTTCTGCCGCTGCGGGACCTTGCTCTGCGCTTCCAGGAGACGCCGACGACCTTCGTGCAGACGCCATGCGATGGTGCCGCGTGAGCAGCGCTGGACCACAGCGGCCTCTGCATTGGACAGCCCTTGCAGCGCCACGAGCACGACCGTCGTACGCATCTCCGCGGGGAGCGCGTCCAGCGCGCGGAGTGCGCGCGCATAGGTCTGACGCAGCTCTGCGGCCCGTCGTGGGTCGCCGTGCGCATCGACCTGGATGGCGCGCTCGATACGAGGGTCGGCGAGATCGATCGACGACTCGCTCCGGCGAGCGCTGGAGCGGCGCGCATCGAGCGAGCGATTCACGGTGAGCCGGTACACCCACGTGAAGAACTCGCTGCGCCCCTCGAACTGATCGAGCGCACGATACGCGCGGATGAACACGTCCTGCACGATGTCGTCCGCGTCGCTCTCCGAGCCTGACAGGTGGAGCGCGAGCGCGAAGATGCGCTTGCGATAGCGCCGCACCAGCGCATCGAACGCCTGCGGCTCACCGGCCTTGGCGCGCGCGACAAGCAGCGCCGCGGTAGCGGCCTCGCGCTGGGCAGGAGAGGTCATCGAGCAATTAGACGTCCGTCTCAGGCCAATGGTTGGAAGAATTTTTCGCTCCAACCGAACGGCGATCCGGGGCGTCTGAATGGCGAACCCATGAAGCTCACCTGCCCCGCATGCACTGCAAAATACACCATCTCCGATGAACGCCTGGACGGACGTAGAGTGAAGGTCCGCTGCAAGCGATGTGGTGAATCTTTCCCGGCAGAACCCTCCAAGGCCAGTGGGGAAGTGTACGCACAGACGACCGAGAGCCGTCGCGGGCGCAACGCCGACCTGTTCGCAGGGGTCGCCAGCGCGGGCGCCGAGGAGCCCGCGCCGAGCGCCGCAAGCAACACGACGCAGCTCACGGGGGAGAGGAACGAGAGCAGCGTGCTCTTCTCGCTCGCGACGCTGGCGAAGACCATGACGCCCGCCCCGACCAAGACGACCGAGTCGTCGGCGCTCATCGACATCCGCGCCCTGGTCTCCGCGACAGCGAATGGCGAGTCGTCGTCAGCGCGCGCCGATGACATCGTGAACCTGAGCGGTGGAGGGGCGTTCGCTCCTCTGTTCGCGCCGCCCGTGATTCTTGTCCAGGCGCAAGAGTCCGGAGGCGCCCGTGGCCACACGAGAACGTTCATGCTCGGGGCGTTCGTACTGGCGGTCGTTTCCATGCTCGGGATCGCCACGGTCGCCAGTGCACGCATGCGATCGAGCGGGCAAGCGGTCCCGATACTGCCGCAGTCGAGCGTCCTTGGCATTCCCACCGCGCCACCAGCCGCGGTCCCTACCGCCGTCACGACCGACGAGCCGCCGTCCAGCGCTCCGGTCGTGGCCATCATCCCCGGCAGGACGATCGCGCCGCCGGTGACCAGCGTCGCCTCGCACTCCACATCGCGCCCGATCGACGCCCACCCCGTCGCGTCGCAGTCGCCTCCGGTGTCGACGGCGAGCACCTCGACCTCCAACGCGAAATGTTGTCCCGGCGAGAACGAGACGGCATGTCACATGCGGCTCTCTGTCGGCGCGGCATGTGGTGGCGAACAGTCGACCACATCGTCGAGCACTACCGCTCCGCCTTTCGATCGGCCTGCCGCCGCGCGCGCGCTCGGCGTGAACGTCGCGAGCTGCAAGCGCGCGGATGGTCCCACCGGCTCGGGGCACGTGAAGGTGACTTTCCAGCCGAGCGGGTACGTGTCCGCCGTCGATGTGGAGGGGCCGTACTCGGGCACCGCGGTTGGTGCTTGTGTCGCGCAGCGCTATCGCAGCGCGACGGTTCCGGCGTTCTCCGGCGGATCACTCTCGGTCGGAAAGAGCTTCTCGATCGAATGACCGAGCCCTCGTGAGATAGTGGACGACATGAACGTCCGCTCCATCGCAGGCTTGATCCTGCTCTGCGCAGCAAGCTGCAAGTCGAACGAGCAACCATCGCCCGCATCCTCGGAGCAGCACGCGAGTGGGACACCCGTCATGAGCGCATCGGGCGTGGCGCGCAGCCCCGCGCCCACGCACTCGGGTCCCGTGAAGCCGCGCCCTTCGGCCGATGCAGTCATCACCTACGCGACGCCAGGGGGCGACGACGTCGCGAGCGAGACGGCGCTGAACGCCGCGAGGATGGGGCTTCCCAAGGTCGACTTCGGCGCGCCTGGGCCGCTCGTGATCAAGGGATATCCGCAGCCGACCGACACCGGGATGCGCGACCTCGCCACGTGGGTGGGCTACTCCAAGGATGGCAAGCAGGTCATCGCCTGCGGCACGATGTCCCCACTGTCCGCCGGCAAGGGCGACGAGAATGGCAACACCTGCTTCGTGAGTACGGGGAAGGAGACCAAGGAGCTTCATCTCACCGAGAGCGGCGATCACTTTGTGGTCGGACCAGAGCTGGGCGCCGCGATCACCTCGCTGAAAGAGGGCGTCAGCGTCGACCTCACCCGGAACACGAAGACCGGGACCATCACGCCGCCCGCGGTCGTCACGACGTGGCCGTATGCGCATGATCTCGAGCTGGAGGTCACGACCCTGCCCGTGACCGAGGGGAGCGGCTTCTTGAAGGTCGGCGGTCACTACGCGAAGGAGGAGCCAGTGTTCTCACTGTCGCTGTCCAGGAAGCCGAAGTCCCCGATGCCAGGCGTCATGTTCGACGCCGTCTGGAACGCGATCATCCCGAATCCAGCGAACGACGAGCTCGCGCTGCTGGGGCATTTCTACTGCATGGAGTGGTGCAACGAGCTCACGATCACGCGCGTCCGCTACGACGAGATCGCAAGCCTGCTCTACAACGACACTGGCTTTCGTCATCATCAGAAGAAGGACTACGCGGGCTCTCGCGATCTGTTCCTGAAGGCAACCTGGGCGAACCCACGCGCGCCGCTTCCGCCCTACAACCTTGCATGCGCATACGCGCTGCTCGGCGACGGAACGAACGCGGAGAAGGCACTGAAGCTCGCGATCGCGCTCGCGGGAGACAAGGTGAAGGCGCGCGCGAAGAAGGACACGGACTTCAAGTCTGTCCTGTCCGCGAGCTGGTTCAAGGCGCTCACGGAGGGCTGAAATACAGATACGCCGTCAGCTTCATGGACCGCGCACGCCATCACCGAGATCCCGCCCACGGGCTCGCGGTCGGTCTGCGTGCTATCTTTGAGGTGATTCTCGGAAGGCAGTACCCCATGGCAACGACGTTCGCGCGGACACGGTCCGGGGCGTTTCGAGCAGCGGCAATCGCTGCGATTGGTCTCGTCACCGCGTGCAGCGGTCAGCAGCATGCGCCCGCGGCGAATGAGCCGCAGCTCGATGAAAAGCCGCAGTGGACGCAGCACGACATCGAGGTCGGTCTGGACGCGGTGGGACCCGCGCTTGTCGCGTGCTACCAGAACGCCGTGAAGGAGAATCGCAACGAGTCGGGCTCCGTGACCATCTCCGCCTCGATCGCCCCAGACGGTCACGTCGAGACCGCGACGCCGTTGCGCTCGTCGCTCTCCAAGGGCTTCGCAAGCTGCCTTGCCGATGTCGTGCACAATGCACACTTCCGCGCGCCGGGCGTTGCTGGCGTGCGACTCAGTGTTCCGCTTGCGTTCGAGCAGGCGGATGGCGGCGGTCAGTAGGGCTCGCTCGCTTCAGAACTCGGTCGTGAACGAGTCGCGCCTTCGACTAGGCGGCCATACGATCGCGCGCACCGCGGTGTCCACGCACGTGGTGGTCCTGGCGATGGCCTTCGCCTCCTTCTTCGCGGCGGCCTTCGATGGTGGCTTCGGTGGTTTCTTTGGCGGCTTCGCTGGTGGTTTGGGTTTGTCGATGCGCACCAGGACCGTCACGCCGATCGCTCGCCCCTGCTGCACCACGATCTTGATGGTGATCTTTGCCCGCGCCGGCACGGGGCAGCCGTTGAGGACGCTGCGCACGGGCCCGGTGAGCTGCCCGTCCGTGAGGTGCATGCGGTCATCGTTGACGTTGAGCGGCTCGGGCGTCGACAGTGCTTGCTCGTAGCTTGCCGTAGACGGTGGGCGCGTTCGCTCTGGCATGTCCACCACGATGGGCGCAGAAGCGTCGGGCGTTTGTTCGGGCTCGTCGGGGCCTGCGTCGTCCTGATCGTCGGACTCCGCGGAGGCCGTCGGAGGAGCGGCCGGCGCGGCAGGCTTGCTCGCGCAGGCAACGAGCATCGCGCCTATCAGGCATATCGCCCACGCGGGGGATCTCACCCATGGAGCGTATCGGCGGAAGCACTGCGTTGGAATCATCTACTGTCGCCTTCGACTTCACGACGCGTTCGGCGATACTGGGCGCATGAACGAGCCCATCGTCATCAGTGGCGTTGCCCACATTGGAATTCGCGTTCACGACCTTGGTCGCTCCGTCCAGTTCTACGAGCTGCTCGGCTTCAAGAAGACCGCAGGACCGGTGGGGCCTGAGCCCGTCGCGATCCTGCTTCATCCAGCGGGTATCGAGCTGAACCTGATCTTGAACGCGCCCAGCGCCACTGCGCCGAACATCCTGATGGACGTACCGGAGAAGCATCCCGGCATCACGCACATCGCGCTTCTCTGTCCAGACCTCGTGGTGGCGAAGGCGCAGCTCGAGGCCGCCGGCATCACGCCGAGCGGCGGGCCGATCCGCTTCACCGAGCACGCGCAGGGCCTGTTCGTGCGCGACCCGGATCGCAACGTCGTCGAGCTGCACCAGCGCGGCTGACCGCTGCCCCGTCCGGGAAGGCGCCGGGCGAAACGCCGGGTCGGTCTCTTACGAGGGCAATGATTCCGCGTAGATCGCGGCAGCGAAGGTTCGGCGTGTCGCTTGCGTATCATCGCGCATGGGTTCGCCGTATCGAAACGTTTCGCGTGGTCGTGGGCAGACGCGTGACAGCGTCCTCTACATTCCGGGCCTGGGGATCTGGCCCGTTGTGCTCGCGTTGCTGGTCGCCGTACCGGGCGCGTACCTCGCGCGACGGAACTTCGCGCCTGCGACGGTCACGTGCAACACGATGGACGTGCGGCCTGCCGACGCCAAGATGTGCTCCTCGTCGGATGGCGCCGCGCTTGGTCGTGTGAGGATGGTCGCGTGCCGTGACACTCCCCAGGCGCTCGAGGCGCTGCTCGAGCCGAAGAACCCGTTCCAGGTGCCCCACATCACGGCAACGCAGATCGAATTTCCTGCGATGCCAGCGATGCCGTTCGATTCGATGGCGGGCTGCGAGCGCAAGGACAAGAGCAAGGCCGACTGCAAGCCGCAGAGCGCCGCCTCGAACGGGGCTGTCATCATCGGCTCCGGCGTGATCATCAACGGACGCCCCGTGAACGGCGGCGAAGCGCCCACTGTCGTTGCGCCCAAGGAGTGGGACCCGAGCGACCGCATCACGCCGGACGCCGCTCGCTCCCTGATCGGCCAGTGCGCGCTCACCCCCGACACCAGCGGTGCGTCGCGGTCGGTCACCGTGATCGTGATGCGGAACGACTATTCGCGGAGCGCCCTGGTGGTGCTCGGAGCGCTCGCGGCCGCGCTGCTCGTGATGATGCGCCGGCGCGTGCGCGTCTCGCTCGACATGAAGCTCGGGCTCGTGGAGATCGTCGAACGCGGCCTCTTCGTTACGAAGCGTCGCTCGACTCTCCCCGCGAACGAGGTGGAGCGCGCCATCGTCACGGCCGGTCCATGCGGTCCGCTCAATGGAAAGCGCGTGGAGCTCTTGCTTCAAGGCGGCGGCTCGCTGCCGCTCGTGGACGTGTTCGTGCTGTCGATCTCCGGTGTGCACACCCGCACCGCATTTGCGCTCACGGAGCTCCTTGGCCGCGCCCGCTTCGAGACGCGCACGCTGTCGCCTGGTCCCGCGCGGAGCAACCTCGCGGTCGCCTTCGCCGTACTGGTGGGCGCCGTCAGTCTGGGCGCGCCCGTGGCCGCATACGTGCTGCTTCAACGCACGCCGACCGCGAGGCCAGTGCCCGCCGACGTGAAGCTCTCGCGCCTGGGCAGCTCGCGCGACGGCTCCACCGTCATCACCGGTGCGCTCGGAGGTCGCAGGCTCGCCATCGTGTCCGACGACGATCAGAACTCCGTCCGCGCGCTGGATCTCCCGGCCGCGAGCGCGCCGCTCGGTGACACCCCGGACGTCCTGTCCGCGACGCTTGCCAGCGCCCCAGGCGCGATGGTGATGGATGGGAATGGGCGCATATTCGTCACGCTTCCGACCGAGGGGGCCGTTGCCGTGCTGGAGGCAGGGAAGGGAGCACCGGCCACGCTACGCGAGACCGGACGGATCTCCACGGAGTCCGAGCCCGTCGCGCTCTCGCTCACCAAGGACGACACCACGCTGGTGGTGGTGTCGAACTGGGGTCACACGCTGGAGGTGTTCAAGACGTCGACGCTCGATCGCGAATTCTCCGTGTCGCTGCCACGCGCGCCGCGAACGCTCACGCTCTCCGCGAACGACTCGGTGGCCGCTGTCGCGCACGAGGTCGGTGGTGTCATGAGCCTGGTCGACCTCCACACGCGCCAGCTGACGCCCCGCGGGCTCCACGTTCACGCCACGTTGCCCACGCAGACACAGCGCACGCGCACCTCCGTGGACACGCGCGGCCGCAGCCGGACCGAGCTCTTCATGGAGCGAGACACGGAGTGGTCTCCGATGCTGCAGAACCAGATAACGCGCGTCGGCGACACGTTTTACGCGGCTGGCGTCGTTGCGACGACCGGCAATCCGAACGACACGCGCGTGCAGTACTACGGCAGCGGCAACGTGGAGGAGCACTTCGAGGTCGCGGTCCTCCGCACCGGGGAAGATCGCGGTCAGACGCTGGGGCGAAGCATCCTCACCTCGCAGACGAGCCCCGCCGCTGGTCTTGGAGGTCGCGACTGCCTGTTGCCGCGCGCGGCTGTCGTCGACGAAGCGAACGAATGGCTCTACGTCGCGTGCGAGGGGCCGGGGCGCGTCTACAAGATCGACCTCGGGGGCAAAGAGCGCTGCCATGTGGATTCTGCGTGGGGACTTCCGTTCGCCGTTGCGGACGCGCCCACGGGGCTCGCGCTCGTCGATGATGATCGCAGCTTGCTCGCCTGGTCTCCCGCAACGCAGACGCTGACCGTGCTTCCGTTCGACGGCGGAATCCAGACCGCATCGCACTGGGCGGCGTCAACGTCTGGTCTGATCCGGAACCCATGGCGACAGTGGATCCACGAGCTCCCGCATCCCGCGCGTGACGACCAGGCCGAGCTCCTCGCGCATGGACGCGAGCTGTTTCACACGACGAACGATCACCGCATCTCTGCGAGCGGCGTCGCATGCGCGAACTGCCACATCGGCGGTCGCGACGACGCACTCACATGGCCCACGCCGCGCGGTCCGCGACAGACGCCAATGCTTGCAGGGCGCATCGCGGAGACGGCTCCGTACGGTTGGACCGGCGAGCATGCGACGCTGCCGGTCTACCTGGGGCAGACGTTCTCGCGATTGGGCGGCGCAGGCCTTCACGGAAACGACCTCGAGGCGATCACGGCGTACGTACAGTCGATCCCCGGGCCGCGCTTCCAGGGAAAGAACAGCGACGCGATCGCGCGCGGTCGTGCCCTCTTCACGTCAACGGAGGCGCGCTGCGGCGGCTGCCACGCGGGCGGCACGTTCACCGACCACGAACGGCACGACATCGCGAGCAACACGCCAAACGACCAACAGAACGACTTCGATACGCCCTCGCTGTTCTTCGTCAGCGGCTCCGGGCCCTACTTCCACGACGGCCGCTACGCGACGCTGCTCGACGTGCTGGAGAAGAACGACGACAAGATGGGCCACACGAGCCAGCTCACCACAGAGCAGCGCCGCGATCTCGTGAGCTACCTCTCGTCGCTGGGTGAGACCAGAGACGACGCGCCGCCACGGCCGCGCACGACCGCGCGTGTCGGAGGCGGAGGCACGCGCTGAAAACCGGTCACTTGCTTCTATTTGCGAAAAACGAGAGCCGGGCCAGATCGAACGTTCGGGTGGTCCGTCCGAGGCGCCATGCGTCTCGCCATCGTCCCCCTCCTCGCCCTCACCGTGGTCGCGTTTGCGGCCCCTACATTTGCCGACACGCCGGAGTCTTCGTCGGCCCGGTGGCGCCGTCCTCCTCCTCACATGGAGCCGGTCCCCGCGTTCCAGGTGGAGCTTCTGGACCACGAGCAGCGAGCATTACCGGCCTTCTCTCATGGTGGACAGCGCTTCGTGCTCGGGGCCATGGGACAGCGCTATCGCATTCACGTCACGAATCCGACGGCTGCGCGCATGGAGGTCGTGGTGTCGGTCGACGGGCTCGACGCGATCGATGGTGAGGACGCAAACCTGGGCAAGCGCGGCTATGTGGTGCCCGCGTTCGGCGACGTGACCATCGATGGGTGGCGCACGTCGATGGATTCGGTCGCTGCGTTCCGCTTTGCGTCCGTGCGTGAGTCGTTCGCAGGGCGCACCGGTCGCGACCGGAACGTCGGCGTCATCGGCATTGCGTTCTTCCAGGAGCGCGTGCAGGAGTGGTCGCGTCGTCCGGTGCCTTCGTCGGCGGCCGGCGGTGATTCGCGTCCCGCTCCGCAGAAGTCCGCGCAGAACCGCTCGTCGTCGCGCGACGAGAGCGAGCGCAGGGGCCTGGGTACGCAGTTCGGCGAGCAGCGCGAGTCACACGTCAACAGCACGTCGTTCCAGCGCGCGTCGGCGAGCCCCGCGTCGACGGTGCAGCTTCGCTACGACGACCGCGAGGGTCTTCAGGCCATCGGCGTGATGCCCCGACCGGAGCGCGTCGCGCGCGATGAGCGCGAGCTCCGTGAGACCGCGGATCCGTTCCCCGGCCGCCGCTTTGCGCAGCCGCCGCCTGGTTGGTGATCGCCCATCGTCGCGCAGCTCAGCGACGCTTCGACGACGGCGCGCGTCCGGTCCAGCGCTTGTAGGCGCGGCTGAACGCACTGGTCTCGGAGAAGCCGAGCACGAACGCCACCTCCTTGATCGTCATCCCCGAAGACATGAGCTCTCCCGCGCGCTCACGCTGTGCGTCCGTCACGACCTCGCGCAGTGAAAGCTCCTGATCGCGCAGGCGCCGGCTGAGAGAGCGGTCACTCATCGCGAGCCGCCGCGCCACGTTCTCACGTGAGGGCGGGCTGCCCGCGGCCATCTCTGCGAGCACCGCCGTCCGTACGCACTCCTCGAACGGCATCGACGATGGGAGCGAGAGCCGCGCGCGAAGCTCCGTGGCTTGCGCCTCGACGGCCGCGGCGGTGAGTGGGTCAGCAGTGGAGAGGGGCAGGTCGAGACACGCGGCGTCGATGGTCATCGCGTCCACCTCGGCGTTGAAGACGACCTTGCTCTGGAACAATGACTCGTATGGCGCGAGGTCGTGCGCGTCGTGCGCGAAGCGCATCTCCAGTGCGCGGAACTTCTCACCGGACGCCGCGCGCGCACGCAGCATGAGGGATGCGAACGTGAACTCCACCAGGATGCGCCCCTTCGCGGCGCCTGGGTGCGTGCGTCGAGTGACCGTTGCGGTGGCTTCCCCGGGAGGCGCGTCCAGCGAGAGGATCGAGCGCTGCGAAACGAGCGAGTAGAAGCGGGCGGCGCGCGTCAGCGCATCCCTCATTGTCCCGCTCAGCCAAACGAGGTGACCGAAGAGGCCGAGCGGCCTCACGACGGCCTTGCGCGCCATGGTGAGCGCGAATGCGTCGTCGCCGCGCCTGCTCGCGATCTCCTCGAGCGCACGGTCGACCTTGGCGGCGGCCACGTACGTGCTTGGCGTGGATGCTGGCGAAATCCCCAGCGTCGTCAGGAATCCGTCGCCGTCCTCGCCCAGGCGCGTCAGCACAGTCGCCAGGGGGCGAAGGAGCAGCACCGAGTTTCCGCGAGGCGACGCAGCCATGCCGTAAACCTATCGCAGGCGCGAAACGTTGGCGCGATCGGTCAACCGAATGGCCTCGAACTGTCATGGCGCGGTCGCGTAGGTTCGGCAACAGTGCCCGGCATGCGCAATCCTCCGGCACTTCTTCGTACGTGGTCCGTTCTTGCGGTCGGTGTGACCCTCGCGGCATGCAGCTCGACATCGGACAACACGCCTCTGGGCGCCGGCGGGAACGGGTCGGGCGGCACGGTCTCCGACGTCGATGCGGGCCCCGGCGGTTCGGGTGGCGGCGGGATGAGCACCGAGGACGGCGGCGCGGGTGCTGGGGAGGCGGGCGTGCAGGTCGGCAATGCCGCTACGCCGACGCTCCCGGCACCCACGGGCAAGTGCCCGACGTTCGCGAACGGTGATGTGACGTTCGCACCCGCGGGAATGCCCGCGCGTCACGCGCAGGTCTACATGACGGACGCTGCCAAGACGAAGCACGGTCCGCTGGTGTTCTACTGGTACGCCACGGGCAGCTCCACGTCGGAGGCTTCGTACTCACTCGGGTCAACGCTTGCGAGCATCCAGGCCGCAGGTGGGATCGTGGTCGTGCCGCAAGCCGACCCGACCGCCGGAATGTTCGAGTGGTTCATCGTCAACCAGAGCCCCAAGCTGGATGATTTCCTTCTCGCCGACGAGATCGTCGGATGCGCCGCGAAGAGCACGATGGTGGACACCACGCACATCCACGCGATGGGCATGAGCGCAGGCGCGTTGCAGACGACAGCGATGAGCTTCATGCGCTCCAGCTATGTTGCGAGCGTTGCCACGTACTCGGGAGGCATGCCGCCGGGCTTCATGCCGACCGTCCAGGATCCTGCGAACAAGTTCGCTGCGCTGATCTTCGACGGCGGGACCTCGGACAACGTGTTCAATACGGACTTCAAGGCGGCGAGCGAGACCTACCGGACCACGTTGCAGAGCACGGGCCATTTCACGGCCATCTGCGATCACGGAAAGGGCCACGACATCCCGCTCGATGCAGCGCCCAGCGTCGCGAAGTTCTTCCAGGACAACGGCTTCGGAGCACCCGCGCCCTACAAGGGCACGCTCCCGGCGTCTTTTCCGACCTACTGCAAGCTGTAGCCGCGGTCGGCCCGGTGGGTCGGCTTCGGAATGCGCAGCGCCGCTCCTGGCGTTGATTGATCAATCATGTCATCCGGACCACTCACTGCGGGTGCAATCGGGCTCTTCGCACTCACCATCATGGCCATCCAGGACACCGCGCACGCGTCGCCCACGGCTGCAGTTCACCCCACCATCGGTCGCACCACGGTGTCGTTCGGGGACCCGACGATTCGATTCACGGTCCCCACGTTCGCGCTCCGCGACCCTGTCACCGCGCGCGCCGTTGACGCTGCCATCGTGAAGCGCCTCGATCGTGAGCGCATCGCGTTCGATCGTGATCGCAAGGACCTCCCGGCATGCAAGCGCTCCGCACCGTCCGAGCGCCGCGAGCCCGAAGAGGCCTGCACGTACGAGCTCTCGTGCGAGGCCCGCTACGCGTCCGAGGTCGTGGTCAGTATGTCATGCGGCGGACTGTCGGACGTGCGCGGAGCTCACCCCACGAAGCACGCGTTCGGCATCACCTTCGATCTCCGCGGAGGGGTTGTGACGCCAGTCACGCTCGACGCGCTGTTCGTGCCAGGCATCCCGTGGGCTCCCAGGCTGCGCGTCGCCGGTGCCCACGCGCTGCAAGGTGATGAGGTGCCGGAGCAGGTGTGGGACCCAGCGCTCGCGCGCCCTGACTTCGTGCTCGAGAGCGCGGGCCTGCGGATGATCTACGAGGATTTCCCCTTCGTCGTGGGCCCGCAAGAGGCGCTCCTTCCGTGGAAGAGCGTCTACGGCTTGAAGCCGCGCGGCGTCACCTACGAGCTTGCGATCTGACCGGATCCGGATCCGTTCGTCAGCTTCGGAGCGTGGCGATGTCGATGACGAAGCGGTACTTCACGTCGCCCTTCAGCATGCGCTCGTACGACTCGTTGATCTTCGCGATGTTGATCACCTCGACGTCCGACATGATCTCGTGCTTCTCGCAGAAATCCAGCATCTCCTGGGTCTCCTTGAGACCGCCGATGAGCGAGCCGCCGACGCTGCGTCGCTTCATGATGAGCGCGAAGCCCATGATCTGCGCCGGCGTCGGGGGTGCGCCCACAAGCGTGAGCGAACCATCACGCTTCAAGACGTTGATGATCTCGTTGTAGTCGTGCGGTGCCGACACGGTGTCCAGAACGAAGTCGAAGCGGCCGGTCTGTGCGCTCATCTGCGCCGCGTCCTTCGACAGCACGACCTCGTGCGCGCCAAGGGCAAGGGCGTCCTTCTTCTTGCTCTCCGACGTCGTGAACACGACGACCTCTGCGCCGAGCGCCTTCGCGAACTTCACGCCCATGTGGCCGAGCCCGCCAAGGCCCACGATGCCGACGCGCTGCCCCTTGCCGACCTTCCAGTGACGAAGCGGCGACCACGTGGTGATGCCGGCGCAGAGCAGGGGCGCGACGCGCGCGGGGTCGAGCTTGGAGGACACCTTGAGCACGAAGTCCTCGTCCACGACGATGCGCTCCGAGTAGCCGCCGAACGCGATGTCCGTCTTGCTGCCTTTCTCGTAGCCGTTGTAGGTGCCGACCATGCCGGTCTCGCAGTACTGCTCGAGCCCTTCCTTGCAAGACGGGCACGTCCGGCACGAGTCGATGAGGCAGCCGACGCCGACGGTGTCACCGACCCTGAACTTGGTCACCTTCGCGCCGACGCGCGTGACCTTGCCGACGATCTCGTGGCCCGGGACCATCGGGTAGATCGCGTTCTGCCACTCGTTCCTCACCTGGTGCACGTCGGAGTGGCAGACGCCGCAGTGGGTGATCTCGATGGCCACGTCCTTCTCGCGCGGCTCCCTGCGCTCGATGGCAAAGGGGGCGACAGCGGTCGTGGCGCTCGTGGCGGCATACGCTTTGGTGGACATGGGCGCAGCATACTCCCCCTCCGTCACGGGCGCGTCGATGTCCGCACCAAACGGGTTTGCACAACTCAGCCGGACTCAGCCGTCATGGGCTTTCGCGAGACCGGGGGCGACCAAGGCTGCCCGTGAGCGGTGTACGCTGCGGCAATGGCGCATGCGCGAGGATCTGATGTGGGAGGCACATGGCTGATGATGGTCGCTGCGCTCATGGTCGCGACCGGCTGCGACCGCGGCGGTTGCTTGCCAGGTGGCTCCGGCGGAGGTTCTGCGCCGCCAGAGTCCACGGGTGTTCCCGCAGCTGCTGGAACCGGGAGCGCGGAGCTCGGCCTGACGGACGCCCGCGCCGATACGTCGCACGCTCTTCTCGACGCGTCCGTCGTCGCGTCATCTGCGATCGCGGATCGTCCGGATTGCGGTGCGCCACCGCCGTTCTCCGTGAAGCCAGGGAAGGGCCCGCTCCTCATTGGCGTGCCTGCGTGGACCAAGGGCTCGACCGATCCGGTCGTCATCGTGTGGCGAGTCTCCTCGGAGAAGATCGTCATCAACAAGACGCCACACCCCATGCCCATCCAGGAGGCTGGCAGTCATGTGGAGCGTCGCGTGGAGCTCACGGTTCGCCAGGGCAGCGTCTCGCACGTCGTATTGCTTCCGGGTGTCGGTGAAGGCTGGTTCACGCGCGCGAACCAGAGCTTCTGCATGAACAAGAGCCCTGGCCACGCGGTGCAAGCGGACGCGCACGGTCAGCTCTCCGAGGTCACGTTCACCTTCGGAGGCGTGAACGGATACGTGGTGCGCATGCCGGATCCGGGCGTGCTGCAGGTCGTCTCGGTGAGCGGTGGTGACGGAGCGTGCGCAGCGAACAGCTATCAGCGCGTCGAGATCGCGCGCGTCAACATCCCGCTCGACGTGACCCTGGCCGAGGAGCTCCATGTCGCGCAGGTGGACGGCGGCGTGGAGCCGGACCCGTGCACCGAGCAGCGCTGAAGCAGGCGCTGGCCGCTGTCAGTAGACCCACATCACGTCGTCGATCTTCTTCCCTGCCGGCAGTCTGAAGCCATCGAGCGCGCGCTGGATCTCGAGCACCAGATCGTCGCGCGACGCTTCCATGTCGTAGACCTCCTCCTGGGATACGCCGATGCCGTTCGGTCTCTCGGTGGTGGGGTGGAAGACCGCGCCATTGTCCATTGCCACGTCGATCCAGACGTCCCAGAGGACAGCGCCGGCCTTCACCAGCTGCAGCTTGTAGAGCGAGACGCCTTCCTTCTCATGGTACGCGTAGCCAACCGCCATTGACGTGTGCCCGAACGCCGCCTTGAACGCGGCCGCGAGCTGCGCACGGTCACCGGGCGAGAGTGCATCGAAGGCGCGGCGACTATTCATCGTGTGGACGTGGCGGACATGAAGCGCATTCGGTGCGCTCGCCGCCCTCTTCGCGGGTGCCTTCTTCGCGGGTGCCTTCTTCGCGGGTGCCTTCTTCGCGGGTGCCTTCTTCGCGGGTGCCTTCTTCGGCTTCTTCGCGGGCGCCTTCTTCGGTGCGGCCTTCTTGATCTTCGGCGCGGCCTTCTTCGCTGGCTTCTTCTTCTTCTTCATCGGAGCCCGAGCGTATCAGGCTGCCGCCCGAAGGGTGCACTGCGCTGACGCCCTCTATTTTCCGGGCGGCACGCAGGCGGACCTTGTGGTCGCCGTCCGTTCCCTTCACGGTGATGAAGGCGCACGTGTCGCCCCCGTGAGGCACTGACGCGTGCACGGCCCATCAACCGAGCTCGACCTCTCGCACGACGCCGCCGGACTGCGCGACGAGTGCGCGGTACCACGCCGTTGTCTTCGCGGTGTGCCCCGGCAACGCCTGCGTGCCCCAGACAACGGCGAGCGTGCGCTGGGTGGTGGCGCTGGTCTTGGTGCGCTGTGAATCCTTCACGGCATTCGCGCATGGCCCATCTCTGTCCCAGAGGCAGAGCAAACCGCCCACGTCGATGGTCTGTCCGGAAGCATTGAACACGTAGCTCGCGCCCGGCGGCGCAATGCTCACGCGCACTGGCTCACGCGTCTTGTCGAGGTCGACGACGCTGATCGGCAGACCGGAATGCAACGAGGCGACGTTGCAGGCGTCGACCGCAGCGTTGATGGTCGAGAGCGTGCCTTCACCAACGGCGCGGAGCAGGTACTCGGAGGCAGGCTTGCCGCGGCCGGTTGGCTTGTAGCCTCCGTGTCGCAGCAGGTCGCGCACGGCCGAGCGCACGCGGTCATCGGTGGAGACGGGCGCGACCGCGTCGAGCTTCAAGAGGGAGACGAGCCGCTCGTCGCATCCAGGCGGGGAAGGGTACTCAGCGACGAACGCCTGGACGTCGAGCAGCGGATGCGGGTCTACCGTGATTTGCACGCCTGCATGATAACGCGGCCGTGGCCGAGCCCCGTTGAATCACGTCACGGCGTGCACGTCGCATCGCTCTCTTGCGCGCCGATCGATACGGGCGCAGTCACAGAACGGCGGACCACGCGCGGGCGCGCGCTCAGGGTCAGCTCCGCCCACGGGATATACCTCACCCGTCGCTGTCTCCGCGAGACCGCCGTCCACGAACACCCCATGCAGATGCGGATTCAGCTTCAGATCTCCCTGCGTGCGCTGACGCGCTTCGTGATACCCGACGGGGTGAACCACGCACACCGACCCGCTCTCGCCGCCTGTCCGTTCCTTGTAGAATGCATGCACCTGATATGGGGCGAAGGCTGGACGCTGCGTGGAAGAAAGGGTTCGCAAGGCACAAGCGCCTCCTTGCCGAGGCATACAAGTCCAAGCTGAGCGCACTCGACTCGAGCGACCGGAGCATTCCACTTCACGTGTACAAGCTCAGTCTGCAGCAGTGCGCCAGCCGGCACGTGGAGGCAGTGCAGATGTTGAACCTGTTCACCGACATCCAGCTCTACGAGCTGCCCCGCACGCTGCGATGACGGTGGCGATCTTGTCGGTGCCTAGTCAGTTGATGTGCGGGACCGCGCGTGCCACGAGCCTCACCCAGCGAACCGTCGCCGGTCCACTCGAGCTTCGGCAGGCGAGCGCGAGGGTCACGCCGCCCGGTAAAACGCCGCGCACTGTCGCCGTGCTCATGGTCCCGACGAGCGACAGTGGAAGGCGGCTCTGGGGCGCGATGGTCACCGAGCTGTAATCGATCTCACCGTTCTCCTGCGGCGCCCACGGCTGCACGGTCGTCAGGCCGCACGCGAGCGCGATCTGCTGCTGGGTGTCGTTCACGCCGACGACCTTGGCGTCGAGTACGTACTGACCTGGCTTGAGGAACACCTGCGCGACGACGACGGGCGCGTCCGAACCGACCGCGATCTGGTTCGACTGCACCGTGAACACGCCCTCGGTGATGGACGGCGCCGTCGGTGGATTGAAGGTGGCAGTGATGGTGCCAGGTGCATGCGCCGTAGTGATGCTCGGCGGGTTGATCTGCGTGAAGCTACGTGCGGACACCAGTGCAGTGGCGGCGGCAATTCCGGCGGCCCCGAGGAGCACGTGCAGGCGGCGCTTCTTGATGTTCATGGTGTTCCTCCCGAGTGGCCGGCTTCGCGGCGAGAGCTGCAGCGTAGTCCAGAACCGACGCGAGCGCCCGCCGTATGATGTGACGCGCAGACACCCACGCACGCGCGACGCTCTGCTACGCTCGGCGCATGGCTGCACAAACCACCATGGGACGTCTGGGGAAGCTCGCCGTCGTGCTCGGAGTCATCGTCGTCGCGGCAGTGCTCGTGCCTGCGCCACGGGAGGCGGACGCGTGCGGCGGCCTCTTCGATCAGTGCCAGGCCATGACAGGCCCGCCGTGCACCCGAAACTCCGAGTGCGCCTCGCCGCTCATGTGCTTCCAGGGCAGATGCACGCCGCAGTGCCGCGAGGACAGGGACTGCTCGTGTCCCAATCTTGCGGGAGTCAGCAACCTCTTCTCCTGCCTCCACGACCAGAGCGGTGTCGGCATCTGCATGATGAAGGTCGCGTCCGCGCCGAACGCCGCGTGCGTGAGCTCCTTCGACTGCGCCTCGAAGGTCTGCGCATCGGGTCACTGCCGCTGACCCAGTCCAGCGCGGACACTCCCCTTCGGCGTGCCTGCTTGCCAACCTTCTACAAAAGCACCTGGTGCCCGAGAGTCGGCGGAGGGTCTTGCTTTGCCAGAACGGCGGACCACGCGCGGGTGTGCGCTCTGGGAGCGTCGTCGCCACCGCGAGCCCTTTTCAGGAAACGCCGCACCTCGCCGAGCTCCGTCACCATCCCCAGCACCTTCAGCCGACCGTGGCAGCGCGGACACTCCAGCACGTCCACCTTGATCCCCGACGGGGGAAAGCCGTCCTTCTTCGCCGTCAGCGCGCCCGCGAACTCCACCTCCGTCTGCTGGCCGCGCCGAGCCCGGCGCGCGAATCGTCACGCAGCCGTGAGCACGGCGCCCGTCGCAGCGCGCGATCACAGGCGGGTGTGATCCGCGATCACAGGCGGGTGTGATCCGCGATCACAGGCAGGCTGGTACCTTCTCTCCGACGACGCGCGTCGAGACGCGCTACGCCACGTCCATCGAGCGCTCAAGCCCGGTGGTGTCGTGTTCCTGGAGGGCCCGAGCTTTCTGTGGATCTTGCGCAACTACAACGTTCGAGGTCAACGGCGCGATCGTCAAGGACGAGCACCACTTCGCGATCATGACCTGGCCACAGATCGAGACGCTGCTACGCGACGCTGGCTTCGATCGGCTCGAGACGTTCAAGGGCTCGGCGACACCGATGGCATGCATCGGCGACACCGATGGCATGCATCGGCGTTTTGGAGTGCGTGATCGTTCGTGGTGAACTGAAAGAGTAGACGTTTCGACACGCGCACCACCGCACGATCGCGAACGTTCGTCAGGCTTTCATCATGCGCTCGTTTGTCTTCACGGTTCCGATCGTCATTGTCGGTCTCGCCGGGGCGCTTCTGCCCGCTTGCGTCGGCGACTCGGCCAGCGGCGAAACGTCCACAACCGATGATGGCGGCTCACCCTCGAATGACGGAGCGGCCGCTGGCAATGGGGGTGACGGAGGCTTAGCGTCGGGCGGTGGTGATGCCGCTGGCACCTCCGATTCCGGTCCCGCGCCATGCGGGACGGTGAATTCGGCGTGCTGCGCGGGCAACACCTGCAACGGCGGCGCGCAATGCAATGGCGCGATCTGCGCGTGCCCGCCGGCAGCCCAGACCGCGTGCGGAACGACCTGCGTCGACACGCAAGGCGACGCGAAGAACTGCGGTCGCTGCGGCCATGACTGCCTCGTTGGCACCTGCAACGCCGGCAAGTGCAGCGCGTTCACAGTGACCTCCGACGCGCTGGGCAATCGCCTCTTCACCGACGGTGGCCGCGTGTACTGGACCCGCGACCAGTCCGGGCCGACGCATGCTGGATTCTTCACGGCGAAGCTCGATGGCACGGACCCGCAGACCGTCTTCGATGCTGGAGCCAGCTATTGCAAGAGCGCTGTCGCGGCGCTCGGGAAGGCCTATTTCTCCTGCTACAACGGGGCCACGTATGACATCCGTCAGTGCACGCTTCCGTGCGGCGCCGGCAGCTCCACCGTGCTGAAGGGCGGCATCGCGAGCATGAGCGCGATGACCGTCAACCCCGCCACCGGGACTGCCTACTACGCGGTTCCAACCACCTACAATCAGGCGCCCGCAGGCGGCATATTCGACATAGTTGGCAATCGCATCGGCGGCGCCACCCAGGCAAATGCGAACGACCTCATCGTCGCGAACGGCTCGATCTACTGGCTCAACTCCGGCACGTATCTCAATGACAACGTGCAGCTGAACGGCGGCGTGAAGCGCGCGAGCCTCCTGTCTCCGTCGACCGAGACGGTGGTCGTCACGGCGGGAAACACGTATTACGACAATGGCACGCTCGCGGTCGACGCCAACAATGTCTACTACGTAGGACAGAATTACCTGCAGACGGGCACCGATGTCGTCGTCGCGAATGCGTCGGGCGCGGACTCGGCGCCCACCGTCTTCGTCAGCAAGATCGCCGGCGGAAATGTCGTCTCGGACGGCACGAACGTCTTCTTCCTCCAGAGCAACGCGATCCGGTACTGCTCGCGCACCGCAGGTTGCGGGGCGGGCGCGAACGTGAAGGTGCTCGCGGACGAGCCGGGCGGCGCGCTCTACCTCGACACCAACGCCGTCATGTGGGTGGGCAGCAACGGGATCCGGCGCATCGCGAAGCCGTGAACATGTGAAACGCATGGGTGCTCGCAGCGCCGTCGGCTTTGAGCTGGGCATCGGTCTAGTCGATACAGCTCATCGCTGTTTTGGAACCGTGTCGCGCTTGCGTAGCCTTGTGTCATGCGCCAGTACTTCGCGGCGACCATCAAGACATGCAGATGCGGCAAGAGCTACACGCATGCTACGTGGCTCCTGCTGCCCCTCCTCGGCCTCCAGCATGACGGGACGGACGACGAGCCGATCGAGCTGCGCAACTGCTCGTGTGGCACGACGCTCTCGATCTTGCACCGGCGACCCGACACGTATTTCTGCGGCGTGCTCGCGTTCCTCACGCAGCCAGATCGAGCGCGCGGCACAGTCCAGACAGCATCATCTGGGCGACTCGGGCCGTGGGCATTCCCGCTTCCTCGCGTACCTCTTTCGACGCGTCGAGGCGCGCGCACTCTTCGAAGAGCGCGATGACCGCGTCTGCTTTCGCGCGCGCGACCTCTGCGCGTTCGTCTGCCGAGAGCTGCGTGTCCAGCCATGCGCCGAGGTCCAGCGATAGCTCGGCGTGCTCTGCCTCGTCACGCGCGATCCGGGTGAACGCTCTACGCAGCGCGGGATCCGTGGCGTACGCGCCCTGGTGATTGGCCAGCAGCGCGCCGTACGTCTCCCGCACGCACCCTTCCGTCGCGTTGAGCCGCGCAAGCTCCAGCAGTGACTGCGTGCGCGGAGGCGGCGCGACGGACGTCCGCGGGGTGAGTCCGCGCCGCTGCAGCTCTGCGTGCATGATACACGCATGTGCCACCTCGTCCTCGCGAGCCTGAGCCGCGCGCGCCTGCAGCGAGAGCGGCGCGCCGACGCGTTTCAGGTCCGCGCAGAGCTCGTCGAACGCCCAGATGGCGGCCGTCTCCATGAAGGCGACCTCTCGAAGGTGCTCGCTGACCGATCGGAGCCATCCCGCGCTCGGAGCCACATCGAGGCCCGCCGGCCTGCGGCCCTCCACGCAGTTTGGATTGCCATCGCCGATCTTGTCGTGCGACGTCTCCGTCACGGTGCCGTCCGTCGTGACCTTGTATGTGTATTCGTACTCGGGTCCTCCGCAGCCGCCGTCCACCGCGCGAACGGTGAAGCCGTCTGCATCGGTGCGAACGTTGCCGCTCGTGCACGACGGGTAGTGACCCGCAAGATAGGCCATGGATAGCGCCTGCTCCGTCGTGTGAATGGGCGCGATGGCCGCCTGCAGATTTGCGAGCGTCGTGATGGTCTGGACGTCGTCGCCGCGGGTCACCACACCAAGATAGGTCGTGCTCCCAGCCTGCCCGCCGCCTACCGACCATCCCGTGGTCGTGGCCGTGTCGGCGAGCCGCTGCTTCACCTTCGTGTTGCACGCTGCGACGTCCTTCGCGGTCTTGCACGGCGCTCCGATCGGGGCAATCGTCTGGGTGCGCTCGTTCAAGTTCGCGATCGCAACGCCGTCGACACCGGCGGCAGGGGTGAACGGGGCGTACTCGGCTCCGCCGCCGAACGACGGACACGTGGCCGTCTCCGGCAACAGGGTCTGACCGCTCTGACCACACGCCGCGCTGAGCGGCGCAGCCGCAGCGACGAGGATAGACAGGAGATGGTGCAGTGACTGCGTCTTCTTCATGGCCATGAGACGTGCACGCCACATGCCGCGAGGGAGGTCGCATGGGAAGCCAGGAATTTCTCGCTCGAACCCATCATCGTTTGCGAGGTCGACTGACAATGATGTCGTACACAACACACCGCCGACTGCGCCGCTCGAATTGCACAACTGCGCCTGACACCCGCGCCAGGCGCATGAAGAGAGTCGCGGGCAAATTCAGCCGTGTTGGTGCATGAATCGTGAGTGGCCCGCGTGTTGCTTGGCGGGGCGTCATGCGTACCCTTCACTCTGGTCTCGCGCTGCTCGCGCTGGTCTCTCTCGGTAGCGTCAGCGTCGGCTGCTCCTCGATGGCCACAGCTTCGTTCGCTGGGAGCGGGAATGGCAACCCGACCGATCCGTCCACGGGATCAGGCTCGGAGCCGCCGTTCTCCGGCAGCACGGGCGGCTCCACGCCGGGCGGCGCTGCGGGCAACATCGGCGTCGGCGGAGGGCAGGATTTTGCCGCGTTCCGTGAGGCGCTCGACAACGGAATGGTGCCCAGCCCGGAGTCGCTCGACTCCACGGGGTTCTTCGCGGAGCACTACACCACGCTGCCGGCGCCGACCTGCGGTGGTGCGATCTGCCTTCACGGAATGCTCGCGCAGTCGGCTGATCTGGTGCACGGCAGTGGGCAGCTGACGCTGCTGCAGATGGGCATGAGCTCGCCGATCGATCCGGCGACGGTGCAGAAGCCGGACCTGGATGTCGCCGTGGTGCTGGACCACTCGGGCTCGATGTCGGACAGCGGGAAGCTCGATTACGCGAAGCAGGGCGTGAAGCTCCTGATCGACGGCCTGGGAGCGAATGACACCTTCACGCTCGTCGCGTTCGACGACCAGGTGAAGACGCTGTTCGGCCCCGCGCAGATCACCGACAAGGCCGCAGTCAAGGCGATGGTGGACGCGCTCACCGCCGATGGCGGCACGGACATCTACGACGCGCTCGAGGCGGGCTACAAGAACGTGCTCAGCGCGGGCACCGAGCAGCAACAGCGGCGCGTGATCTTCCTGACCGACGGGCTCCCGAGCGCCGGCGACACCATCACCGCAGACATCCTGAAGATGAGCGCGGGCTACAACGACAAGTACGTCGGTCTCACGGCGATCGGTCTCGGCACGGACGTGGATTCACACCTCTTGCGGTCGCTGTCGGAGACGGGCGGCGGCAACTTCTACTTCGTCGAGAAGCCCGAGGCGGTGAGCGAGGTCTTCATGGAGGAGCTCTCGTTCTTCTCCGCTCCTCTCGCCTACGACGTGGACCTGACGTACGAGGCGCTACCGAACTACTCGCTCGCGAACCACTACGGCACCAACCTGTGGCAGGGAACGGCCACCGGCGCGACGATCCACATCCCGAGCGTTTTTTTGGTCTCGCGCACGACCAGCAATCCGGGGCCCAACGGCGGACGGCGCGGCGGCGGTGCGGCGATCATCGCGAGCCTTGCGCCGACGATCAGCACGCTGTCCGGCCCGCGCGATCTGGCGCGCCTCCACCTGCGCTACCGGCTTCCCGGTGCGACGACGTACGAGACCCAGGACGCGCCGATCACGTGGGACGGGACGTCGACCGCCGGGCAGTACTACAGCGATCCGAGCGTGGAGAAGAACAGCATCATGCTCGAGTTCTACGTCGCGTTCCGCGAGGCCACCGACACCGCGCAGAAGGACCACAAGGCCGCCCTCGCGATCCTGACGGGCTTCGAGCCGCAGGCTACCGCGCGCCTCGCGGGCTCGACCGATGCCGACCTGATCGACGATCTGCGGATCCTGCGCGAGTACATCGCGGTGCTGAAGAAGGGCTGAGCGGGAATGGGTTTGGGGGCAGATATCGGATCTGCAACAGACGCACCATTCAGCGCAGGATCAGCGGGGCCGAAGCGCCGTTGATCGGCTTGCTGGAGTGCATAGGTGAATCATTCGCCACGGGCGTCTCCAGCTTGTGCGCGGGCCAGTGCGGCAGGAGGCAGAAGATGCCGCGAAGGTAGGACCATGGCTCAACGCTGCAGAGCCGTGACGCGCCAGGGTTGATGAGCGTTTGACGACTTCGAAATCACCTAACACCAGCCTCCGGCGATGTCCTGTTCGAATTCCGTCTCGCCGCGCCACACCGTGTACTGACGGCCCTGGTCGCTGTCTCCGCGAAACCGTCGTCCACGACCACCACATGCAGATGCGGATTCAGCTTCAGATCTCCCTGCGTGCGCTGACGCGCTTCGTGATACCCGACGGGGTGAACCACGCACACCGACCTGCTCTCGCTGCCTGTACGTTCCTTGTAGAATGCATGCACCGTCTTCAGCCAGCACCGCGGGCACTTGCGTCGTCTACGTCGGCGTAAAGTTCGCGCTCGTTCACGCGATTGACTCTTCCAGCGCGAGCACGCGCTCCGCGATCGAAACCGTCCAGTGTAAGACCGCCGAAGAGTTCATAGACCGCGTGCTGCCGAATCGATGGGGGGACATGCGCGGGCACCTCTTCCGCGTACAGGCGGATGCGTCTTGGAAGCTGACACCAAAGGCGATGCGCCCGAACGCGTTCGTTTGGTACGGTGAGGGCACCATCGGGCCGCTGCCAAACCCCAAGAACGTCGAGGAACAGGTCGACGCGGAGGTCAACGCCGTCCAGTGGTTTGCTGGTGAATGCATTCGCGCCGGGCGCCCGCTGCCCGAAGACAGCCAGTGGCTGCGCAGCGGCGCGCTCCATCAGCAAGTCTTCGCGGAGCCGATCAAGAAGCTCGCGCAGGGCATTGAGTTTCCTCTGCCAGTCGCGCGCTCGCTTTACGGGTTGGCGCAACACCACGGCATGCCGACCCGACTGCTCGACTGGTCATACGACCCACTGATCTCCTCCTACTTCGCGTGCCGCGATGTTGCCGACGCTGTCACGAAGACGAAGCGGGCGGCCGACGAGGCGATTCGCATCGCTCGCGCGAAGGGCGAAACGCCCGTCACCCAGGCAACGACCGAGCTGCGCGAGCTGGCGCTTTGGGCGCTCCAGTTGCGGACGCTCAACTATTGGATCCCGGCAATGGCGAGGTCGCAGAAATACCTGGAAGACCGCGGCTGCCGAATTGAGATCGTCGAGGTGCCATACAAAGACAACCCGAGGATCGCCGCCCAGCGTGGTGTCTTCACACTCGTCGTTGCCGACCGCACGCACGAGGTGCCGACACTCCCCACCGTGGACGATCTGATCGAGGGTGCGCTCGAGCACATCAATGACACGCCCGCGGGACCGTTCGTTCACAAGAACACGCTTCCTCACACTCAAGCGCCGCGGTTGCTCGCGGCTCTAGGGCGCATGGACATCACTGCGTCTCGCATCTATCCCGACTACGAGGGCGTCCGCGCCTCGCTGGAGGAGCGGGCGTTCTGGGCATAGATGGGTCGCAGCGAATGTCGTCTTCTTCGAGGACGAAAACATTAACCTACCCTCCGCTGCTCGGCGTCGACGCCGTGCGGTTCGGGATCGTGACCTCTCATGGAGCATCGTTTCCGCCGAGCCTGGCGGACAGAGTTTGTAGGTTGCGACGCGCATCGAAGACGATTTCCCTGCGGCGCCCGAGTCCTCGCGAGGGACCTACGAGCGCGGACGTCGGGTTACGGCTGCTCCCAGTTCTCGATTGCCGCCTCGGCGATGCGCGCGAACTCCCCGGTGTTCCTCGTCACGATCGTAAGCGCGTTCGCTACCGCGATGGACGCGATCAGCAAATCGTTCGGCCCGATCGGCGTGCCCTTCTTCGCGAGATCCGCGCGCAGCCGCCCGTAGACGTCTGCCGCGCGATCATCAAACGGGAGCGACGCGAACGGCGCGAAGAACGCGGCGACGTTCGCGAGGTTTTGCTCAGGCTTTGCGCTCTTGCGCGCGCCGAAGATCAGCTCCGCCTTCACCACCGCGCAGAGCGCGACGTCTGTCGCCGCGGTCCGCTGCAGGCGTTGCATCAGCGGCATCGAGCGTGCCGTGAGGAACGCGATGCACGCGTTCGTATCCAGCAAGAACTTCAAAAGTCCTCGCGTACCTCGAAGTCCCCCTGCCCTGCCCGCTCGAACGTGGGATCGTCGATGCATCCGAACGTCTTTTCGAACCACCCCGCAGGCCAGCCGCCAGCGGCCTCGCCAGTGACGGGATCTTCCCAGCTCACGACGATCTCGACCTTACGATGAGGCGCGCCAACCGGCACATCGCCCACGTGGACGTTGCCGCTGCTGTCGCTTTCGTAAACCTTGCGTACGGTGTTCATCGTGACCTCTTCATTCTAGCCGTTCGCGCGCCTCTGTCGACACACTGCATCGACGGCGTGCGGTGGCGCGCGATGGACATGTAGACTGCACTGAACGATTTTCCCTTACGCGTTGTCGCAAACGGTGGGATAAAGGGTGGGTCTACGATCTTCGCGCGACGATCGGACTGAAAAAACACGTGGAACTCCCCTCTAGCTTCCCAAGCTGGATGTCGCCGGTTCGAACCCGGTGTCCCGCTCCGTAAATAGGCTTGATGTCGCTCTGGGTGGGATCAGTGGGAACGCCGAACGCCGCAGCGACCAGGGCCCCACGATCCACCGCGAGTGCTCGGCGGTGCGCCCGCTGTTGGCGCGGAGGGGGGGGCAGATGGTACCTTTGGAGGAATGTCCATCCTCCGTCACGTTCGGCGAGCGGTCTGCGTTGGATCGATCACGGCTTGGGCCGCCGCATGTGGTGACCCCACGACGCTGCCAACTGACGACGGAGATGCTGGTACTGGAACTGACGGGTCCTCCGCGGTGAGTGACAGTAGCGTCTCGAGTGACGGCTCCCACGACGCGAGCGTGTCGAGCGACGGCGGCGCCCACGATGCTGCGATGGGCTCGAGCGACTCCGGCGCGGATACTGGCACGAGCAACGACGGGGGCCAGGACGCGGGCTCCAGCGCGGACGCAGGTGACTCGGGCGTCGTGTCGGGCATGAACGACTCGGCACTAAGCGCGCTCAGCATCGGCAACGTGTCGCTGAACCCGGCGTTCGATCCCGCGGTGCTCTCGTACACGGCGACCCTATCGTGGTCCGGCCCCGCGACGATCACCGCGACGACGCGCAACGCCGGCGCGACGCTCACGATCGCAGGCGTTGCGGTTGCGTCGGGCTCACGGAGCGCACCGATTGCGCTCGGCCCCGTGGCCACCCCGATCGACGTCGCGGTCACCGCGGCCGACGGCGTGACGGTCACGCACTACACCATTCTCGTGGGCGCAGTGGGCATCACGTACGTGAAGCAATCCGACACGGCAGCCCGCTCCCGATTCGGCAGGTCGACCGCACTCTCCGCGGATGGATCCACGCTCGCGGTAGGGGCCCCGACCTTCTACCAGTTCAACAAGCCTTCGGACGCCTTCAGCGGTGGCACCGTGTACGTCTTCACTCGCGTCGGCGGGCTGTGGTCACAACAAACTCTCCTCACAGCGTCCAATCGGGCAGTCGCGGGATCCGAATTTGGTGTCTCCGTCGCGCTCTCTGCGGATGGCAACACGCTAGCGGTCGGAGACGAGAGCGAGCACAGCGGCGGTGTCGGTGTGAATGGCGACCAGAACGACGTGAACGATCCGAGCAAAGGCCCGCTCGATCGCGTCGGCGCCGCGTATGTCTTCACACGCAACGCGGGTGCGTGGACGCAGCAGGCGTACATCAAGAGTGACGTCTCGTGGTGGGCATGCAAGGACACGGGAAACTGCGCCCAATTCGGAGCGTCGGTCGCGCTCTCCGCCGATGGCAACGCGCTCGCCGTGGCCGCGGTGAGGGATACGTTCGGACGTCCAGGTCAGTTCGAGACCGGGAAGGTATTCACCTTCGGGCGCAGCGGCACCACCTGGACGCAGGACGCGAGGATCCAGCCTTTCAATGGAGGAGAGACGGCCAGCCAGTTCGGAAGCAGCCTGGCGCTCTCGTCCGATGGCAACACCATCGCCATCGGTTGGGCGCTCGAGAGCAGCGGCGTCCCGGGCATCGACAACGCGCCCAAGGCCAACAACGACTTCGGGCCCGGCATCGGTGGTGCTCCAGCGAACGGCTCCGGCGCCGTCGTGATCCTCACGCGGCCCGCGATCAGCATGCCCTGGACGACGCAGTCTGCCATCAAGGCATCCGACACCAAGAAGGGCGCGCACTTCGGTTGCTCTGTCTCGCTCACGGGAGACGGCAACACACTCGCCGTGGGAGCGTGCGTGGGCACCGCGGGAAATGGTGCAGCATACACGTACACGCGCGCCGCGGGAGCGTGGTCGGAGTCGGCCATGCTCTATGCATCCAACCCGACAGCGCTCGGCGTTTTCGGAAGCGCGATCGCCATCTCGACCGACGGCTCCACGCTCGTCGTCGGTTCCACCGGTGAAAAGAGCAACGCCACCGGCATCAACGGCAACCAGGCCGACGTCTCGAACCCCAACGCGGGCGCGGCGTACGCGTTCATGATGAGCGGCGGAGCGTGGTCGCTGAGCGCCTACGTGAAGGCATCGAACACGCGAGACTCCGCGTTCTATGGCACGTCGGCCGCGATATCTTCCGATGGTGCGACGCTGGTCGTTGGCGCGCCCGGAGAGACGAGCAACGCTACGGGCATCAACGGCAACCAGAACGATACGAGCCTGAACCAGGCGGGCGCCGCGTACGTCTACTGAGGCGCACGCGCCGGTTGCTCGAGGTCGTGCGCGATGGAGAGGCTTCCGTCGCGGCCTACCTTGAGGCCGGTCGGACGCGCGAGTCCACGAACGCGAGTAGCGCGCGTCGCAACTGTCGCACTCCACGGCGACTGCCACCACCGGCTCACGGGTGCAACGGTCCGACGGAGAATGGGGTGGGTCAAAGGACCGCGTCACGTGGTCAGGTGGTGACCTTCCTTGCGACGGTTCCTGCGGGGTGCTGGTACCAGCCCGGGTCCTCGTAGGATGTGATTCCTTCGCGGGGCGTCCGCCACGAACTCCACGTCGCGCGTGGCGCCCACCGGGACGTCGACCGTGGTCTCGGGCAGGCGCGCCGAGAGAGGCGTCGGCCCTCCATCGGTGCCGGTCTGCTCGAAGCGATAGCCGTGAAGATGGATGGGGTGACTGTCCATCGACAGGTTGCCGAAGCGAAACCGGACGCGATCGCCTTTCTTCACCACCAGAGGGTCCGTGCCTGGCCACACGCGGCTGTTGAAGGTGAACAAATTGAAGTCAGTCATCACCGCGGGATTCGGGCGCGAGGTGCCCGGCGCCACGAACCACTCGTGGAGGATGATGCAGAAGTCGCGATCGACGCGCTCGGCCTGTCGCGGATGGACGATGAAGAAGCCCATCATTCCCAGCGCCATCTGCACCATCTCGTCGGAGTGCGGGTGGTACATCAGCGTGCCGTGCTGGCGCAGCGTGACCTCGTAGACGTAGGTCTCGCCGGGCGCGATATGCGGCTGGTTGAGCGCCACGCCGTCCATGCCGTTGGGCAAGAGGCGCGTAGGTAAAAGAAAGGCCGTTTCGGTCCTCTGCGAGGCGCTGCGATCCTGGCGACGCTTGCGACGGGCGCGCTCGAACCGCGCTCGAACATCCCTCTGCCGCAGGCCGCATCGCTCCCGAATGCTGCATTTTCCGGCCGCTCGCACACGTCCGCCTTGGCGCGGCGAGCTCGCGGCACAGGG
>JBBRNJ010000028.1:0-94842 GCA_038230375.1 Polyangiales bacterium | reverse complement strand
TGAAGACCCTCACGCCGCGCGAGGAGAAGGTCCTCCGCATGCGCTTCGGCATCGGCGAGAAGAGCGATCACACGCTCGAAGAGGTCGGTCAGGACTTCGAGGTCACGCGCGAGCGTATCCGTCAGATCGAGGCGAAGGCGCTGCGCAAGCTGCGTCACCCGTCGCGTTCGAAGCAGCTGAAGCCCTTCGTCGAGAGCTGACGGATCGCCGACCCAGGTCGAAGCAACCCCACAGCGAAGAGAGGCAGAGGCCGAGCCCTCTGCCGGGTCCTCTCCATGAAACGCGCCCCCGCACGCATCCGCCTGCGGCCAGGCGCGGAGAGGCCGATGGTAGACTGGGGCCGTGCGGAATCGAATCGCCTGCGCCGCGCTGTTCCTCGCTGCCCTTCCTGCGTGCGAGCGCGGCTGCCTCATGAAGGTCGCGCGCGACAACGGCGTGGTGCCGACCACGAGCGCACCGACACCGATCGCGCGAGGTCAGGACTGCGCCCCCGACCTCACGCGTTGCCAGCACGGGACGCTCTCGCGCTCACTCGGCGACTTCGTGCCGGAGTCGTGCATGGGCCCGGCCGAGCAATGCGCGTGCCCCTGGACGCCGGTAGGGGAGTGCGCGCAGGGCTGCGCGAAGGACGATCTCGAGCTCGCCTTCACGGCAGATGCTGGACCGACGCAGCTCTGCGCGGGGCCACCGGCGGCGGTCCTGGGCGGCGCGATTCCAGAGGGCGCTCCGTGCGACGAGGAGCTCGGCATCGTGTGTCACCACGGCGTCCTCGTGCGCTGCGAACGCCCATTGCGATTGCTTGCAACCTGCACACAAGGCTGCGCGGTGGCGGAGCTGCCAGCGGACGTCGAAGACCGTGCGGCGATCGCCGTGGCGTGCAGGAGGTAGCCGGCGTCGACTTCGACTTCGACGCTCGGGCGCCTAGTTTGCGCAGCGGAAGCCGTTGTTGTTGAAGACGGCCTTCGGCTCCGCGTGGCCTCTGTAGAAGAGCCCGTTGCCCTCGCAGGTGCAGGCGCCGCACCACCAGGAGCCTCCGCGCAGGACACGCTGTCCACCGGCCGTTTGGTTCACTCCCGCATGTGTCTTTGCATACGCGAGCGGATCGTAGACGTCTGCGGTCCACTGCCACACGTTGCCAACGGGGTCGTAGAGGCCCCATGCATTCGGCGGGAAGGCGCGCACCGGCGAGACGTAGAGGAAGCCGTCCTCCAGGTCGTTCTTGTGGTGTGACTCGCCTTGCCAGTAGTTGAGCCCCAGCTTGCCCTCGCGCAGCGGTGACGGCCCCCACGGATAGCGCGTGCCCGTGGACCCGCCGCGCATCGCGTACTCCCATTCGCTCTCGGTAGGCAGGCGCATTCCAAGATGCGTGCAGTATGCAACTGCATCCTCGTGGCTCACCATGACGGCGGGCGCGGATACCGCCAGGAACGCCTCCGAGCCGGGCGTGTCGGCAATGAACGGCGCGCGGAAGGATGCGTGCGGCACGCGCTCCCACGCCCAGTCGTCCATGCCCTCGCGAGACGCCATCCCGAAGCCGAGACGGTCCGCCGTGGTCACGTAGCCCGTCTGCTCCACGAAGCGAGCGAAGGCCTCGCGCGTGACGAGCGTGCGCTCGATCGAAAACGCCGCGACGTGGACCAGGTGTGCGGGACGCTCGTCGTTTCGTTCGCCGTCGTCGCGGCCTTGCGTGAAGTCGCCGGCGGGCAAGCTGGCCACGGCCAGCGCTTGACGCGGCTGTGCGCCACGTGGTCGGGGCCGTTGCTCCGGGTTGGCGGTGGCTCGTGTGCTCTCGGGCGTGGGCTGCGCGCACGCCGCAACGGAGACGGCGATGCCCGCTCCAACCGCGATCAGGAGTCTGCGTGCGCTCTTCAATCGCCGCTCGGCTCGTTGCCCATGATGCAGTACAGGACGTCGCAGCCGGGAAACCTGGCAGCGCATGCGCTCTTGCACTTGCCAAAGCAGTCCTCCTCCCCCGCGCACTTCCCGGCGGCATCGACGCACTTCTGGGTGCACGGCCGGATCTTGGCGCATGAGCAGCCGTGTGACTTCCACTTCTGCTTCTCCTCCTCCCAGCAGGTGCTGCCCGCGGCGGTGCATTCGGCGGAGCCGCAACGGTCGATGGCTGTCAGGCACGATTGCTTGCAGACGCCCGTCTTCTTCGCGCAATCGGCGCGACACGCGTCGTCCTTGCATGCGCTCCGGCAGCTGTCGCAGGTGCTCCCACAGGAGTCGTCGCAAGCACGGCACGTGCTCCCGCACGCGCTGCGGCATTCATCACCCTTCTGGCGGCATGGGTTGTAGGAGCACGACTGCCGCCACGGAAGCTGGCAGAGAAGAGGGTCATGTTCTCCCGGCTGCAGGGGCCCGCGGTTCGGGGCCTTTGCGTGGCAGTCCTTCACGATCTGGGCTGTCGCGGCGTCATCCGTCCATGCCACGAACGCTGGAGCGGCGGCGTCCGCGAGCGTGACGGAAGCGGAAGCCGCGGATGATCTCGTGCTCGCCGTCGCCATGGGCGTGACGGATGGGTCCGCGGTTGCGCGGGTGCAGGCGACCGCGAGCATTACGAGGCCGATCAGGGCGGCCGAGGTCGACGCTCTCACGCACAGCCGCCCCTGAGAGATCACGCGGCGGACCTCAGAAGAAGTTGCCGATGGTGAACTCGAACACGTAGCTCTCCTCGTACGGGAGCGGCGCGAGCGGGAAGCCCCACTCGAAGCGCAGCGGACCGAGCGGCGAGAACCAGCGGATGCCGAAGCCCGTGCTGGTGCGCAGGTACGTGAGGCTCGATATGTCGAAGCAGGGCCGCACCACCTTTGCGAACTGCGGCGCCGGCGTGGTCTTGCAGAACTGGTCCTCGGTGTTCCAGGCGTTGCCCATGTCGTAGAACACGACGCCGCGGATGCCGACCTTGTCGATGATGGGGAACTCGAACTCCAGGTTCGAGTAGCCCTGCAAGTTACCGCCGATGTTCGCGCCATTCGCGATGGGCGGTGCGTTCACGTCGAGCGACTGGTTCAGCGGCAGGCGCGGGCCGATCGTACGGAGGCGATAGCCGCGGACGTCCAGGATGCCGCCCAGGAAGAAACGCGCGAAGATCGGCACGCCCTGGTTCGAGGGACTCGTGATGTAGCCGAGCTCGGTGTTCAGCTTCAGCACGAAGCCGGAGCCGGGCTGGCCCGTCTGTCCGCCGAGCGGGTAGTAGAAGCGGCCGGTGAAGCGGTGACGGATGAACTCGATCTCGCTGCCGTACACGGAGCTCGCGAGCTCCGTGGAGCCCTGCAGGAAGATGCCGGACGACGGGAAGAGGCGGTTGTCGCGCGTGTCGTAGACGAGCGAGGGACGCAGCGAGAGCGTGCGGCCGTCGTTGAACAGGTTCGCGAGCGGCAAGCGCGAGAACACGCTGAAGTAGCCCGACGTGGTCGCGCCGAAGAAGGTGTTCACCTGCGACGTGTTGACCTTGTCCCACTGAGCAGTGCCCGTGAGCGAGAGGCGCAGCCACGGCTGAATGAGCGCGTAGCCGAACGTGAGCGACCCGCCGTATGACTGACGCGAGAAGTCCGGGAAGATGTAGAGCTGGTCGAAGAGCTCCGTGCTGGCGGACCAGTCCGAGTCGAGAAAATACGGCTCGAAGAAGCGCAACGAGACCAGCTGCCGGAGACCGGAGACCTGCGCCTGCAACGCCAGCGACTGCCCGTTGCCGAACAGGTTCGCCTGCTGCACCTGCGCGGTGGCGATGAAGTTCTCGACGGACGAGAAGCCGGCACCGACCTGGAACGTTCCGGTGGGGCGCTCCGTCACCTCGAAGTTGATGTTGATCTTGTCGGGCGCTGAGCCTTGCTCGGTGGAGACGTCGGCGCGCTCGAAATAGCCCAGCGCGGTGACGCGGCGCTTGCTCTGTTCGAGCTTGGTCTCGGAGAAGAGCTGGCCTTCCTCGATCTCCATCTCGCGGCGGAGGACCTTGTCGCGCGTCTTCGTGTTGCCCTTCACCTCGATGCGCTCGACGTGGACCAGCGGTCCGCGGCGGATCGGGATGACGATGTCGACCTCTTGCTTCACGGGGTCGAGCTCGGTCTCGGGCTCGGCCTCCACGTTCGCGTAGCCCGCGTCGCGGTAGAGCGTGCGTACGGAGGTGAGATCCTTCACGAGCTCCGCGCGGTTGAAGTAGTCGCCCGAGTGCGCGCGGATCAGCTGCCTGAGCGCGCGTCGCCCGCCGAGCGGCTCCACCTCGCGACCGTCGGCGTCGCGCTCGTAGACGCGGAGCTTCCGGATCTTGAAGCGCGGACCTTCGTGGATCGTGAGCGCGATCTCGATGCCTTCGCGGTCCGGCGTGAGCATCACGCGAGGCGTGCCGATCTGCACGCTCATGTAGCCCTTGTCGTAATAGAGGGCGTTCAGGAGCAGCACGTCGCGCTCGAAGATGTCCTGCTTGTATGGGCCGCCGGAGCCGAACGAGAAGAACGAGCTCTGGCCGGTCTGCATCCCGTCGCGCAGCTCGTTGTCGGGCACGCTGTAGTTCCCGATGAACGTGATCCGCCGGACGGTGACGGGCTGGTGCTCGGTGATCTTGAACTTGATGATCACCTCGTTGTCGCGCTGGTTCTCCTGCTTGGCCTCGACGTCGGCCAGGAAGTAGCCCTTCTCCGCGTAGGCATCCTTGATCTTCTGGACGCTGCGGCGGATCGACGGGACGCTGAGGATCGTGTTCGGCTTCACCTCGACGGCCTCGGTGAGCTTGTCGTTCTCTATCTCCTCGTTGCCCTCGAACTCGACCGCCTTGATGTTCGGGCGCTCGTGCACGATGAAGCGGAGAATCACGCCCGCGTCGACCGTGGAGAGGTCCACGGAGATGTCGTCGAAGAAGCCGGAGTCCCAGAGCGCGCGCACGTCGGACGACAGGCCTTCGACCTTGAAGATCGACTTCGGGTGCTCGCGCATGTAGGTCAGGATGTCGTCGCGCGCGACGCGCTTCGCGCCCGTGATGTCGATGCGGACGATGGGCTGGCCCTCGGCGCGTTCGGCCTCCGTAGGGGGAATGCGGATCTCGGGGAGCGCGGGGTCGGCGGGTCCCGTCTGGGGTGACGTCTGGGGTGCGCCGCCGTCTGCGCTCGGTGGCGGTGCTCCGGCATCCACGGACATCGCAGGGCCGGCACCCGGGCCGGTGAGGGGTGTGCCTCCGTCTGGCCCAGCGGCGAGCGCGGTGCGTGCGGTTGCGCAGAACGCCACGAGCATCAGCCCCAGCACGCCGAGAAGGACGACCACGCGGGCCGCAAATCTTCTGGTGACGGATGGGGTTCGGGCGAGCGGCATGGGGCGCGCGGGCGGATAAGGACGAGGATAAGGAGAAAGAGCCAAAAACGTGCTGGCGCCACGTAACCCGAAGGGGGTGACAACGTCAACGACGGTCGCCAGATTTCAGCCATTTTCGCCGCTCTCCCAGGCCCCACCGACGGCCCGAGGAGGCTCTCGCGGTGGTTCACGCGCTCGCGCTTGCCGAGGGGGCGCGGGACGGACGAACTGGGATGGCGTGCGTCAGGCGGCCCAGGCCTGCCTAGGCTGCTGTGGATGCTTCCTCGGCGGCGGCCTCGCGAGGGCGTGGCCACCACACGAACGCGCTCACCGCGATGCCGATCGGAAGCAGCATGACGGCGATGCCCATCGAGAACTTGTCGGCGACGAGCCCCACCGCCGCAGGCGACCACAGATCGCCGAGCAGGTGGATCGCGAAGATCTGGAGAGCCATGGCGCTTGCGCGCAGATGCGGCGGCACCGCGCGAAGGGCCACCGCGTTGATGGGCGACGTGCCCAGGAAGAGCGCTATCTCGCAGAAGAAGACGATCGCGAAGAAGCCGGTCGGCGTGGGTGACAGGAACGCGAGCGCGGCGAGCGGCGCGCCGATGAGGCTGCCCAGTCCGCAGATCCGCAGGAGGCCGTTCACTGCAGTTCGCTCGTGGCCGAGGGCCTCCTTCGCGAGGCGCTCCTTCTCCGCATCGGGCTGTTCGGGCAGCTCCGCGCCTTCGCGGTAGCTCACGTCCTTCGGAGGGGGCAGCGCGGGCTTCGGGATCCGCTTCTCGTTGCGGTCGGCGAGGATACCGCCGACCAGCGTGCCGCCGATGCCTCCGACCACCGTGATGAGACCGAACATGAAGTTCGCCTTGTCGAGCTTCATGCCGTGCACGGAGACGAGGAACTTGGGCGCCCAGAAGGAGAACGCACCGACCGCGGCCGTGTATGCGCAGTAGCCGAAGACGCCGCGTCGGTACTGGGTCTTGGTCCACAGGCGGCCGATGGACTGGATCAAGTTCGGCTTGTCCTTCGCGGCAATGCGCGCGGGCTCCTTCATCAGCAAGCAGAGGAACGCGAGCACGATGCCGGGGCCACCCGCCACGTAGAACGCGTGATGCCATCCCCAGTGCTTCTGGACGAAGCCGCCGATCAGATAGCCGAGCGCGGAGCCGACGGGCGTGGCCACGTAGAAGATCGCGAGGTACTTGCCCTTCGTCGCCTTCGGGGCGATGTCGTCGATGATCGTCGGCGCGAGCGTGGCGTAGCTTGCCTCGCCCACACCAACGACAGCGCGCGCGGCAAGGAGCGACCACGTGCCGACCGCGAGCCCCGACGCGATGGTGGCGAAGCTCCAGATGAGCACGCCTACGGCGATGAGCTTCTTGCGCTGGCCGGTGTCACCGAGCTTGCCGAAGATGGGGCTCGACAGGAAGTAGCCGACGAGGAACGTGGCCGCGGCGAGCCCACCCTCGAAGTTCGAGATCCCGAGATCCTCCTGCATCGCCGGTAAAACAGCGGGAAAGACGTACCGATCGAGGTAGTTGAGGAGGTTCAAGCCCGTCAGCAAGATGAGGAAGACGACGGGCGAACGGATCATCTGGGGGCAACGTACAGGACGGGGAGAACGACGTCGACGACGACGACTTCGACGACGCCTTCGACTTCGCCTTCGACTTCGCCCGCGACTTCCCAACCGGGACCTCCGCGACGAGAAGCTTGACAGGTGTTCACCCCTGGCTATTACGTTCGTCCCGTCATGCCGAAGAAATCGCCTCCGTCGCCGCAGCAGCTCGATCTGCTCAACGAGAACCCGCCCAAGCGCCCGGCCGCGCCGAAGAAGAAGCCATCGAGCAACGGGCATGCGCACGCGAACGGGTCGAACGGCGCTGCTTCGATGAACGGGGCCTCGCATGCGCACGAGGAAACAGTGGTGTCCGCTCCGCCTGCGCGCCGCGCCACTGCGGAGACCATGGGGTCGAAGCAGCGGGACATCTCCGTCAGCGAGTTCTTCTCGAAGAACCGCCACCTGCTCGGCTTCGACAATCCGCAGAAGGCGCTCCTCACCACGGTGAAGGAAGCCGTCGACAACTCGCTCGACGCCTGCGAGGAAGCGGGCATCCTTCCGTCGCTTTCCGTCGAGATCAAGGAGATGAGCGAGGGCCGCTTCCGCGTGATCATCGAGGACAACGGCCCCGGCATCGTGAAGCCGCAGATACCGAAGATCTTCGCAAAGCTCCTCTACGGTTCCAAGTTCCACCGGCTCAAGCAGTCGCGCGGGCAACAGGGCATCGGCATCAGCGCGGCAGGTCTTTACGGGCAGCAGACCACCGGCAAGCCCGTGGTCATCACGAGCAAGACGGGGAAGGGGCGCCCCGCGTTCCGCATCGAGCTGCGCATCGACACGAAGCGCAACCAGCCCGACGTCGTGAAGGACGAGACCGTCGAGTGGGACAAGGAGCACGGCACACGCGTCGAGATCAACCTCGTTGCGGCGTACCGCGGCGGTCGCACCAGCGTGGACGCGTACCTCGAGCAGACCGTGGTCGCGAACCCGCACCTCGAGCTCAGCTACCTGGGCCCCAAGATGGAAGTGCCGATCCACTATCCGCGCGTCGCCAACGAGCTCCCGCGAGAGGCGCAGGAGATCAAGCCGCACCCGCACGGGGTCGAGCTCGGCATGCTCATGTCCATGCTGAGCGACTCCGGCAAGAGCACCGTGAAGCAGGTCCTCATGGGCGACTTCTCACGTGTCACCAACGGCATCGCGGAGCAGATCTGCAAGCTCGCCGGCGTGAAGCCCACCGCGAGGGCCGAGGATCTCCACGGTGAGGTGCTGGACCGCCTCCACAAGGCTCTCGGCGAGGTGAAGGTCCACGCGCCGCCGTCGTCGTGCATCGTTCCCATCGGTGAGGCGCTCCTGATCGAGGGTCTGAAGCGCCGCTTCAAGGCGGAGTACTACGTCTCCACCACGCGGCCGCCCTCCGTGTACCGCGGCAATCCGTTTGCCGTGGAGGTGGGTCTGGCGTACGGCGGTGATCTGCCCAACGACGAGCCCGCGGACGTCATGCGCTTCGCGAACCGCGTCCCGCTGCAGTACCAGCCGAAGGCGTGCGCGATCAGCGAGGCCGTCTACGACACCAACTGGAAGAGCTACGAGCTCTCGCAGCCCAAGGGTTCGCTGCCTGTCGGTCCGCTTGCGATCGTCGTGCACCTTGCCAGCGTGTGGGTGCCGTTCACGAGCGAGGCGAAGGAGGCCGTTGCTCACTACGACGATCTCATGAAGGAGCTGAAGCTCGCCGTGCAGGAGTGCGGTCGCAAGCTTGCGGCGCACATCCGCGCGCGTGCCCGCGCAGAGGGCGAACAGCGCAGGATGAGCCTGTTCCAGCGCTACATCCCGGAGGTCGCCGGCGCGATCGCCAGCATTCTCGGACGCGACAAGGACAAGGTCGAGGGCTCGTTCTACAAGGCGCTCCCGAACTTCGTGAACGTCGTCGCGGAGAGCAAGGCGGAGGAAGAGGCCAAGGCCGGCGCTCCGTCGATGCCACCACCGCCGCCCGCGGAGGGTGCGCCGTCACCGTCGCAGGCGCCGCCGCCCGCGGGCGGGGCGAAGGGGAAGGCGAAGGTCGAGGCGAAGGTCGAGGCCAAGGGGAAGGCGAAGGCCAAGGTCGAGGCCAAGGGGAAGGCCAAGGTCGAGGCCAAGGCTGTGAAGAAGGTCGCTCTTCCCGTGCCAGAGAAGAAGAAGGCTGCTCCCGTTGCAAAGGCCGTGACGCCTGCGAAGAAGCCGGCGGCGCCGGTCAAGAAGCCCACCCCGAAGAAGAAGGCCTGAGGAGAACATGGCTGCCAAGAAGAAGAGCGCGGGCTCCGCACCGAACGGCGCGACCGAGCGCGATCGCAAGACACTCCGCAAGATCGAGGAGCTTGCCTCGGCCACGCTGCGCACTGTCGAGAAGGCGGACAACCCCGCCGTTGCGCTTCGCGTGCGTGCGCTGTCGAATGTCACCTTCAACGAGAAGAAGCGCATTATCGAGCTGGGCGATCGCGTTCAGTCGCGCGAGTTCTTCAACACGAACATGGCGCGCAAGTTCATGCAGACCTTCCTGGTCGCGAACGGCTGCCGCGAGCTCATTCAGCAGAACAAGACGGTCACCATCCGTCAGATGTATTACATCCTGAAGCACACGCTCAAAGGCTCCAGCGAGAACACGTTCGAGGAGCAGAACGAGTCCGACCCGATCATCGAGGACGTCGAGGTCGCCGTCGACGCGCTCCGTGAAGAGCTCCACCTCTTCGCCAACAAGAAGGGCCTCGCCGCGGGCGAGCTCGTCGTGAACGACGCCGGCGACGAGATCGACCTCTCGCGCATGGGCCGCGGCGGCTGGGGAATTCCCAGCATCTGCGAGCCCGAGGTGCTGCAGTTCGTTCGCTCCAAGGCGAAGTTCATCATGCTCGTCGAGAAGGCCGCCGTGTGGTCGCGCCTCAACGAGGACGGCTTCTGGAAGAAGAACGAGTGCATCCTCCTCACGAGCGAAGGCCAGGCCGCGCGCGGCATCCGCCGCTTGCTCCAGCGCCTCGCGACCGAGCTGAAGATCCCCGTCTACGTCCTGGTCGATAACGATCCGTGGGGGCTCTACATCTACAGCGTGCTCAAGCAGGGCTCGATCAACCTTGCGTACGAGTCCATGCGCCTCGCCGTGCCGGGCGTCCGCTTCATCGGCATGTCGAGCTTCGACTACAAGAAGTTCAAGCTGCCGGACTCCGTCGTGATCAAGTTGAACAAGGAAGATCTCGCGCGCGCCGATCAGATGCGCAACTACCCCTGGTTCGCCGACAAGAAGTGGCAGAACGAGATCAAAGAGCTCCAGAAGAACGGCTTCAAGATGGAGGTCGATTCGATCCTCTCCAAGGGCATCTCCTTCATCGCCGAGGAGTACATCCCGAAGAAGCTCAAGGACCGCGACTACCTGACCTGAGCGCACCGCCATTCACAGCCCTGGTAGCCCCGGTGAGAACGGGATGGGGGACCCGCCGTCGTCCACCCCGGCCCCAGAGGCCGTTCGGGGAGCATGTGCGCCTGCGCTGGCGGGCCGTGATTTCCGGCAGATCGCGTGGCAATGCGCACCCACTTCTAGAACGTGCCTTCTGGCCGGGCTGAGTGCGATACTTGCACGAGCAGTGGTGCGCCCCATGGGCGCCCTTGCTTCAAATCCCCATGCTCACGTGCCCCACCTGCGAGAAGACCTTTCAAGACGACGCGACCATGTGCCCGGACGACGGCGCGGTGCTTCTGCCATCCGACATGTTCGCGACGATGGACCACGGCCTCGCGTCGGGTTCCATGGTCGGCGAATACCGGATCGAAGGGAAGCTCGGCGAGGGCGGCTTCGGCGTCGTGTACCGCGCCGTGCACCCGCTCATCGGCAAGGCCGCGGCGATCAAGATCCTGAACCGCGAGTTCTCCTCCAACGCCCAGATGGTGTCGCGCTTCGTCGCGGAGGCGCGGGCGGTGAACCAGATCCGGCACCGCAACATCATCGACGTGTTCGCCTTCGGTACGCTTCCCGATGGTCGCCAGTACTACGTGATGGAGCTGCTGGATGGCGGAGGCTTCGACACCCTCATCAAGCAGAAGGGGCGGCTCACTCCGGCAGAGGCGATCCCGATCCTGCGAGGTGTCGCGCGAGCGCTCGATGCGGCGCACAAGTGCGGGATCGTTCACCGTGATCTGAAGCCCGAGAACGTGTTCCTGGTCGCGGACGAAGACGGGCACGTGACGCCCAAGTTGCTCGACTTCGGCATCGCGAAGCTCGCGCCGGAGGGCGGCCAGACGCACAAGACGAAGACGGGCACCGCGATGGGAACGCCCTATTACATGTCGCCGGAGCAAGCGCGCGGCGTCTCCATCGATCACCGCACGGACATCTATTCTTTCGGCGTGATGACGTACGAGGCGCTGGTGGGTGACCTTCCATTTCGCGGGGAGTCCGCGGTCGACATCCTGGTGAAGCACCTGAGCGCGCCGGTGCCGCTGCCCTCCGATCGCGACGATGCGCTCGCGCCGGCGGACGTCGTGATCGTGCGGATGATGGCGAAGGAGCGGGATCAGCGCTTCGGCTCCGCAGGCGAGGCTGTCAACGCGCTTGCAGAGGCGTTCGGCGTCTCGCGCGACGCGACCCAGCCCGGGCTGGCCGCCGCGCTCCAGCAGGCGAGAGGCCCGCTGTCCGGCGCGCCCACGCAGCTCGGCGTTGCCCCACCGAGTGGACCGGACAGCGCGGCGATGGCGAAGACGACGCCCGCAGGGAAGAACGTGGCGTTCGTCAGCGGGGACGCGAAGGCCGACGCTCACGCACAGACCTACCTGAGCGCCGAGACCGACATCCCGAAGACGCTCGAGTCGCAGACCGCCCCGCGGCGCAACTTCGTGCCCATGGTGGTCGGCGCGGTCGCGCTGTTCGCGGGCGTGGGCCTCGCGGCCTTCTTCGTGACGCGACCTGCGGCGCCCACGGCGTTCGGGCAGAGCGCGAGCGGCCCGCTGCCGACCACGCCGGCATCCGAGATCGTGAGCGCCGCGCCATCCGTGGGGACCCCCGTGAAGGACACGGCGCCCGTGCCGACCACGGTGATGGTGACTGTGAACACGACGCCCGCGGGCGCGCAGGTGTACCTGGACAAGAAGCTGCTCGGCGCTGCGCCCGGTCCGTTCGAGCTCCCGCGCGGCGCCCAGTCGACCCTCATCATTCGCGCAAGCGGCTTCATTCCGGGCACGCTCGGCGTGAGCGGCGCTGCGGACGAGAGCTCCAGCGTCACCCTCGTGAAGCAGGCCGGCGGCGCGGGCACGAACAAGATCAACAAGGACCTCGAGTCGCCTTTCTGACATGACCACACGGCCCCTATGGCGCATCGTCGCGCTCTCCGCCATCGCCCTTGCGTACGCGTGCGCCAACCTGCCCGACGTCAGCGCGGACACGTGCGGAAACCGGGTCGTCGAAGCCCGAGAGGACTGCGATACGTTCGACGTGGGCAAGGCGCAATGCGGCGCGAAAGGGACGCCCACGGCATGTCGCCTCCTCTGCACGGCGACCGCGGCGACGGCGCAGTGTCCCAGCGGATGGGGCTGCGGCACGGACGGCGTGTGCCGCGCTCCATCGGGCCAGTTCGACCTCACGTTCACGCCGGTGCCATCTGGACAGGCGCGCCTCCAGCTCGGGGACTTCGATGGCGACGGTCGCCAGGACCTCTTCGCAAGCAGCGTGTCGGATCTGGGTCGGCCAGAGATCCACTTCATCGACGACTCCGCCCAGATCGCGCAGACGCTGCTGGTCGGCGCGAGCATCCGCGCGCCGCAGGTGTCGCGCGCACTCACCGATGACGACGGACTCGATGACATCGCATTCGCGAGCAGCACCGGTGGTGTCGACATCCTCCTTGGTCAGGACGATCGCACCGTTGTTCCGGTCGCGTACCCGACCAACCTGGACAAGACGGACGTCGCTTTCTTCGGGCTCGTGGGCTCGCTGGCGGATGGCTCGCTGCCGGTGACGTCGTCAGCGTCCTCGCCCACGATCACGCACGGTCTTGCGGTGATCGTTGGCAGCGCTGGTGGTCAGCCGCTGTTCGCCGGCTCCGACCTCGCGACCAACATTCCGCTGAACATCCCGCCTGGCGTCACCCTCAATGGACGTGGCGACATCGTCGACGCCGCGGTGATCAAGGTGCTGCCCGGGTCGGTCTGTGGCGAGCTCCTGCTCCTTGCCGCGCCTCAGGGCGGCAAGGGCTTGCCGGAGCTCGACATCATTCCGATCTGCCGGAAGGAGGTCACCGGCAAGGTCGTATTCAACGACGCCACGGGCGGTGCCATCCTGCCGATCCGCGTCGAGCTCGCCAAGGTCGCCGCCCTGAAGCTCATGCCCATCACGCTGGCCGTGGGCGACATGGATGACGACGGACAGAAGGACATCGTCGTCAACTTCCAGCCGCAGCAGGGAGCCGCGCCCCACGCGCCCTACGTCTACAACGTCAAGACGGGCACGCTCACGGAGCTCGTCTACACGCTGCGCGGTATGGCGGTGGGCGGCCCGGTGCGCGGCAACCCGATCATCGCTGCGGGCGACTTCAACGCCGACACCCTCACCGACGTTGTCTTCTCCGACATGATCGCGTTCGGCACCACCAAGCCGGTCGGGCTCGGCCAGGAGTTCGTGCCCTACGTGAAGAACACGGGCGATCCGTGGACGCAGGCGATCGTGTCGGACCTGAACGCCGACGGATTCCTGGACATCGCGGCGATCTCACCGTCGCGCACGCTGATCGATTTCTTCGTCGGCGCCCCGGGTGGCTTCTTCTCGGCCGGCACCTTGCCCACGAGCGGGTCGGTCGCGCGCATCGGTGTTGGCGACTACGACGGCGACAATGTCCTCGATCTGGGCGTCCTCGTGCGCGCATCGGCCGACTCCGCGGGCGGTGATGTGCTCCTCGCCTACGGCAGAAGGCAAGGCCTTCCAGAGAACCCGCGTCGCGTCGCCTCCTTCCAGCTCGCCAATGATCTCACCACCATTCCGGCGCTCCACGACGTGCTCACGGTGGTCGGCAACGAGCCCACCGGCCCGACGACGGCCGTGGCGGTGCTCATTGGTGACGCAGACCGTTTCCCGCTGGCCGTGAAGGGCGTGGCGGACGTGAACAATCAGGCGTTTGGTCCGGGGCTGGCCGTGGTGGCCGGTCCACTCAAGGCGAAAGGGCAGACCGACATGGCTGTCCTCTATGGCGACCTCACCACCGCACGCAGCAGTGGCATCGGGGTCGTCATCGCTCCGCAGGGGGCGAACTTCCAGGGTGACCTTGGCGTGTTCTCGTCCATCGTCGTCCCCACGAAGGACGCGACGAAGGCGATCCTGGTTGGCACCGACACCGCGGACGCGAAGGCGAATCGCTACCTTGCCAACACCAGCGTGCCTCTCGCGGTGGACGACATCAACGGCGATGGGGTCGCAGAGGTCTACATCGTCAGCGGCACGGTGGGCGGCAAGAGCGCGACCATCGCCAGGCTCAGCGCGGCGGGTCGCCAGGATCTGGCGCAGGCGCCAGCGCCATTCGGGGCCGCGGGGAAGCTTCTCTTCGTCGACGTGGATGGCGACCACGCAAAGGACCTGGTCTACATCTCTGGCTTCACGAGCGTCCAGCCGGCTCGCTTCCCGGGCGACCAGACGAAGATCGTTGGCTCGTCGACCATGACGGTCTTCTTCAACGACGGACAGGGCACGCTTTCCAAGACGGGCGTCCCAGTGACCAACGTTGCCGTGAGCGGAGGCCAGAGCTCCGCGGATGGCGGTGACGGCGGCACGTCGTGCGCCACCTTCGCAGACCCCACCGCGATCGCGAACATCCGGGTGGACGCCGGGGGCGCGAGCAGGGTCGCCGTGCTCACGGCGAAGTGCCTCTACGTAGGCACCATCGAGCGGAGCGGCGCGGGCCACGTCCAGAGCATCCTCGATCGCACGCTCTCCGTCGGATTTTCGCTCGCGGTCGGTGACATGTCCGGCGACGGCGTGGACGAGATCGCGTTCCTGGATGATCGCTCACTCACCATCCTCAAGCAGCGCCCGGTGCTCCCATGAGAACGAAGAGCGTGCTTGCGTTGCTCGGGCTGCTCGGTGCTTTGGGCGTCATGTCACCACCACCGGCGCTTGCCGGCGACGCGTCTCCGGTCGAGCAAGCGAAGGTTCAGTTCAATGCCGGAGCCCAGGCGTACTCGGCGGGACGCTACGATGCAGCTGTGGCCGCCTTCGAGGACGCTTACCGCCTCTCCCCCAAGCCGCAGATCCTGTTCTCGCTGGCGCAGGCCGAACGGAAGAACTACTTCGCGGGCGGCAAGCGTGACCCGCAAATGCTCGTGCACGCCGTCGCTCACTACGAGCAGTACGTGAAGGAAGTGAAGGAAGGGGCCCGCGTGCCCGACGCCGCCGATGCGCTCACGGAGCTAGGCCCGCTGGCGGCCAAGCTCGAGCCCTCGGTGGTTGCGCAGCAGCCCACGGCCGCCTCCACAGCGGCACGCGTGACCATCTATTCGCCCGTGGAGGGCGCGAAGGTGAGCATCGACGGCGGCGCGTTCGTCGATGCGCCGTTCATCGGAGAGGTCACGCCCGGCAAGCACCACGTGCACGTCACCGCGGAGGGCTACGGCGACGCGACACGCGACGTTGTCGGTGAGCCAGGCCAGCGCACCACGCTCGACGTGCCGCTCGAGGAGAAGCCCGCCGAGCTCGTCGTCGACTGTGATCGGACGCTCGACGTCTACGTGGATGGTCGCGCCGTGGGCGTTGCGCCGAGCTCCGTACCCTTTCACATCCAGCCCGGCGCGCATGTCGTCTCGCTCATCGCGAACGGGCGCAAGGTCGACAGTCATGACGTCGTGCTGGTGCACGGCAAGAAGCAGGTCGTGACGGCAGCGCTCCAGCGAAGCGGCCAGCGAACAGTGTCGGGCGTCCTCCTGGGCGCTGGCGCGGCTTCAGTGGTCGCGGGCATCGTGACCGGTGCGGTGTCGCTCAGCGCTGAAACGAGCGCAAAGAAGATCCGCGACGCGTCGGGCAACATCACGGGCCCGGACCTCACCGACTATCAGGCATCGACCAAGCAACGCGACGACTTCAAGACGGCGTCGGTCGTCACGTTCTCCGCCGGCGGTGCCGTACTGTTGACCGGGGTATTTCTCTACTTCTTCGACAAGCCGGAGCTCATCGGCGCGCCACCGCCGAAGGACAACGCCGCGCCGTCCAAGAAGACGAACGTGGATCTCGCGCTCGCGCCGCTCCTGTCGCCGACCACGGGTGGTGTCGTCGTGGGCGGCCATTTTTGAAGGCGACGTTCAAGATTAACGCGCGCTGAAGATGCATTCATCGCGAGTTCATTGCGGAATGAGTCATGTGGACTCTCTGCTAGGCTGCGGACCACATGATTTCTAGCACTCTCGCGCGCGCTGGGCTGAGCGCGCTCGTTGTCTCACTCCTCCTCGCGACTTCCGAAAATGCCCTGGCTCAGGCGCCGCGGCCAGGCCAACCGTTGGCGCCGCCGCCTGCAGCACGGCCGCCCGTGCCAGCGCAGCCCGCGCCCGTTCCGACTGGGCCGGTGACAACACCTCCGCCGGCATTGCCGCCCACGTTGCCGGCCAGCCAGCCAGCCGCTCCTGTTGCTGCGGGGGTCGATGTCGCGCGCCCCAAGCTCTCCCTGGATGACGCGCTCGCGCGCTTCGACAAGCAAGGCTTCGACCTCATCATTGCGGACGCCCAGATCGCGATGTCGCAAGCCGAGAAGGTGAACCTCACCGCGGCGATCAATCCGACGCTCTTCGGCGGCGTGGGCAAGACGTTCGGCTACAACCCGAGCCAGGGCAACGGTTACCCCGACGGCGCGAGCGCGCCTTGCGGTGGCTGCTCCGAATGGGGCTTCAATGTCGGCATCAGCGACAACGCGGCCATCATGCGGTTCCTGGCCGGCAAGCGAGAGCTCCGCAGCGGCGTTGCCGACGCAGCGATCGCGGCTGCGAGGATGAACAAGGAGGACGCGCGTCGCGTGCTCTCGAGCCAGGTGAAGGCGTCTTACATCGAGGCCGCGCGTGCGACGAAGGCGCTCGCGCTTGCGACGGAGACGCGCGACTCCTGGGTCGAGTCCCTCGCGAAGTTCCAGGTGCAGCTCAACGCGGGCAAGGAGAACGTCGACTCGGGCACCGTCGCGCGCGTGGAGACGGCCAAGCTGCAGGCCGAGATGGTCGTCGATCAAACGACCATCGCCATCGACAGCGCGAAGTTCAACCTGCTGTTCCTGCTGGGAGACCGCACGGGTCAGACCGACTTCGACGTGGAGCCGGAGACTGTGAACTTCAATGTACCCCCGCGCGTCAACGGCGCAGCGCTCGACGCACTTCTCAGGGAGGCACGCGACCGCAGGCCGGATCTCAAGCTGATCGTGGCGCAGAAGGACCGCGCGCAACAGGGCATCGAGCTCGCAAAGCGAGAGCGTGTGCCAGATATCGCCGTTGGCCTCAACTACTCGCAGACAGGTACGGGACAGAACGCGCTCTCGCCGCCCACGCTCGGCCTGGGCCTCAGCATTCCGCTGCCGATCTTCTATCAGAACCAGGGCGACATCGCGCACGCGCAGGCGGACCTGTCGCTGCAGGAGACCGCGGAGAAGAAGACGCTCTCGCAGATCGACACCGATGTCCGCAGCGCCTGGAAGCAGTACCTGGCCGCGCGCACCATCATCGAGCGCTATGAGTCGGGGCACCTGCTGGAGCGCGCCCAGTACGCCGTCGGCATCATCGAGAAGCAGGTCACCCTGGGCAAGGGCGGAATCTCCTTCATCGACCTGCTCGACGCGCGCAGGACGTATGCGACCGTGAAGACGGACCATATCAACCAGCTCGCCGTGTACTGGAATGCCGTGTTCGCGCTCGAGCAGGCCGTCGGGGGCGATCTTCGGCATTGACGCGGAGGGCAAGGCGGCCGAAAAAGGGCGCATGCCGCTCTTCTCGAAGGTCCTTGTCGCCAACCGCGGGGAGATCTCCCGCCGCGTCATCCGCACGTGCAAACGTCTTGGTATCAAGACCGTCGCCGTGTACTCGGAGGCAGATGCAGGCGCGCCGCACACCACCGATGCCGACGAAGCGATCTTGATCGGCCCTGCCGCCGCGAAGGACTCGTACCTGAACGTTGATGCGATCATGGACGCCATCAAGAAGACCGGCGCCGACGCGGTGCACCCGGGATACGGCTTTCTGAGCGAGAAATCCGGCTTCGCCCGGCGCGTGGCAGAGGCGGGCGTCACGTTCGTCGGACCAGCACCAGACACGCTGGACGCGTTCGGCGACAAGATGAAGGCGCGCCACGTCGCGCTGTCCGCGGGGACGTCGCCGGTGCCCGGAACGGACGAGCCCATCGTGATCGACACGCCCGAGGGCGTCGCGGCCGCAGCGAAGGTGGCCGAGGCGGTGGGCTACCCGATTGTCGTGAAGGCCGTCAGTGGCGGCGGCGGCATCGGGATGCAGGTGGTGACGGAGGCGGCGGGACTCGAGCGCGCGCTGAAGAGCTGCTCGGACCGCGGCAGGGCGTCGTTCGCGGACGCGCGCGTGTTTCTGGAGCGGTACGTGGAGAAGCCCCGTCACATCGAGGTGCAGATCTTCGCCGACTCGCACGGCAACACCTACGCGCTCGGCGAGCGCGAGTGCAGCGTGCAACGGCGCCATCAGAAGATCATCGAGGAGTCTCCGTCGGCCGCGCCGTTCTTCCGCGGTGAAGCGGGTGAGGCAAGGCGCCGCGGGCTGTTCGAGCGTGCGATCGCTGTCGTGAAGAAGGTGGGCTACGTGGGCGCGGGCACGTGCGAGTTCATCGCGGATGCGGAAGGCAACCTGTACTTCCTGGAGGTGAACGCACGTCTGCAGGTCGAGCACCCCGTCACCGAGATGGTCACCGGGCTAGACCTCGTGGAGCTGCAGCTCCGCGTGGCCGCAGGCGAGAAGCTACCCGATCTTTCTCGTGCGGCGGAGACACGCAGGGGTCACGCGATCGAAGCACGCATCTACGCAGAGGACAGCTGGAAGGGCTTCATCCCGAAGCCGGGCGCGATCGACACGCTGATCTGGGCGGGCAAGAGCGAGGAGACGCTGAGCGATCACCTCCGCATCGAGTCTGGTGTGCGCCCAGGCTCCAAGGTCACGCCGTTCTACGACCCAATGATCGCGAAGGTGGTCGCGTGGGGCGAGACTCGCGACGCGTGCATCGCGGAGCTCGACCGCGCGCTCGAAGGCACGCACATCGCCCCGTGCGTGACCAACGTGGACTTCCTCCGCAAGGTCCTTGTGAGCGAAGAGTTCCGAGCCAGCACGTACGACACGAAATTCGCCGAAACCTTCGCCAAGGCAAACAAGCCGTAGAAACGGACGTTCTTCGACGGGTTCTCAGGATCGGGACGGAGTCTCGGGGACTGGCGTCAGTGGGCCCTTGCCAGCGAGGAACGCGATCAGGTTGTCGGCGACCAGCTTCCCCATGGCGTCGCGGGTGGAGCGCGAGGCAGAGCCCACGTGCGGAAGCAGGACCACGTTGTCCATCGCGAGGAGGGCCGCGGGAACGTTCGGTTCGTCTGCAAAGACGTCCAGGCCTGCGGCGCCGATCGCCTTGTTTTCAAGCGCATTCACGAGTGCGGCTTCATCGACCAGGGACCCGCGCGAGACGTTGAGCAGCGTGCCTTCGCGCCCGAGAGCTGCGAGCACCTCTGCGTTCACCGCATGCAGGGTCGCGGCGCTTGCCGGTGCCATGACGACCAGGATGTCGACCGCGCGCGCGAGACCGACGAGCGTATCGTGGAACTCGTAGGCGACCGCGGGCTGGCGGTGACGTCCATGATAAGCGATGCGCAGACCGAACGCCTCGCAGCGTCGCGCGATCGCCTTGCCGATGCGGCCCAGGCCGAAGATGCCGACGGTCTTGCCGCGCAGCGTGTCGGTGAGCCGGAAGCGAGCGGTCTTCCACAGCCCCGCGCGCACGTGCCGCTCGGCCGCTGGCAGCTCACGCACGGTCGCGAGCAACAGACCCATGGCCGTGTCGGCGACCTCCTCGGTGAGCACGTCCGGCGTATTCGTAACCACTATCCCGCGCGCGGCCGCGGCTGCGACGTCCACGGTCTCGTAGCCCACGCCAAAGTTCGCGATGATTCGCAGGGCGGGGAGCCCGTCCATCAGCGCACCGTCGATGCGGCGCCCATAGCTGCCGGCGGCGCCGCGCGCGGAGGACCCGTGCTCCTGGAAGAAGGTCGCGGGGTCCGCTGCCTCGAAGAGCCGCGCCGTGCTCAGCCCCGCGGCGCGCAGGGTCGTCTCCACGATCGGGAGCAGCTCGGACAAGAGGACGACGTCGGTCATCCGGACACGCTCACAGCTCGTCGAACTTGATGACCTTCGTCCCGGCGAGGCGCGCGATCTTCGCCTCGACCGCCGCGCGGATCTGCGAGTCCGTGCCGACGACGGCAATGACCAGGTTCTCGGCCGTGAAGCGCGCCTTCACTGCTGCGTTTGCGGAATCGCGCGTGACGGCAGCGACGTGGGCGAGGTAGGCCGTGTGGTAGTCCGCGGGCAGGTCGAGCAGCTCCACATCCAGCGCCTGGTGGAGGCGCTTCTGGGCAGTGTCCACGTCGAACGCGTGCGAGCGCGTGAGGTACCTCTTGATGAACGACGTCTCGCGCTCCGTGATGCCGTCGTTGACGAAGGTCTCGAGGAGACCGAGCTCCAGCTCGACGCACGCGGCCGCGTCTTCCTGTGCAGGAAAGGTCCATATCTGGAAGGCGTGGCGCGCGCGCTCGATCGCGATACGTGCGCTCGCGCCGTACGACCAGCCGCGCTTGCTGCGGACCTCGCGCATGAGCCGCGACGTGAACGTGCCGCCGAAGACCGCGGTCGCCGCAGCAAGGGCGACATGATCGGGATCCTTGGGGTGCGTGCCCAGACCTCCGATCAAGATCTGCGTCTGCGTGCGTTCCGGCTTGTCTATGAACACCAGCGCGCGACCCGTGAGGGGAGTCGGCTCGGCGATGTGCCCCTCCGGTCCCGCGCCGGTGGGCAACGCGCTCGCGATCTCTTCCGCGTGCTTCCTTGCGCCGGCCTCGTCAATGTCGCCGGCAAAGCCAAAGACGACATTGCCCTGACGAAAATGCTTCGCGTACGCAGCGCGGATGTCTTCTTCGGTGATCTTCTGGATCGACGTGATCCGGCCAGAAGAGCCGCGGCCGAACGGATGCTCACCGAACACGGCGCGGCGAAAGGCAACGGACGCAAGGTGCCGATCGTTGTCTCGCGCCTCGAGCAGCTCTGCGGTGCTCTCGCGGCGTAGGCGCTCGAGCTCGTCGGTGGAGAAGGTGGGCTTGCCGACGATGCGGCGGATGAGCGCGATGAACGGCTCGAGGTTGCGCCGGATGACGGAGCCGCCGAGCGTCACCGTGGACGCGGAGGCCTCCACCGACAGCTCTGCGCCGAGCGTATCGATGGTGCGCTCGATCTCCTGCGCGCCGAGTCCGTCCGCACCACGCCGGAGAAGCCGCAACATCATCCGTGCGGTGCCGTCCCTGGCGGGCGGATCGTGGAACGCGCCGGAGCGGAAGGAGATGGTGATGTGAACGAGCGGCACGGTGTGCGCGCTCTCCACGAAGACCTTGCCGCCGCCAGCGATCGCGATGACGGTGGGTGCACGCTCCTTGGCGGCGCTCATTGCGCTGCCTCTGCGCTCTCTGCGGTCGCCGATGGCGCTCCATCGCGACGCACGATGACCATCGTCCGCTGCGCAGCGTGAAGGTACCTTCGCGCAGCAGTCCGGATGTCGCCAGCACTCACGCGGCGATAGGCAGCGAGCCGACCGAACGCGCCCACCGGGTCGCCCAGAACGGTGTCGTAGAAGCCCATCTGCTCGGCCTTGCCGCTGGCAGTGTCCAGCGTGGAGAGCAGCCCGAGCTCCAGACGAGCCTTGGCGCGCGTGAGCTCCTCGTCGGAGACGACGTCCACGTGTAGCCGGGCGATCTCAGGCTCGAGCGCGGTGAGGATCTCCTCGCACGTGTGCTCGCCGCGAGCGTAGAAGAACATCTCGAAGAGACCTGGATCGCGGAACGTCGATGCCCAGCCACGCAGATCGGTGACGAGCTCCTTCTCGATCACGAGCTTCTCGTACAGCCGTGATGCGCGCCCACCGAACAGGATCTCCGAGAGCACCACGAGGGTAGGGTGGTCGTTGTCTCCGAGCGCGGGCCCGCGATAGCCAAGAATGACCTTCTCGCTCGCAGTGGGCTTCTTCACCTCTATGCGGCGCTCCTCCAGCTGGAACGGCTCCGGCGTCGTGTCCTCCACGGGAAGCGCCGCGGCTGGGAGCGCGCCGTACGCGTCGCGGATCTTGACGAGCGCGTCCTTGAGCTTCACGTCGCCGACCACGACGAGCGTCGCGTTGTTCGGGGCGTAGTAGGTCTTGTAGAAGGCTGCGCAGTCCTCGGGCGTGAAGTTCTTGATGTCGTCCATCCAGCCGATCGTGGGCCAGTGGTACGCGTGCTTCTGGAAGGCGTGCTTGTAGAGGAGTTCGTTTGCGGCGCCCTCGACGTCGTCCTCGACGCGGTAGCGGCGCTCGTTCGCGACGACCTCCTTCTCGCTCGCGATCTGCGGCTCGCACAGCACCAGGCGGGCCATGCGCTCGCTCTCCAGGGTCACGGCGAGGCCGAAGCGATCGGACGGCAGGGCCTCGTAGTAGTACGTCCAGTCGAGCCACGTGGCTGCGTTCGACTCGGCGCCATTCTCTTCGAGCTTGCGATCGAACTCACCGGCCTTGAGGCCCTCCGTCTCGTTGAACATCAGGTGCTCGAAGAGATGCGCCAGCCCGGTCTTGCCCGGCTTCTCATGACGTGAGCCCACGCGGAACCACGTGAAGTAGCTGACGACCTTGGCGCTGTCGTCGGGCAGAAGCAGGACGCGAAGGCCATTGCCGAGCCGAAGTACGAAGAGGGGCGCGCCACCGAAGGAGAGTGTTTCCTCCAGGCTCCAACCCGCAAGCGCCGACTTCTTCGTGGCGTTGACCTGGTCAACTGTGTCCTGCGCACGCGGCGTCTTGGGCATGGCGTCGAGGCTAACACGCCTGGTCGCGCGGGATCCCTACCACTCGTGCATGTCGAGGACGTGGAAAGTTCCGTCACGGAAGAGCCAGACATTCGGGCCCGAAGTGGCCACGATGCCGGTCTCGCCGATGTCGGATGCCTCCACGCGAGAGACCTTGCTCGCGAGCTGCAGGCTGCGACCGCCGACCCGAAACAGACGCGTGCGTTCGCGCCCGTCCTTCGCGGCGTGGAAGATGGGCTCGCCCGCGCCGACCGCGATGACGCCACCGTCGCTCGCCAGGAGTGTTCCACCGTCGTAGCCCCGGACGGCGTGGAATGGACGGTCTACGCCCGAGTCGGTGGTGAACGCATGCGCGCGTCGATTGAGCGCCACCTTGCGGTGCGAGCCGCGCTCGACGCGATGGATGTCACCCTTCTTGTCCAGCACCAGCGCGATGCCGCGCCACACGTCCATGTCGACGAGCTGTCCGTCAAGGACGCTGTCCTCCCCGATGGGAAGCCAGTCCTTGCCGTCGAAAGAGGCCACGGCGCCCATGTGATCGCCGCAGACGAGCATCGAGATGTTGTTCTGCGTGGCCACGAGCGACACGACGGACTCGGACTCGTCCAGGCCCGCGTCGGGGACGAACGGCGTGAACCGGTCACCCTGGAATTCGAGCAGCGTGCCCGCGCCCCACACGAAGACGCGTTCGCTGCCGCCGCCGATGCCCCACCACCAGGTTCGCCCGGCCGTGGCACGCGCGAGCGGATACGTGCGCGCCGTCCCTCCAGCAAACCGCACGGCATGCGTCTGGGCAAGGCCCCACATGGCGCCGGTGGGGCTGACGTAGAGATCGTTCAGCGGCTCGTCCAGCTGATGCGCGCTCGCGACGAGGCCGTCCACCACATGGAGAATGACGCTCGGTGCGCGCTCGCTCGTGCTGGCTGTCCGTGCAAGGAGATAGAAGTCCGTGGCGGAGGAGCCGCTTGCGGCGAAGAACTTGTGCTTGGTGGCGGAGAGCGTGGGGAGCTCCATCATGCCGCGGAGCACCAGCGGCGGCTCGGGCGCGGCGCGCGTCAGATCGCGCACCTTGTCTGCGTGCAGAGGCTCGCGCCCAAGGTCGCTGCCGAAGAAGTTCTCGTCGCGGAAGTGGCGCAGCCAGCGGAAGACGTCCTCTGCCTCGAACACGAAGATGCCGGTGCGCAGGGAGACCGCGAGCGTGAACTCGTCCACGTTGATGGTGAGCGAGGCCTTGCCGCTGGAGTCGAAGAGGCGATCCTTGTCGCCGCGGACATGCTTCGCCGTGGCAGGACCGACGAGCTCCACGATCGCCGGGATGTCGCCGGTCTCCATGCGGCCGACGACAGGGTATTCAAAACGGAACCCCAGCTCCGCGAGCAGGCGCTTCAGCCCCGCGGGCATGCTGGCCGCGTTCTCGACGGACTCCTCGCGGCCGTCCGCGACCAGGTCGAGCCACTCGCCGAACGAGTGGCAGAACAGCTTGATGGCCCCATCCGTGTATTCTACAACTGCGAGCTCGGCGCGCTTTGGGTCGGCCTTGGCGCCGCCCTTGTCGAAGCAGAACAGCGTGTCGCGGGCCTCGCAGAACGGCATGTACCGCACGGCCTCGTTGCCCAGGCGAGTCACCAGCTCCGAGCTCTTGCCCGCGATCTCCATCGCAGTGAGGAGGATCTCCGGCTCGCCGATGCGCGAGCGCTCGCGCAGCATGGTCACATAGCTCGGTGGCAGCGACCGGCCCTTGCCGAGCAGGCTGGCCTGCGCGTCGATCTCGAGGTCCGTCGCAGGCGGTCCCAGCCTGTCCACCTTGCCGGATTTGGTGAGCACGTTCTCGATGCGCTCGAGCGCGGCGATGGCCAACCGAGAGGGCTCCACGCTCGCACGGGGCTTCACCTTCGTGCGCAACGTCCGACGCTTAGCGAGGGGCTTTTTCATCGAGCGGGGTAGACCGTGTAGCGTACATCCAACTGGCCTGTCCCGGACAGCATTTTGGCTATCCCGCGCTCAGGCGTCGACCTTCAGAATGGCCAGGAAGGCTTGCTGCGGGATCTCCACGTTGCCGACTTGCTTCATGCGCTTCTTGCCCTCCTTCTGCTTCTCGAGCAGCTTTCGCTTTCGAGAAATGTCGCCGCCGTAGCACTTGGCGGTGACGTCCTTGCGGAGGGCGCGGACGGTCTCGCGCGCGATGATCTTGCCGCCGATCGCAGCCTGGATGGCGACCTCGTATTGCTGCTGCGGAACGAACTCCTTCAGCTTCTCGGCCAGGGCGCGGCCGCGAGCGTAGGCGCGGTCCTTGTGGACGATGATGCTGAGCGCATCCAGCGGGTCCCCGTTGACCAGCATGTCGACCTTGGCCAGGTTCCCCGCCCTGTAGCCAAGGAACTCGTAGTCCATGGACGCGTAGCCGCGCGACACGCTCTTCAGCTTGTCGTGGAAGTCGAAGAGCACCTCGCCGAACGGGAGCTCGTACGAGATGATCACGCGGTCCGTGCTCGCGTACTGCATGCCGGTCTGCAGGCCGCGCTTGTCCTGGCAGAGCGCGATCACGGCGCCGACATATTCTGCGGGCACGTGGATGCTCATCTTCACGAACGGCTCTTCGATGCGATCAACGAGCTGCGGCGGCGGGAGCTTCGCGGGGTTGTCGACGATGACCATCTCCTGGGCCGTGGTCCACACATGGTAGACGACGCTCGGAGCGGTCGTGATGAGGTCCAGGTTGAACTCGCGCTCGAGCCGCTCCTGGATGATCTCCATGTGGAGCAGACCCAGGAAGCCGCACCGGTAGCCGAAGCCCAGGGCCTCGCTCGAGTCGGGCTCGAACGAGAACGCGGCGTCGTTCATGTGCAGCTTCTCGAGCGCGTCGCGAAGGGCAGGATAGTCCGAGCTGTCCGTGGGGAAGATGCCCGCGAAGACCGTGGGCTTCACTTCCTTGTAGCCAGGCAGCGCCTGCGTGGCCCGCTTGGACTCGAGCGTGTGCGTGACCGTGTCACCCACGTTCGTGTCGTGGACGCTCTTCACGTTCGCCGCGACGAACCCGACCTCTCCGGGCCCGATCTCGTCGAGGGCGACGGGGAACGGCTGAAAGCTTCCGAGCTCGATGACCTCGTAGTCGGTCTTCGTGTTCATGAAGCGGATCTTGTCGCCGCGCTTGATGGTTCCGTCGAAGACACGGACCATGACCATGGCGCCGCGATAGCTGTCGTACCAGCTGTCGAAGATGAGCGCGCGAAGCGGCCCTTCCGGGTTTCCGTGAGGCGCGGGGATCTTCTCGACGATCTGCTGAAGGATGTCCGGCACGCCCACGCCGGTCTTGCCGCTGCACGAGATCGCCGTGGAGCAGTCGAGGCCGATGACCTGCTCGATCTGCTCCTTCGTCTTGTCCACGTCGGACGAGGGTAGGTCCACCTTGTTCAGGACGGGGATGACCTCGAGCCCGGTATCAATCGCGAGGTACACGTTCGCGAGCGTCTGCGCCTCCACGCCCTGCGTGGAGTCGACGACCAGGATCGCGCCTTCGCACGCGGAGAGCGAGCGCGACACCTCGTAGTTGAAGTCCACGTGGCCCGGCGTGTCGATCAGGTTCAGCTGATAGATCTCGCCGTCCTTCGCCTGGAACTTGAGCCGGACGTTCTGCGCCTTGATGGTGATGCCACGCTCGCGCTCGATGTCCATCTTGTCCAGGAACTGAGCCTTCTGCTCACGCTCCGTGACGGCGCCGGTGATGTCCAGGATGCGGTCGGCCAGCGTGGATTTCCCGTGGTCGATGTGGGCGATGATGCTGAAATTCCGGATCCGACTCTGCGGCGTAGACATGACGAGCCCGGCGTCATAGCACCTGCGCCGCCAAACACCGAGCGCATCTTCGTGGTAGATTTCACGTGATGGTGACGACCCGAACCACCGCTGGGTGGCTTTTCTCGCGCAATGCGGATCTGTCCATCGTCGCGTTGCCGTTCCTGCTTGCCGGTGGAGCCTTCATCCTGGAGCGGTGGCATGGGGAAGGGCGCGTTCTCGAGCGCGAATACGCGACGTATCTCTCCCAATTTCTCCTCGGCAACACCACGCACGTCATCTTGACGTTCCTCGCTCTTGGCACACGTCGGGAGCTCCTGTCGCCCGTGCCTGGGCAGAAGGGCATCTTGATCTGGGGATCGGCCGGCGCGTTCCTGGCATCGTTCGCCCTCTTCTGGACGACGTCGGTGACGGTGCCGACCCTGGTCGATCTGGGCATCACGATCGGCGTGATCTTCGCCCAGCACCATGCGCTGTCGCAGGTGAAAGGGATCTGGGCGCTCTACTCTCTGCGCGCGAAACAGGCGCCGTCTCCGGGTGAGCGCTCCGTGCAGAACAACTTCGTCGCGATCGTGCTCCTCATGCTGCTCACGCGGCTGCTGCTGTTCCCGCGCGCCCCTGCGCTCTCGAGCGCGCAGCTCGCGCCGGTTCCGGGCGTCGGCGCGCTTCTCCCTTTCTCGGGCGTCTACGTGCTGCTCGGGCTGTTCGCGCTCGGCGCGGCACACACGCTGAGGCAGGTCGTTCGTGGGGGAGCCTCGCGCGCAAAGACGCTCTATCTGTCCTCACACATGGTGGCGATGGCACTCACGCTCTACGTACCGATATGGGGCCTCATCGTGACGTCGGGCCTTCACGGTCTCGAGTACTACTACCTGACCGCGCAGATGCTGGAGACCCGCGAAGGCGACGTCCGCAAGCTGTCGCGCGCCCGTTCGTGGGGCCTCATGGTCCTGGCGATGGCACCGCTCTTTGTCGTCGGCCTCTTGCAGGCTCCATTCGCAGGTGCGCTCGTTCGTCGCACGGGCGTGGTGCAGGTGGCGCTGATCTCGCTCAACGCGGTCGTGATGGCGCACTACTTCGCAGACGCCTTCCTCTATCGGCTGCGGCTCCCGGCCGTGAGGCGCGTGGTCCTGCATCGCCTCGGCTTCAGCGTGCCCTGATCAACAGCCAAGGCCAAAAAGCCAAAGCAACAAACGGCAAACGCCGCAAGGCTTGTCCCTTGCGGCGTCTCACCGTGCCTTGGGTCCTCAGGACAACCCAGGCGCCATGCTCACTCTTCCGGGTCCGTCGTCATGACGGTGGTGGCCGTGATCGCGCGCGAGGACCCTGTATCGCCACCCGTGATGAACGCAGACGTTCGGCCGTCTCCATTCAGGTCGCCGTAAGCGGCAACTTCCCACGACGTCGCGAGCCAGGTCGGCACGTTCACTGTGCCCGGACGACCATCGGACGTCGTGTCAGGGCCGGCCGCGGTGTAGCGATACTGATAGAACTGCGGCTGGTTGATCTCGAAGCGGAGGCAGGCGAAGCCCGTGGGGGCCGCCAAGTTCGCGTCCTTCGCGTAGTCGACGCCGCCGCTGTTGTTGGCAACGTACTTGATGCCCTTGACGGACGCGACGTTCGTCGGAACGGCCGCAGTGGAGGTCGCACAGAGCGCGTGGAGGACGCCGACGCTGGAGGTACCCGGCGCGAGCAGCTGCGACGGTGTGGTCTCTTGCTCGAACGCGGCCACAGCGCCTTGGTTCATCATACCGAGGGAGTTCGACGCCTCAGCAGACTTGGCGTTCGAGAGGTAGCGGCGAACGCCGAAGACGGCGAGCACTGCGAGGATGCCGACGATCGCAACGACGATCATCAGCTCGATCAGCGTAAAGCCACGCTGCACATTTTTCTTCGTAATCATTTTGTACTCGCTCCTTGTGCACTAGAACCGTCGCGGGCCAGCGTATTGAGACGCTCGCCGAAACCTTGGACGGACCCAACGCAGGGTCCGTGCCACCGCAGCGATACCGAGGGCGCTGGCCTTTTCGCATGGGAAAATGAGGGCCCGGAACGCCACGCTGACGCCTTCACACACCTGTGCGCGCGACAAAGTTTGTCACCACATCGCCAAGAATTGTCATCGCACTTCACGGTACAGGGGCGTGTCAGCCGCGACATGTGGCGCGCGAAACGAGGCCTACCCTCGCGGGAGATCGCGCACGGGCACCCACGAATCGCCTGCGTATCGCAGGAAATGGGTACCGACGTAGAACATGTCTGCTTTACTCAACATAGGCGCGGCTGCTGGTACGTGTCGTGCGTCACTCCCGGATCACACCGAAGGCCTCAGGGGAACAGATTGAACATGCGGACGTCGCGCAACGCTGGTTTCACGCTTGTCGAGCTCATGATCGTTGTCGCGATCATCGGCATCCTCGCAGTCGTCGCGCTGTTCGGGTACCGAGCCATCATCGCGTCATCGAAGGGGGCGGAGCCTCGGCAGGTGCTCGGCTCCATCCGACTCTCGCAGGAAGCGTACAAAGCAGAGACGGGCTCGTATGCCGATATTGGCAACGGCGGCACGCTGTGCCCTTCGAATGGAGTCAACGGCAAGAAGTGGGGCTGGGATCCCAACTGTGCAGGGTCGACGACGAACAAATGGAGCATGCTCACGGTGAACCCAGATGGGCCCGTCCTGTTCGGCTATGCGACGGAGGCTGGCATATTCGGCGGAGTCTTCGTGGACTCTCCGGCAGTGTCAGGCACCCAGATCGTCGCGAACGCGCCCGTGGGAACCGTGGGTTCGGGGTACTGGGCCTACGCCAAGGGTGATCCGGGCGCGGGAGTCATCGAGCTGCTGACGTCGTCGCTCTCCAAGGAGATCATCGTCCAGGAGCCCTGACGGGTCCTGCGCGTTCGCTCAGCGCTGCTTCGCGGCCTTCGGTTCGTCGCCGTTCGCGTCGTTCGCGTTCCCGTTGTTGACGGCGGTCGCGGCTTGGAGCGAGGCGGTGCTCGGGCGCTCACGGTTGTCCCCACGTGCCTTGGTGGAGGCGGAGGAGGCGGAGGAGGCAGACGAGGCAGCGAGCGCGGAGACGTCGAGGGCGGAGTCCACGAGCGGCAGCTGACCTGGCAGCAGGTGCGCGTAGTGGCGGAGGACCAGATCGATGCCCTCGCGAATGTAGACCGCCACGGGCACCTTGGTACGATCGTGCAGGAGCTTCAGCTTGTCGGCCTGCTCCGGCGTCACGTAGATGGTGGTGGAGATCTTCTTGCGCATGGGGAGGTCGATGGGAATCTTCCGAGCGGTCTAGCAGGGGTTGGTACACCCCGTTGAGACCAGAATGAGGTGATCGGGGATAGGGCCGACCATGGCTATACACTACTTGACCATACGTGACGGTCAAGCCGTACCCGTGATCGCCCCTTCGATTTGTCAAACAGTCGATATCATTGGTGTAATTAGAACTCGTCCCTAATCTTTCAACAAGTTTCCCCAAGGCTGGTCCTAAGGGGCCGTTTTGGCTGGGAGTATCCCCTATGGGATTGGACCAACCGCCCACAAGATCGGGTGGATGGGCTCGGGAGGCTTGCCTCTGACGCACCAGGCTGTCTATTGTGCGGCCGAGGCTTTTGTACCCGATGGGGTCACGAGCGCGATCACGTACAGGGGCATGCATGCGACGGATGATTTGGGCGAGCGTGGCCGCGGGGCTTCTGACCGCTGGCGTTCTGGCAGGGTTCGGCTGCGGCGGCGAGAAGGCCGCTGCAGGCGCGAGCACTGCCGCAAATGCAAATGGACCAAGCCAGGTTCGCTCGGAGTCGATCGACCACGAGTCCTGTGACGAAGGTGGCAAGCGTATCGAGAGCCTCGACACGAACGGCGACGGCAAGACCGACATCCGCCGCGTCTACAATGGCACGGTCGAGATCTGCCGCGTGTCCGACATGAACCACGACGGCAAGCCGGACATGTTCGAGTACTTCGACAAGACCGGCCAGATTCGCCGCCGCGAGGTCGACTTCGACGACAACGCCGTTGCGAACCTGATCGAGCACTACGAAAATGGCAAGCTCGTCAGCCGCGAGCTCGACACGACCAACCAGGGACGCCTGGACACGTGGGACACGTTCGACCCGGCGACGGGGAAGATCGTGAAGCGCGAGCGCGACTCGACCAACGACGGACGCATCGACCAGTGGTGGACGTACGAGGGTGACAAGGTCACCATCGCGATGGACCGCAACGGCGATGGCCTTCCGGATCCGGAGTCCACCGTCGTCATGGGAGACAACGGGAAGGAAGGAGGGGCGCCCATGCCTCTCGGCGCAAACGTCGACGGTGGGATGACAGCGCCGCCACCGCCACCGCCTCCGCCGCCCCCTCCGGCCCCGGTTGCGGACACAACGGGCCCGGGCGACGCGGGCGTGTCTGCTGATGCTGGCGCGAAGCCGAAGAAAGGCAAGAAATGAAGCGCTCTCTCGCATCATTCATCGCATGGTCGATCGGTCCCGTGGGGCTCGGTCTGGTCGTCGCTTGCGGCGGCGGAAACAAGGAGCGCGCTCCCATTGGCACGGGCACCACTGCCGTCACACCCGGCGGCTCGCACGACCCGAGCAAGTGGCCTGCAGACGACCACTCGCGCTGCGATTGGCGCGGCAAGCCGGAGCTCGAGATCGCCGAGACCGCGGGACCGGGCGCGCTGAAGCCGAACGTGCGCCGCGTCTATCGCATGGAGGGCGAGGGGGACTCCCGCCACAAGACGCTCGTCTGCCGTGAGATCGACACCAACCTCGACGGTATCAAGGACGTCATTCGTACGTTCAACGCCAAGGGCGAAGCCGTCAAGGAAGAGTCGGATCGCGACTACGACGGCAAGAGCGACGTGTGGCTCACCTTCGTCGATGGACGCATCGCGGAGGAGGACCTGGACACAAACCACGACGGCAAGGCCGACGTGTGGAAGTTCTATCTCGACGGTCAGCTGAATCGCATCCGCCGCGACCGCAACTTCGATGGCAAGCCTGACGTCTGGGAGATCTACACGAAGGGTCACCTCGAGCGCGTCGGCGTGGACGACTCGTTCGACGGACACGTCGATCGCTGGGACCGCGACGAGGCCATGAAGTACGCGCAGGAGCAGGACGAGAAGAAGGCCCTCGCGGCGATGGATGCAGGTGTCTCGTCAAGCCCCGTCGACGCAGGCGCGCCGGCCGATGCAGGCGCGAAGAGACCGAAGAAGTAGCCAGGCCCCGTAACCCGCCGACCCGAGAAAATCCGTGAAGAGCGAACGCCTCCAGAAGATCCTCGCACGGGCGGGCATCGCCTCACGCAGGCACGCCGAAGACATGATCACGAGCGGGCGCGTCCGCGTGAACGGGCACGTCGTGTCGGAGCTCGGCGCCAAGGCAGACCCCGCGAACGATCGCATCGAGGTGGACGGCACGCGGCTCGTCGCAGAAAACCTTGTATACTACATCTTTCACAAACCCCGCGGCGTGGTGTCGACCCTGTCGGACCCCGAGGGCCGTCCGTCCGTGAAGGAGGCGCTCGCGCGCTTCCCGAACATCAAGGCGCGCGTCTTCCCGGTGGGTCGGCTCGACTTCGCCACCTCCGGCGCGCTGCTCATCACCAACGACGGCGAGTTCATGAACGGGCTGCTGCACCCGCGCACGGACGTGCCCAAGATGTACATCGTGAAGGTCAGCGGCCGCATGCTGGACGTGGACCTGGAGAACTGGCGCAGGGGCATCTCGCTCTCCGACGGCAAGACGAAGCCCGCGGACGTGAAGTTCGACCGGTTCGAGGACGACAAGACGTGGTTCTACATCACGCTCACCGAAGGTCGGAACCAGCAGATCCGCCGCATGGGTGAGGCCACGGGCTACCCGGTGATGCGGCTGTCCCGGATCTCGTTCGCGGGCATCACGACCGAGGGACTCGCGCCTGGCGCACTGCGCGCCGTCACGCGCGAGGAACTCCACGATCTCCGCAAGCGGTACGGCGTTCCCAAGAAGCTTGCCGTGGGCACCGAGGATCTGAAACAGCTCGGAAACGCGCGCGTGAACACCGGGCGGAGCCCGCGGACCCGTGCGAACAGCGCACGACCGAAGGGCGGCGGACGTGGGAAGGCTGCACCCACGCAGCAGGGCGATAGAACGGAAGGCGCGCGGTACGGCGGCGGAAGCCCCGGCCGTCGCGGCTACGAGGTGAAGGAGGACTGGGGTGGCGGTGCAGGCCGCGGACGGTCCGCGCCCACCGGCCAGACCAGCGCGGATGCCCGCCCTGCTGGACGCGGGCGGAGCTCAGGCCAGGCCAGCGGCCCGACCCGAGGCCAGAGCGGGGGTCAGGCCGGGAGCCAGGGGACGAGCGCCCGTCCCGAGCTTGGCGGTGGCCGTTACGGTCGCACGCGCACGACCGGCACTGCTGGCGGCATCGGCGCGACGGAAGACACCAGCCGCGTCAAGGGCCGTGGCCGTTCGCGCTGAGTGACCAGTCGCTCCCGAACATGCCACCCGTGACCAGGTTGCCGGCGCCGAGGATCAGCTGTCCTCGCGATGGCGCCACGGCGTGATCGTAGACCGCGTAGTCGGGAAGGATGTCGGGTAGTGACATCGCGCGCATCGTCCCGAGCGGAGTCACAGCCTCGATCACCGCGACGTAGGCCTCCGGGTTCCGCGGATTCGGGCGGATGAACGCCGCTCCGATCTCCACTCCGCGGAATGCAGTGCCGCCGACGGTGATCGCATCGCCCAGAACCTTGATCGGAAACGCCTCCTCCAGCTCGCGAACGAGCGAGTTCTCCTTCGCGTTTCCCACGAGAAAAAGCGGGCGATCCTGATCGATGCGCTCGCCGCGCTCGCGGAACTCGCGATCGCTCATGACGGGGTAGCGCACGGACACGTAGTTCTTTCCGCGGGCGTGGTAGCGGGCCACGGTCTCGTTGGCCACGACGCCCTCGGGATCGGATGCACCGTAGACAAAGAGCACGGGCTCGCGGAACACATCGCGGAAAGGGCCAGTCACGTGGCCGTGCTTCGTCGGCGGTCCTGGCTCGAGCCGCCCCTTCGCCCATGCGCCGTCAACGCGATGAAGCGCGAGCGGCTCTTCCGGGGCGAACGACAGCAACGCACCGTCGACCGTGACGCGCATGGCAGCGGGCGGCGCTCCGTCGGGAATCGAATCACGATCGAGGTGCAGCGCGCGCAGGTTGGTCGTCTTCACCACCACGTCGGCGCGGGTGCGGCGTGCGTCGACGGTGGCCCACGCACCGTACGCGGCGAGCGCGTCGAGGTGAACGAACCCCACGTCGCCGGTGCGAGAGCTCGTGGTCTTCATGACGACGTGATCGCGATCGAAGCGGCGGCGCTTTCCCACGAGCCATTTGGCGAGCTTCAAGTCTTCGTAGCTCGTCTGCCACACGTTGTGCCCCAGATCCGGGTGCTCGTGCACCACGGCGTAGTGGAGCGCCTCGTACCGATCGATGAGGACCTGGCTGTTCTCGACCGGCAGATCGCGCTGCCCGTGAACGATGTAGAGCGGGAGGCTGCGTCCGTTCTCCGCCCAGAGCGCGTTCGAACGCTCCTCTGCCACGAACTGCTCCCAGGGTCGCCGCGTGACCGGTCCGATGTCGCGGCGGATGAAGTAGCTGTGGTAGCCGCACAGCGGCGCGGCCGCTGCGAAGAGGTCGGGATGACGAAGAGGGATCGCCGCGGCGCCCATCCCGCCCATCGACGGGCCGGTGATGGTGATCGCGGAATCATCGATGCTGTAGTGCCGTCTGGCCCATGCGAGCGCGGCGAGCACGTCATCCTCTCCTTGCTCCCGGTACATCGTGTTGCCATGCCCGTTGGGCGCGATCACGATGGCCCCGAGCGCAGGCAACGGCGTGTCGTGTCGCTCTTCCCAGCTCTGATCCTTTCCGGTCTCGTCCTTGCCGAAGAACCAGCGCAGCATCGCCATGGGATAGCCATCCAGGCCGTGCAGCGCGACCACGAGCGGGAGCTTTCGCTTCGGATCGTAGCCGGGCGGCACGTAGACGGCGAGCTCTTGCGGCATGCCGTCGGAGGTCGACAGATAGGCGCGGCGGTGCGGTCCCACGCGCTCCTTCCATGGGTCGGTGCCGGCCTCGACTGCGGAGAGCACGCGTGACAGGTCCGCTGCCTCCGCATCGAGCGCGGGGTAGTCCGTGTCGCCATCGTTCGTGAAGCGAAGGAGCCGGTCCGCCAGCAAGCGGAGCGTGGGGCGCAGGTCCGGATCCTCACCGTCGCGTGGCGATTTCGAGAGCTCGGCGCGCGCGCGAGCCACTGCGCGCACGACGTCTTCCGGCGCGGCGACGGGGAGGCTCAGCGTTCGCGAGCCCACGACGAGCGAGAGCCGTGTGCCAGGTGGAACGTCGGCCGGCGCCACCTGCGGCAGGCTCACCTCGTAGTCTCTCGCGATTCCGTTCTGCGCCCGCGCCTCGCCGCATGGCAGCGTGAAGACGGTGCGGCCCGGGGTCACCAGCGTGGCACGAACGGGCAGCGCCAGATCACGGGGAAATCCAGCGGGAAACTGCACGACGATCCGCGGCGAGAGGCCCTGTGGTCCAAGCCCGCGATCGAACTGCACGCTGGTGAGCGACATCAGATCCGCGTCCGTCACGGCGTCGCGCGGCACCATGAGCGCCACGGCGCCGGTGGCGCGAAGGTCGCTGCCCGTGAGGCGGACCTTCACTGTCCACGCGCCGGACCGTTGATGGAGCCGCAGCGTGACCTCGTGGCGCCCGCGCGTGAGGTGGAGCGGCAGCATGTCGTCGTCCTCGCGGAGCGGACGCGCCACATCGCGTTCGTAGATGCGGGCGCCGTCGGCGAGCACGGTCACGCCGTCGTCGGTGCCGAGCATGAGCACGTAGTCGGCCTCGACCGTCACGTCGAGCGCGAGCCGCGCGAACATCACCGCGTCCGTGTGGGTCTTGCCGCGCGCCACGTCCACCACGCCCATCCGGTTCATGGCGGACGTCCACCTGCCAGAAGCCAGCGGCGCGGCCGGCGCGTTCTGCGCAGGGAAGGGACCCTGCAGCATCAGGATGCCCAGCTCACCGTGCTCCCCAGGCGCGATCTCGAGCTCCGCCGGATCGCCAGCGGCCGCGGCAGGTCGCGGAGATAGCGCGAGCGAAAGAAGGATTGCGTAGAGCGGAGTCGCGCGCACGCCAGGTGAGCCTTCAGTCCGTGAGGCCCTGGGCCAGGGTGCGCGTATCGTCCTTGAAGAGGATCTCGATCTTCTTCGTGTCGATGATGCGGGTGACGATGCCATCACCGAACTTCGAATGACGAATGAGCTCTCCTTCGGTGAACATTCCGGACACGCGGTACGGCTTGAACTCCCCGACGGTGTGGCCCGACACGGCCCTCTCCCAGCTGCGCTCGCGATCGAGCGCTGCTTGCACCGCCTTCGTGGGGCCGCGCGCGGAGGCAGGACCAGCTCCACCGGTCACGCGACGCGTCCCGGAGGATGCGCTGCCGCCTGCCGCAGGCTTGTCGCCGGGCGCATGGCCGCGAAAATTGTGGTGCGAGCTACAGGTGGAGCACTCGACCCGGACGGGCTTCGTGGCCACCATCGCGATGATGCGGTGATTGAGCACCAGCTTGCACTTGGTGCACCACGCATCGACTTCTCCCCCCGCATGAAGAGCCTTTGCCATCGTTCGCCCAAGCTACCACAGGAAGACCGGTGCTTTCCGGGCTTCTCTCACGAGCCGCAACGATGTCGCGCTGGACCGCCTGGTCCGCCTAGTCCGCGCTAGTCCGCCTTGTCCGGCTTGCCGGGTTCATCACCGCCGCTGCGCCCGCCGCGCCGCCGTCGCTCTTCCCGCTCGGCGCGCTCGCGACGTACGGTGACGTTGGTCTTCACCTCGGGGCGACCGGGCTTGCCGCCATCACCTTCGCTGGCGCCGGCGGATGGCTCGTCGCCGTCCTTGTCGGAGCGCTCGGCCTTCTCGCCGTCGTTGGGGCGAAAGCGGATGGTCGTGTTGATCTCGAACTGCACGGTCGTGAGGATCTTCTGCATCTCACCGGCGAAGTTCGTGTGCTCCAGGAAATCGCGCATCTCGTGCGCGACCACGCGGAAGAGGCCGTTCTTCGTCTCGTCGACCTGCGAGAAGAGGTAGTGCGCGATCTCCTTCGGGAGCTTCAGGTCCGTCATGAAGCTCTTGAGATCGGCGGGCGCCTCGAGCGTCTTCTCGACAGCCTTCTCCATGCCGCGCTTCAAGATGCCGGGGATCACGCTCTCGAGTCGGCTCTTCTTCGGGTCACCGGACTCATCGCTCATGAGACGAGCCTACGCCACGCGGAGAATGCGGTCGACGCCAAGCGCCGCCGAACGGAGGCTTTCCTTGCGGGCGCGTCCGCCACGCGCGCAGATGAGGACCTCCTGGGAACCGAGCGAGAGCGTCTCGACATCGACGGTGCCCCGGAGCGCGGCGATGCGCGAGGACACGGAGTCCTCGCCGTTGCCCTGGTCCTTCGATGCGAGGAACGGCGCATACGCGGCCAGCTCTTCGCACACCGCCCACGACCCCGCGCCCGCCACCACCAGTCCAGACGCGTCCGCTACGACGATCGCGTCGAGGTCGCCTTCGGTCCGTGCGTGGGAGAGCTGGTAGTGCAGCGCCACCAGCGGATCATGGCTTCGGCGGCGGCGGCGCTCCTGAGAGTCGGCTTTCTCGTTCATGTAGGACATTGTGGGATACATCCTCGACGGGGGCCAATTTTCGGCTCGTGGACCGCGCGGCTCGATACCGCGCCCACGCAAACGAGCCGAACCCGAACACGAGCGCGAGCCCCCCCCCGACGGGCACGAGACCGAGCGACCAGTCGAGGAGCAGGGATGGCGCCTGCTCGAGCACCTTGTCGCGGTCGAGTGCGAGCCACTGTCCGGTTCGAAGGAAGCGCGCGATCTCGATCTCGGCGAGCACGACGAACGGGAGCGTGATCATGTTACACACGCGCGACCCGATCCAGCAAAACAGTCGGTTCTTCTTGAACAGCGTGGCCGCACCGAGCGCGACGAGTCCGTGGAAGCCGAGCGCCGGCGAGCAGCCGACGAAGACGCCAATGCCGACCGCCCAGCCGATCTCCCTGGGCGACGCGCGCTCGTCCTTCGCCGCTCGGTAGAGGCGCTTCGCGAAGTCCCAGCTGCGTCGAAGAAAGCTCACGCTTTTCTTCGACGATACAGCCTGAGACCCTACATTCAAACCTGTGGAGCTGCCCGCGGCGAAAGAAGCGTTCCTCGGGTACCTGCGGACCGAGCGACGCTCACCTAGAAACACGCTTGTCTCGTACGAGCACGACCTCGCGCTGTTGATCGCCTTCCTCGCAGAGAAGAAGCAGACGACGCTCGATGCGGTGAACGTGTTCGGGCTGCGTGCGTTCCTCGCGGAGCGCAGCAAGACACTCGCGGCGTCGTCGATGGGGAGGCAGATAGCAGTGGTGCGCACGTTCTTCCGCTTCTGCAGGCGCAAGGGCTTCCTCGCGAAGAATCCGGCGGAGAGCCTTGCGTCCCCGAAGGTCCCGAAGCGGCTCCCGCTGTTCCTCTCGGCGGACGCCGCGAAGGAGGTCGTGCAAGCGCCTTCCGCTGACGATCCGGCCGGCCTCCGCGACCGCGCCATCCTCGAGGTCCTCTACGGAGGCGGGCTCCGCGTGAGCGAGCTGTGTGGGCTGGACATGGACTCGCTCGACCAGCATCGCATGGAGGTGCGCGTGATCGGCAAGGGCAACAAGGAGCGCGTAGTGCCGCTGGGTCGCGCCGCGCTCGCCGCCGTCGGCGAATACCTGGGCGCGCGGCCCGCTCTCGAACGCACGCCGCCACCCAAGGGCTCGGAGCGCGCGATGTTCCTCTCCACGCGTGGAAATCGCATGAACGTCCGCGGCGTGGAGCTGCTCGTGTCGAAGTATGGAGCGCTGGGCGCTGGGCGCTCCGACCTGCATCCGCACGCGCTCCGGCACACGTGCGCCACGCACATGCTCGACGGCGGCGCGGATCTTCGCTCCATCCAGGAGATGCTCGGGCACTCGTCGCTCTCCACCACGGAGCGCTACACCCACGTATCGATGGAGCACCTCTTCGCCGTCTACGACAAAGCCCATCCGCTTGCAGGTCACCCCCCGAAGCGCGGAAAAGACGGCGCGTAGCACTCGCTCTGCTCGAGCGCCGCTCGGGTCGTGGTAGAGGATCCGCGAAGACATGAGAGGGCCTCTACGCTTCGTATTCGCGCTGACGGGCGCGAGCGCTGGCGCGACGCTGGTGGCCCTGGTCGAGGGCCGGGCGCTCTACGCCGACACCGACGCGCCCCGTGAGCTCCTCATGGACCTGATCGGCGTGTGCGCGCCGATCGCGGTGCTCGCCGCGCTCGTCGCCTTCGCGCTTGCCATGTTCTTCGAGCCCGCGCGCACGAAGGCGCCCACGGAATATGCGGCGGACCTGCGTGCGCTGCCGGTGCTGCTCCGGTCGCGGCTCGCTGCGCTGCTTCCGCTCCTTTGCCTGTGCGGGTTGTGGGCGCTCGTCGTGTCAGCGCATATCGCGCGTGACCTCCTGTCCGACGGCGCTCCGCGGGCGGCGGGCGCTGCGCTCGCGCTGTCGGTGCTCGGGGTCTTCGCTGGGGCTGGTGTGCTCGCGCTCGCGCTCAGCTCGCCGCTCCGCAAGCTCCTTGCGTATGCGGGCGGCAAGGCACCGCTGCTCATCGATCCGGTCTTCACGCTCTCGCTCGGGTTGTTCGTGGCAGCGCTGCTCTTCGCGCTGGGTGTGGGACTGGGAGACGCAAGCGGTACGGGCCCCACGCCGCTCGCGATCCTGGGTGTGCTCGCGCGCAAGGAGCTCGACCTGTCGCCCCTCACGCACGTGCTCGCGGTCTTCTCGTTCGCGTACCTTGGCCTGGTGCTGGACGGGCGCGTGCGGCGGAGGCGCGTGGTGCTCCTCCTTGGGCTCGCTGTTGCGTGCCTCGGACCGCCGTTGCTCGCCGTTCGCGCCGCGCATGCGCTCAACGCCCACGAGAAGGTGACGCGCGAGATCGAGCGCCGCGCGCCCGCCGGCCGCATGGGCCTCCGCATTCTTCGCAAGCTCACCGACCGCGACAAGGACGGACGCAGCGCGCTCTTCGGCGGGCTCGACTGCGACGACCGGGATCCGCGCCGCTCGCCGGACTTCTTCGACAAGCCGGGCAACGACCTTGACGAGGACTGCTCGGGCGCGGACACGCCGCTCGCGATCAAGGTCATCCCGAAGGTCATCGAGCCCGAGCTCCCGGCGAAGCACTACAACGTGCTCCTCATCACGATCGACACGCTCCGCGCCGACGTCGGGTTCCTTGGCTACCCCAAGCCGGTGACACCGAACCTGGATCGCCTTGCGGAGAAGTCCACGGTGTTCGAGCACGCGTACGCCATGGCCTCGTACACGGGGAAGAGCATCGGGCCCATGCTCATCGGCAAGTACCCGAGCGAGACCTCACGAGACGGCAGCCACTTCAACGCCTACGACAAGAACAATGTCTTCGTGACCAAGCGCCTGCAGGACGCCGGGATCCACACCTTCGGATGCTCTGGTCACTGGTACTGGAAGCCGTGGAGTGGCGTCACGCAGGGGATGGACCTGTTCGATCTGTCGCCCATTCCGCCGGGCATGACGGACAACGACAACTCCATTGGCGGAGACCGCGTGAGCGATGCGGCCATCCGCATGCTGAAGGACGAAGGGCACTCCGGAAAGCCCTTCTTCATGTGGATCCACTACTTCGATCCGCATGCGCAGTACGTGCCTCATCAGGGCGCGCCCACGTTCCTTCCCGAGAAGCCCGGCCCCGCGGACTACTCGCGCGGCGCGTACGACGGCGAGGTGTGGTTCACGGACCAGCAGGTGGGCCGCGTCGTCGATTATGTGCAGAGTGCACCCTTTGCGAAGGACACGGCCATCATCGTCACGGCGGACCATGGTGAGGCGCTGGGCGAGCACAACATGAGCTGGCACGGCGCGGAGCTGTGGGAGATGCTCGTGCACGTGCCGCTGCTCGTGTACGTGCCGGACGCGCCGCCGCGCCGCATCGCGCAGCAGCGGAGTCACATCGACCTCGCGCCCACGATCATGGATCTCGAGGCCGTGAAGAAGCCCGTCGGTGGAGAGCTGGACGGCGTGAGCTTGCTCACCGATGTACGCCTGGCGAAGGACGCGACGCCCAGCGAGCGCGACGTGTACATGGACATGCCCGCGGGGCCCTGGAACCTGCATCGTCGTGCGCTCATCACTGGAAAGAGCCCGGGCATGAAGCTCATTCACCTGGGCGGGCCGCAGTACCAGCTCTTCGATCTGGCAGCGGACCCCGAAGAGAAGAACGATCTCTCTGGCGACAAGGAGCGCGTGAAGGAGCTGTCCGACAGGATGATGGAGCTCCGCTCCCACCTCACCGAGATCGACGTCAAGCCCGATACCCCGTGACGCTCACGCGCTCGTGAAGTGCGCGAGCAGTGCCGCTGCGTCGGCGAAGAGCAGGTCGGGCTTTGCTGCGCGCAGCTTTTCCGCCGGGCCGAAGATCTCCGTCGCGAGTCCGATGGTCAGGGCACCTGCCGCGCGGCCAGCCAGCACGTCCTGCGGCGAGTCACCGACGAGCGCAGCGCGCTCCGGCGAGACATCGAGTTCATTGCAACATGCACGCATTCCCGCGGGGTCGGGCTTCAGCGGTCCATCGCCGCCGGCATAGACCACCGCGAACGTCGATGCGATCCCGAGCCGTCCGAGCACGCCCACGGTGATGGCGCGCGGCTTGTTCGTGCACACGCCCAGCTTCGCTCGCGGTGCAAGCGCGGCCAACACCTCGGGCATGCCCGGCACGAGCGACGTCGCATCCGCGGGGTGCAGCTCGTAGAAGGAATTGTATGCCGCGAGCGGCGCATCCACGTCAGCCGAGCGCGGATCCATCGCGAACGCGCGCGCGATCAGCACGCGGGCACCGTCGCCGACGAGCGGCGCAATCGCGTGGTGCGTGAGCGGCGCGCGGCCGAACGCCGCGAGCGCGTGGTTGCAGGCGCGCGCAATGTCTGTGCTGGAGTCGACGAGCGTCCCGTCGAGGTCGAACACGAAGAGCAGAGGCAGGTCCACGCAGCTACGATAGACCCGCCATCAACCCTCGGGAGCGAAGATCACGCTGCGCGCAGCGCGGGACGGGAGACCTGGCCGCTGGACGGCGCCCGGTGCGACTGCGGCGCGGGCTCGGCGAGCATCGGGTCGAGGTGCTGCGACAGGCTCGCCTCGGCAATGGCCTCGCGGCCGACCGGCGTGTTCGCAAGGAGCATGCGGAGGCGGGTGCGCGCGCGATGCAGGCGCGAACGCACGGCGCTCTCCGTCAGCTCGAGCTTGTCGGCGATCTCCTGGAGGCCAAGCTCCATGTGGTAGTGCAGCGACACCACGTCGCGGTATTCGCCCGGCAGGGATGCCAGCGCATCACGCACGCGCCCGTCGCGCTCCTGGTTCGCCGCGGCGGTCTCGCCATCCGGCACCGCGTCATCGAGCGCAGGCAACGCAGTGATCTCGTCCCAGTCGAGCGTGTCGGTCACGCGGCGCCGCTGACGACGCTGCGACCTCATGAGCATGAGGGCCTCGTTGGCGGTCACACGAAAGAGCCACGTCGAGAAGCTCGACTCTGCGCGGAACGTGTCCAGCCTGCGGACCACGGTCATGAGCGTGGTCTGAAGGAGGTCGCGCCGGTCCTCGTCCGTGACGGGGTAGCGGAGCAGCTGGCGTTCGACATGCGGGCGCACCATGCTGACGAGCAGCCCCTGAGCAGCCTTGTCCCCCGAGGTCGCGCGGTTCACCAGGTCTCGGTCGATGACGTATGCCATGCGGCGAGCCACTGCGAGCCTCGTGCCGGCCGCAAGAGCTGCTCATTTGCCCTCGAATCGTGCGCGAAACCATTCCGCACGCCCGCGACGACGCTCCGACATGCCTGTCACCGAACCGACAGTTGAAGGGGGCTCCGACGATGAAGCGACATGCCCACCTTTCATGACCCGGGCCTCCAGGACGGGCCGGTGACGTGGAAGATCGCCCGGCGCCGTCCGCAATCCTAGTTCGCGCCGATGACTAGCGATACTCTCCAACACTGAACGATGTCGCGAAAACGCGCAGCGCCCGGCAACCTGAAAGCTGGTGACGTCATCGGCGGGAAGTACCGCGTCGAGCGGCTTCTTGGCGAGGGCGGCATGGGCATGGTCGTCGCGGCGCACCACATCGTGCTCGACCAACCGGTCGCAGTGAAGCTTCTGTACAACGACGACGAAGAGGCCGTGTCGCGCCTCATCATGGAAGCGAAGAGCGCCGCGCGCATTCCGGGCGAGCACGTGTCCCGCGTGCTCGACATCGACCGCGGCCCCGACGGGCTGCCGTTCATCGTGATGGAGCTCCTCGAAGGCGTCGATCTCTATCAGGTGTTGAGCTCGCAGGGGCCGCTGCCGCGGTGGCTGGTCGTCGACTACATGCTGCAGGCGTTGATGGGGCTCGCGGGCGCCCACGCACGTGGCATCGTCCACCGCGATCTGAAGCCATCGAACCTGTTTCTCTCGCGCCGTCCGGATGGCACCGAGATCATCAAGGTCCTCGATTTCGGCGTGTCCAAATCGATCGTCGCGTCGGAAGACGAGCAGCGGCTGACAGGCGCGAAGGCCATGCTCGGCTCGCCCCCGTACATGTCGCCCGAGCAGGTGCGAAGCCCGAAGACCGTCGACATGCGCGCTGACATCTGGGCGATGGGCATCGTGATGTACGAGCTGCTGACGGCGCGGCTTCCGTTCCGCGGGCAAGAGGTGCAGGAGACGTTCGCGATGATCCTGGAGCAGGAGCCGCCACGCCTGCGCGACATCGCTCCGGAGGTGCCTGCCGGGCTCGAGGACGCGATCAAGAAGTGCCTCACGAAGAACCGCGACGAGCGCTACCAGAGCGTCCACGAGCTCGCGACTGCGCTCGTGGCCTTCGGCTCTGGAACGTGGACGCATGCAGCCGAGGAGGTGCGCCGGACACTGACGCGGCCTCTGCCCGAGGACAGCAATGCGACGCGCTCGAAGCCAGGGGCGTTGGTGAGCGTTCGCGAGTCCGACGTCCAGCCCACCGCGAGCACCGTCGTCGGCAAGCGCAAGTTCGCCGTGGCGAACGAGGGCAGCAAGACACCGTTCTGGATCGCCGGCGGTATCGGCGTGGCCATCGCCATCGCGCTCGTCGTCGTCATCAACAAGAAACACCACGACGCCCAGGTCGCCGCTGACGACACGATGACCGCGCCCACGGGAGCTGTACCGATGCTGGCGGTACCACTTGGCCCGCTCGCACCGACTGGCATGGAGCAAGGGCCCAACTCACCCAACTCGCCCAACTCGCCCAACTCAGTAGTGGGGCCGCTGGTGCAGACGGGACAGACCCCGGGCTCGGTGGGGCCACTCGTGCAGACGGGTCAGACCCCGGCCGGCATGCTCGATCTCGATGGAGACGCGGGGCCTCGTGGTGTGCCTAACGTTGCTGTCGCTGCTCGCGCACAGCCTGCGCCTCAACCCGCGCCCATCCGCAAGGTGAGGGCCGCGCCGCCCAAGACAAATCCGCCCGGGCAAGGTGGAGCGCCGCCGCGCGGTGGCTCGCCTGGCGCGAACGGTGGCAACGGTGGTAGCTTGCCGGACGTCCTCATCGAACAGAAGTGACGCTGTATCCCGAAGGCTCCTGATCGCTCCCGCGCATGCGACTCCGAACCACGCTGATCGCCGCTGCTGCCTGCTCGCTCTTTACGTCGCCGGCCCTGGCCGACGGAAAGTCCGACGCAGCCCGCCTCTTCAAGGAGGGGCAGGATCTGATGAAGGCGCAGAAGTTCGCAGACGCCTGCCCGAAGTTCGAGGACAGCCAGAAGCTCGACGCACAGCTGGGCACCGTTCTCAACCTGGCGTTCTGCCGCGAGAAGCTGGGGAGCACGTGGCTGTCGTGGCTCGCCTATCGCGACGCCGAGGTTCGTGCGGACAGCGTTGGTAAGAGGGACCGCGCGGAGTTCGCGAGACAGCATCTCACGGAGCTCGAGAAGAACCTGCCGCGGCTCACGCTCGACTGCGGTTCCGACAGGATCGACCAGCTGATGGTCGAGGAGCGGCTGGTGCCCGCCGCCGCGAACGGTCAGCCCTTCACCGCGGAGCCGGGACGGCGCACGTTCCGCTTCGAGAAGAGCGGCAAGAAGTCGAGCTCGATCGAGGTGCTCGTGCAGGAGCGCAGGGCCGCAGCGCAGCGGGTGACCTGCCCCACGCTCGAGGATCTCCCGGTAGCGACACCCGCCACGCCGATCGAGGGTGGGACGGACACGCGACCGCAGCCACCTACCGAGCCGGTGAGCCACACGGCCGCCTATGTTTCGTTCGGTGTCGGAGCGGTGGGCCTGGCGACGGGGGCCGTCTTTGGCATCATGGTCCTGGGCAAGAAGGCGGACTCCGAGCCGTTGTGCAACGCGCAGCTCAAGCAATGCACCAAGGAAGGCAAGGCGCTGCTCAACACCGCGGACGCGTTTTCGTATGTCTCCGATGGCGGCTTCGTTCTGGCGGCGGTCGGCGTTGCGCTCGGCACGTACTTCCTCATCACCGCGCCCAGCGCCCCCCCACCATCGAGCACGAAGGCGAGCGCGATGCCACGCGTCGTTCCGACGGTAAGTCGTGACGGCGCGGGCGCAGCCTTCTTCACCACGTTCTGACGACCCGCCATGCCCCAGTCACTACCGAAAGGCATCCACGACGTCCTGCCCAGGGAGGCAAGGGAGCGGCGTCGCATCGCGTCCGCGATCCACGAGTGCCTCGCGTCCTACGGGTATGAGCCCGTGGTGCTGCCCGTGTTCGAGTTGTCGAGGGTGGCGGATGCCGCACTGGGAACGCTCGACCTCGGAGACGTGCTGCGCTTCGTGGAGCCCGAGTCGGGGGAGATCGCATCGCTGCGTGCAGACATGACGCCGCAGGTCGCGCGGCTCGTGGCCACGCGCCTTGTCACCTTGCCGGGGCCATACCGCATCGCCACGGAGGGCGTGGTGGTGCGCCGCAAGGAAGGGCGCGCGCGCAAGCATCGTCAGCTGGCGCAGGTGGGCGCGGAGCTCCTTGGCGCACCGGGGGCGGAGGCGGATGCGGAGGCCATTGCGCTGGCGTGCGAGTCCGTGCGGCGCGCAGGGCTCCAGAGCTTCGTGCTGGAGCTCTCGCACGCGGGTGTGATCCGCGCGCTCCTCGACGACGCATCCACCGACGTATCCTCCGCGGTGCTCGCAGCGCTTGGAAAAAAGGACGTGGCGCGCGTGCGCGATGCCGCGCGGGGCCTGCGGCACGAGACCCAGCTGGTCGCGCTGTGCCGGACGTTCGGCGGCGCGGACTCGCTCGTCGCGGCGGAGGAGTTGCTCGCGAAGACGCCCGCCCGCGACGCGATCGCGGAGCTGTCGCGTACCGTGCACCGCGCGGTGAAGGAGAATGTCGCGCCGCGCATCGCGTGTGATCCCGGCGAGGTCCGGCACTTCGCATACTACACGGGCATGCGCTTTGCACTCTTCGCGGAGGGCCCAGGCGAACCGCTCGGTGGCGGCGGCCGCTACGACGCGCTCACCGCAGGCTTCGGAGCGAACCTGCCGGCGGTGGGCTTCGCGCTCAACACGGACCACCTGGCGTGGGCGCTCCGGGACGAGCAGCGCGGGCAGTCGGCTGGGGTGGAGACGGGCCGCGACGTCGAGCGCAGCGTGGTCCTCGTGCGAGCCACGGCCGCGCATGCGTCGCTGCTCCGCGGCCACGGCTATCGTGTGGTCGTCCATGAAGAGCGGAGCGCGGCGCTCGCGTACGCAGCGGCCTGGGGCTATTCGTTCGTCGTCACCGAAGATGGCGTGCTAGGGAAAAGCGGAAAGGCGGCCGCCCGAGACGCCGATCCGCTGCGAAGTCTTCTTGGGAAATGACCGTGGAGTAAGCGATGGCGACCGTGGTGATCGTGGGCGCGCAGTGGGGGGACGAGGGCAAAGGCAAGGTCGTCGACCTCTACACCGCGAACGCCGACATGGTCGTGCGCTATGCGGGCGGCCCGAACGCGGGGCACACGCTCGTCGTCGGCGGTGAGAAGACGATCGTGCGCCTGGTGCCGAGCGGCATCCTTCACGAGCAGACATCGTGCGTGCTCGGGCAGGGCATGGTGATCGATCCCATTGTGCTGCTCTCCGAGATCGCGATGCTGGAGAAGCGCGGTGTCACGGCGCGCAAGCGGCTCTGGGTGTCTGACCGCGCGCACGTCATCCTGCCGTACCACATCATCGTCGACGGTCTGCGCGAGAGCGGGGAGAACGCGATCGGCACGACCAAGCGCGGCGTCGGGCCTTGCTACGAGGACAAGATCGCGCGGCGCGGCGTCACCATCGGCACGCTGATGGACGCTGTGAAGACGCAGAAGGCGGTGGAGCAAGCACTCACCGCGTGGGCACCAGTCGTGGCGGCGCTCGGGGGCTCGCTGCCCACCGTTGCTGAGGTCACCGACAAGCTCGGTCCCATCCGTGAGGAGCTCGCGCCCATGGTGTGCGACGCAGCGAAGCGTGTGCACCAGGCGATCGTCGCGAAGAAGAACATCCTCATGGAGGGCGCGCAGGGCACGCTCCTCGACATCGATCACGGCACCTATCCGTTCGTCACGTCGTCCACGGCGACCGCCGGCGGCGCGTGCACGGGCGGGGGCATCGGCCCGACGCAGATCGACGCTGTCGTCGGACTCGTGAAGGCCTACACCACGCGCGTGGGCGGTGGTCCGTTCCCCACCGAGCTCAACGACGCCACTGGCGAGCGCCTGCGGCAGCGCGGTGGTGAGTTCGGCTCGGTCACGGGTCGCCCGCGCCGCACCGGCTGGCTCGACCTGCCTGCGCTGCGCTACGCCACGCGCATCAACGGGCTCAACGGGTTCGCCTTCACCAAGCTGGACGTGCTGTCGGGCGAGGACACGCTACAGGTCTGCACGGCCTACAAGGTGAACGGCAAGCTCACGGACGACCTGCCACTCGATGGCATCGCGGAGCCCGTGTACGAGACGTTCGCGGGATGGAAGGAAGACCTGTCGACCTGCTCCACCATGGAGTCGTTGCCAGCCGCCGCAAGAGCCTATGTCCACATGGTCGAGAAGGCGCTCGGCATCCCCGCGTGGCTCGTGGGCACCGGCCAGGAGCGCGCCGCCACCATCGTCACGCACGATCCCATGGTACGCTGAAGGGGTGCTGCTCGCGTCGATCGTCTTCGTGCTCCACATGGCGGACACCGCCTCGTTCTCCGGGGCGCGCCCCAAGGAGTGCGCGGTGGTGCACGCGAACGCGTGGGAGCGCGCGAAGGCGCCTTCGATGCGTGCGTACTGCGACCTCATCGCCTCCGCCACAAGCAAGCTCACCTCGGGTCGCGAGAACGCGCGCGCCGCCCTCGCAGAGGCGGAAGAGGCCGAGAAGCTCGCGCCCGATCGCCCCGCTGCGCGCATCCTCCATGCGCGCGCGCTCGAGCGGCTCGGAAAGCCGGAGGAGGCATTCCAGGCGTTCACGGCCGCACAGAAGCTGGATCCGCGGTCCGTGGACGAGCCCGCCGTTCTGCTGTCGTTCTCCCGCACGCTCGCGCGCACCAAGCGCATGCCGGAGGCGGAGGCTGCGTATCGCACGCTGCTCCCGCGCGCCTCATTCCTCGATAGCCGCGACCGCGCCGCCGCATACATCGAGGCCGGGCTACTGCTCATGCAGAAGGGGCCCGCGAACATCGACGAGACAGTGGCGATCTTCCGGCAGGCGCGCGCGGAGGCGCAGGACTCGACGCGCGCGGTGTCGCTGGTGCTGCTTGCGCTCGCGCTCGATCGAAGCGGTGACGTCGCGCAGGCGCAGGCCGTGCTGGGGGACCGTGGCGACGTACGGTCGCTCTTCGAGGAGGCGCGCATCCACGAGATCTTCGAGATCGTGTCGGCCGAGCCCGAGGTCATCGCGGCCGTCGCCGAGACGCTCACGAAGGACAAGCCACAGGAGGCGCGCGAGGCCTGGGCGCGCTACCTCAAGGCCGCACCGAAGAGCCCGTGGCTCGCGCACGCGCAGGACCACGCGGCCCCCAAGCGAGCGCCGCAGACCGGGCGCCCGCGATGAGCGCGACAAGGCCACGATCTCGCCTCGCACGCCTTGCGCTACTTGCAGGCGTGTCCTCTGCATTCGCGTGCGCGTGTCCGCGTGTGGTGCGCGCAGAGACTCCCCCCACGGTGTGGGATCGCGCGAAGGACGAGAATGCCCAACCGCGCTACGCGACCCACGTGCACGCGATGATCGCGCAAGAGGCAGCGAGCCTTGGCAAGGAGGTCGACGTGGGCGACGACTGGGGCATCCAGCGCGCGAAGCAGATGCTCGAGGCCGCACATGCCGCTGACAGCCCGGATCCGCTGCTGCGGATCGATCTGGGCGTGGTGTACGAGAAGCTGGAGCAGAACACCGCGGCGGTGAGCGTACTCACGTCGGCGCTCACCATGGCGCCAGGCCACGTGGCGGCAGAGCGCGCGTGGAATGCGCTGGCGTACGCGTTCGCACGGATGGACCGTCCCGTGTCGGAGCTCGCCGCGTACGAGCAGTACCTCCAGACCGAGGTCGACGAGGAGCAGCGGGCGAGCGCGGTTCTCAACATGGCCGAAGCGGAGATGCGCCGCGGGAACTTGAAGGACGCCATCACCGGCTACGAGGAGGCGCTGCGGGTCGCCCAGGGCGTGCGCACGGGCGGTGGCGTGACCACCTACGTCCTGGCGATCTGGGGCATGGCCGTCGCGAAGGATCGCAACGGTGACGCCTCGGGCGCCATGCTGGAGGCGCGACGCGCGGTCTCGCACGATCGGCTGCTCGGGATCATCTCGGACCGTCGGGTCGTCTTCTTCGTGCCGGCGTACGAGCGCGACTACTACCTGGGTCTCGGGGAGCTCGCGCTCACGGTGGACTCCGACACCACGCGCGCGAAGCTCCAGCATGCCGAGCGCGCCGAGCGCCGGTTCACCGAATACCTGAGAGCGGCCACGAGTGACGATCGCTGGCTCAGGCGCGCGAAGGAGCACCTCGACTTCGCGAAGAAGCGACAAAAGGAGCTCGGAAAAGGCCTCGCGCCCGAGCCGGACGACGATCCTTGAGACGGAAAAAGAAGGTGCTCGCGGCGCTGCTGCGCGTGGAGAAGTCGCACGCACCAAAGGATCGTATCGCGAACGATCCGGTGTCTCTCGTACATGCGTTCACCGATCCGCTGGATCGCGAGATCGTGGCGGTGCTCGCGTCCTCGCTCGCGTTCGGCAACGTCACGACCATCCGCGCGAAGATCAAGGACGCGCTCGCGCGCATCGGCCCCAGCCCCGCGCGTGCTGTTCGCGACGAGGCGAAGCTCCACAAGGCGATGCAGGGCTTCATCCACCGGCTGTTCCGCGGCGAGGACGTGGCGCGCCTTCTCTACGGTGCCAGCGTCGTGCAGCAGGAGTTCGGATCGATTGGCGCGATGGTCGAGAAGGACTTCGCGGCCACGAACGATCTCCGCGAGACGCTCGGCCTGTTCCACGATCGTATTCGCGCGGCAGGGAAATTCCCGAAGAACACGAGCGAGAAGGGCGCGCGACGCGGACCTTCGCATCTCCTTCCCAACCCACGCGCCGGCAGTGGCGTGAAGCGTCTCCTGTTGCTCTTCCGCTGGATGGTCCGGAAGGACCCAGGCGTGGACTTCGGGCAGTGGAACCTTCCCACGAGCGCCTTGCAGATCCCGGTGGACGTTCACGTGCACCGGCTCGGCTACAACCTGGGCCTCACGGATCGCAAGACCGCCGACTGGAGGACCTCCGAGGAGATCACGGCCGCGCTCCGCACGTTCGACCCGATCGACCCGGTCCGCTTCGATTTCCCGCTCTGCCATCTCGGCATCTCGAGACGATGCCCGTCGAAGAAGGATCCGGTCCGCTGCGACGGCTGCGGAATCCAGTCGGCCTGTCGGCATTGGGTGGGGTAGAGGACCCCGCCGCGCCTGAATCTTGTCGACGAAGGCTGGCGAAATGTGAGAAGTTTTGAGGATGCCCAAGAAGTTCTCCCTCGACGCGCTCCGCACCGATGGGTGGTTCGAGCGCATCGGCGAAGGCATCGGGAGCTTCCAGGCCCTCTGTGAGATCGTCGGTGAGCGATTCTTTGCGTTCTCGATCATCGTCGGCGCGCGCATCACGGCGCTCACCGTGGATCGCCGGAGCCCTGATCAGACCATCGTCGATTTCGTCGTCGGGGCAGGGGATGCGGACGCGGATCTCGAGCCGCAGCGGCTCTCCCTCGCTGATTTTCGCCGCCGTTTGACCGGCGCGCTCCTGGTCGAGGAAGATCGCACGGAGCCGGTCCCCGAACGCGAGACCGACGTCGAGGCCATCCAGCTCTACATCGGCGTGCGCTACCTGCTGCTCGCGCCGCTCTTCTCGTATTCGCTGCGGAGCCTCGTCATCGAAGGCTCCGGCGCAAAGGCCGAGGGAAAGCTCGTTGTCCTTCGCGACGGCATCGAGGAGACGTACGACATCGACACGTTCCGCATGCGCGTCCGGGCGCACGTGCGTGAGGAGCTCGATCGCGCACAATCTGGCGCGCGCTCCGCCATCGATCTGTCGAAGGTCGCAGAGGCCGAGACCGCGTCCATCAAGAAGGACTGGACGAAGGTCATCCAGCTCCTGGGCGCGTGGCCCGCGCCGCTCGCCATCTTCCTCCGCACGCCGGAAGGGCAGATGCTCGCGCCGGATGCGCGCGCGCTCATCGCCAAGGGCCTCGGGCTCCTCGGCACCGCGTGCGTGGAGCTGGGCGAGGTCGAGCAGGCCGAAGAGGTCTTCCGCATCGGCATCCAGTACGCGCAGGAAGGCGTGGCCGCGGCAGACCTGTTCCGTCGCCTCGGCGAAGCGCTCCTCACCAGCGACCGCGCGGGAGAGGCCATCGGCCCCCTCCGCCGCTCGCTCGCGTTCGGCGGCCGCCCCGACGAGGTGATGGTCCCCCTTGCAAAGGCCTACCTCAAGCGCGATCGCTACGTCGCGGCGTTCGCCTGTCTGAAGGACGCCATGGCCGCCGGCGTGGCCGAAAAGGACGTCGCGCAGGATCTCCGCAAGATCGAGGAGAAGCTCGGCCCCCACCTCACCGCCTGGAAAGCCCGCCTCATCGCCTCCGCCTGAGGGACCTGTCATTGACAGTGGAAGGCGGCTGCCACTAGAAGAGGAGGCGGAATGATCTCCACTTACGGCCCGATGTTCCTGATGATCTTCGTCGCCCTCGCGCTTGCGGGGGTCTTCTTCCTCGGTGCCACCTTCCTGGGCGGCAAGCTGAAGCAGACCGAAGAGATGATGATGCCGTTCGAGTGCGGCTCGGACAGCTCCGGCGGCAACCACCTGAAGCTCTCCGTGAAGTTCTACCTCACGGCGATCCTGTTCGTGGTCTTCGACATCGAAGCGGTGTTCATCTACCCGTGGGCGATCCAGTTCAAGAACCTGGGCTGGAACGGCCTGTTCTCGATGTTCGGCTTCCTGGCCGTCGTCATCGTCGCCCTCGTCTACTGCGTGAAGAAGGGAGCTCTCGAATGGGAGAACTGAATCGCACCGTCACGCTCGAGGGCTCCGAGGCCGGCTTCGCCACCACCAAGGTGGACGCGCTCCTCGGCTGGGCACGCAAGTACTCGCTCTTCGCATATCCGTTCGTCACGGCGTGCTGCGGCATGGAGTACATGGCGCTCGCCAGCCCCCGCTTCGACCTTGCGCGCTTCGGCGCAGAGGCCCCGCGCTTCTCACCGCGCCAGGCAGACCTTCTCTGGGTCGTCGGCACCATCAGCCAGCGTCAGGCTCCCGTTCTTCGTCGCGTGTACGAGCAGATGATGGCCCCGAAGTGGGTCCTTGCGTTCGGTACCTGCGCAAGCTCGGGCGGCTTCTACGACAACTACACGACGGTCGCGGGCATCGACAAGATCATCCCGTGCGACGTCTACATCCCGGGGTGCCCGCCGCGCCCCGAGGCCGTGATCGACGGCCTCCTGCTCCTGCAAGACAAGATCGCGAGCGGCGATCGCCGCCCCGGCGTCGTGAAGCCGCGCGAAGATCCCCTGAAGGATCTCGTCCAGCTCCGCAAGAAGGGCGACAAGGGCGGAAGGTCCAGCGACAAGGAGTCGACGTGAGCAAGGCTGCACTCGAAAAGCTCCGCGCCAAGTTCGGCGACGCGATCCTCGAAACGCACTCGCAGCACGGCGACGACACCGCGGTCATCGCGAGCGAGCGCTGGCGCGAGGTGTGTGAGTTCTGCCGCAAGGATCCGGGCCTGTCGTTCGACATGCTGACAGACCTCTGCGGCGTGGATTTTCCCGAGCGCGCGCCCCGCATCGAGGTCGTCATCCACCTGTATTCCACGCAGAAGCGTCACCGCGTGCGTCTGAAGACGCGCGTCGGCGAGACGGTCGACGAAGAGCTCGTCAACTGCGCCGTCGACACGGTGGTCCCGGTCTGGGCAGGCGCGAACTGGTTCGAGCGCGAGACGTTCGACATGTACGGCGTCACGTTCAAGGGCCACCCCGACCTCCGTCGCATCCTCATGTATCCCGAGTTCGAGGGCCACCCGCTCCTCAAGGACTACCCGGCAGAAAAGACCCAGCCCCTCATCCCGTATCGTGAGACGGACGAGGACGGTAAGCCGCTCGAGAAGCAGGCGCCGTTCGGCCCCGACGAAGGCATGAGCTTTGGTCGCAAACACTTCACCAATGGTGGGGAGGCCTGAGCGATGGAACCTATCGATCTGGATCTCGAGGACGGCGAACTCTATCTAACCGCAGATCCCATGCACCTCAACATGGGCCCGTCGCACACCGCGACGCACGGCACCGTGCGCATCGTCCTGGAGCTCTCCGGTGAGACCATCCTGAAGAGCGACGTGCAGATCGGCTATCTGCACCGCGGCTTCGAGAAGATGTGCGAGCGTGGCACGTGGGCGCAGGTCTTCCCGTACGCGGACCGCCTGAACTACGTCTCGCCCATGCTGAACAACGTGGGCTACGCGCTCGCGGTGGAGAAGCTCTGCGACATCGAGGTGCCGGAGCGCTGCCAGTGGTACCGCATGGCGCTGGGCGAGCTCGCGCGCATCTCGGATCACCTCACGTGCACCGGCGCCATGGCCATGGAGCTCGGCGCGTTCACGCCGTTCCTCTGGTTCGTGAAGGCGCGCGAGATGATCTGGGACGTCCTCGAGGAGGAGACAGGCGCGCGCCTCACGCACTCGTTCGGGCGCATCGGCGGAATGGCGTCGCCCCCCACGAAGGACTTCAAGGAGCTGACGAAGGCGTCGCTCGCGAAGGTGCTCTCCCTCATGGAAGAGGGCGAGAAGATGCTGCTGAAGAACCGCATCTTCATCGACCGCCTCGAGAACGTCGGCGTGATCAGCGCGGCCTACGCCATCGCGCTCTCGTGGACGGGCCCGTGCCTCCGCGCGTCGGGTCAGGCGTACGACATCCGGAAGCTGCACCCGTACCTGAAGTACGACGAGGTCGACTTCGACGTTCCCGTGGGCACCAAGGGCGACAACCTGGATCGCTTCCTGGTTCGCATGCACGAGATCCGTCAGAGCATGCGCATCATCGAACAGGTCTGCGAGCGCATGGCGGACGACGGCCCGGTCAGCATCAACGATCCCCGCGTCGCCCTGCCGCCCAAGGAGGACGTCTACACGACCATCGAGGCCACCATCCAGCACTTCAAGCTGATCATGGAGGGCGCCAAGGTCCCCGCGGGCGAGTGCTACTCGTACACCGAGGGCGGCAACGGCGAGCTCGGCTTCTACCTGGTGTCCGACGGCAGCGGCACCCCCTACCGATGCCGCATCCGACCACCCTGCTTCCCGATCGTCGGTGGTCTCTCCAAGCTCCTCGACGGCTCCATGCTCTCCGACATCGTTCCGACCTTCGGGTCCATGAACATGATCGGCGGAGAATGCGATCACTAGCATCGGGTCGTTGAGGCCGACCTCGACGACGATGCCGGCGTTGCTCCTTCCGCGCGGTGCTCACGCACAGAGGTGCGTTCCGCTCCGTGCTCGGTCGCGCCTTGGCCTCGCCGCCGATCTCGGCCTCACCGACCCAAATGCTACCGCGGTAGGTGTGGACGAGCCTCGTCGCGCGGGTGGACGGCTCATTTCCTACCAATCACAGGCGCCTATGAATGCGTTCACAGGCGCCTATGAATGCGTACCCTGTAGGGGTGTCCCCCTCTACGCTCGCGTCTCCCAGGCAGCTTCGCGCGTTGGGCATTGCGTGGCCGCCGACCGCTGCCATCGGGAAGGTCATCGAGGAGCACGCGGTGCGCATCGGCGTGCGGCTCGACTTCGAGGCGACCATCGAGTGTCTCCGCGTAGCGCGCGCATTCGCCCAGCGACAGCGCGCGGAGACCCGTTCCTTCGCCGCGAAGTGGAACGCCCCGATCGACGACGTCACCGATCTCGACGACGAACGCGGTGAGCTCATTCTGATGGCTGACGCGGCGATTGCGGCGCTGGAGAAGACAAGCAAGCGCGTCCGGATGGCCGGGCCGCTTCCGGAGCTCGAAGAAGATCGTGTCGAGGCGCTGCAGGCGGAGGACCAAGCCCGTCGCGCCGCTTCGCAGATCGAATCCGCCGCGGCCGTCGCGCCCGCGCCCGCGCCCGCGCCCGCACGGATCGCCGTCGTTCGAGCGTCGCCTGATGTCGTGCCACCGGCTGGTCCTCTCTCGCTCGATGCTGGTCCTCTGCCAACGCCGGTCAGAGCAAAGATGCTCGAAGTCGTCGCGAAGGAGCTCGTGCGCGCGACAGGCCTCGCGTGGCCCGACGGCGTCCCGTCGACCGTCCGGGGCGACGAGACCATCTGGACACACGCGGGCGTCACCTTCGCGATCGTCGAGAGCGTCGAGTATCAGACCGGGCCATTCGACAGCCCCGACCGCTACTGGAGCGCGTACATCACGGGCTTGCCCGGAGGCTGCAGCCTCCGGTTTCACGCATCGTACGGCGACTTCGGCACGTACACGCTCACGGGCGACGCGACGCAGAAGGCAGCGATCACGCGCGCGCTGGAGAGCGCCTTCAGCGCGCTCATCCGTGCTCACGCGACGGTGTCACGGGGCATCCTCGCGCCCGAAGCGTGGTGCGCGCGCGCGGCCACCCTCGAGCTCGGACGGCCCGCGCCCGTCCTTCACATTCATCGTTGGTCTCTCGAGCCGCTCGACGCGAGCGGTGGCGGCTGGTTCGCGGTCGCGACCAACGGCGAAATGAGCGACAGCCGGGGACCCACGGTCGATCCCATCGGTCCCTTGCCGCGCGTGCTCGGCATCGCCTATGTCACGGCCACGCGCAGTGCGCCGTCGGCGCGCGACACGACGCCGCCAAGCGTGGAGCAGCTCGGAGCGGTCCTCGCGGGAGTCGCGCCACCCACCGTGCCAGAGGAGGTGCGCGACCACTCCTACACCCGCGCGCGCAGATTTCGAGCCGGTCCCTGGGTCTTCCAGGACGAGATCTACGGCGACGCGACCGCCGAAAAGCTCGGCTTCATGATGCGCGTCCAATCCGAACAGGGCGGCACACACGCCGCGCTCGTGCACGGAGCCTACAACCGGCGGGGCTGGGGGGAGCTGACGTTCGAGCTCATCGGCGCCCCTGCCAGCCGCGAGGAGATGCTGACCCGGCTCGAGGGGTGGGCGGCCGCGAACGACTGGGGCCTCGTCTATCGGTGGGTTGCGGACTGACCGCCGCGGTTGACGGCACGTCTTCATGCGAATCTCGGCCGGGATCGAGGTCGTGATTGGCTGTTCAAAACTCGTGCAATCTCGGGCGCTCGCTCCTATAACAGGCCCCAGCTATGCCCACGTTCAAGCTCGACGGACGGGAAATCCCCTTCGAACCCGGCGAATCCATCATCAAGGCCGCTGCCAAGCAGGGCATTGAGATCCCGCACTACTGCTGGCACCCGGGGCTCTCGTCGCCCGCGAACTGCCGCATGTGCCTGGTGGAGCTCAAGCCCGCGGCCGGCCAGCGCCCCGTCATGCTCGACATCCTCGAGCTCGACAGGAAGACCGGCGAGTACAAGCCCGTCCAGAAGCCCAAGCTCCAGCCCTCGTGTCAGTACCTCGCGGTCGAAGGACAGGAGGTCCTCTCCGACACCTCGCCCCACGTGAAGGAAGCTCGCTCGCACGTGCAGGAGCTCTTGCTCTTGAACCACCCCGTCGACTGCCCCATCTGCGATCAGTCCGGCGAGTGCAAGCTGCAGGACTACTGGCTCGAGCACCAGCACACGCAGAAGCGCATGCTGGACGAGCCCGTGCACAAGCCGAAGGGCGTGTCGTTCGGTGACACCATCGTCTACGACGGCGAGCGCTGCGTCATGTGCACCCGCTGCGTGCGCTTCATGGAGGAGGTCGCCAAGGATCCCGTCCTGGAGATGCGCGAGCGCGGCAACCTGAACGAGATCGCGGTCGCCCCGGGTCGCAAGCTCGAAGGCAACTACACCTTCATGACCGAGCACGTGTGCCCCGTCGGCGCGCTCACCACGAAGGACTTCCGCTTCAAGGCGCGCGTCTGGTTCCTGCGCTCTGCGGACAGCATCTGCCAGGGCTGCGCCACAGGCTGCAACGCGCACCTCGACTACGATCCGCGCACCAACAAGGCCCAGCGCTATCGCCCGCGCGACAACGAGGCGGTCAACAAGTACTGGATGTGCGACGAGGGCATGCTCTCGTACAAGTTCGCGCACGAGACGCGCATCACCGAGGCGCGCGTGTCGAACAAGAAGGCCAAGCGCGCCGCCGCGATGGAGAGCGCCAAATCCGCGCTCGCCTCTGCGCAGCCTGGTCTCCTTGCCATCGTGCTGTCCGCGACGCACTCGCAAGAGGACAACGTCGCGCTCCTCACGCTCGGCAAGGCCCTGGGCACGAGCAGCGTCTACATCGCGGGCCGCGCGCCCGGTAAGGGCGACGACATCCTGGTCGACGCCGACAAGAACTCCAACACGCAGGGCGTGCAGGCGCTGGCGCCGGACGCACGTCAGTGGTCCATGTTCGCGCACGACATCGGCGCGGGTCGCATCACCCACGCGCTCGCGCTGGGCGCGGACGTACCGAGCGACGCGGACATCCTCGACAAGCTCGACGCGCTCGTGGTGCTCGCGGCTCATGGCGGCCCGCTCACTGGCGCGGCGAAGGTGTTGCTCCCCGCGGCGTCGTGGGCAGAGGCCTCCGGCACGTACGTGAACAAGAAGGGCCTCTCGCAGCTCTCGAAGAAGGCGATCGAGCCGCAGGGCGACAGCAAGGCCGCCTGGCAGATCATCGCGGAGCTGGGCAAGGCGCTCGGCCACGATCTCGGCCTCAACAAGCTCGGTGACGTTCGAAAGAAGTTCGCGCCGAACCAGACCCCCGTGAACACGGCCGAGCCCGCAGCCCAGGCCAACGCGGAGGCGGAGTGACATCATGACGACCACAGATCTCATCGCGACCCTCGTGAAGATCCTCGTGATGGTGGGCTTCCTCTTCAACGTGGCAGGCTTGCTCACGTGGGTGGATCGCCGGCTTTCCTCGATGATCCAGGACCGCATCGGTCCGAACCGCGCAGGCCTTCCGCTGACGAAGAAGATCACGCTCCGCCTCTTCGGTCTGCTCCACACGGCGGCCGACGGCGTGAAGTTCTTCACCAAGAAGGACTTCATGCCCCCGAAGGCGGACAAGCTCCTCTTCAGCCTCGCGCCCATCCTTGCCATGGCGCCGGTGCTCGCGCTGGCCGCCGTGATTCCGATGGGCGACACCGTCAGCCTCGCGCAGGTCGGTCCGCGCAAGCTGTGCATGGACGCGGAAGGTCACGCGCTCGGTCTGTTCGTCGGTGAGCAGTGCCTCGACGCGGCGAAGAACGTGGTGGCCACCTTCGCTAGCACCGCGACCCAGTGGCCCGCGGCCTCGCGACTCGGCATGAATTCCAGCCAGGGGATCCTTCACCTCTCGATCGCGCCGCTCAATGTCGGCATCCTCTACATCTTCGCGATGGCGGGGCAGGGGATCGTCGGCGCGGCGATCGCCGGCTGGTCCTCGGACAACAAGTTCTCGCTCATGGGTGCGCTCCGCGCTGCGAGCCAGATGGTCTCGTACGAGGTCACGCTCGGCCTCTCGCTCGTGGGCGCGATGATGATCTACGGCTCGGTCCGCCTGCAGGACATGGTCATCTGGCAGGGCGAGAACACGTGGGGCATCTTCGTTCAGCCGCTGGCGTTCTTTCTCTTCTTCGCTGCGGCCGTGGCCGAGTCGAAGCGCATCCCGTTCGACCTCCCCGAGGCCGAGAGCGAGCTCGTGTCCGGCTACTTCACCGAGTACTCGGGCATGAAGTTCGGCATGTTCTACTTCGCCGAGTACATGGAGATCGTCACGAGCTCCATGCTCCTCGTCACCATCTTCCTTGGTGGCTGGCAGCTCCCGTTCCTGCACCGCGACGGCCTCACGCTCCAGTTCGGCGACACGATGATCGTGCAGCAGAAGATCGGTCACCTCGCGATGCTCGTCATCGGCGTGCTCGCATTCTTCGGCAAGACCCTCATCATCTGTCTCCTACAGGCGTTCGTTCGCTGGAGCCTTCCGCGCTTCCGCTACGACCAGCTGCAGAAGCTCTGCTGGCAGACGCTGCTGCCGCTGTCGCTCGCGAACATCTTCGCGACCGGCATCATCTGGCTCGGGCTTCAGAGCGGCGGTGAGTCCGTCGCTGCAGGCCTCAAGCTGGCGTCCGACATCACCCAGGGCGTCGTGGCCGTCGTACTGGTCGGCCTCGTGGTCTGGGCGATCATCGGCATGTTCAGCCCGTCGCGACACCTCACCCAGATCCTCGGCTCCTCTGCCAAGCGCGCGGCGAAGCGCGGCGGCACGGTCACCGAGCCCATGCAGGCCTGAGATTTTCGGACCGCGGAGAAGAAATCATGGCACGCGCATTCCCCAAGAAGCCCGCCTCACAGCTCAACGCCACCGTGGTCGACTACGCCGAGAAGACGGCGGGAAACCAGGCCTACCTCCCGGAGATCATCCGCGGCCTTGGTGTGTCGATGAGCCACTTCTTCAAGAACACGAAGGAGATGCTCCGCGGCAGCCGCCCCGACCCGGTCACCGAGCGCCTCGAAGATGGCATCACGACCATCTCCTACCCCGAGCAGAAGCGCCCTTATCCGGATCGCTTCCGCGGCGTGCACCGCCTCACCACCCGTGACGACGGCAGCGTGCGCTGCGTCGCGTGCCTGTGCTGCTCCACGGCGTGCCCCGCGCAGTGCATCAGCATCGTCGCGGGCGAGTATCCGGAGGGCGACAAGCGCCGCGGCTACGAGAAATACCCGGTGAAGTTCGTCATCGACGAGCTGCGCTGCATCTTCTGCGGCTACTGCGTCGAGGCATGCCCATGCGACGCGATCCGCATGGACACGGGCCACCACGCGGTCCCGTACGACTCGCGCGATCAGTTCATCTACGACAAGGACATCCTGCTCGCGTTCAAGAGCAAGGACGGCGAGAAGAAGAGCGAGAACCCGCGCCACGAGCCGGGAGACCCCGGCCACCCGGGAATCTCGCGCCTATCGGGCCACTGACCGATTTCACCGCGTCCTGAGGGGCCCGCCAAAACCCGCCTCCCGTGATGCGGTGCGGCGTATGAAGACGCCTTCATTGTTCGCAGACATTGCCTTTGTTTTTCGGTAAGCTCCGCGCCCCCAGAGTGGGGTAGACGGCCACGAAAAGCCGGGCGTTCGCAGCACGTGATGCGGGCGTCCAAAGGGCGATGGATCTCAATGCAAGTATCTTCAATCGACATCGTGCGCGGCGAGCTCGAGAGACTGTTCTCGCTCGAGGAGATGACCCAGTTGAGCGAGAAGCTCCTCGGCCTTCTACCCGCTGACGTGGGCGGCACCACGGCCAAGGCGAGCTTCGCGCGCGCCCTCACCGAGCGCTGCGTCGATGGTGACCGTCTCGACGCCCTGGTCGACGTCATCCGCGTGTCCCGCCGCGAGGTCGACCCCCGCCTGTTCGACGTCGTCAGCCAGCTCGGTCGCGAGGAGCTGTCGTCCGGGCGCCAGCTCGGCGAGTTCACGATCCAGAAGAAGATCGGCGAGAGCGATCTCGCGGTCGTCTATCAGGCCGTGAAGGGCGGACGCCTGTTCACGCTGAAGGTACTTCGCCGCGACGCGACCCGCGACGCGCGCGCCGTGAACCGCTTCCTCACCGCGAACCGCTTCGTTGGCGGCCTGTCGCACCCTGGGCTTCCCGAGGGCATCGAGGCCGGCGAGCTCGAAGAGCATCGCGTGTATGTTGCATACAATCACGTCGACGCCGCGCCGCTCGCCGCGCGCCTTGCGCAGACGGGCCCCGCCCACGTGAACGAGCTCCGCCCGGTTCTGCGGGGCATCCTCGAGCCCCTCGCGCTCATGCACAAGACCGGCCTGGTCCACGGCGACCTGAAGCTGGAGAACGTGCTCCTCGGGAAGGCCGGCGCCGGCGGCGCCCCCAGCGTCGTCCTCATCGACTTCGGTGGTGACAAGCTCACGCGCGGTCGCATCGTCACGAACGGTCACTCGGGGCTCATGGCCGTCATCGGCTCGCCCAAGACCATCGCGCCGGAGCTGGTGCGCGGCAAGCCCGCGGACGCGCGCAGCGACGTCTACGCGTTCGGCGCCATGCTCTACGAGCTGTTCTCCGGCAAGCCCGTGTTCGCGGCGCAGACCGCCACCGACGCGGCGTTCATGCACCTCACCAAGGAGCCCGAGCCGCCGAGCATGAAGGCGCCGCGCGGCTGGATCACGAAGGAGGTGGACGACTTCGTTCTCATGCTCCTCGCAAAGGATCCGTCGCGTCGACCGAAGGACGCGTCTGCGGTGCTCGATGGCCTCGCGGAGCTTGGTCGTCAGTCGCAGGCGCTGCGGGCGCAGCAGCAGATCCCGAAGGAGCGCGTGGAGGCGCTCGTGCTCTCACTCCTGGGAAACCCGGCGGATGAAGAGACGCAGCTCGCGCTCGAGAAGGCCGTTGATGAGGGCGCGGAGGCCTTGAAGGTCGCCGAGGCGTTCAACTCCGCGGCCGATCGCATCGTGCTTGGCACCGAGGAGGCAGGGGAGCTCAAGAAGGCGCTGCTCTTCCGCGCGGCCCGCATCTACATCCACGCCCTGCGCGACAAGAACGCGGCAGAGCGTCAGTACGCGAAGATCGTGGAGCTGGACCCCAGCGACAACGTCGCGCTCAGCTCCCTCGAAGAGGTGCGCCGCGCGCTCGGCAAGTACGACGAGATCGTCGAGATGCTGCTCACGCAGAGCGGCAACGTCGCACCGGGTGAGGAGCGCGCGCGCTGCCTGGCCGAGATCGGGAGCATCTACGCCTCCGAGCTCAATGACCCCGAGCAGGCGCTGGTCGCGTACACGCAGGCGCTGTGCGAGCTGCCCCAGAGCGAGGAGTTCGGCTCACGCGTCGAGGAGCTCGCTGGCTCCAAGCAGGAGCGCTGGAACGAGACGCTCGCGTCCATCACGGAGGCGATCCAGGCGGGTACGCTCGCGCCGGCCGATCAGACCGCGCTGCTCTGCTTCGCGGGTCGCTGGTACGAGGCGAAGGTCGGGCGCGCGGACCTCGCGCTCATGGCGTTCCAGCGGGTGATCGCTTCCGAGCCCGCGCACGAGAAGGCAGGCGAGGGGCTCACCCAGATCTACCGCCGTGCGCAGCAGTGGCCGGAGCTCGTCGGCATCTTGCTGTCGCGTGCGGATGCAGCAGGCAGCACGCCGCGCGCCCGTGACTATCGCGTCGAGGCCGCGGACCTCCTGGAGACCAAGCTCAACGATCCGCCGCGCGCGAGCCACATCTACGACTCCGTCCTTGCAGAGGATCCGGGGCACATCCGCGCAAGCGACGCCGTCGCACGTATCGCGCAACGCATGGGCGACTACCCGCGCCTCATTCGCGTGCTCGAGAACCGCGCAGAGGCGCGCCGTGGTGTCGAGAAGGCGGAGGCGCTCGCGCGCGTCGCCGAGGTCTTCGAGGACCACATGAACGATCTCGCGGAGGCCACGCGCCGCTTCGAGGCCGTGCTCGCCGTGGACCCGACGAACGTCACGGCCCTGAAGGGCCTGGATCGCATCTTCAACCGCAACGGCCGCTACCGTGAGCTGCTCGAGGTCCTGGAGCGCCAGGTCCAGCACGCGGCAACACCGCGCCAGAAGATCAACCTGTTCGAGCGCATCGCCGCGCTCCACGACGAGGAGTTCCTGGACCACACGCTGGCCGCCGTGGCTCTGGAGGAGATCCTCAAGATCGATGCCGCACACGACGGCGCGCTCTCCGGCCTGGTGCGCCACTACCGCGCGCTCGACCGCTGGGACCGCGTGGTCGCGCTCTACGAGAAGCACGTCGCCGTCACCACCGACGACGGGCGCAAGCTGGAGCTCCTGCTGGCGAAGGCCCGCGTCCTCTCCGAGCAGGTCGGCTCGCCCGATCGCGCCATGAAGGTGTACGAGCAGATCCTCACGATCCAGCCGGATCATCCGAGCGCGCTCGAGGCGATGGCGCACCTGAAGGAGCTCACCGGCGACGCGCACGCCGCGCTGTCCGCGATCGAGGCCCTCGCATTCAAGGCGCAGGCGCCCGAGCAGAAGGCGGACCAGTGGATGCGCGCAGCGCGTCTCCTGGAGTCCCGCGGCGACAAGGACGGCGCGATCGAGCGCTACAAGCTCGCGCTCGACGCGAACCCCAAGGACGGCACCGCGAAGTCTGCGCTGCGGAAGTCGTACGCGGATCGCGGCGATTTCACGAGCGTCGTCGGTCTCATCGAGAAGGAGCTCCAGACCACCGAGGGCGCCCTTGCGAAGGGTCGTCTGTTCGGCGAGCTCGCGCGCGTGTTCCACCAGTCCCTGAACGACGCGGAGAAGGCAGAGGGCGCCGCCAAGCGCGCGCTCGAGGCAGACTCCACCAACATCGATGCCCTCATGATCATGGGCGACCTTGCATACGAGGCGAACCGCATGCTCGAGGCGTCGCGGTACCTCGACGCGATCGTCGGGCGCACCGGCATGCTGTCGCCGCTGGACGGCGTGCGCGTGATCGTCCGCTTCCTCGAGGCATTCGGGAAGTCGAACCGTCCGAGCATCCCGCCGCCGTCGCTCGGCTCCATGCCCGCCGGGCAGTCGATGAACGACGTGAACGGCCCCCCCTCGGGCGGTCGTATCTCGGTCGCGCCACCGGCGTCGCTGTCGCCTCCGGCCATGACGAACCCGCGCATGCTCGCGGCCGTCGAGGCGCTGCGCGAGCTTGCACCCACGAACGTGGAGGCGATCTCGCGTGCTGCAGAGGCACTGTTCGAGTTCGGCGATCCCCGAAGCGCGCTCAAGATGAGCGAGGACCTGCTCAAGAACCACGGCGACAAGCTTGCAGGTAGCGAGCGCGCAGAGGTGCTCTTCCACCTTGGCGAGAGCGCACGCCGCTGCAGCGAGCTCGATCGTGCGATCGCCCCGCTGAAGGAAGCGGCCGATCTGGATCCGGCAAACCCCAAGCCGCTCCGCTCACTGGCGAAGGTCTACGAGGAGAAGGGCGACTTCGCCGAGGCCCTGAAGGTCAAGCGCCAGCGCCTCAAGGTCGCCACCGGTGGTGAACGGTTCGAGCTCCTGCTCGAGATCGGCGACCTGGAGTTCACGAAGCTCGCGAACAAGAAGGGCGCGGAGAAGTCGTATGTCGCGGCGCTCGAGGAGCGTCCCGACGACCGCAAGCTGCTCGCCAAGCTGATGCAGCTCTACTCGGAAGAGAAGGACTGGGCGAAGCTCGTGGAGGTTGTGCTCCGCCTCGCCGACTTCGTCGAGGACAAGAAGCAACGTGCAAAGTACATGCATACGGCGGCCACGATCGCGGCTCGCCAGCTGAACCAGGACTCGCAGGCGCTTGGCTTCTACGAGGAGGCCCTGAAGTGCGATCCCACGCTCACCAAGGCCGCTGACGAGGCGATCGAGCTCTCCAAGAAGCGGAGCGAGCACCCGCGCGTGAAGAAGCTCCTCGAGGCGCAGCTGGAGCAGGCGAAGAACGCCGGCGACCGCACGCGCATCGTGAAGATGCTCGATCAGCTCGGCGACCTTTATCGCAAGTTCCTCGCCGAGCCCGAGATGGCGATCGACGCGTTCGAGGCCGCTCAGGCCTTCGACCCCGAGGATCGTCCGCGCGCAGAGACGCTCGCCGAGCTCTATGCGAGCGACGTGAACCAGTACCTGGAGAAGGCCGTCCGCTCCCAGGCGCAGATCCTCCGCCGCAATCCGTACCGCGTGGAGAGCTACAAGCTCCTCCGCAAGCTCTACACGGACGCGAAGCGCGCGGACCCGGCCTGGTGCCTCTGCCAGGCCCTCAGCGTGCTCAACCTGGCCGAGCCCGACGAGGAGCGCTTCTACAAGAAGCACCGCGCGGAGAACGCGGCGCCCGCGCAGTCGGCGCTCACCGAGGCCGAGTGGGAGCGCATCGCCCATGCAGAGGGCGACCCGCTGCTCACGAAGATCTTCGCGCTCATCCAGCCCACCATCATCCGCGCGCGCACCCAGCCGCTCGAGCAGATGGGCTACGATCCGCGCTACGCGATCGACACGTCACTGCACCCGTACCCGGTCTCGCAGACCCTGTACTACGCGCAGGGCGTGCTCGGCCTTGCGCCGCCGAAGGTGTTCCAGAACCCGAACGACCCATCGACCCTCGGCTTCCTGCACGCACAGACACCGTCGATCGTGCTCGGCCGTGGCGCGTTCGACACCTCCTTGCCCACGCAGGCGCTCGCGTTCATCGCGGGCCGTCACCTGGTCTATTACCGGCCGGGCTACTACGTCCGTCACCTGGTCCCGACGGGCACCGGTCTCAAGGCGTGGCTCTTCGCGGCGATCAAGCTCTGCGTTCCGCAGTTCCCGATCGCGCCGGACCTCCAGGGTCAGGTGGGCGAGGCCATGCAGGCGATGGCGCCGGAGTTCCAGGGCGGACAGCGCGACAAGCTCGCGAGCCTTGTTTCCAAGCTGCTCTCGGGTGGCGGTGCGCTCGACCTCAAGAAGTGGGTCGCGTGCATCGACTTCACCGCGGACCGCGCCGGCATGTTGCTCGCGCACGATCTGCAGACCGCCACCGAGATCGCTCGCCACACGGAGGAGGCATCCAGCGTCCCCGTGAAGGAGCGCCTCAAGGAGCTCGTCCTCTTCAGCGTGAGCGAGGAGTACTTCGCCCTGCGCGAGAAGCTCCTCATCACGATCGACTCGTGAGGGGCGCGTGATACGCTCAGGTTTTGGAGGCTTCCCTATGAACAAGGCCGCTGCTTACTTTGCCATCTCCGCGCTCGCCGGCTCGGCCGCGCTCTTCATGGCTTGCGACGAGGACACGGTTCCGCTGCGCGCTCTCAGCGACGAGGGCGGCTCCGGCGGTGAGGGTGGCACCGTTGATTCCGGACCGGCGCACCCCGGACAGGCGCAGCAGAGCGGTCGCATCGTCATCCTGGGCCAGGAAGGCACGGGCGTTCCCGGCGCCACCATCAACATTGGTGGAAAGACGGTCACGTCGGACGCGAAGGGGAACTACTCCGTCCTCTACCCGCTCGACACGCCGGTCGACATGGTCATCACCGCGCCGAACTACTACAAGCTGCTCGAAGGGCAGTGGCTGCTGAAGCAGGACCGGAGCCGCGGTAGTACGCGTTTGCCAAGCGTCGATACCGCCAAGACGCTGCTCCGGGCGCTCAGCCTCACCGGGATCGACGTGAACGTCGCCCTGGGCGTCATCAGCGTATGGGCCATCCCGTTGGCGGGCTGCCCCAGCGAGGGTGGCGTGACGTTCGACATCTCGCCGCGCGACGCCTCGACCAACCTGGTCTACTTGAAGGCGCAGTTCCCCGACACCTCGCTGACCAGTGGCGGCAAGGGCGAGAACCCGCACGTCGTCATCTACAACGTGCCCATCGGCAAAGATCTGACGATCATCGCGAAGCACCCCACGTGCAGCCAGCTGCCGTTCCCGCAGGACGACGTCGATGGCTTCACGTACACCGGCAAGGTGAACCTGGAGGCGGACAACCAGACGCTGTCGTTCTTCCGCGTGTTCATGGGTCCGCACGTCGACGTGGACGCAGGCCCCGACGCCAGCTTCGACGGATCTTTCGACGCCACAGACCAGTGAGCGAGCAGCGAGCGGGGAGAAACCTGAATACGCGGCGCGACGCTCGTCGGTGCATGCTCAGCGCTCTCTTGTCGCTCGCGATCGTCTCTGCGTGCGCTGCCTGCGATACCGGCCCCAAGGCCGCGCCCAAGGGGGGCGGCAACGCGAAGGTCGCGCCGTCACCGTCGTCCGCACCTTCGCCAGGGTCGGCGGCCGCGGATGCGGGCGCTTTGCTGGTAGCCGCAGACTCAGGCCCCCCGACGGGCAATGGCGCCCTCGCGAAGCTGCCCGAGCACGCGAACGTGCTCCTCATCTCGATCGACAGCCTGCGCGCCGACATGCCGTGGTCCGGCTACCCGCGCGACATCGCACCGAACCTCACGGCGCTCGAGAAGAAGAGTGTATCCTTCACGCATTCGTACGCGGTCTCTTCGTACACGTCGATGAGCGTTGGCGGATTGCTTGCGGGTCGCTACCCGAGCGAGCTCAAACGCGACGGCTTCTTCTTCGGCACATACCCCAAGGAGAACCTGTTCTTCCCGGAGCTCCTCCAGGCCGCGAAGGTGAAGACCGTGTCCGCGCACGCGCACGGCTACTTCAAGGACGCAGGCTTCCAGCAGGGGTTCGACACCTGGGAGCTCGTGCCGAACCTGAAGTGGAACAACACCACCGACGAGAACGTGAGCGGTGAGCAGCACGAAAAGCTGGCCGAGAAGCTCCTCGCGAGCGCCATCGCGGAGGGGGACACCACATCGCGCTTCTTCGCGTGGTTCCACTTCCTCGACCCGCACGACATGTACATGCCGCACGACGCGGACGGGATCCCGCCGTTCGGCAAGAAGGCGCGCGACAGGTATGACGCGGAGGTCCTCTACACGGACCAGAAGATCGGCAAGCTCCTCGACTTCGTGGACAAGGCGGCCTGGCGCGACCGCACGGTGATCATCGTGACCGCTGACCACGGCGAGGCGTTCGGCGAGCACAACCAGGTGAACCACGGCTTCGAGCTGTGGGAGAACCTGGTACGCGTGCCGCTCTTCTTCTACGTGCCTGGCGGCGGCGCACCAAAGCGCCTCGAGACAGAGGTCTCCGCGATCGACCTGGCACCGACCATCCTGGAGATGATGGGCGTGTCGAAGGACGACGCCATGGTGGGGCGCAGCCTCTTGCCGGCGCTGCTCTCGGGCAAGGAGCCCGAAGCGCGCGACGTCATCCTTGACCTGCCCGACACCAGCGACAACGAGCGTCGCCGCGCGGTGGTGCGCGGAGGGAAGAAGCTGCTCGCATTCGGTGCGGACGCCGCAATGCGCGAGTACGATCTCGTCGCCGACCCTGGTGAAGAGCACCCCATCATTTCAGGGGACGAATACATGGCGCTCGTGAAGCGCTACAAGGAAGACAGCGCGGCGATCAAGGACATCATGCCGTACGCCTGCCAGAAGAGCTGCCTGAACCGCGCGTATCTCAACCAAGGAACCAAGTAGATGCTCACCGTCCCCGTCCCGTGCCTTTCTGACAACTACGCGTACCTGCTCATCGCGCCCGGAACGAACGAGTGCATGGTGGTGGACCCGTCAGAGGGGGGCCCCGTGCTCTCCGCGCTCGCGCAGCAGAAGACCCGCGACGGCAGGGCGCTCACGGTGAAGGCCATCCTGTGTACGCACCACCACCACGATCACGTGGGTGGCGTGGAGGCGCTCGTTTCGGAGCTGGGCGTGGCCACCGTATACGGCCACGACTCGGACCGGGGCCGCATTCCCGCGCAGACGCATTTCCTGAAAGACGGGGAGTCCTTCACGTTCGCGAACATGAGCATCACGGCGATGCACATTCCCGGACACACCACTGGCGCGGTCGCGTATGTCGTTCGCGAGGGCGCGGCCGACCCCATCGTGTTCACGGGCGACACGCTCTTCATCGGCGGCTGTGGGCGCGTCTTCGAGGGAACTCCAGAGATGATGCACGCATCTCTCCAGAAGGTCGCGGCACTGCCGAAGGAGACGCGCATCTACTGCGGCCACGAGTACACCGAGTCGAACTACCGCTTTGCGGCCACCCTGGAGCCCACCAACCTGCGGCTCGAACAGGCACGGGAACGCGCGGCCACGGAACGGCGCGCGAACAAGCCCACCGTGCCGGGCACCATCGAGGAGGAGCTCGCCACGAACCCGTTCTTGCGCCTGGACTCGGCAGAGCTGCGCAAGGCCCTCGCCATTGACGCGTCGGAGACGCCCGCGCAGATGTTCGCGAAGGTGCGCGCCGCCAAGGATGTCTTCCGTCCGAGCGCGGCCCTTTCGCAGCCCCGCATGCCGACCTGAGCGCTCGACCTCTGCGCGACGTGGCGCTCGTGCTCTAGGTCGACCGGATGAGGCCGGACTCGGCGCGCTCCTGGTCGACCAGCTTGATGACGGCGCTGCGCTCGCGCGTGAGGTAGTCGCGGATGGCGTGGTCCAGCCCGCGGTGCTCGATGAGATGCGTGGAGTGCATGATGGTGGGCAAGAAGCCGCGCACGCGTTTGTGCTCGCCGCCCGCGCCGGGCTCGAACACGGACAGCCCCTCGCGGATGCACTCGTCGACGCCGTGGTAGTAGCAGACGTTGAAGTGCAGGAAGGGGTGCTCCTCGAACGTGCCCCAGTAACGGCCGAAGAGCCGTTTGTCCTTCTTCAGGTTGAACGCGCTGGCGATCACGCGCCCCTCGCGCTTCGCGAGGACCCACGCGAGCCTATGAAAGAAGTGCTTTCCGACGTACTCGAAGAAGCGCGGATTCAGGTACCGACGCCCCCACGAGAACTTGTCCACGGTGGTGAGGTAGAGCTCGTACATCGTGGAGACGAGCTCCTTGTCCGGCTGCGTGGGCGGGTGCGTCTCGATCGTGATCCCGTCCTTCGCGGCTTGGCCGCGCTCGCGCCGCAGCTGCGTGCGCTTCTTGGACGGCAAGCGCGTCAGGAAGTCCTCGAACGTCTTGTAGCCGTCGTTCACGAAATGAAACTGCGTGCTCAGGCGGTGCATGAAGCCCGCGCTCACCCACGCCTCCGCCTCTGCCTCCTCCGCGAAGAGCACGTGCGCAGATGAGAGCCCTGCCTTCTTCACGAAAGCATCTGCGACCTCCGCGAGCGTCGGCACGAGGGTCTTGCGAAGCTCGTCGGGGCACAAGAGGCGCGGCCCGGTGACCGGCGTGAACGGCACCCCGAAGACGAGCTTCGGATAGTAGGCGATGCCCGCGCGCGCGGCGGCCTCGGCCCAGGACCAGTCGTAGATGAACTCGCCCTCGCTGTTCTCCTTCACGTACGCAGGCGCCGCAGCCACGAGCTTTCCAGCGTCGCGAAACGTGAAATGCACTGGATGCCAGCCGGAGTCACCGCCGGTGCACTTCGCTTCCTCCAGGCCGTGGAGCCAGTCGTACTCGACGAAGGGCGCCTCCCTCGGGGAGATCAGCGCGTTCCACTCGTCACGATCGATCGCGCCGATGCGATCGATTATCCGGACCTCCATTCAGGCCTTCCTCAGCTGACGTCCCGGCGCACGAGCACGAACCAGGCGTCCATGACCTTGCCGCCCTTCTCCGCGCGGCCGATCGACACGTGGTTGGAGAGCTTGCGCATGTGATCGATCATGTTGGCGTACACGAGCTTGCCGCGTCCGTCGTTGTTCTCGATCGCGGGCCAGCTCTCGCACTTCTCGTTCGGGAGCAGCTTGTAGTCGATGTCCACGTCGACGCCTTCCATGCCGCCCTCTTCGACGGGCGAGGCGAGCCGCGTGACGAAGTAGCCCGGACCAATGACGGCCCCGAGCCACTCGAGGGGCTGATGGTTGTAGCCGATGAGCTTCCCCTGGTTCTCGGAGCCTGCAGACGGGCGCATGAAGCGCTTCTGGAAGTGGGAGAACGCGGGGAGGGAGTTCTTGCCGTCGTGGATGACCTCGGTGACGGGCCCGACGCTGTCAGGCACGTAGTGAGAGAGATCGAGCGGAAGAAAACCCTTCGCTGCGTCGAAGAGCGTCACCATCTTCTTCTTGTCCCAGCCGCGCGTGCAGTGGACGCGACCTTCGTGGCCGAGCCCGTCAAGCACCTCGGACAGGCGCGGTAGGTCGAGCTTGGGCTCAATGAGAACGGTCAAATCCATGGCTCCAAAACGTAGCCCCTTTCGTCCAGAAGGGAACGGGAAGAAAGCGACAAAGTTGCCCGTTTTCATGCCGAACGACTTCACTGGCCCACTCACCTGGAGGTTCTCCCAATGAAGCGAACGGCACTCGTAGCTCTGACCCTTGCAACCAGCCTCATGTTCGCCGCCGGCTGCGCATCGCAGAAGCCTGCGCTGAAGGCCCAGGTACCAACGCAGAAGACCGCGCCCACCGCCCAGACCGACGGGACGATGGATGACGCGCAGGCGGCCGCGCTTCGTGCCCGAGAGCGCGCAGAGCCGCCCGTCAACGTGTCGCCGAACCTGGCGGTGTCGAGCGAGATCGCCCGCGCGTGTCACCTGCAGGCAGCGCGCGCGACGCCCGAGTTCGGGTACGACTCCACGAGCATCGTGGACGAGGACAAGGAGCTCCTGAGCACGCTCGCAAAGTGCATGGCCGAGGGCGCGCTCCGCGGCAAGAACGTCGAGCTCACTGGCCGCACCGACCCCCGTGGCGAGGCCGAGTACAACATGTCCCTTGGCGAGAGCCGCGCGGACTCCGTTCGCCGCTACCTGCACGATCTGGGCGTGGCCGCGGTCCGTCTTCGCGCCACGTCGCGCGGCGAGCTCGACGCGAATGGCCGCGACGAGAGCACGTGGGCGCACGACCGCCGCGTCGACATCGATCTCGTGAACTGAACTACCATCGGGGGGCATGACCGCCCCGGCCTCCGTCGACCTTTCCTCGCTGCGCGCACAGATGCTCGCAGAGGACTTCTTCGCGCGCGACGCACGGGTCGTGGCACGTGCGCTCGTTGGCACGCGCCTGGTGCACGTCCGAGACGATCGCGTGCAGATTGCACGCATCGCGGAGACGGAGGCCTACCGCGGGCCGAAGGATCGTGCCTGCCACGCGCGCTTCGGCGATACGCCACGCACACACGCCATCTTCGGCAGCCCAGGGACCGCATACTGCTTTCTGGTGTACGGCATGCACGACTGCTTCAACGTGGTGACCCGCGCGAAGGGCTCGGGCCACGCCGTGCTGCTGCGCGGCGCCGTGCTGCTCCTGGACACCGCGCGTGCGGACGGGCCGGGTCGGCTGGCACGGGCTCTGGGCTTCTCGCGCAGCGACAATGGTCGTAGCTGCATGTCGGGAGCGCTCTTCTTCGTCGCCGCGGAGCGCCGCCCACGCGTGACGGTGAGCGCGCGCGTCGGCGTTGCATACGCGGAAGAGGATGCGGATCTCCCGCTGCGATTCTTCGATGCGGACGGAGACGGCGTGTCGCGACCGCCGCCCTCGCAGGTGGGTCGTGGTCTGCCTCAACGCGTGCGGAAGACCTGATAGCGCACGTTCGCGCGTCCCGTGAACAAGAGGATGAGCGCGTGTCCACTGCGCTCACAGACCGGACCTCGCGGGCCCAGCGCGCCGGTCACGCCGCGCACGTGGCTCGCACCAAGCGACGCCTCGACCGGAGCACCTGCAGCGAACACGACGCGGACGCATCCGTCCTCCAGCATGGGTAACTCCGTCCGAAACGGATCGAGCAGCTCCAGCGTCTGCTCGGGCTCCGCCACCGTGCCGCTCATGGAAGGAAGCGTGAGCGGCGGGGCAGGGGCAAGCACCTCCACGTCAGCGGTCGCCGCATCCACGATCACAGCGTCCACGCTACCGGCGTCCATCGGGGCGGGCAGCGATGCGACCCGCGCCTGCGCACCACACGACAGCGCAACCCCAACGACCAGAAACGGCAACCAGGGAGTCGAACGGCGGCGTATCTCGCCCCAGCGGACGCCGTTCAAGCCTGTTCAAGCCCGAGGCTGGGAGGCGATCTGTGAGACCGGCTTCTGGGGCTTCTCGTCGATGGGATCCATGCGGCAGCTGCCCTGGAACTCCACGCCGCGATCGATGAAGACCGACGGCGAGTGGATGTTGCCGATGAGGCGTCCCGGCGCGTGAATCTCGAGCGAGCTCTTCGCGCGGATGTTGCCGTTGACGACGCCCCCCCGAACGATCACGGTCGCGACGTCGATCTCCGCGTGGACCTCCGCGCCATCACCGATGATCAGCGTGTCGTCGCTCTTGATCTCGCCCTTGAAGACACCGTCGATGCGGACGCGGCCCTCGAAGTGGAGCTTTCCGTCGAAGCGGGTGCCCTTGCCGAGGAGGGCGGTGATTTCGCTGGCCGGGAGGGCTTGATCCATGGCTGCCGAGTAGCAGACCCTCGCCCCACTGCCAAGCTGCCCCCCGTGAGGCCACCGTTCTTGTCAGCATGCTTACAAGAAGGCCGGCATCGGCCGTCAGCCTTCGCGCTGTCAGCCTGCTAACGACTGCACGCGCGCCAGCTGTCAGGCCCGCTACTCCCTACAAAAGCCGCCATTTCATGACGGCGCGTCATTTGCATAACTGCGCTCGTCCTTCCGCCTTGCGGGGCATGCCGAGCCAGCGCGCATGTCGTGTCCCCGCAACCGTGAAGGCAGTCGCACCCCGACTCTCCCTCTGGAGGGCGGTTTCGTGAAGTGGGTCGTAAGAGTGACGAATATTGCCGCGAGCCTCAGCCATGGAGTGTGCTATGGCGGGCCGACCGCGGAGTTTCTTCGCCGCTAGGAGCAGTGACACGTGAGAACGCTGAAACACCTTGGGGTCGCGCTGGTCGCGGCTTCTTCGTTGATCCCCTCCGCCGCCTTTGCCGCGCAGGATCCCGCCCCCACACCCCCGGCCACGGCTCAAGCCCCCGCCACGGCTCAGCCCGCGACCCCCACGGCGCCGGCTCAGCCCGCGACCCCCACGGCGCCGGCTCAGCCCGCGACGCAGCCTGCCGCGCCCGCAGCTCCAGCCGCTCAGCCCGCTCCAGCCGCTGACCCGACGCCCCCCGCTGCTCCCGCCGCGCCGGAGCCCAAGGCGAACGAGCCCGGCGGCCCTGGCGTCTCGCTCTCCCTCACCACCGAGACCCCCGCAAAGGACACGGTCTCGGGCGAGAGTGACAAGAAGAAGGACGAGAAGAAGCTCGCGTGGCGTGGCTCGACCCTCATGTTCGACCAGAACATGAGCTCGCAGACCACACACCTCGATCCGGCGACCCAGCAGACCTACGTCGGCTCGTACGAATGGTGGATTTCCTTCCGCCCGCGCTACTACTTCACGGAGAAGCTGAACTTCAACATGAGGTTCGACTACTACAAGGATCTCACCAACGCCGAGAACACCACGTACAAGCACGAAGACGTGTTCGGCGACATCTGGGCGAACCTCGTGTACGCCCTGCCGAAGCTCTCGAAGAACACCGAGGAACGCGTCGGTCTTCGTACGCTTTTGCCGGCCTCGAAGGAGAGCCAGGCGCAAGGTATCTACATCACTGCCGGCGCCACCGGCTCCATCTCGCAGGACGTCCCCATCAGAGGTGAGGAGGCAAAGTACCTGAACTCCGCGAAGTTCGCGCTCTCGGCCGCGTATACGCACCCCTTCAGCCAGTCCACCAGCCCTGCGAACTACGGCAACTTCACCTATGAGCGCCAGGACCTCGATGGCCGCGCGACTAGCTCCAGCCTCGTCAGCCCGGGCAACCTCACGAATCACCAGGTGCTCGCGCTCATCGATGCTGAGCTCGCCATCACGCCGAAGCTGCTCTTCACGCTCGACTTCATCACGATCAATCAGTGGAAGTACCTGCCGAAGGGCGACATCTCGACCAACATCAACGGTGTTGTCACCCCGGTCCCGCGCTCCGCGAACGCCACGTCGTTCAAGCAGCAGGTGTGGTTCATCGCGAGCGTCGGCTACGACGTCGTCGACGAGATCAACCTCTCCCTCGGCTACTACAACCTCACGAACGAGCTCGCCGCCGACGGCACGCGCCGCGGGGTGATCGGCGCCAACACCGTGTGGTGGAGCCCGGACGCGCGCGTGTTCTTCGACGTCACGGCGAACCTCGACAAGGCATACCTCTGGGCCACCGGCCAGAAGGAGTCGCAGAAGAAGGCCGCCGCGTTCAACGCCTCGCGCAATCGCCTCAACCGCGAAGTCATGCACACGACCGGAACCACGATCCAGGAGTAGAGCTGGAAGTAGCCGCGCTTCGATAAGTGCAGTCTGCACTCATCCACGCACGCTAGAAGGCCCGGAGCGCGCTGATCGCTTCCGGGCCTTTCTCTTATTTGCGGGCTCCGTGGGGGGTATGCTCTACTTTCTTCATGCGAGAAAAGTTGGGCACCGTGGGACTCGTGTTGGCGTTGACGCCCGGCCTTGCGTCCGCCCAGACAACGCCGGCGCAGCCCGCACCGAATCAGGGCCAGGGCCAGACCGCACCCGCGGGGGCCGCTGCGGCCGAGGCTCCCAAGACGCCCGCGTATGCAGGACCGCAAGGCTCCAGCTATTCCGACAAGAAGCCCACTGGCGGCAGCAGCACCGCGCCCATCCACCGGGTGCGCGTGCGCAAGGGCGCGCCCGTCGCGACGCTGCCCGGCTTCGAGCAGCTCCCGGATGGAGGCAGTCGCCTGTTCGTCGATCTCACGACGCAGGTGCCCGTCGAAGAGCGCCGCACTGCCGGCTCCGTCACCTATGTGCTGAAGGGCGCTCAGGTCACGCACCACAACAACACGAACGCGCTGGTCACCGTGCACTTCAACACGCCGGTCTTCCGCGCGCGCCTGGTTCCGAGCGGCGCTGACCTCCTTTTCGTCATCGAGCTGCGCGATCCCAAGGCCGCTCCCGCGTACAAGATGTCCGCGAGGGGTCAGGGGGGCATCCTCACCGTCGACTTCGGCAAGGGCGACTACGTACCGCAACAGCAAGCGGCGCCGCTGCAGGACGACAACAACGGCACCAACACGAGCGACGCGAAGCAGCCGAAGTAGGCTTCACCAGGAGGTAGGCGGTCGTAGACGGCGTGCGAACGAGAGCTTCCGGAGGCGCCTGTCTTTCGCTGTGCGCGATCATCCTCGTAACGAGCGCCGTGGCGCATGCGGAGGACGCCGAGCTCGAGATCGCAACGGCCCACGCCGACGAGGTCAGCTTCGACGTGCGCAAGCGCGAGATCGAGCTCCGCGGCAACGTGAAGGTCGACGCCGCGCCGTTCCACCTTCGCAGCAACGAGCTCGTGGTGAAGCGCGGGCCGCTCGGTGTGGACGTCATCGGCAAGGGAGAGATGTCGTTCTGCCCGTGCGGCGATGCGCCGCTTCGCATCGGCTTCTCGGGCGCGCGCGTGGCGCCGCCAGGAGACGTGTTCGTCACCGATCCCACGCTGCAGCTGAACGGCACCACCGTGATGTGGCTGCCGTGGTTCTGGCTCCGCTCACCCGCGCGCCCAGGCATCCTGCCACCGGAGATCGAGTGGCGCGGACGCGAAGGGCTCCTCCTTGGCGGTGGTATTCACCTGCCCTGGAACAGCGAGGCGCGCGCGAAGGAGCCGTGGCCGAAGGCCGAGCACCCGCCCGACCGCGTCCTCGAGGTGTATGGCGCGGGCTACGTCCAGGGTGGTGCGCGCGTGCGTGGGCGGCTGCTCACGTCGGGGAGCGATCTCACGCTCACGTGGGACGACTACCGGAACGACCACGGCGTCATGGTGGACGCGCGCGGTAGCCTCACGCGCGACGACGCGAGTCTGGCATGGGATGTTGACGCGCTTCGTGGTGCGCGCGCCGTGCAGGCCGCCACGGACGTTCGCGAGGCCGCGCTACCGTACGATCGCGCGCGCATGGAGACGCGGCTCTTCACGGGGCCGCTGCTCTTTGGCCTTGGCGCCGTGGCCGAGAGCACGCGCGGCACGTTCGATATGGGCGCCTATGGACCGCGCGCCTTCCTGCGTGCCTCGGGGGACAGCTTCTCCACGGTGTCGTACGCGGCAACGCTCGACGGCGGCGCGCTGGCAGGAAAGGAGGTCCGCGCGCTCGACGGGCGCCTTCACGACCTTGGCTTTGCGCGTGCCACCGGCGATGCACGCGCTGCGACAACGATTGGCTCCGTCGCCGCGGCGGTCTCCATGCGCGCGGAGCACACGGTGCTGTCGAACGATCGCGACGACCACGACGACGTGGTGCGAGGGACGGTGGGTCTCCCGTTCGGACGCGCGTTCGAGCGTGAGGGCAGCGAGCCCATCCTGCACCGTATCGAGCCGCGCGTTTCCGCCGCCGCCACCACGGTCGACCTGGGCGACACGCTCACGTTCGCTCCCCTCCGCGGCGAGGCGCTGACCGCCGACGTGGGCCTGCGCACCGCGCTCGGACGCTACGCCCACCGGGACGGCGTGGAGCTCGAGGGCGCCGTGGGGCACGTCGCCGCGCGCGGTCAGCCTGCCGCGCAGGTCGCTCGATACCGACTGGCCGCGAGTGGGCACATGGTCTCCGCGATCGTGGATGCCGCGCATCTCCTTGCCGACGAGCGCTCCACCGCGGCGCATGCCGAGCTTCGCGTGGGAGCGCCCGATGGGCTTCACGGGGCCGTCCACGTATCGGGTCTCAAGGGCGTGGACCCCGTCGCCGCTCGCCTTCTCTTCGACCGCAGCGAGGAGGCGTTCACCGGCTTCTTTGCGCGCGAGGGCGTGACCACGGGTGGGCGTCTGGGCGTGCCCATCGTCAGGGCGCTGCTCGTGTCGGCGTACGGTGACTACGATCCCACCGCGAATGAGCTCGTCGATCTGGGCGGGAGCGTGACGCTGCGCGACTCCTGCGGCTGCGCAACGCTGCGCCTTGCCGCATCTCATCGTGTGGGCCGTGATGGCGTGGATGCAGCGCTCTCGCTCGTGCTCACGCCGAAATGAGCGGCCCATGGCGGCCCGTGCTCACGCGATCTGAACGGGCGGCGGCGCGAACTTCTCGACCAGGAATGCAGCGACGTCGCTCGGCTTCGTTCCGGGACCAAAGCCTGCGTCGAACCCGAGCTCCAGCGCGAGCTTGTGATCGATCCGCGGCCCACCGAAGAGCAGCACGAAGCGGTCGCGGAGCCCCTTCTGCTTCAGCAGGTCCACCAGGGCAATCGCGTTCTCCTTGTGGCAGTTTCGCTGCGTGATCACCTGGCTCACCAGGATGGCCTCCGCCGAGAGCGCCACCGCGCGCGTGACGAGCTCGTCGTTCTCCACCTGCGCGCCCAGGTTGTGAGCGTCGAAGCCCTTGTAGCTCTCGAGGCCCTTGTCACCGGCAAATCCCTTGTAGTTCAGGATCGCGTCAATGCCGACGGTGTGCGCGTCCGACCCGGTGCACGCCCCCACAACGACGATCTTCTTGCCGCGCTTCTTGATGCGCGCCTCGATCTCCTCGCGCGAGAGCGGCTCCGTGCTGATCTCCGGCACCTCGATCTTGGAGACGTCCACCGTGTGCTTGGAGTGGCCGTAGACCACGAAGTACGTGAACCCCTCGGCGCAGAGCTCCATGGTGGCGACCAGCGGCTCGGAAAGGCCGTGCGCCTCCGCAAATCGCTTGGCGGCCTCCCTTGCGCGCGCGCCCGGGGGGATCTCCAGCACGAAGGACATCTGGACCATGCCGTCGCCGTGGCGATCACCGTAGGCGCGCAGGACGTGCTCGTTCGTGTCCGCCTTCACTTGTCTGCCTCCAGGAGCGCGAGGAGCGGATCGTGGTACCGCGCATCACGCTCGGCCACGCCCTTGTAGCCCTTGCCACCAGTGCGGGTGCGCTTGATGTCGCCAAACGCGCCGCGCCCGATGGCATCCCAGATGGTCTCCTTCTGCACCTGCGTCAGGAGAAGGAGCGCCTCGTCCAGGACCTGGATCGCGCGCTTTGCGATCCTGCCGTCCTTCTTGAACTCGATCTCCTCACCGAGATGCTTCGCGGTGGTGAACATGTACTTCGTCGCCTTGAGCGACAGGTAGCGGTCCATGAGCATGGGGTTGTGCACGGCTTCGCTGAACATGCCGAGTAGCTCGATCGACTGGTTCGTGGCGATGCCAACGAGGTTGAACATGGCGTCGTGCACGTGGCTCTGGAAGATGTCGCCCGTCTTGTGCTTGGTGGGCGGCATCCACTTGATGGGGTGCACGGGAAAGAGCTGACGGATCAGCTGCGCCTGGGCGATCTCCATGAGGAAGCTGTCCTCGATCCATGGATTGATCTCGTAGGCGTGGCCCAGGCCCATCTTCTCTTCCTTGACGCCTGCACGCAGCGCGAAGGCCTCGTTGATGAACTGGCTCGCGATCACCGTGTGTGCACCATCCACGGCGTCCGCCGTGGTGAGGTAGTTGTCCTCACCTGTGTTGATGATGATGCCCGAGCGCGCGATGAAGCGGCGCGCGAAATACTGGTCCACGAAGTTGCGACACATGTTGATGTCGCGGAAGAGGATCCCGTACATCGCGTCGTTCAGCAGCATGTCCAGCCGCTCCACCGCGGCCATCCATGCGATCTCCGCCATGCACAGACCGGACGAGTAGTTCGTCTGCTGGATGTAGCGCTGCTCCTTCGCGCTTGCCTCGTCCGTGGCGCGGCGAATGATCTTGAAGTTCTCTTGCGTGGCGAACGTGCCGCCATAGCCCTCGGTCGTGGCGCCGAACGGCACGTAGTCCAGCAGGGACTGCGCCGTCGCGCGGATGACGGCCACGATGTCCGCCCCACCGAACGCGGCGGCCTTCGCCTGCAACGCGTCGTCGTAGATGTTGCCCGTGGCCACGATGACGTATTTTTGCGGCGTGGGCGTGGCCGCGAAGCTGGCTTTCAGGGCGTCGCGGGCGTTGCGTGCGTCGTCGATGCGGGTGAGTGCCGCCTTCGCGAATGGCTCCAGGACCGCACGAACATCCGCGTCCGATGGTCCGCCTTCACCGAGATCGATCTCCGGCGCAAACGCCATGCGCTCCGCCGCGTCCTGCACGGACGACGCGCCAAGGAGCAGCTTCCGGCCCATGAAATGCGCCGCGCCCAGCCCGAGCACCCCGTTGTCGCGGAGCCGGTCCACCGCAAGATTCACGAGCGGCGCGCCGCGATCGTCCACGCCATCCGCGCCATACGCGCGGAGCATCGTGCGCTCGGCGCCGACGCTGGTGTGCGTGTCGATGTACGCTTGCACGTCCGTTGCGATCTCTCGCGCGAGCGCCCGACAGCGCGCGACCTTCTCGACGTCGACGGGGACGTTTGCCATTCAGTGCTCGATTACACCAAGAACCCAAGACCCGCAAATACCAGGGCTAGACTGGCCGCACACGCGAGCAGCAGGCGCGAGGGCCGGCGCAGGTATAGCCCCAGCGCGATCATCACGAGAGCCGCCGCAATCGAGAACCACGGCGTATCCCTGCGGGTCGCGACTTCAGGCAGCCGGGGAACGTGCGCGGTGTCGGCGCTCGCGCCTTCCGGCACCGACGCGCGCGAGAGGCCGGCGCGGATCTCCACCTCTGCGTCAGGTGTGAGGCGAGAGGTGGATGCGAGCGCCCGCTCGTACGCCTGCCAGGCCATGGCCGCGCCGCTGCGGTCCTTGTTCGCCTCCGCCTCCGCGGCATACTGACGAAGCAGCGCGCGCCCTTCCGCCGCGGCGGGCAGCGGAGGACACTCAGCCGCCTGCTCTGCGAACAGCACCGCCGACAGGAACTCGCCCCGCGCGCGCGCCGCCTGCGCGGACACCAGCGCTCGCGAGGAGGTCCGATAGAGGTGGAGGCCCGCCGCCAGCACGACGGACAGCATGAGCCACGCCGTGATGCGCACCAGCGCCCCGAGCGGGCGGGGGGCAGGAACGTCCGCAGTCACGGGCCGCTCACTGGAAGTCCCGCCTTCGGAAGATCAGGATTGCAACCGAGAGCAGCACTCCCGTGTAGCAGAGCGCGACTCCCCACGCCGACGCCACGAAGGTCCACGTGGGCTGGTCGGCCACGGCGCCGAGCAGCAGAGGGCGGGGCGGGACGAAGAGGTGCAGGTTCGGCACGATGCGCGCGATCACGGAGCCGGCCGCCTTCAGGCCGTCACCAACCACCTTCGCGGGCAGGTTCCGCAACGTATCCGTGGACCGCCCCATCACGAACATCCCGAGCGTGAAGATGCCCGTGAGAAAAGGCGACGAAAACGAGGAGAAGAGCATCGCGAACGCGGTGACGACGGACACCTCCGCGAGCGTCAGCGCATTCTGCGCCAGCACCAGCTGCCGCTCACCACCCGCGGGGCCGGCCGCAATGGCGATCACCACGTAGAGGACCACGGACCACGGCAGTGTAAGGTACACGCGATTGTGCTTCGTCACGACGAGCCCCACCGCGAGCAACAGCACCAGGAACACGGTGGGTGCGATCACGCGCATCGGGTCGACACCTGACATGACGCCGAGCACGCCGAGCACCGCCGCGCCGTCGACGGCCAGGAACACGACGAGCGTCGCCAGGATACCGAGGTACTTGCCGAGCAGATACTCGTGGCGCCGGAGCTCACGCGTGAGAATGGGGAAGAGCGTCTTCAGCTCCAGCTCGCGGTGCAGCGAGGTCGCGCCCACGACGATCGACACGAGCGTGGCGTAGACGGACATGGATGCGGTGCCCAGATCGGCCACGACGCGCAGCGGCTCGCGAAGCGCCATCTGCGCCATGACGATGAGCAACGCGGTGGTGACGAGCGCCGCGCCGAAGAGGCCGAACAAGATACGCGCGCGGACGGCCTCTCGATACGAGTTCAGGGCAATGGCACGAATGCGACCGAACATGATCGGTGCGGATTCTACATGAAGTTACTTCGGCACGGCAGCGAGAACGTCAGGCTCCTTGCGCGAGCGGTCGCGATCCCGGTCTCTGGCGAGGCGGGCGACAAGCGCCTGGGGCAACGCGAGCGACGCGGTGCGGACTCGCTCCTCGAACAGCTCGCGCACGATGCCCGCGCCTATGTCGATCGCGATCGCATACGTGAGGAGCGTGCGCGCCTCGCCGTCGGCGGAGGGGGCCAATGCCTCGAAGCGGAAGTATCCATACGCGTCGTCGATGTCGTGGGGCGCGCGAGGATCCAGCCAGAACCGCAACTCTTGCGGCGAGGACTGCTGCAAGTAGAGCGTGTAGACGCCGTCCACCACGGCGTTGCCCGTACGCATGCTGAGATGGCGCACCAGGCCATCGCGCGTGACCTTGGCCTCCTTTGTCCGGGGAAGGAGCTCCTGATACGCGGTGGGATCGTCGAACAGGCGAAGGAGGTCTTCCGGAGCCGCCTGCAGCACCGTGTACGTGATGCCACCCACCAGGCGATGTTCGCCGTTCTCGATGGTCACGTGACGGGCCACGGTGGCACCACGCGCGAGGCGGGCGCGCTCGGCCAGCGAGAGATCGTCCGCACGCGCGGCTCCAACGCCCAGGAGCAGGCTCGCAGCCAGCCCGACGGACGCAAGGACGTTTCGCGCGTGCAGTTTCAAGACGACCCAGCTTAATACGCCCAGGGTCGTTCCGCAATTCACGTCAGTTGGTGATGATGCGGACCTTGGGTCCGACGCTCACGTGCAGCTCGCCCTGGGTTTCGTGGAGATCGCCGTCGATCATGTAGCGGATGTGGCCGTCGGCGGAGCGGAGGGTGATGCTCTGCGGTGTGGCCTCGAAGGCGTGGCCAGCGGCCATGGGCTTGGCCTGCCAGATGCGCGGCAGCTGCGAGCAAAAGCCGAGCGGCGAGGTGTGGATGCCGAGCAGGTGGAACGTGCCCGGCTTCTCGCCCCAGCGATGGAACGGCCGGAAATTGAGGCCGATCTGATCGATCGTGCCGCCGGCGATGGTGAAGTAGTCGCGCTCTTCCCACTCCGTGCCGTCATCGAAGCTGACGGAGCCGCGGAACGGCGCGGCCATCCGCTTGATCATCTCGCCCTGGACGATCGCGCTCCCGATGCCGCGGAAGAGCGTCTTTGCGGCGACGAGCGGGTTCGGATCCTCGTCGCGGTAGTACTCGGCCAGGTATCCAGCAACGACGCCAGCGCCGAAGAGGAAGCCATAGTGATCTCCGATGCGCATGACGTGGCGCTCGACGTTCGTCAGTGGCTGCGCCGCGCTCTCCGCGTAGTCCGCGAGCAGGCGGCGAAGCAAGCCTTCGGGGCGACCGCGTCGCACGCCCACCGAGTTCGCGACCGTGTTCATGGTCCCACCGCGCAGGAACGCCACGGCTGGCAACGTATGCCCCTGGTAGACGTCGATGAAGCCCGTGAGCGTCACGTGGTTCGTGCCGTCCCCACCACTGATGCCGAGCACGTCGATGTCGATGCGCTTGAAATCCTCGGCGATGCGGTGGAGCTCGTCGATGCTCCTGGCCTCGCGAACCACGCCCTGATCGCCGAGCTGCGTCGCCAGGCGCCTTGCGCCGCCCGGATCACGCAGGTTTCGCCGGCTCTTCGGGTTTAGTACGATGCCTATGCCTGCCATGCTTCGGAACCCACCTTGGTGTACGGATCACGAGCGGTCAAGGACAGCCCATGCGGTTTGAGAGCGTTTCGGACCTGAAAAAACCCAGCTGGCGCGTAGCAGGAGAGCGAAGCGTGCTTCGCATGAGTGGCGCGGATCGTTTGCGGTGGCTCAATGGACTCGTGACTTGCAACGTAGAAACGCCCTCTCCGGAGCGCTACGGGCTGCTCTGCGAGAAGAAAGGCAAGATCGAGGCCGACTTTCACCACCTGGGCACGATTGCAACCGGGGGGACGTCCGAGGCGCTCTACCTGGTCGTGCCGTCAGACCGATTGGATGCAGTATACAGCATTCTGGAGCACCACCTCATCATGGAGGATGTGGAGCTGACGCGTGAGGAATCGCTCGGCGTCGTGTGGCATTACACCGCAAACGGGAGCAGCGCCGCCCCGCTCACCATGCGCGATGGTGAGATCTCCTCGGTGACCCTCCCGCTCCGCGGCATTGGCGGTGAGAGCGTGCTGACGGGCACACTGTCGATCGTGAAGCGCGATCACGGGGCCGCGCTCCTTGATTCTGCATCCACCTCCGCGCTCACGGACGACGAATGGGGCGCGCTCCGCATCTTCTCCGGCGTGCCGGCGTGGGCCTCGGACTTCGACCAGACGATGTACCCGCAGGAGGCAGCGCTGGAGGACTGGGGCGTGGCCTTCGACAAGGGCTGCTACATGGGCCAGGAGGTCATCTTCATGATGCAGAACCGCGGCCACGCGCGCCGCCGTCTGGTCACGATGCAGGGCGAAGCCCTGAAGCCCGGGGCCGAGCTCTTCGACGCCGATCAAAAGCTCGTCGGAGAGGTGAAGAGCACAGCCACGATAGGCAAAGAAACAAGAGCCGTGGCGCTGCTAAAATCCACCGTCGGCAAGCCAGGCACCGAGCTGAAAATCGGAACGGACAAAGTCACGGTGCTGGCCGCCCACGCCTGACTCGGTCGGAGGGTCGAACCCCGCCGTCTACATCTTCCGATCCAGCCGGTACACGTGCTTGCCGCCCTCGTCCTCGCGCAAGGAAACCTTGAGCATCTCGAGCGCGATCTCCTTGATGCGCCCGTCCCGCGGGATCTTCAGATGCAAGCGATCGCCATCACTCTTGATGATCTCGCAGCGTCCAAACGCAAAGTGGTCCGCCAGATCTCCTGCCTCCGGGAAGTGCTCCTCGTCAGTCGAGACGGGACGCGCAGGCGGGCGCGGCATGGGCGCGGGCTCCGCCAGGGTGGGCGCGCTCTGGGCGCGGCTCACGTACGCGCGCTCGTCCTTCTTGTCGTCGAGAGCTTCGTGACTCGCTCCTCCGGCCTCGCTCGCATGGATCGCCTCCGCCCATGGGCTGGGCGGCGAGGGAGGGGCGGGTGCCACCGGATGCGACGTGACGTCGAGCGGAGCGAGAGCTGCGCCGTGCACGTAGCCCTCGAACGAGAGCACGCGCGCTGACGCGAGCTGCCCCGCGAACGTCTCGATGCCCGTGTCGGTCTCGCGCGAGAGCACCGCGCGCAGCTGGCAGAACGGTCCGTTCTCCGTCGTGACGATCGGCCCTGCCAGGCTCACCGCCTCCATCCGACCCTTGATGTGCCGCCGGGCGCCCGGACGACCAGCGATGGGGTCGAACACGCGTAGCTCGACGTCTTCGACGATCGCCGTGCCGCTGATCCAGCCGGAGGTGATCGTGTGTTCGGCGAGAGCGAGGTCGAGAGATTCAGGAAAGTGAGCGTCCGAGAGACGCAGGAGTCGACCGCTGCTTGCGCCGTCTGAAGAGCTCATTTTCCTGTTTCTGCGTCGGGCGGGTTGTCGTGGGTGCAGCCGTCGCGCGGCCGATAGCTGCGTTCGGACTGTGGGTCGTGAGGGCAACGGTCTTGCTTGTCCACGACACCGTCGCCGTCGCTGTCGCGGCCGAGCGGCGCGTAGACGATGCCGAGGATGAAGCGGAAGCGAGGGGCGGTGATCGCGGAATCGCCCAGCGGGATGGCGCCGCCGCCACCGAGCGAGAACGCGATGTCGCCGGCCAGGAGCGGCGCCGTACGCGCGGCGAGCGTCCACTCGGCCGGGATGATGTGCGAGCCGTTCGCATGGCTGGAGAGACCCGTCAGGGTCTGCGCCGTGTCGTGCTGCTCCGGAAGGTTGTAGAGTGCATGCGCTTCCACGGAGACCGCGAGCAGCTCCCTGGGAAGGATGTCCGCCCCCACACCCATGGCGAGCAGGAACTGCTGGCCGATGCGCGCGCCCGCGAACTCCGTGGTGGGGCGCATGCGCCAGCCGAGCTCGGTACCACCGAACCACCGCCCGCGACGGTAGTCACCGGCGATCGAAGGCACGAACACGGCGGTGCGCTCGCCTGCGAACTGATCGCGGTCGCCGGTCGGCGCCGAGACCTCGAAGCGGGTCGTGAGGCCGTAGACGCCATTCTCCCTGTTCTTGGCGGCCGTCTCGAGGTCCACGCGCGGGCGCGGAATGATCGAGTAGGCAAGACCAAAGCGGAGATCGCGAACGGCCGTATCGCGCAGCGTGGGGCCGCCTGTGATCGGGCTTGTGCCTGCGCCGTCCTGGATGACGGTGGCGGGAAGCGCGAAGTCGAGCTGCAGGCGGCGGGTGACGCCGTACGCCCAGAGGAAGTTGCCGTTCACCTGGTTGTCGATGACGTTCTGCTGGCTGCCGCCAGGGCCTGGCGAGGCGATCTTGAGCACGATCGGCCGCGAGAGGTAGGTGGTCACCAGGCCGAACGCGACCTGCCCCTCGTCCGCGGTCTCCGCCGAGCCGACGGTCTGCATGCGCATGGGCCCGGCGTGAGGCCAGTACGTGTCGGAGTTGATGCACGTCGACACGAGCGGGTTCGTGCAGTCGCTCGCGTCCGCGCGGTTCACGGACAAAAACGCACACGAGGCAAGGAGACCGGCGGAGGCAATCGTCCGCGAAGACGGCATGGCGCGGCACCCTACCACAAAGAAGGTCCAGCGACCCAGATTGACAGGCGCGAGCGTCGGACGGAAAGTGCGCCGCTCTCCATGCCCGCCACCATCCCCATCGCAGCGCCAGCACCCGCGCCTCGTCTGCCTCTCCTGCTTGGCAGCGCATCGCCTCGCCGGCGCGAGATCCTGGCGGTGCTCGGAGTTCCGCACGTGGTTTCTCCGCAGGAGGTCGACGAGACCAGGCGTCCGGGAGAGTCTGCGGACGCGTACCTCATCCGCATCGTGGGCGACAAGCGCGACCGCGCGCTCACGGTCTTTGATCCGAACACGTACTCGGCTCTGCTGGTCGCTGACACCAGCGTGATCGTGGACGGTGACGTGCTCGGAAAGCCGGGCGACGACGACGACCAAGGTCGCCGCATGATCGCGCGCCTCGCCGGACGCACCCACGAGGTGCACACCCGCTTCTGCTTGCACGCTGCGCACGGCGAGCACTGCGAGACGGTGTCCACGTCGGTGCAGTTCCGGCCCATGAGCCACGACCAGATCGCGCGCTACGTGGCGAGTGCCGAGGGACGCGACAAGGCGGGTGGCTACGCGATCCAGGGTCGCGCCTCCGGGTTCGTGACCGCGATCAATGGCTCGTACTCGAACGTCGTCGGCCTTCCTGCGTCGAACGTGCTCGCGGCGCTCGAGCAGCTCGGACTCGCGCCGTGAGCGTCGGGAGACCTGCGTGAAGGCGCCGCGCGGTGCGTGGCTGCCCGCGATCACCGCGCTGTGCGCGCGGCTCATCGTCATCGCGTGGGGACACGATCTTCCGCCCGCGGGTGACGGCACCTACTACGACACGCTCGCGCGAAGGTTGTCGGAGGGGAAGGGCTACACGTGGCTCTGGCCGGACGGCACCGTCACCTACGCGGCCCACTATCCGGTCGGCTACCCCGCGATCATCGCAATCGGATACCGCATCTTCGGCGCGAGCCCGGTGGTCGCCATGGTGGCGAACGCGCTGCTCGGGGCGCTCCTGGCGGCGTCGGTGTTCGTGCTCGCCCGTGGTCATGCGGAAGGCGCATCAACGGACGAGGCCCGGCGAAGGAGCTCACTGGCGACCGTGGCGGCCATGGTCGTGGCGCTGCATCCGGCGCTCGTTCCATACACGCTCGCGCTCATGACCGAAGGCGCGGCGATCGCGCTCCTCGCTGCGGCTGCGGCGCTGGTCGAGCTCTCCGTGGCAGCGCGCGGGCGCAACGCCGGACGACAGGTGCTGCTTCTCGCGCTCGGTGCTCTGATGCTGGGCGTTGCCACGCTCGTGAGGCCGCAGTGTCTGCTCATGGCGCCGGTGCTCGGTGCGCTGGCGGCGGGAAGCGGATCTGCGAAGCGGCGTGCGATCTTCGCCGGCGTGATCACGGCCGGTGCGCTCCTCGTGTGCGCGCCGTGGGCCGCGCGGAATTGCACGCGCATGGAGCGCTGCGCGCTGGTCAGCGTGAACGGCGGGTGGAACCTGCTGATCGGAACGCAGTCGCAGAACGGCTCGTTCTCAACGGTGGAGGTGCCCGACGAGTGCAAGACGGTCTGGTCCGAGGCCGGCAAGGATCGCTGCTTCGAGGCCGCGGCGGAGCGCGCGATCATCGCCCATCCGGGCGCGTGGCTCGCGAAGGTCCCGCGAAAACTCGGCACCACCTTCGACTACTTCGGTGCTGCACCCTGGTACATCGAGGCCGCCGACGCCGACCGCGTGAAGGCCATCACGGCGCGCGGCGAGCCCGCAACACGTCGCTTCGAGTACAGGGAGAAGGTCATCCTCGCGACCGTGGAGACCATCGCGTCGCGCGCGTTCCTTGCCCTTGCGTGCTTCACGCTGGGGGTGCGCGGCAGGCGGGGGACACGACGCGCGCTCGGCAGCATCGCCACGGCCGCGTGCTTCTTGCCGTGGGGTACCGTGGGCGTCCTCGCGCTCTCTGCGCTTGCGTTCGCGGAGCGAGAGCGGCTTCGTCACGCGACCGTGCTGCGCGTCACCGCCGTCGCCATCATCGTCGAAACATGCATCATGCATGCGATATTCTTTGGCGGCGGTCGCTATGGCCTCGTGACGACCCCGTTCGTGTGCGCGCTCGGGTTCGCCTGTATTTGTCGATCGGGAGGTGCTACGGAGTCCGTGTCGACGCCGAACAAGCGATCGCCGGCCGAGCCCGCAAGGGCGGAGCGGGAGGAAAGTCCGAGCTCCAGAGAGTGCGATGCCGGGTAACGCCCGGTGGCGGAAACGCCGAGGAGACTGCAACAGAAAACAGACCGCATGCGAATGCTTGCATTCTACATGTAAGGGTGAAACGGCGGGGTAAGAGCCCACCGCGTTCCTCGGTAACGAGGGCGGCTAGGCAACACCCATCGGGAGCAAAGCCATGTAGGCGGACGAAAGAAGCAAAGGGGCAACCCGGAGCTTCCGGAGGGCTACTCGCCCGAGTCCGTGGGTAGGCTGCTCGAGGGCGCAGGTAACTGCGCTCCTAGATGAATGATCGCTGCCTCGACGGGGACGACCTCGGCGGGGGACAGAACTCGGCTTACGGACGACGTCGACCCATGTGCCCGCGAAAGCGGGCACGTGGCTTTTGTGAGCTCGCTCTTTGAGCGCAGCCAGCTCAGGGCGTGAGCCGGAAGATCGCGAGCGCCTGCGTGCCCACGCTGTTCCACTGACGCACGCTCACCATCACCTTGCCAGACGGCAACGTACGGAGCCCCGTCACGAAGTCGGGCCCGCCCGCTGGCGGCGCTCCTTTCAGAGGCAGTGTGAGGATGCCGTTCGCTCCGAAGGCAAGCGCTGCTTGGCCGTTGGCCGCGAACCCCCACACGGCCGCGTTCCCGGTGCCCATCGCAGTGCTTCCGCCAAGGAGAAGGTGTCCGTCCGCGGTGCGTGATGACGTGAACATCGTGTACGCAGGCACGTCCACTTGCCCTGCTCCGGTGAACTTGGAGTCCAGCGAGCCGCTTGCACCCGCGCGCCACAGGCGGGCCACGTCGCTGTTCGTGTGCTGGCCTATCACCAGCGACGACCCATCAGGGAAGCCCTGAAGGAGGTCTGCGGTGAGCATCATGCCAGTGGCGGCGAGCACCACGGTGCCACCCGTCCCGAAGGTCGTGTCCAGCGCGCCGGCGTTCGTCAGGCGCGTGACCACGGCGTTGGCGCTGCCAGAGCCGTCGTTCTTCTGTGCAGACTGACCCGTCACCATGAGTCGATCGCCAGCGAGTGACATCGCTGCGTAGTCCTCGTTCGCTGGGAGGGTAGCGTCGCCCAGAGCCCCGTACGTGGTGTCGATGGCGCCGGTCGCGACGTACTTCCTTATGTGACGCGTCACCGGGAAGCTCGTGCCCTGGGCCGTCTCTGTCCATCGAACCAGCATCGTGTCGTCGGGCAGAAGCGCGACGTCCTGAGCCACGATCGTGTTCGTGCCCGAGTTGATGGGCGCAACCCCGTCGGGCGCGTGGAACGACGTGTCGAGCGCTCCACCGCTCGTGAACCTTGCGACCCAGGCACCGCCGGCGCCACCACCCACCACGACGATTCGCCCGGCCGAGTCCAGAGCCAGCTGGGACACCGCGTACGCCGTCACGGGAAACGAGACGTCGATCGAGCCGCCACTTCCAAACGTCACGTCCGGTTTGCCATCGGCTGTGAACTTGGTGAGGGTCATCGGATTTGCGGACGTCGTCCCCGCGTAGAGCTCGCCTGCGTCGGTCCACGCGATGTTGAACGGCCCGCGATCGATGAGGAATGGCTCCGCATAGCCGAGGTCGCGGTGGAGCGGGAAGGAGGCGGGGCCTGCATCACCCTTCTCACCTGGTCCCGCATCCTTGGGCGCAACGACCTTCCCGGCGTCGGTGGACGAGCCAACACCGCCGGCATCGTCGCCAACGGCGCCTGCGCCTCCGTCGGGAGCTGCACCGATGGCGGTGGACCCGTCGGAGCTACAGCCGACGACGAGCGCGCTCACGAGACCCGCCGACCAGAAAGCCATTCCCAAGAGGTGCATCGGCGTTCGCATGGCGTCGGCCCAAGGGCATCATGTGTTCCATGCGCTGCGCCCTGGATTGCTCGATGCGCGTCGGGCGATCGCCAACTCCGGTTCACAAGGGGGCGTGACTCCGGGTTCACGCGACAGGGAAAAACAAGCCCAGCGAGCGATTTGTTCGAATCATCACGGAGCGGCTCCGTCAGAACACGGCGCGCAGTCCGCAAGACGACCGACGGTGGTGCGTGCACGCCGCAGACGTTCTACGCCGACGCGGATGGCGACGGCTATGGCGACGCGAAGTCCGCGACCAGCGCGTGCGCGAAGCCGTCCGGCTACGTCGCGGACAAGACGGACTGCAACGACAAGAACGTCGGCGTCCATCCGAAGGCGGTGGAGGTGTGCGATCTCGTCGACAACGACTGCGACGGCACGACGGACGGCGCGATGTGCGCGTCGTTCGCTCACGCCTATGCGGGCACGTACACGATGCATACGACCGAGAAGCTCGGGGCATCCGTGCTCCACGACATCACGTGCACCGGGACCAGCGCCCTCACGATCGACCTCGCGCGCTCGCCCGTGGTGAAGGGCACGGTCACCTCCACGTATTCGGGCGGGGTCACCCTGTTCGCGAGCACGGAGACCCACGGTCGAGGCGACCGTCCAGCCCGACGGCACGCTCGCAGGCAAGCTCACGCACGACTTCAACCCGCTCGAAGGCAACGCGCGGACGTTCACGTTCACCGGCGCGGTAACGAACGGCAAGCTCGCGATCGACAGGACGGGCGCCTCGTGGCTGCCCAACCCGATGTCCGCGCAGGCGTGGGACGTGGACTTTCACGTCGCCGCTCAGTAGCTAGTAAGACATGCGGCGCAGCTGGGTGTTCGTCCTTCTGGTGGCGTGTGGGGCGCCTGTCGTCGCACACAGCAGCGCGGACACCCAGCCAGCAGCGACCAGCTCCACCGCAGCCTCGGAGTCCCCAGCCCAGGCAGCTGTCGATTGTCGGCGATTTGCGGACAGTCAGACGTCCGTTCCGTCGCGCGTCCTGCGCGGTCCGGCTCCGCCTCCGGAGCGTGCGGCTGGGTGGACCGCCGTTCGTTTTGGGCCGTGGGGACTCACCCGACCGCCGCAGACCGCACTGCACGTGCTCGCCTCCGAGTCGCTGCTGCTCGTCGGCGATGGGGAGCACGCGCTGGTCGCCCTCGACCCCGTCACGGGGAAGGAGCGCTGGACGTCAGAGTTCGCGCGGCTGCCCATCCTCGCGACGGATGCGCGTTTGCTCGTGACCACGCGCACAGAGCCCGCGTGGCTGGAACTGGCGACGGGCGCCATGCGCGAGCTAGCCGAGCCACCGTCCACGTGCGGCGTCGGCTGGGCCTGTCCGGCCTCGCCAACGACGCCAGAGCGTAGGTGCGCGGTCGCGGCAGCAGGCTTCACGAGCGGCGAACGCACCTTCGTCGCGCACGGCAGCGAGACCTGTCACTACCAGGAGTACGGGCCGGTGGCGGCGCCGCAGTGGGTCTGCGAAGGCAGCACAGAGCTCCTCGAGATGCGAGGCAACAAGCTCGCTCGCGTCGACGACAAGGACGCCCCAGCACCAGCGCCGTTCGTCGCGTGCCAGAACCAGACTTGCATGAACACCGCGACCTTTGATGGCGCGCGCGTCGAGCCGATGGGACAGAGCCCGCTCGAGTTCCGCCACACGGCAGCCGACGGAAAGACGCGCGTCATCCGCACCGCAAGAGACGCCCTGTACAGGTCGCAACGCAGCGCGGATGGTCGCTTCATCGCCTTCTCGAAGCCGGGAACCCTGCTGGTGCATCCCCAGGGTCTCGCAAAGGCGCAGCTCACCGACTGGAGCATCCTCGACATCGTGACCGGAAGAGTCACCGCGCTCGTCGGCAGCCTGCAGGACGTCGATCTGCGTTTCGTCGTCGTCGGTCGCACCGTGATCGTCCATCACCTGGGCCTCAGCTACACGGAGATCATTCCGCAGCTCGCCGGCTTCGACCTGGCAACGGGGAAGGAGCGGTGGCACCACATCCTCCCGCGGCCCACAGAACATCCGCTGCCAGCGTCGACGTCGCCCGTGGACGCGCTGCAACCACCCATGCAGTAGGCCTCACGCGCCGCGCACGAGCGACGTGTGGAGCGCGCGGCGCAAGGAGGCGCGGCCCGTGCACATGCAGGTGGCGTGGGTGAGCGCGTTGTCGATGGCTTCGGCCATGGGCGGCAATGCGGGGGCGTCGGGACGCGTGAGATGGTGCGCAGTCACTGCCAGGCCGCCGACGCAGAGACGGCAGCGTGTCGGGCGCTCGGCCTCGAAGGCGCTGACGGTGGCCACGACGTCGGGCTCGTGGTCCACGTCCTCGCGCGTGAGGATGGTCGCGCTGTCGGGTATGTCGCGGAGCGCGAGCTTGCACGCGGCGAACAGCGCGCCGTTCACCATCACGCGGCAGGCGCCGCATTCGCCGTTCGCGCAACCACGAACGACGGACTTCCGCCCGAGCGGCTCGCGCAGGAGCGACAGGAACGACGCGTCCGCCTCCGCCTCCACAGTGACCGCTTCCTTGCCGACGACGAGCGCCTTTCGCACAGAAGGCACCTACCACCACAGGTCCGTGCAGGTCACCTGCCCGAGCTCCGGTACTGACGTTGACGTGCGGCCCGGGAGAGACTATTTGCATATCTGGATAAGCAGATGTCACTCTCCACCTACGTCGGCGCCCTGAACCTGCTCGCGGACGAGAGCCGCTTGCGGCTCTGCGCCCTGCTCACGGAGCGAGAGCTGTCCGTGGGCGACCTGGTGCGCGTGACGGGGATCTCGCAATCGCGCGTGTCCACGCACCTGGGTCGCCTGCGCGACGGCGGCTTCTTGCGCGATCGGCGAGACGGGCAACACACGTTCTACGCGCTGGCCACCCCCCTGCCGAACACGGCGCGCGAGATCCTGACAGAGGCGACCCGCACCAACGACGCCACGCTCGCGAGCGACCAGGCACGGCTCTCCGCGCTCACGGCCGAGCGCCGCGGCGGACTGCCGGAATCGTTCGCGGGCGAGATGGAGCGCCACTATTCGCCAGGCCGGACGTGGCAGTCGCTGTCCGCTGGTCTGTCCGCGCTCTTGCGCCTGGGAGACGTGCTGGACGTGGGCGCAGGAGACGGCGCGGTCGCGAGCTATCTGTTGCCGTACGCAGAGTCGGTCACGTGCGTGGACCAGAGCTCGCGCATGGTCGACGCAGCAAAGGCGCGCTTCGCAAGCAGCCCACACGTCCGCACGCAGGTCGCAGACGCGCACGAGCTCCCTTTCCGCGCCCGCTCGTTCGACGACGTGCTGCTCTTCCACACGCTCACGTACGCCGCGCGTCCAGAGCGCGTGGTCGCCGAGTGTGCGCGGGTGCTGCGGCCACGCGGCCGGCTCGTCGTGCTGTCGCTCGACCGTCACGAGCACAAGGACCAGACCGCACCGTACGGCGAGCGGCACCAGGGATTTTCCCCGCAGAAGCTCCGCGGCATGTTCACGCGCGCGGGTCTTCGCACCCGCTCCTGCGAGGTCGCCTGCCGCGAGTCCAAGAAGCCCCACTTCCGCGTCGTCCTTGCCGTGGCCGAGACGCTCCAACACTGAACCGAGAGAACCCGTGATGTCAGACAAGCCGCAACACCCGCTCGAGAAGCTCGTCCGCGAACGGATCGTCGTCATCGACGGCGCCATGGGCACCACCATCCGCACCTACGGCATGAAGGAGGCGGACATCCGTGGCGAGCGGTGGAAGAAGAGCAAGAAGGATCTCCTGAACAACGGCGACCTGTTCTCGCTCACCCAGCCGGACATGATCATGGACATCCATCGGCGCTTCCTGGAAGCCGGCGCGGACATCATCGAGACGAACACCTTCGGCGCCACCAGCATCACGCAGAGCGAGTTCTTCGTGGACGATCCGCGCGAGCACGGCGGCCGCAAGGATCCCGAGTTCTACCAGAAGATCGTCGACGACCCGTTCCTGGACGCACTCGCATGGGAGATCAACGAGACGTCCGCGCGGCAGTGTCGCACTGTCGCGGAGCGCGCCGCGCAAAAAGACGGCGTGCCGCGGTTCGTCGCGGGGGCGATCGGCCCGCTCACGGTCTCGCTCTCCAACTCGCCGGACGCAGATGATGCGGGCTTCCGCGTGGTCACGTTCGAGCAGGTGAAGAGCGCCTATGCACGACAGGTGCGCGCGCTCATCGCAGGCGGCTCGGACGTGCTGCTCGTGGAGACCATCTTCGACTCACTGAACGCGAAGGCAGCGATCGTCGCGATCGAGGAGGTCTTCGTATAGGACAAGGTGAAGCTCCCGATCATGATCTCTGCAGCCGTGGGCAGGGGCGGGGAGACCATGATCTCCGCGCAGACGGTGGAGGCGCTGTGGAACGCGTTTCGCCACGTGCATCCGCTCTCGATCGGTCTCAACTGCTCGCTCGGGCCGGACCTCATGTACCCGTTCCTGGAGGAGCTCTCGAACAAGGCAGACGCCGCGATCTCCTGCTACCCGAATGCAGGGCTCCCCAACGCGCTCGCCCCCACCGGCTTCGATCTCGAGCCTGCGGACATGGGCCGCTACCTTGGCGACTTCGCGAAGCACGGCCTCCTCAAC
>JBBRNJ010000027.1:0-96497 GCA_038230375.1 Polyangiales bacterium | reverse complement strand
GGCGGGCGCGACGTTGTAGTCTTCATCAACCACTTCGACGTGCACGCCGGGCGCTAAATTCAAGCCGCTGCGCGATCTTCAACAACGTGCATCATGCACACGACTCCCGCGATGGAGCGAAATCGAGGCTGAAGGGCCTTGTCGACAATCGACGCGATCCCCGGATGCAGGTCAGGTGCCACGGACGCAATTGATCGCGCAGGCGACGTCGCCGTGCGGATGACCAGCTGCTGCGCATTCTCGCCCTCGTGCACCGTTCGCCCGGTGATCAGCGCGAAGATCAGCGCGCCCACCGCCCAGATGTCGGTCGCGGGCCCGATCTCCGCGGTCTTGCCCATCGCCTGCTCTGGCGCCATATACGCTGGCGTCCCCATCATCACGCCCGTGTTCGTCGCGTGTGCGGACGACGCATCTCGAAGGCGGGCGATGCCGAAATCGAGGACCTTGAGCTCACCCTCACGCGTGACGAAGAGATTTGCGGGCTTGATGTCGCGATGGACGATGCCGCGTTCGTGCGCAGATGCGAGCACGCCGCACAGCTCGATCGCAACGACCACCGCAGCACGTGCCGCCAGAGTGCCGCCGCGGTCGATCGCGAGGCTGTCGACCGGCGCGCCATCGAGCAGTTCCATCACGAGAAAGGCCGCCCCATCATCCGCGACGTCATCGTCGATGACGTCCACCGCTCCCTTGTGCTGGACAGAGTTTGCGACGTAGCCCTCGCGCAGGAAGCGCTTTCTCACGTCCTGGTTCATGGAGAGCTCAGGGTGGAGCATCTTGATCGCAACTCGTTTCTTGTTGCGATGGGTCGCGGCGTACACGACGGCCATGCCACCCACGCCAAGAACGGAGTCGACCGTGTACTTGTGCTTGAGGACGGTTCCGACGCGCCTTTTCGCAAGGTTCATCAGCGGGTCGCCAGAGTCGTCCATGGGTACACGATACACCCCTTCCGCCGAAGCGGGCGGCCGGAAAGGGAGGCCAACTCGCGGTCCGCACCGCGTGGCTCAGCGGGCGACGCACTTCTCTGCGGTGCGCACGTCGACGCCCGCGACGCTCATGAAGCTTCGCGCCTCAGAGTCGAGCCTGCGCGACCGCTCACGGCGTGGCTGTCCGTCGATGCACGAGGAACGAAACGCGAATGCGACGGCGGCGCTCGCGCAGCCGACCACAAACGCCGCAGAAGCCCTGGCTAGAAGTGCCCGCGAAGGAAGATGGCCTGTGGCGTTAGGCTCACTGCGGCGCCATTGCGCGGCGAGAGGAGCACAAGGGTGATCCCTCCGGCTGCCAGCACGCCGCCGACGATGTAGGTCGCCGCGACGCCGGTCCGGAGCCCGCGCGCGTCTCCCTGAAGCCCCACAGCCGATGGGTCGCCCGCGTTTCTTGCCCTGTTGAAGTCGTCAGTCTTCTGCTTGAGCGCCGTGAGGTCGAGCACGAATGCGGTCGCGAGCGTCGCGGACCCCGCGCCGGCTGCGACGAAGCCGATCGTTCGCACCAGTGGTGTCTGCTTCGCACCTTCGTCGTGCGTGCGCGGCGGGTCTGGCGGTGGCGGCGGCGGGTTCGCCGTGAGCGTGGCGCCCTCGGTCGATTGCGTGTCGCCAACGACGACGATGTCGCGCGACTCGGAGCGGTAGCCATCGCTCACCCAGACGACCGTGTGCTTTCCCGGAGGTAGGTCGATGATCGAAGGTAGCGCCTCGGCGCGCGGGGCACCATCGATGGTGACGCGCGTGGCGGGCACGCTCGATTCGATGCGAATGTGTCCCGGAAACTGCTCGCGACGAAGCTGCGCGATCCGCGCCTTGACGTCGGCGGCGTCGCTCACGCCCGGGTTCTTCGCAAGGTATTGCTCCAGACTGGCCACGGCCTCGGGGTATCGCTGCAGGTGAAGCAGCGCCTCGGCGGCGTAGAGAAAGGGCACGTTCGCGGCCGGGGCGAGCCGCTTTGCTTCCTCGTACGCGGCGAGCGCGGCGGTTGCATCGCCCTGCGCATAGGCCGCGACACCCCGGCGCATCGCCTCCGCAGCGGCCTGCTCGTCATCGGCGCGCGCGGAATGTGAAGCCAGAACGATGACGAGCGCCGTCGCGACCGCGAACATCCGCGTCCCGGTTGTCACGACTCCCCTCGAGGCCCGAGCACACGCGACAACGTCAGGTTGATCTGTCCTGCGAGATCCCCACACAGGCTGCCCGCTTCGGAGGCGGAGAGGCCCAGGTCTTGTCGCAATCGCGTGTGGGCGTGGTCGAGCACGGACTCGCGCGCGCGAGACAGCCGGCGCGCGGCGGTGGAGCGATGCATCCGGAAGAGCGCGGCGAGGTCGTCGATGCTCATCTTGTCGAGCACGCTCATGCGCAGCATGTTGCGCTCCTGCACGGAGAGCCGGCGGATCCCCTCCTCGACCGCCGCCTTGAACTCGGCGGCGTGCGTCTTGCGAAGCAGCGCGTCGTGGGCGGTCGCCGGCGCACCAAGCGACTCCGCGGCCTCTTCCAGGGTGCTCGTGTTCGCGACCTTCAGTCTGCGAACCGCCACGGCGTCGCGGACTGCGACGACGCGCAGCCATCCCACGAGCGAGCCATCACCAGTGTACTGTGTGAGCTTGGGCACACGATCCGGCCCGCCAACCAGCAGCTTCTCGCGGGTTGCCTGCAGTACGTCGTCGATGAGGTCCGTCCCACACACGCGCACGACGGACGGCTTCACCTGCGGAAGAAGCTGACTCTCCAGCACATCGAGCGCGCGACGATCGCCATTCAGGCATGCCTGCGCGAGATAGAGATCGTTCACGTTCGTTGGGGCGTTTGCACCAGCCTTCTCCAGTGCCCGCATGAAGCTGTCCTCGGGGACTTCGAGCTCCGGCCACGCGCGTCGCGCGTCATCCAGCGCGGCTGCGTGTGGCGCACGAGGAGCAGAGCTCATCCAGTTCAGTGTAGCACCGATAAACAGCACGTTGTGGACGCGCCTCGGGGCGTGGCCTAGCATCATGGGAGGGAGGCGCAGTGTGATCGTCAGCGCGCCGGAACGGGCTGGAAGTCTGGACGGCGAGCGCGATGAACCCTCCAAAGGTCAGAGCGGCGACTGCCTTGACGAGGCGCGGGTGCTCGCCTTCATGGACGGGCGGCTGGACGATGGCTCCATCAGCGCCGTGGAGGCTCACCTCGACCTATGTGACGCGTGTCGCCAGCTGGTGGCTGCGCTGGCCGGCGACCCGCGCGCCGTCGGACCCAAACCGCATGCTAGCGACCCGCCAGACCCTGCCATCCTCGAACCTGGCACCGTGATCTCGGGTCGCTTCCGCGTCGTCGAGCCGCTGGGCGCTGGTGCCACCGCGATGACCTATCGCGTGGCGGACGAGCAGCTGGGCGAGGAGTCCGCACTCAAGGTCCTCACCGACCAGAGCAACGCCGCGGCGCGCAGGGTCGCGCGTGAGCTGCTCATCGCACGAAAACTGAACCATCGGAATGTATGCAGAGTGCATGATGTCGGCCGGACAGAGGAGCTGGACTTCTTCACCATGGAGCTGGTGGAGGGCGACACGCTCGAGAAGGCGCTCCAGCGCGGCATCCCCAAAAGCGAGATGCCAGACGTGCTCGATCAGATCTGCGCGGGCCTCGAGGCGGCGCATGCGCAGGGGATCGTCCACCGCGATCTGAAGCCGAGCAACATCATGGTCGAGACCGGAACGAAGCGCGTCGTCCTCATGGACTTCGGCCTGGCCGCGGACCTGGATTCTGAGGCGAGCCGCGGACGGATCGTGGGTACGCCGGCATACTGGGCTCCGGAGCAGGCGCGTGGCGAGGAAGCGTCGAAGGCGTCGGACATCTACAGCTTCGGCCTGGTGGCCTACCGGATGTGGAGTGGGCGTGCCTTCAAGCTGAGCGATCCAGACGCGCTGTCGCATATGCCAAGGAGGTACCGCGCTGTCGTCGCGAAGTGCCTGTCGCCGAGCCCGCACCAGCGGTACACGGACGCGCATGCGCTGAGAAAGGCGTTGAATCGCACACCCTCGGGATGGCGGATGGTGGCGGTGGTGGCGGCGGTGATCGCGGTTGGGTACACCGCATCGCGCGCGAACGCGAATTCGATCTGGACCCAGACCCCGACTTCGACTTCGACCTCGACCTCGACCTCGACCTCGACCGCGACCTCGACCTCGACCTCGACCTCGACCTCGACCTCGACCGCGACCGCGACCTCGACCTCGACCTCGACCTCGACCTCGACCCCGACCTCGACCTCGACCTCGACCCCGACCTCGACCCCGACCTTGGCCTCCACCTCGGCTCAGGCGCCGACATCACCTTCTCCTTCGGTCCGCCCTCGCGAGTCGGCTTCGGTCGGGGCGGGTCGACGCCCAGCGCCGGCGATTTCTACGACCTCTTCTGCGACAAAGCCCTCGAACGATCTTCTCTACAAGCAATGAGGGCCCTTCATCGGAGGATCGCGTCACTGATGCTCTTGTGCGCGAGCTCTGCGGCGTGGTTTTCGTGCAATCTCTGGAGCTCGCTCGAGAACTGTTCGGGGGATGGGGATTGCGCGAGCGGAATGACGTGCGACGTCGGCTCACACCTGTGCCTCCGGCGCGAGTCTTCGGGCGATGCGTCGATGGATGTCGAGGCCGCGGATGCGATGGCGGTGGACAGCACAGCCGACGCAAACGGGATCGACGCCGCGAACGCCGCCGACACGGGCCCCGTGCTTGCGTGCGACATCACCAGGGACTTCGGCGTGGCCAAGCTTGTTCTGGGCCTCGAGAGTCAGGAGCTCTTCTCGGCGCGCCTCACCGCCGACGGCCTCACGATGTACTACGCCGCGACGACGGGCGCGTTCATCGAGCTCTTGCAGGCCGCGCGACCGGCGCTCGACGCGGGGTTCGCGCCGGCCGGAAAGGTCGCTGGCGTCAACACTGGCACCACGACCCAATACTGGCCCACGCTGTCGGCGGATGGCCTGGTGATCTTCTTCGAGTCCGATCGCACGCTCAAGCCGGATGACGCGGGCGTCTATCAGGAGGAGATCTCGCGTATCTGGACCTCGAGTCGCTCCAAGATTATTCTGGATTTCGGACCGCCCGACGTCCAGAGCCTCTTTCAGATCGAGGCTGGCCTCGGACTGGACTCTGCGCCGTACCTCCATCCATCTGGCCGCTCCCTCTACTTCGCGTCGTCGGCACGCGGCGGTGCGGGCGGTCTGGATGTCTTCGTCGCCACGATCAACGCGAGCGGCGTCGTCACGAGCGTCGACAACATCACCGCGGTCAACACACCGAACGAGGATCACATCCCCGTCGTGTCCGCGGATGAACTCTCGCTCTACTTCTCCCAGCCGGACGTCGGCAACGACGACTCCGCGCGCAACATCATGGTCTCGAGGCGCAAGTCGACCCAGGACGCGTGGGGCGCGCCGACCAAGGTCGCCAGCCTCGACACCGCCTTCGACGAGTTCCCGAGCTTCCCGACCGCGGACGGCTGCCAGATGATCTTCATCAGCAATCGACCCACACCCACCGACCCGCCCGATGCTGGACCCGGCAAATACCACGCGTGGATCGCGACCCGACCGTAGAGCAAAAAAAAAGTTCTGGTTTCGGTGCGACCCGCGGCCACTGGACGCATCTCCCTTTCATGAACCATCGAGCACGTGAAGGTGTGGGTGGAAGAGCTCCCGTGGGGAGAGTCCTTGTCGGTGCCCTCTGCGGCATCGTGCTCATGACGGCGGCGAGAAGCGTCGGCGCCATGCCCACCATCTCGAACGCAATGCCGGCGAACCAGACTGTCGTGCAGAGCCCGATGAAGGTCAGCGCGAACGTTAGCTCGCCGTTCGTCATCACCTCGGTCTCGGTCACCGTCGGCAGCACTTCCCACACACTGGGGATCAACAATCCGTTCGCCACGAACCTGGACATATCCGCAGTGCCCATCGGCATGAACGCATTCACCATCTCTGCTACGGACGCGAATGGCGAAACGGCCACGTTCAGCGGGACCATCGATCATGAAGAGCTCCCTGTGCTCACCATCGGCACTCCGGATGCCACCATGGCCCTGCCGTCCTTGCGACTTCTTGCGCATTGCGCTCCGACCGGCCCGTTCACGTGCGCGTCCATCGCTGTCACGTGTGCCGCATGCAATTCAACGAACGTCGCGACGGTCGCCGGACCCACGCTGGATCAGACGGTGTCCTTCCCTGGAACGGAGAGTGCGCTCGCCACGTTGACGTTCACCGCGACGAACACCGCCGGCCTGCAAACGCACGCCGCAGTCACCGCATACGTGGGCTCCGACGCTCGTGTCGTCCTTGTCGATCAGCTTGCCGGCCCTGTGCTCGACATCGACGCCACGCGCATTCTCTATTCGGACGCGACCGGCGTGCACATCAAGGCGCGCGCCACAGGCACGATCACCGATCTGGGCGGAAATCCCGCCACGAACGGTCACCTGTCGACGACGGGCGCGGCCTGGTCCGACGGGGATTGGATCGCCGGTGTCTCGCGCACCCGCACAAACCTGCGACTCGGGCAAGCACGCGGGGATTTCGCGCTCTTGTACAGCTCGTTGCCCGCAAACGTGACCCAGATCTGGCGAGAGGACTTGACCACGGGAGCCGTCACTCAAATTGCTGCCACGGGCGGCTCCGGATCCAGCACCCGATGGCCTCAAGGCGTTGGCATCCGCGCCGACGGTACCGCTGTTTATTCGTTCGCATTTCTGATGCTTCCGGTCGCGCACGAGGTGCACGCAGTCGGCATCGACGGAACGGACACCCTCGTGGGCGACGGCTGCGACTACTCGTTCGATGGAGACCACAGCATCGGCGTGTCGACAATCCCCACGCATCCGAGCGTAGAGCTCTGCACCCTTCATCCGGCCGGGTTCAAGGGCAGCGACATCGCCAACCTCGGGACGACCGCAGACACATCCCAGCCGATGCTCGCCGCCGGGCAATGGGTCGCGTTCACCAAGGTCGTCTCCGGCCATGTGACCGCCTGGACGCGCGCGCCCGACGGAACCGTGGCGCTTGCGAGTGCCCTGAACAACGTCACCTCCCTCGCCGCACTGAACCCGGACGGCCAGCTCGTCTACGACGCTCCCGGCCCGCTGGTCAACGGCGTTCCGTCCTCCATCCGGTACCTCGGCTCGGCGGGTGCCGCCTTTCCAACCAAGGCGGCTCCGATCGGGGGATGGAAGGGGGTCATGCAATGGGTCGGCACTGATTGGTACGAGATCTTCGGATCGAACGTGTTCTTGGTCACGTCAGGCGCAATGCTCGACGGTGACGCCGGCACGGACGCAGGCGTCGCCGACAGCGCCGGATCGGACGCCGCAGCGGCGCATGGCGGCGGTTCGGGCCCAGACGCCGACGGAAGCACAACCGGCACGAGCGAAAACGGCGTCGCCATTTCGGACTCGAGTGCCATCCAACCCGCGGTGTCCAGCGGTGGCTGCACTGTGAGCGGTTCAAACGACCCGGGCTCCGCATCGCCGTGGCTGCTCCTCGTGCCGCTCATCCTACGCCGGCGACGCGAGCGCTCCGCTTGCGCGAGCAGAAACTACCCGCTGGGGGTTCGAGCGCTTGCGGTGGTGCTTGTGTGCTGTGGCGTCATCGGTTGCAGCGGCGGGCTGATCAGGGCGGAATCCGCGCCTGACGGCGGCGAAGACATCCTTCCCGGCGCCATCCCGGATGGGGCCGCAACGTCAACCACATGCGCGCAACCGGACGCCGCATCAGGCATCGAGCCGGTGACCGACGCAAGCGCGGATGCACGCTCGGACGATGACGCAGACACGTTCCACGAGGTTGACGCGAGTACCGAGCCTTCCCACCGAGGCGGGCATCACATCCCCCTCCCTCTGGCGCGTCATCCAGGGCTCATGCGCATCCGGTGCTGCGATGTGCACATCGCTCCCGGGGGGCGGCACCGCGACATCAGGCAGGTACACAAATTCCGGGAATGCTGCGAGCGGCTCGCTCACGCTGGTCGTCGCCGGGAACGTGGGCACGTTGCGTGGATTGGTCGGACGCAAGGCCGCGAGGTGCAGCTTTACGGAGGTCCAGTGTGGCAGTGTGGCGGCTCAGGACCCGTGCAATGAAGTGCATCGCTCGTCGAAAGGGTGAGTTCCATATGCAGAAGTCGATCGTGTTTCTTGGGATGGTTGTGGCAACCGCCGGGGTTGCTGGCGCGTGTGGTGGGGTCGCCGAGTCGCCTCCGGCAGGCACTGACGTGGTTGCGGCGACGACGGCTTCCGACAACATCCAATCGAAGGATGACGACGGCGATGACAGCGCGGCGGCTCTCGAGCATCGGCATCGTGGGTTTTGCCGGAGACACCCCCTTCGGTGTGACGCGGGCGCCGACAGCGCGACTGACGCGGGCGCCGACTCTTCATCCGCCGATACAGGCGCGGACGTGGGCGTGGACTCCGGGCCTCCGACCCTGTGCAATCCGCTCCCGCACAACGCGCTCGTGTGCAACGACTTCGACCACGGCTGCATTGCCGGAATCATCTGCACAGCCACCGCGTCGGTGAGCGCACCGGATTCCTGGATGGTGACAGTCCCCGGCCTTGGCGCACCGCCTGGCCAACCCTATCACGACTTCGGCGCGATGACTACCACCAATGCCGACTTGACTCTGGACTTCGATTTCCAGATAACCGCTTTTCCAACCGGTGGCGCCCCAACCAGTTACACGATTGCGCAGCTGTCGATCATCCCGATACCGCCGCCAGCGCATCCGCAACCGCTACTCTACCTCCAGATCAGCGCAACAGGCTCGCTCACGCTCGTTTACGGCACTCAGATTCTCGCCAGCGTTCCGTTCCCGACCAGGACAAACTGGAACCACATCACGCTCGCGGTCACGGCGCCGACCGTTCAGGTCTTCGTGAACGGCGTCCTCCAGCTGAGCGCGGCAGATCCGTATGCCGTCACGCCCGGTATGCAAGTGGACCTGCTGATGGGTCTCCTGGGAACGCAACGCGCCACGGCGATTTCAGCCTACTTCGACAACGTGCTCCTGACGGACCCGTGAACCGCAACAAGCCGCGTGCGACACGGGCTCAGCGGGCGCTGCGCTTCTCTGCGGTTCGCACGTCGACGCCCGCTACGCTCATGAAGCTTCGCGCCTTGATGGGGCTCTGGTCCGTGAAGTGAAAGAGGCTTCCGATCGCCACCGCGGACGCGCCGCCTTGCTTCACTGCGTCGACCAGGTGCTGCAGAGTCCCGGCGCCGCCTGATGCGATGACCGGGACGCGCACGCGCGAGGCCACGTCGTGGAGCAGGTCCAGATCGTACCCCTCCATCGTGCCGTCGCGGTCAATCGAGGTGAGGAGGAGCTCCCCTGCCCCACGCTCGACCATCTGGAGCGCGTGCGCCTTTGGGTCCTTCCCCGTGGCCACCTCTCCGCCGTGGGTGAAGACCTCTAGCCTCCCGTCGTCGTGCCGCCTGTAGTCGATTGAGACCAGCATGCACTGCACACCAAAGATGGAGGCGCCGTCCTCGATCAGCTTTGGATTCTCTACTGCTGCGGTGTTGACGGACACCTTGTCTGCCCCCGCACGCAGCAGCCCGCGCACGTCCTCCACGGAGCGCACGCCGCCGCCCACGCAGAAGGGCATGAAGACCTCCTCCGCGGTGCGCGCGATCACGTCGTAGATGATGCTGCGGTTCTCCGCGCTCGCGTCGATGTCCAGGAACATGAGCTCGTCCGCGCCCTGCGCGTCGTAGATGCGCGCCGCGGTCACGGGGTGACCCGTGTCACGCAGCGCCTTGAACTTCACGCCCTTCACGCAGCGGCCGTTCTTGAGGAGCAGCTTCGGGATGATGCGCGTCTTCAGCATCTCACGGGTTCCACGACAGGAACGTCTCCAGCAACCGAAGCCCGTCCTGCTGGCTCTTCTCCGGATGGAACTGCGTGGCGAAGATGTTGTCCCTCGCGATCGCCGCGGTGAAGGCGCCGCCGTAGTCACACGTCGCCGCGACCACCGACGGATCCTCTGGCACGAACGCATACGAATGTACGAAGTACAGTGTTGCCCCGGACTTGATGCCCTTCAGCATCGGGTGGGTGCCGTCGTGGATCACCTCGTTCCAGCCCACGTGCGGCACCGGTAGATCCTTCACGGGCAGCGGGTCCACCGCGCCAGGAATCCATCCAAGCCCCGCGTGGACGCCCATCTCGTGCCCTTCCGTCGCGAGCACCTGCATGCCGACGCAGATGCCGAGCATGGGCTTCTTCTTCGTCATCACCTCCTCCTCGAGGGCCTCAACGATGCCGGAGGCTCGAAGGTTCTTCGCGCACTCGCCGAACGCGCCAACGCCGGGGAGCACGATGCGCTCGGACGCGCGCAGGACCGCTGGATCGCGCGTGAGTACCACGTCGTCAGCACCCACCATCACCAGCGCGCTCCGCACCGAGTGGAGGTTACCCATCCCGTAGTCGATGACTGCGATCACGTCTTCGAGACGATGTCGAACGTGCGGTCAGCCCGGTCCATGTCGTGGAGCGGCTTGCCGCGCGGAATGGCGCTGGGCTCGGGCTTCCACGGCGCAACCGCATGGCCCGCCGCGATCCCGTGGAACTCCTCTTCCGTGATGCCGACGTACTTCAAGAAGAGATCCAGGCTGGCGGGGCGCTTGCCGTCATACTCGTCCACCAGCTCCAGGCCGCGCTTGCGCGTCATGCGGCCGTTGCGGATATCGATGCTGGCCAGGTGCGCCGTACGTCCGTATCCCCGCTTCAGGAACTTGAGATAGTCACGTACCCCCTGCATGAAGCACTCGATCTTCTCATACGAGTAGTCGCCCGGCACGCCTTCGACCTCGTCGCCGTTCCACCCGAGCTCCTTCGTGATCAGCTCTGACTGCGACTTGGTGTCCCAGGGGATGTAGCTGCCCAGGCAGACCGAACGCACGCGCAGGCGGCGAAGGTCCTTCAGCGCGGGATAGCGGAACGGATTGAGGTCACGCGCGGTGAGCCCGGGGACCATGCCCTGCATGTCGTCGGCCGTGATACCGAGATTGACGAAGCGGTTGAAGCGGCGCTCGTCCACTTCCTCGTCCTCGTCGTAGCCGTAGTAGCTCGTGTACTCGGAGCTGGGCTCACCCCAGAAGAGAAGCGGGATATCGAACTTCACGGCGATCTGCATGGGGTACGCGAAGATGCCAGAGTGGCAGTGCCAGCAGAAGTCGCCCTTGCGCTTCAGGCTCTCGAGCATCACCTGCCGCACCACGTGCCAGTTCGGCCGGAACGAGATGACGTCGACGCCAAGCTTCTTGAACGTGCGCGCGTTGTTCTCGAGGAGGTTCGGCCGCATGAACCCGTGGTCGAACTGCACGACGAGCGGCTTGACCTTCCACTCGGTGACCAGGTTGTAGAGCGTGAAGGTGCTGTCCTTGCCGCCGCTGAACGGGATGATGCAGTCGTGCGAGTACTTCCCGCGGTAGTCGGCGATGAGGGTCCCGAGGTCCTCCTTGCGCTTGTCCCAGTCGATCGCTGCCTTCTTGTGCTCTTGCTGGCGGCAGACGTTGCACACGCCTTCGTCGTCGAACGTGACGGTCTCGTGGGTCTCGGGGTCATGCAACGGGAGCAGGAGCGAAGCTTGATCATGGGGCCTTTGGTGACCTTCTACTATCGGACCGCCGTCGAGTCCAAGGGAGCTAACGGACCAGCGGCGGGCTACCGGTTCGTTGCTCGCCCGAAACCGCGCATTCACCATGTATTGGCCGGGCGCGCGGCTTGCGGCGGTCGCGGCGGCGTGTAACATCAGCCGCCCTTCCATGTTTTCGCTCGCCTCCGTGAAGCGGATCGTCCCCGACGCAGCGATCATCGCGCTCAGCAACTGCGGCGGCACGGCCCTGGATCCGGAGCGGTTCGCCGGTCATCTGGTCCGCACCGACCTCAGCGAGCTCGACTTCCTCCGCATCTACAACGCGCTGATCTTCCCGAACGGCGTGCGCAAGACCACCGGCCGCGCGCGCAACACGGGGCCACTGCGCGCGCTCTCGGACCGCGGCATCATCGGACAGCCGGGCACTCGGCTTCGCGTGCTGGAGGTCGGCGCATCCGCCGGGCTCGACGCGCTCGCCACCCGCGCTCTCCTGGAGGAGCGCGGCGCGGTCGTGGACCGCTACGATCTGCGCGATCTGCACACGCACATCCTCTACGATCCCCAGCGCGGGCTGGTGTTCGACGAGGACAAGAACCTGGTCCAGGTGGACTTCGGGACCCACTTCGTCGGGATCCACTTCTCGTACGCGCGCCCCTACCAGCGCGTGCTCAACGCACCGAAGCAGCTTCGCCCATGGCTGCTCTCGAAGCGCCTTCGCTGGGAGGACAGCCCGCACATGGTCCGCATCCCGCTCGTGCACGCGGACGTGGACCTGAGCGAACGCTCGCCATTCCGACTGCAGCGCGCCAACGTGTTCGAGCCGATCGAGGGCGAATACGATCTCGTCATCTGCATGCACCTCCTGGTCAGCCGCTACTTCGACGACGCCACGATCGAGCGCGGCATCCAGAACCTCACCAGGAACCTGGCGCCGGGCGGCGTGCTCGTCGTCGGCGCCGCGGAGGGCTTCAGCGTCATCACACGTGAGGCCAGCGCGAAGGATGATCGCATCGTGCGGCGGTCGTCCGCGGAGCTTGGCATCCACGAGACGTCGGCTGACGGCGTCCCGAAACCTGCCGGGGACGACTCGGCGCGCCCCACGTCCACACCCGCGACGCGGCGCACCGGCGCAGTACGGCGCGACCCGTACCGGGCGATCTGTGATCGCGTCTATCTGCCGGCCGTCGAGGGACGGAAGGGCATGCACTTCGCGGAGGCGTCGCGTGAAGCGCTGGCCAATCAGCGGCGCTCCCCGGACGAGCTCGCGCAGATCGAGATGGAGAAGCTCCGCGCCCTGCTGGCCCACGCCGCCGCGTCATCGCCGTTCTACGCGCGCCGGCTGCACGAGGCCGGTGTTTCTCCAGACAGCGTTCGCACGCGCGCAGACCTGCTCCGCATCCCGTTGCTGGAGAAGGCGGACATCGCGAAGTTCGCGGACGAGATGCGTTGCCGCGACTACGCCGGCAAGACCGCCACCGCCGTCACCTCGGGCTCTACCGGCATCCCCCTTCGCTTCACGTACAGCGCCGCGGATCAGGGCTGGATCGAGGCCTGCCGCGATCGTGGACATCGGTGGTGGGGCGTAAGGCGCGCGGACCGTGTCGCGGTGCTCTGGGGCCGGCCGCTGGTGGGCGGGCGCACGGCGCAGGCGCGCGCCTGGCTGAAATTTCGGCTCCGGAACACGTTGTCGTTCAACACGTTCGAGGAGCTCGACGAGACGTACCTTGCCGAGATCGCGCGGTCGCTCACGCGCTTCGCCCCCACCCTGGTCTACGGCTATGGGTCGAGCATCGGTGCGCTCGCGCTCCACATGGAGCGTGCCGGCCTCAGGCTGCGAGAGGACCAGCGGCCGATGCTCGTCGAGTACACGGGCGACCATATGTACGAGACCGAGCGCAAGGTGGCGGAGCGCATGTTCGGTGCGCCGGTCGTCCCGCTGTATGGGTCCAGCGAGGCGGGAAGCATCGCCTGCGCATGTCCCTCGGGCAGCCTCCACGTGTCGAAGGACCACGTGCTGGTGGAGATCCTGCGAACCGACGAAACGCACGCAGCAGCGGACGAGCCCGGCGACATCGTCGTCACCACGCTGAACAACTGGGCAATGCCACTCATCCGCTATCGGCTTGGCGACTATGGAACGCTGCTCTCGGAGCCATGCGCGTGCGGGATCACCCTGCCGCGGATGAACCTCCTGGTCGGCAAGACCGCTGACCGCGTGACGACCTCGTCGCGGACACTGGTCTCCAGCTACGTGGTGGATCACATCGCGAAGCACCTCACGCGGAACGGCATCCGGGGCATCCGGCAGTTCCTGGTCGAGCAGACCGGCAAGGATGACTTCGTGCTCCATGTGGTCAAGGACGACCCGTTCGATCCGAGGAGCGTGGAGATCTTCAAGGAGAAGATGACGGAGTACTTCGGCGAGAGCATCCAGACGAAGGTGTCTTACGAGAAGGACGTCCCGGTCTCTGCCTCGGGCAAACGCCGGTGGTTCACGCGCTCGTTCGACCCCATCGCCGAGCCCGACACGAAGGCGCGCGTCGAATAGTCCGCGCGCGCGCGCAACCAATGGAGATGTGTTGATTCGCAGGTTCGAGCTGCTAGGTTTTGCGGGATCATGAGCACGCAGGCGAACGTCGCCGCCACCTCACCGAGCCGCGCCGTCGTGGTCGGTGGTGGGTCCATCGGGGTCCGCCACGCCCGGAACCTGCTCGCAGCCAAGCTGGCGCAGGTAGTGGTGGTGGAGCCCGACGCCGCACGTCGTACCGTCATTGCGGAGGAGCTGCCAGCGGCCCGCGTCGCGGCTTCCCTGGACGAGGCGCTCGCCACACGGCCGACGATCGGCGTGATCGCATCGCCCTCGCACCTGCACGTCCCGGCGGCGCTGGCTCTGGCGCGCGCAGGCATCGACTTCATGGTCGAGAAGCCGCTGTCGCACGACAACGTCGGCATCGACGAGCTGCTGCGCGAAGTCGCCGAGCGAAAGCTCATCACGCTTGTTGGCTGCAACATGCGCTTCCATCCGGGCCCTGCGCGCGTGAAGGAGCTCCTGGTAGCTGGCGCCGTCGGACGCGTGCACTATGCACGTATTCACTGCAGCTCCTATCTGCCCGAGTGGCGTCCGTGGCAAGACTACCGGAAGAGCTACAGCGCGAACGCCGGGGCTGGCGGCGGCGTCATCCTGGACTGCATCCACGAGATCGATCTGGCCTGCCACTACCTTGGACCTGCCACGCGGGTGACGTGCGCCGCGGGTCACGTGAGCGCGCTGGAGCTGGACGTGGAGGACACGGCGATGCTCGCGCTCGTCCACACGGGCGGGGCCATGTCCAGCGTGCACCTGGACTACGTCGAGCGCGACTACGACCGCGGGTGCAAGATCGTCGGTGACGACGGCACGCTCGTCTGGTCGTTCGGCGCGCCGGAGGTGCGGCAGTACGTCCCCACGGACAAGACGTGGACGGTCCATCCCCTCCCTACGAGCTGGCAGGTCAACGATATGTACGCGGACGAGCTGCGGCACTTCCTGTCGTGCGTTGCCTCCCGCGCGAACACCACCCTTCCCGTCCACGGCGGCGCGCGTGTGCTGGCGCTGGCGCTGGCCGCCAAACGGGCCGCTGCAAGCGGGACTGCCGTCAACCTGGAGGAATCAACGTCGTGATCGTCGCCATCATCCAGGCCCGCATGGGCTCATCTCGCCTTCCGGGAAAGGTGCTCGCGGACATACACGGCGAGCCCATGCTCGTGCGCGTCGTTGCCCGCGTGAGGCAGGCCAAGCGCGTCGACAAGGTCGCACTCGCGACGTCCACGGCTGCGTCGGATGACGCTGTTGCGAAGCTGTGTGAGGCGCGCGGGATCCTTTGCATGCGCGGCAGCGAGGACGACGTGCTCGACCGCTATCACGCCGCGGCGCGTGCGGCGTCTGCCGACATCGTCGTGCGCATCACGGCGGACTGCCCACTGATCGACCCAGACGTCATCGACCGGGTGATCGAGACACACCTGCGGCAGGGCGTGGACTACACGTCCAACGTCGCTCGCCCAACCTTCCCCGATGGCCTGGACGCGGAGGTATTTTCCTTCGCCGCCCTCACGCGAGCATGGACCGAGGCAACGTCGCAGTCCGATCGCGAGCACGTAACTCCGTTCATCCGGCGAGATGCCGGCTTCTCACGCGCAAGCCTGGAGCACACCGCGGACCTCTCCAGCCAGCGCTGGACCGTGGACTCCCAGCGCGACCTTGATTTCGTCCGCGCCGTGTACGGCGCCGTGAAGAACCGTGAGACGTTCATGCTCGCGGACGTGCTTTCCGTGCTCGATCAACATCCGGAGATTCGATCCATGCAGTCTGCAGACATCTCGAACGAGGGCTTCTACAAGGGTCTCTTCAAGCACGCGCGCGCCGGGGCAGCGCCGAAGCGCGAGCACCCTAAGTCAGAGGCACTGCTCGAGCGGGCCAGGAAGGTCATTCCCGGCTGCGCGCAGACGTTCAGCAAGAGCTACACCCAGTACGTCCGCGGCACCGCGCCGATGTTCCTGCAACGTGGCAAGGGCTGCCGTGTATGGGATGTCGACGGGCACGAATACGTCGACTACGTGCAGGGGCTGCTTCCCAACATCCTTGGCTATGCCCACCCCGAGGTGAACGAAGCCGCGATCGCGCAGCTCGCGGAAGGGAACAGCTTCTCGATGCCGCACCCGGTCGAGGTCGAGCTCGCCGAGCGTCTCACGCGCCTCATCCCGTGCGCAGAGATGGTCCGCTTCGGCAAGAACGGATCTGACGCCACTGCAGGCGCCGTGCGCGCAGCGCGCGCCAAGACGGGACGTGAGCGCATCGCGTGCTCGGGCTACCACGGCTGGCAAGACTGGTTCATCGGCACCACCACGCGTAACGCGGGCGTTCCTGGTGCGGTGCGCGAGCTCACGCATCCGTTCGCTTACAACGATCTCGACGCGCTGGAGAAGATCCTTGCCACACACGCGGGCGAGTTCGCGGCAGTCATCATGGAGCCGGTCAACTTCACCGAGCCAAAGCCCGGCTACCTGCAGGGCGTGAAGGAGCTCGCGCACAAGCACGGCGCCCTGCTCGTCTTCGACGAGATCTGCAGCGGGTTTCACTTTGGCCTTGGCGGCGCGCAGAAGAAGTACGGCGTCACTCCCGACATGGCGTGCTTTGGCAAGGCAATGGGCAACGGGTTCCCGATCGCATGCGTGGTGGGCCGCGCCGACGTGATGACCGTCTTCGACGAGATCTTCTTCAGCTTCACGTTCGGCGGTGAGGTGGCGTCCATGGCCGCTTCGCTCAAGGTGCTGGACATCCTGGAGCGCACGGACGCCCTCACGCGCATGCAGACGCAGGGCCGGCGCGTTCAGGATGGGTTCAACGCGCTTGCGAAGGAAGCGGGGCTTGCCGCGCGCTTCGAGTGCATTGGGTCACCGACGTGGTCGCTGATGCGATTCAAGGACAAGGACGGCAAGGACGGCCTGCTCGAGCGCAGCCTGTTCCAGCAGGAGGCGCTGAAGCGTGGCCTGCTCATGCTCGTCACGCACAACATGTGCGCCGCCCACGACGAGGCCTCGACCGACCAGACGCTTCAGGCCTACGCCGAGATCTTCAAGACGCTGGCCGGCTGGCTTGCTGAGTCGTCGCCTGACCGCTTCCTGGACGGCCCGATGATCAAGCCGGTCTTCCAGGCACGCAAGGTTTGACGTCCGCGGGCTGCGTGCGCACGCGTTCCAGCAGCGTCCGATAGCGCCGAAGGATGCGTTCGAACACCACGCGCTCGTCGAACTCGCGGAGCGCCTTCTCGCGACCTGCCTTCCCCATCTCCGCGCGCTTCACCGGGTCCGCCAGGAGCGAGAGTAGTGCGCGGGCAAGGGCACTCGCGTCCTTCGCAGGGATGACGATTCCCGTGACTCCATCTTCGACGGTCTGACGACATCCGCGGATGTCCGTCACGACCGTGGGCATCCCCATCGCTGCGCCTTCCATGACCGAGCGCGGGAAGCCCTCGCGGTAGGAGGGCAACGTGAGGACATCCATCGTCGACAACAGCTCGGGCACATCGTTGCGATGGCCAAGGAACTGCGCCACATCGTCGATGCCATTCTCGCGAAGAGCGTCGGCCTCTATTGCATCGGGCTTGTCGGGCTCGAACTGTCCGATGAAGACGAACCGCGCACGCGGCTCTCGCGCCTTGATCTCGCGCGCGGCCTGGAACATCTCGCGATACCCCTTCTCCGTCACCAGCCGAGCCACCATGCCGACGACGAGATGCTCAGGTGTGAGGCCGAGCGAGCGCCGCTTCTCCGCGCGAGCCTCGGCGGAGTAGAGGGCCGGGTCGAACGCGGAGATGTCGATTCCGTTGCCGATGAGCTCGAGCTTCTCGGGCGCGGAGATCTTCTCGCGGATCGCCGTGGGGATGTCCTCCGGATTCTGCGAGAAGTTGTGCTGCGAGAAGAGCATTGTGATGCGCTCGAGCGCGATGAACACGAACCGCGCGCGCGGGCTCGCGTGGCCCGGCACGTAGAGCCCGTGGATGGTGTGGACGCGGACGGGCACCCCGGCGAAGAGCGCCGCGTATTGTCCAAGAAGGCCGCCCTTCGGGGTGTGCGTGTGCACGACGGTGAACTTCTCGCGGCGCATGATGCGGGTAAGCGCGACGAGCGCGCGGAGGTCCGCCAGCGGGCGCATGGCGCGGGTCAAGGGCGCGGAGAAGTGGCCAATGCCGCCTGCCACGAGGACCTGCACGTCCTCCCCGTCCGACGAGATGCCGAACACCTCGTGGCCCTCGGCCTGAATGGCCTGCATTTGATGCAGGAGGAGGTACCGCAGTGACGCGTCAATGGTGGTGACGTGTGCGACCTTCATCGAGCGCCACGCTACCACGGTGCTAGGACGGCGGTCTCCGCGCGACCGCATGATTTTCGGGTCTGAATCTGTTATGTTCCTTCGGGCGGCGGCGGAAATCCTTCTCGTCGCAGCGAGCCGTTGGAAGGTTGTGTGGTGTGCCTAGGTCTCAGCCATTGCGACGTCAGCGCGGCTCGTGAAGGCTGAGCTGCTCGCCACCGACTCCTCGAAGTGGATCCGCCAACTCGAGCGAGTCCGGCACGACTTCTACCACCTGCCCACCTACGCCCGACTCTCTGCTTCGACGGATGGCGGGAGCGCCGCCGCCCTGTACGTAGAAGAAGGAGACTCGGCACTACTCCTCCCCATCATCAAGCGGGAGATCGGGGGCGGGACGGCCCTCTGGGACGCGACTTCACCGTACGGATATCCAGGTCCGCTCGTCACCGCACGCGATGAGGACCCAGGGGTCTTCTCCGCGCGCGCGCTCCTCGCGGCGCGCGGAATCCTTCATGAGGCCGGCTGCGTGAGCCTGTTCGCGCGCATTCACCCTGTCCTCGGGCCGATACCCAGGATCGAGACCACAGGCGTCGCTGCCATCGTCGCTCACGGCGAGACCATCTCCGTCGACCTCACGGCAAGCGAAGAGGTGATGTGGCGCGACACTGCCTCGGGCCATCGAAACGAGATCAACCGCTCGCTGCGCGCCGGACACGTCGCGCGCATCGACACCGATTTCGCCGCGGGCGGGCGCTTCCTGGATCTCTATCGCGAGACCATGGACCGCGTGGGAGCTACCCAGTATTACTACTTCGACAATCAGTACCTCACGCAGCTGCGCGACTCGCTGGGACCAAAGCTCTCGCTCGCCGTGGTCGAGATCGATGGCGTGATTGCGGCCGCGGGCCTCTTCGTCGAGACCTGCGGAATCGTCGAATACCACCTCTCGGGCTCGGCCGCGGCGTACCAGAAGGAACGGCCCACAAAGCTCATGCTGGACCACGTCAGGAAGTGGGCAAAAGCACGTGGGAACTTGGTGCTCCATCTCGGTGGCGGTGTCGGCGGAGCGGAGGACTCGCTCTTCAGGTTCAAGGGAGGGTTCTCCAGGGGACGTGCGCCGTTCAACACGTTCCGCCTGATCGTGGATGAGAAACGCTACGAAGACTTCCTGGCATCTCGAACGGCCCACGCCATCGGGACAGGCATGGAACGGGATACACTCACGGGCTTCTTCCCTGCATACCGCAAGTGAACAACAGGAGCCTGATACAGATTAAAGCGTTGGAAGAGTGTACGGTTTTGTGAACGCTTGGCTCGGCTCCACGCTCCTATCGTTGGGGCGAACAGGCCGGAAACGGGGATGATGCGGTCGCCATGACCAGACAGAGGGGACTGCAGGGCTGGGTAAAGCGCGCCGTGGACGTCGCGGTGGCCGGGGCTGCGCTCGGCCTCAGCGCGCCAGTGATGGTGGGTGTCGCTGCGGCGATCGCGCTGACGGACGGGCGACCCGTGCTCTTCCGACAGCTCCGTCCCGGCAAGAATGGCGAGCCCTTCCGCCTCCTCAAGTTCCGGACGATGCGGAGCAGCGCGACCCACGAAGGCATCCCCGCATTCGACGGCGGGCGCCTCACCGCCACAGGCAAACTGCTACGGAGGACCAGCCTCGACGAGCTCCCCCAGCTGTTCAACGTGCTTCGCGGCGACATGAGCCTGGTCGGTCCGCGGCCGCTCCTCATGCAGTACATCGGGCGCTACACGCCAGACCAATTTCGCCGCCACGAGGTCCTGCCCGGCATCACCGGCTGGGCACAAGTGAACGGGCGCAACGCGCTCAGCTGGGACGAGAAATTCGCGCTGGACGTCCACTACGTGGACCACTGGAGCCTCTGGCTCGACGCGCAAATCCTGGGCATGACGGTGTGGCGGGTGCTCGCGCCGAAAGGCGTCTCCCGCGAGGGCCATGCGACCATGAGCGAGTACATGGGCCCGTGCAAGACCGCAGGCGCGGCGGCGGAACCATCGTGAAACGTCGCATCGTTGTCCTTGGCGCCGGTGGTCAGGCCCGCGAGCTAGCTTGGTATCTCCGCGATCTGGGAGACCAGTGTCTTGGATTCGTGGTGTCGGACCTCTCCAAGCTCGGTGAGAACGACAGCCGTGATCGCGTGGTGGGCGACGAATCGTGGATCGATGCGCACATCGGCGAGATCGACGGCCTGGCGCTCGGCATCGGCACGCCCATGGCGCGGCTGCGTGTGGCCGAGCGTCTACGCGCGCGCCATCCGAAAATTCCGTGGCCGCCCATCGTCCACCCATCGGTCGTCTTCGATCGCGAGACCATGAAGTTAGGCGAGGGAGTCATGCTCGGCGCAGGCGCCATCCTCACGACGAACGTCGTGCTCCACGAGCTGTGCATGGTGAACTTTGGCGCCACCCTGGGCCACGAGGCTGTCATCGGTCGTGGCGCTGTCATCAACCCAGGTGCAAACATCAGCGGCGGAGTACAGATCGGCGACGGATGTCTCGTCGGAACCGGCGCCCAGATCCTTCAGTACCTGACCGTGGGAATGGGGTCCACCGTGGGCGCCGGCGCCGTGGTCACGAAGGACGTCGAGGCGGGCGTCACGGTCGTCGGCGTTCCCGCGCAAATCCAGTCGACTCGACACGACACGCGGTGAGCACGGCCTGCCGGTCGGCGTGCTCAGGCCTTCTTGACGGCCACGAAGAGCAGACGGTTCGGCGTAAACGACCACTCTGGCTGGCTGGTCCACGGTGACGCGAGATATGGAGAGAGGCGCTGGTCCTCCGCAAACATCATCGCCCGGACGCGCCAAAAGTCGAGCAGCGGCAGCGCCGTCACGGCCGCGGTGAGCGCGGACGGAGACAGGCCCTCGTAGCGACCCTTGATGTTCGCTGCGACCTTCTTCGCGACGGCGTCCTCGGCGTTGGGGAGTGTGGCAATGAGCTGACCGCCCGGGGCCACGAGGCTCCACAGTGCATCGATGCCCTCCACCGCGCCGACGAGTTGCAGCGCCTCGATGCAGAACACACGGTCGAACGTACCAAGCGCCGCCGTCTGCGCAGGGTCCATGAAGCTGCCCGTTACCCAGGTCACGGCGGGATGTGCGCGGCGTCCGGGCTCCAGCATCTCATCCACGATGTCCATCGCGGTGACCTTGGCCTCCACCACCTCGAGGCTGCGCCCGAGTTGGCCAAAGCCGCAGCCAGCATCGAGGCACCGCAGGTTGGCGACGGAACCGGCGGCCTCGATCACCAACGCGCGCGTCTGCGATTGCACGGCGCGACCGCGGCGCTCATCTGACGAGTAGTCGAGCCACGTGGCGACTCGTCCGTCGGCGGTCGCCATGGTCTTTACGAAATAGTCGTGCCAGAACTTCGCGAGATCGTCGGCGGGCGTGGTCATCGTTCACGTACCTTTCTCGTCACGTGCGAACGTGATGTGCTTCCCGTTCACCACGTAGAGGCCGACGTCATCGATGTCTTCAACGCGACCCATCTGCTCGTCTACCACACTCTCCGCGAACAGGAGGGTGCGGGCGGTCTTCAGCAGGATACGAAGATCTAGCGCGAGCGAGCACTCGTCCACATAGCGCACGTCGCGTGCGAGGCGTTCGCTGAACTTCGATGTGTGTCGCCCCTCTATCTGCGCAAGTCCGGTGATGCCCGGCTTCACCTCATGCCGTCGCGCGTGCACCGCCGTGTATCTGGGCAGGTACTCCATGAGGAGCGGACGTGGGCCCACAAGGCTCATGTCACCACGAAGCACGTTGATGAGCGTGGGCAGTTCGTCCAGGCTGCTCCGGCGAAGGAACCGCCCCAGCCGCGTGAGGCGCTCGTGATCAGAGAGGGGATGGCCCTCGTCATCTCGTGCGCGGCTCATCGTGCGGAACTTGAGGAGCACGAAGGGTTTGCCGTCCTTGCCCGGCCGCCGATGGCGAAAGACCAACGGGTGTCCCATCGTCGCCCGGATCGCAACGCACGCGCCAATCAAGAGCGGGGCCGCCAGCACCACTGCCGGGATTGTGAGTGACAGGTCGAGCAGGCGCTTTCCGTGACGCCGGTAGAACGAGTTCATCGTCATGCGCTGCGGCGACCACCCCGCGCGACGGCAGGCACCGGTACGGTCGTCGCCTTCGCAGCTGCAGGCGCGGCCACAACGTGGAGTGGGTTCTGGGTACGCCTGTACAGGAACACGATGAACATTGCGTAGAATGGCAAGTAGGGAACGCGGTAGCGCGCGAGGCTACCGAGGTTGTACGTCACGAGTCCGACGAAGGCGCAGCCGACGAACGCAATGACGGTGGACATGAGCAACAGCGGCGAGCGCTCGATCTCGGTGAGGACCCCACGGATCCCTGTCTTCCACACGGTCCGGACGAGATGGTACGTGACGAAGGTCATCTCCAGGGCGCTCACGAGCGTGGGGAGGTTGTGGACGTCGAACAGCTGTGGTCTGAACAGCGCGTTGACCAGGGCGAGTGGCACGTGACTCAACTGCTCGAGCGGTGTAGCGGGGGCCACGTCTTCTTCGTCGTCGATGTTCGAGCCGCCCTGCGCGCTCGCCCAAAGCGCTTGCTTCCGGGCCATCGTGTCGCCGATCCGATCGATGCCGAGTGACGGGTCGATCTGACTGAGCAAGATGAGACCGCCGACGACCAGAAAAATCCCGACGGCAAGGTAGAGGGGGCCAAGCACGACCACGTCGGAGCCGCGCGCCTTCCGCAACCGGTCGTACACGAAGTAGAGCGCGATCCCGAGCGCGAGTGGGGGGATCGTAGGGGCGCGAAACAAGGCGATGAGGAGAAGACCCAGAGGGCCTACGAGTAGCGCGCGCACATACTTCTGGGCGTACAGGTAACGCCAGCAGCCGAGGACAAGTCCGATCCCCATCGAGCAAAACGCCTCTTTCAGGATCGCGGATGTCCAGAAGGCGATCGAGGGGAAGAGCACCGTTGCGAGGAACACGTGCTTTGCGTTGAGATCTGGTTGCCTTTCGTGAAGCGCCTTGAAGAGCATGAGCGCCGCAAAGAAGGAGGCACCGGCCGTGACGAACTGAGCGGCCGTCGCCGAACCATTAAAGAAATACTGGAGGAACCCCGCAGCCGCGACCATGGATCCGGTGTTCGAGCCGGCGCCGATGATGCCGCGCACGTTGTCGAACGCGCTTGGCTGCTGGAGCAACATGTTCAGGACCTCGGGCCCCGCATAGCTGAAGGACAGGTCCAGGTACTTCGTGAGGATGGCGCCGCGTTGGGTGTAGAGCAGCGTGTCGCCACCCTCGATGACATACTGGGTCCAGATCTGCTGGGCTGCACAGCATCCCATGTACTCCGCGAACCCAAGCCAAACCCACGTGCGTAGCTCCTCCGGGACACGGCGTGACGCGATCGCCGTTCCGACGCTCAGGATCACCATGACCGCGATGGTCATTACGAGATCGTTCACGGCGCGGTGCTCCTTGAGCGGAGGTGGGGGAGAGTCTTCATGTGGTGCGGAGAGGAGATCGCGGCGACCCTGCGAATAGCATTGGATGCCAGCAACGCGAGCCTGATTCAAACCTCGCATCTCGCCCGTCCCGCCGCGGGTACTGTATTTTTGTCCAGGCGGCGCGCTCCACCACCCAGCGACTGACGAAGGGAGAGACGTTCGTACTTTGCGGCATTTCTGGTAGTAACGCCCTGCCTGAACGTCCGAGGTTGTTATCGCACCGGACAAGGGCACGAGCGTTCGCCATGATCAATCCTGAATACGTCAAGAACAAGGTGGTTCTCATCACCGGGGCAGCGGGAACGATCGGCTCCGCGGTGGCCGCTCGCATCGCTCCTCTGGCCCGCTCCGTTCGGTGCTTCGACCACGCCGAGACCGAGCTGTTCTTTCTGATGCAGCGCCTGCAGGGCAAGGCGGCCGTCGTGCCACAGCTTGGCGACATCCGTGACCTCGACCGCCTCCGCTTTGCAATGTCCGGTGTCGATGTGGTCTTCCACACGGCCGCCCTCAAGCACGTGAGCCTGGGCGAGTACAACCCGTTCGAGGTCGTACAGACAAACCTGCAGGGCCTCAACAACGTCGTGCGCGCCGCGCTGGATGCCAGTGTGGACCGAGTGGTCTTCACCTCCAGCGACAAGGCGGTGAACCCCACGAACGTCATGGGTGCCAGCAAGATGATGGGCGAGCGCCTTGTCATCGCCGCCAACGAGATCCGCGGCAACCGCAATACGCGCTTCGTGGCGGTGAGATTCGGCAACGTCATCGGGTCGCGCGGCTCGGTGGTGCCGATCTTCGCGCGGCAGCTCCTTCGCGGTGAGCCGGTCACGATCACAGACGCGGCGATGACCCGCTACGTCATGAGCATCAACGAGGCCGCCGAGTTGGTGCTCGAGGCCGGCGAGCGCGCGCGTGGCGGCGAAGTCTTCGTGACCAAGATGCGCGCTATCAACGTCACCGACCTCGCGGCTGCCATGGCGAAGGGCCTACGCTGCGGCGCATTTGACGTGTCCCACACGGGCGCAAGGCCAGGAGAGAAGCTGTTCGAGGAGCTGCTCGCCGAGGACGAGATCCCGCGCACCCGTGATGCCGGGCGCCTCCTCGTCGTGCTGCCAAGCGACGAGAACGTCATGGCCCCCATGCTGCGTCAGGCGTACGCCGACCAGCCAGTGGTCGACCGCGAGTGGCACAGCGGGAGGGACAAGGCCATGACTCAGGACGAAATTCTCGCGTACCTCGAGGAGCATGACATTCTCAGCCCCTATCTCTCGCCGGGAGGACTGCTCTGATGCGTTGCCTCGTCACGGGCGGCGCCGGATTCATCGGTCGCTGGCTCACGGCAAAGCTGCTTGACGCCGGGAAGGAGGTGCTCGTGCTCGACGACCTCTCGAACGGGCGCCGCGATAACCTCACGGACCTGTCCGCGAAGCCCGGCTACCTGGGCCTCGAAGTCGGTGACATCAAGGACGGTGCTTGTATCGACGGCGTGTTCCAGAAGCCGTGGGACCATGTCTTTCACGTCGGCGCTTCCATCCACGTCCAGAAGTCCATCGACGACCCCGAACCCACGTTTCGCAACGACGCCGACGGAACTTTCCGCGTGCTCGAGGCCTGCCGCCGACAGTACTTCCAGGCCAATGGGTTGGACGTGAGTTCACGACACTTCGACTACGAGCGTGACGTGCCTCTGCTCAAGGTTCGCTCGCCACGCGTGACCGTGATGTCTACCTGCATGGTCTACGATCTCGCCGGGGGTGGAGCGATTTCGGAGAGCCACCCATATCGGCCCGCGTCACCGTACGCGGCCGCAAAGATCGGCGCGGACATGCTCGCCATCTCCTACGCGAAGTCCTACCGCATGCCGGTCACGGTCGTTCGGCCGTTCAACACGTTCGGCCCGTACCAGAAGTCCAACTCCGAGGGCGGCGTCGTCTCCATCTTCCTCAAACGCGACCTCGCCGGCGAGCCCCTTCATATCAAGGGGTCCGGCGAGCAGACGCGGGACCTCTTGTACGTGGAGGACTGCGTCGACTTCATCCTTCGCGCCGCCGAGAGCACCGCTGCCGAGGGCGAGATCATCAATGCGGGCACCGGTAGCGACGTCCGCATCGTCGACCTCGCGAAGATGTGCGTCAGCGGCAAGAACAAGGTCGAGCACGTCGCGCACGACCATCCGCAGGCGGAGATCATGAAGCTCTTGTGCGACTCGACGAAGGCCAAGCGCCTGCTCGGTTGGGAGGCGAAGGTGAAACTCGAGGAAGGACTGCGGCGCACGCGGACATGGCTCGCGGACAACCGGTGGGCGTGGTGAGCGAGCTCCGTCCGCTCCCCTACGGGCGTCAGTCGATCGACGAGGATGACATCGCCGCGGTTGTACGGGTACTTCGCGCTGACTTCCTCACGCAGGGCCCAGAGGTCCGTCGCTTCGAAGAAGGGCTCTGCGGGGCTACGGGGGCGAAGTATGCAGTCGCCGTCGCCAACGGCACCGCTGCGCTTCACCTGGCATGCCTCGCCGCGGGCGTACGCCCTGGTGACACCGGCATCACCTCGACCGTCACGTTCGTTGCCTCGGCCAACTCCATTCGCTACGCGGGTGGCCACGTTCGTTTCACCGATATCGACCCGAACACTGGTCTCATGAGCGTCGCTTCGCTCGAGGAGCGCCTCGTCGAGTGCAAGCGCGATGGCAAGGCTCCCAGGGTCATCACACCCGTCGACCTCACCGGCGCCGTCGCCGACCTGCCCGCTATCCAGAAGGCGGCCAAGACGGTGGGGGCCATGGTGATCGAAGACGCCGCGCATTCGCTCGGTGGTTCGTACACGGCCGACGGCAAGACCCATCGCGCGGCCTGTTGCACGCACTCGGACATGGCGATCCTCAGCTTCCACCCCGTGAAACACATCACCACGGGCGAGGGCGGTGCCATCACCACGAATGACGATGCGCTCTACCGCGAGCTCTGCGATCTCCGAACGCACGGAATCACGAAGGACGCCGCTCGCCTGACCCGCAGCGACGGGCCTTTCTACTACGAGCAGCACACGCTGGGCTTCAACTACCGCATCACCGACATGCAGTGCGCACTCGGCTCGAGCCAGCTCGGCAAGCTCGCGCGCTTCGTCACGCGGCGGCAGGAGATCGCCGCGCGCTACGACGCGGCCTTCGCAGGTCACCAGGAGGTAGTGACACCGCTTGGGGTGCCTGCCGGAGTAAACTCCGCGCGCCATCTCTACGTGGTGCGCGTGACCGCGAAGCCAGGCGAGCCCACGGCACAGGTGGCGGAGCGACGGCGTGCCCTCTACGAAGGGCTCGTGGCGCGCAAGATCTTCCCGCAGGTGCACTACATCCCGGTGCACACCCAACCGGATTACCAGCGCAACGGTATGGGAACCGAGTCACTGCCCGGCGCGGCCGCGTACTACGCGAGCTGCCTCTCGCTCCCCATGTTCCCCGCCATGACGAACGGGGATGCGGATCGCGTCGTTTCGAGCGTGCTCGAGGCGATGGCGGCACCGCGCTGATCGCATACCAGTTCCCATGGCAGCGTCCTTCAAAATTGGTGGCATCCCAGTCGGCGAGGACCACCCCGTCTTCATCATCGCCGAGCTCTCGGCCAACCACGCTGGCAACCGGGACGTAGCGCTCAAGACGATCGAGCGAGCGGCCAAGGAGGGGGCCAACGCCATCAAGCTCCAGACCTACACGCCGGACACGCTCACCCTCAAGAGCGACTCACCGCATTTCATCGTGAAGACGAAGAACGAGTGGAACGGGCGCACACTGCACGATCTCTACGCCGAGGCGATGACGCCCTGGGAGTGGCACGCCGAACTGAAAGCCTGCGCAGAGAGTCTGGGGCTACCGCTCTTCTCCACGCCGTTCGACCCGACGGCCGTCGAGTTCCTTGAGTCGCTCGACGTGCCGGCGCACAAGATCGCAAGCTTCGAGATTGTCGACCTGCCGCTCGTGGCGAACGTCGCGCGGCGGCGCAGGCCCGTCATCCTGTCGACCGGCATGGCATCGCTGGGCGAGATCGAGGCGGCCGTGGCCACCTGCCGCTCGGTGGGCAACGAAGACCTGGCGCTGCTCCGATGCGTGTCCTCCTATCCCGCCAAGGCAGAGGCGATGAACCTCCAGAGCTTCGGCGCGCTGAAATCGTTCGGCACAGTGGTCGGTCTCTCCGACCACACGCGCGACAACACGGTCGCGATCGCCAGCGTGACGCTCGGTGCCAAGCTGATCGAGAAGCACTTCATCCTGGACCGGTCCCTGGGTGGCCCGGACGCATTCTTTTCGCTCGAGCCCGACGAGCTCCGCAGCTTGATCCAGGCCGTTCGGGACACGGAGCGTGCGATGGGCGCCCCGCGCTTCGGTGTGTCGTCGGATGAAAAGGCGTCGGCTGCGTTCCGCCGCTCCCTGTTCGTGGCGCGGTCAGTCACGAAGGGCTCCGTGCTCACGGCCGACGTAGTGCGGAGCGTGAGGCCGTCGTATGGGCTTTCGCCCGAGCACTTGCCGCGCGTGCTCGGCTGCGTTGCCACCCGTGACCTCGAGTTGGGCCAGCCGCTGACCTGGGACATGGTCGGTCCACCAAGGGAACGCGCGAGGGTCACGTTGCGGCCCGCCGTCACGTCCGACGGCGACCGGCTCATCATGTGGCGCAATGACGAGGCCACCCGCAAGGCCTCGATCAGCTCGGAGCCCGTAGCGCGGGCCGACCACGACGCGTGGCTCGCTCGTTCGCTCGACTCCAAGGACCGCGCGCTCTTCATCGCCGAGCACGACGGCAGGCCCGTGGGCACCGCACGGCTCGACCGCGACGTCGTGCGCGGCATTTCGTCCGAGGTGTGGGAGGTCTCGCTTACCATCGCGCCCGAGGCGCGGGGCAAAGGGCTCGCGACGTCGCTACTGGTTGCCGTCGGCATGGCAGCCAGGGAGCGCGGTGCCGCGATGCTGCTTGCGCGGCTCAAACCCGAGAACCTGAAGAGCCGCGCCGCGTTTGCGGGGGCGGGCTACTACGGGTTCGCGGACCGCACGGTGAACGGCCATCCATGGGTGTTCTGCGAGCGCCTCCTCCGTGGTGGGGCGATTGACGGTTGAGAGGCATGCCTTTAGGAGCGAAAGAGTGAGCAAGGAGATTCACACCATGAAGTCCAATGTGGAGGTCGTTCGCGACGCCGCGATCGGCCACCACAGCGCAATCGCGCCCGTGTTCGAGGAGTTCTACAAGGACCTCGATGCCGACCGCTTTCGCAACGCGTTCACGTATGGACGCGAGAAGGTCGATCGCATGCTGGACGAGGAGCTCAAGAAGCTCCGTCCAGCCGCCCGCATCCTTGACGTCGGCTGCGGCACGGGAAACTACCTGGTCCGCCTCCGCGACCTGGGCTTCGAGGCCAAGGGCGTGGAGCCGGCGGCTGGGATGCGTGAGGCCGCGGCGCGCCTTGATCCGACGCTCGACATCTCGGACGGGATAGCCACAAGCCTGCCGTTCCCGGACGCGTCGTTTGACATGGTGATCGCAATCGAAGTGCTCCGATACCTGCATCTTGCAGATACTCGTCTCGCCCTTCGCGAGTTCATGCGCGTGCTCCGCCCCGGCGGGCGGGTCTTCATCACCATGGTGAATCGCTTCGCACTGGACGGCTTCTACCTGCACCAGAGCCTTCGTCAACGCCTGAAAGGCCGCGCGTTTGACGAGACAAACCCGCACTGCGAATTTTTCACGCCCGGTGAAGTCGAGGAGGAGCTTCGGCGCGCTGGCGCGTCGGATGTTGTTACCCGCGGCTGCCTGTGGGGACCGCTGCGCATCCCGTACAAGCTCCACAACCGCCTCGGACGCGCCGTGGCGCAAACGATGGACCGCTATGACGACGCCGTGTGCTCCCTCGCGATCGCCAAGCCGTTCACCGGGCATCTTGTCGGAATCGGGGTTCGTGCGTGAGGAAGGGGGGCTCGGTAGTCATCTCGATCGACTTCGAGCTCCTGTGGGGCCTCGCTGACATCCACCCCCCTGACGGCGGCTTGTATCGCAACCACCTCATCGGGGTTCGTGAGGTCATACCGCGATTGCTCGAGCTGTTCGCGCGTCGCTCTGTACACGCGACCTGGGCCACGGTGGGCGCGCTCGCGTGCACGGACTGGGACGAATACATTGCGCGGGCCCCGCCCCCGCCACGCTACATGCGACAGGGAATGGTCGTCCGACCTGAGATCGCACGCGCGGCCGACCCCAGCGGCACGCTCTACTTCGCACCCGACCTCGTCGAGCTCATCGCCCGTTCTCCTGCGCAGGATCTGGGATCGCACACGTTCAATCACCTCTACATGTGGGAGGTGGGCGTCATGCGTCGCGACGTGTCCGCTGACGCGAGCGCGGTCGCCACACTGTTCAAGGAGCGATTCGGTCGTCCGCCCCACACCTTTGTCTTCCCGCGGAACCAGGTCGGGTTCACGGACGTGCTGAAGGAGCACGGTATTCGAGCATGGCGCGAGAACCCGGATACCTGGTTCTGGGCCCTGCCACAGACGGCCCTGCAAGACGCGGCGTTCGTCCGCGTCCTGCGTCTACTGGACTCCCTGCTTCCGCTCGGTGCGCGCCGTGCGTCCGCGCAATGCACCGCCGCCCAGCCGTCCAGCCACTTCGTCCGCTTCTCGCTGCCGAACGTTGCCTTCGCCGCGCACCGCCGTCGCATTGCGCAGGAGGCGCGTGACCTTCGCGCTGGCGACGTGCTGCACCTCTGGTTCCACCCGCACAATCTGGGTGCCGCGCCCGCGCGCTCCGTGGGGCGCCTCGAGGAGATACTGGACGCGATCGGCGCCGCGAACCCGGAGATTCGCTTCCGCTCCATGGCGGACATCGCGGAGACCGTTCAGGGCGACGCAGCGCAGTAGAGGCGAAGCTCCGGGAGCAAGCGCAGCGTCAGCCCGCCTTCTTGGTGCCGACAGCTGTCCAGTACGGCAGGCCTTCGCTGAAGACGACGTTCTCAAGGCCCGCAGTCTCCATCATCGAGTGGATCTGGTTTCTTGTGAATCGTTGCTCGAGCGACGTTCCGAATCGGTCGAGCGCGTCGGTGCGCATCGCATAGAAGCGTCGGCCACGGTAGGCGGAGAGTGGTACGCGCTCCACGTCGAAGCCGAGCCGCTCGGCGACGAGCGACGCCCTCGCAAGGGGGTAATAGACCGTGCCCGCGATGACCTGGCTCGCGACGTAGCGCGCCTGGAGGGGGAGACGAGAGACGACGCCGCGAATGACCTCGGAAGCACGCCAAACGCCGCGGAACCACGCGGGCCGATTGTCGAATGCATAGTACAAGTAAATGAGGAACGGCGCCCCAGGCTTCAGCTTCGCCACGCTCGACGTGATGCCGGCCTGGGTGTCGGGCACGTGGTGCAAGACGCCGAGGCTGTAGCCGAAATCGAGCGACCCATCAGGGACCGGGATCGAATCCACGCTCGCGTGGACGAACTCGACGTTGGAAACGCCTGCGAGCTTCCTGCGAGCGACCGCGAGGGCCTGATCGCTGGCATCGAGGCAGATGAGGGAGCCGACGCGCGGCGCCACGAAGCGAGCCCATCGACCGCTGCCGCAGCCGACGTCGATGCCGCGCGCGTCCTTCGGTAGACGGTCCCAGGGGAAGGGAGCGAAGTAGTAGTCCCAGAAGTCCCTGAGTTCCTTCTCCGTCAACTCGGACTGATCGAAGCGCGACCACTCATCTCCGAAGCCGCGAACGGTCTTCTCGTCTCGATTGGTGGTGCTCATCGTCGTCTCATGACTTTCCTGCGGTCTGCGCAACGGTCATCTCAGAGGTGAAGCCGGTCCGCTATGATCCGCGCCGTGGAAAGCCCCTTGGCGGTGGCGCGATAAGGCCGCAGCCCAAGCTCCCCAGCAGTCCGGAGGACACGCGCGGAGAGGCGCTCCAGCGGTCCTTTCCCCATCGCGTCGAGGCATGCCTCCGACTCCTCTCGTGAAGGCGCATTCGCCCAGCCCCACAAGAGGTGGACGCGGTGGTGGCGCTCCACCCGTCGGCAGAGCTGTCGCACAAGCTCGGCGTCCTCGTGGAAGCGACTGTTGTACTCAGCGAGATATTCCATGAGGATCTTGGTGCGCATGGGGATCGCGCGGCTCATGGGCACGGCGTTGCTCGCCTGCGCTCCGTGCCGCCTTATCTGGACGATGGGCTCAGCGATCACGCCAATGTCGCCTTGCTCCGCGTATTGCGCGAGCAGGACGAAGTCCCCCCAGTAGATGGGCAGCTTCGTGTCGAAGCCGGCGCCCAGCAAGCTTCGCCGGAAGACCAGCCCGGGCATGGGGATGATGTTGCGCGCGCGCGAGATGAGTTGGGTGAGGTACTCGCGGCGGGACAGCACGGCATCAGCCGCGATCCACCGCCGATTCTCCGTGATGCTGCCACTCTCGTCGATGAAGTCGTAGTTGCTGCCCACCAGCACCGCGGATGGATGGTGCTCGAGAAACGCCACGGTTCGCTCGAGGTAGTTCGGCGCGTACCGGTCGTCGTCGTGGAAGAACGTGACGTACTTCGTGTTGGCCGTCTGGATGCCAAGGTTGAAGTTGTCGAACATCGGTACGCGCGGATTCGAGCGCACGAGGCGTATGTTTCGGGAACTCGCCGCCCAGGCATCCACGTAGGCGCGTGCCTCCTCCGAGCTGCCATTGCAGAGGATGACGATGTCCACGCCGTCCTTCATCGTCTGCGCTTCGATGGACGCGCGCGTCTGTGGCAAGTATTCCATACGGCCGATGGTGGGGACGCAGAGGGTGATCTTCGCGGCGGAGCTCATGCTGACTTCTCCCTGCTTCCTCTAGCGAATTCCACGGCATCGTGCACGCCGGACCTTAGATCGTACCGTGGCGTGAAGCCCAGCGAGCGCAGCCGCGTCACGTCTGCCTGCACATGCATCGGATCACCGACGCGGTACGGGATGGCCCCGAGCTCCACGAGGTCGGGCCGGCCCACGGCACTCGCGATCTCATTCACTGCGGCCTTCACGCTGACGGGCACGCCGGTCGCGACATTGATGATGCCCGTCGCCTGCGACCGGGCGATCACCGACACCGCGCGCGCGATGTCATCCACATGCATGAAGTCGCGGATCTGCTCGCCCTCTGTCGTCCTGGCAGGACGCCCAGCCAACAGCTCCGCGATGCTGCCCGAGAAGAGGCGTCCCGGCGCTTCCATCGGACCGTAGGGGAAGAAGAAGCGCATCCACGCGAACGACACGCCGAGCTCGGCGGCAGCGCGCTCGAGTATGGTGTAGGTGGCCAGCTTGCACGCTGAATAGAGCCACTCGGGCCTTGTCGCCGAGTCCTCGCGAAGGATGCCGAGGCGCGTATCGTACTCGAAGCACGTACCGGCTCCGCAGAATCGCATGCATCCTGCATCTTTTGCCGCCAGGAACAGCGATGTCGCCGCGCTCACGTGCCCCAAGTTATCCACCGACGTTAGGTACTTGCCGGGCACCGCGTACCAGGCCAGGTGCACGACCACGTCCGGCTTCACGTCGAGGACCATTTTACGGGTGGCGGCTGCGTCCGTGAGATCCACTGCGTGGCGCTCCGCCGTGACACCCAGTACGTCGGCTCGTGCCCAGGACGCGTCTGGACGATCGCAGAGGTGGACGTCGTCGCCCGCGAAATGCAGTGCCACACGCGAACCGAAAAATCCGGCGCCTCCGGTGACGAGAACGCGCGTGCCCACAGTCAGTGATCCTTCCGCGCCCAGTCGTACGGAATGTCGTTCTTGTGGGGATCCAGGCGATCGCTGCGGGTGGGGTCGTGGTCGTGCGTGCACGCGTTTGCCACGATGGACTCCGCTGCGAGTCCCTTGAAGCCGTTCCATGTCTCCGGTGGGACCACCAGGAGGTGATAGCTGTCCGGACCCAGGAAGATCTCCATGACACCGCCACGCGTCGACGAGCCCGCGCGGTCGTCATAGACCACGCACTTCACACGTCCCGATATGCATGCATAGTGCAAGGTCATGTCGCGGTGGCGATGCCAGCCCTTCACGGCGTCCTCCACAACGGATGAGAAGTAGATCTCGCCGAACTGCATGAAGTGCGGGTCGCTCTTCCTGAGCATGTGGAAGATGGTCCCGCGCTCATCCGGTATGCGGCGCAGCGGGATGACCTTCACGCCGTCGATGGCGCGCTCCCCCTTCAGTATGCGCGCGCCATCTGGAAGCGTGACCTTGACGCGGGGTGGGTTCGGCGCGTTGCTCATCGGATGGTGACCTCGGGAATGGGCACGATGAACTTGCCGCCCGCGTCGCGGTAGGCCTTCTGCTGCGAGAGGATCTCGTCTGCGAAGTTCCACGTGAGGAGCAGCGTGTAGTCCGGCTTCTTCTCGAGCAGAGCCTCCGCCGGCAAGATCGGGATCTTGAGGCCTGGCATGGTGCGACCTTGCTTGTGCACGCTGCGGTCGACCACGAAATCCAGAGACTCCCGCCCGATGCCGAACGTGTTGAGGAGCGTGGAGCCCTTCGCGGCCGCCCCGTACGCGGCGATCGTCTTGCCTTCGGCCTTGAGCTTGGCGATGAGCTCCGTGAGGCTCTTCTTCAGCCCGGCCACGCGATCGCGGAACGGCATGTACGAGGAGAGCGTGCGCACGCCCCAGGCCTCTTCGCGTGCGAGCAGCTCTTTCACGCGCGCGCTCGGCGAGCCGCCTGCCTTCTCTCGAAAGGACTGCTGCCGCACGAACGTGCGAATGCTACCGCCGTGGATCGGCAGCTCCTCGACGTCCGCGATGTAGAGACCGTGCCGCTCGAACAGCGCCGACTGCGCGGTGAGCGAATAGTAGAAGAGGTGCTCGTGGTAGATCGTGTCGAACTCGGTGTGGTCGAGCATCTGCTTCGCGTACGGGCTCTCGGTCACGAGCACGCCATCGTCCGCAAGGAACGTGGCAACGCCAGCGACCACGCCGTTGATGTCCGGCACGTGCGCCATCACGTTGTTCGCGTGCAGCACGTACGCGCGCTTGCCCTCCTTCGCGAGCTTCGCGGCGAGATCGCGCCCGAAGAAGTCGGCCACCGTGTGAACGCCGTTCGCCTCCGCGACCTTCGCGATGTTGAGCGCCGGCTCGATGCCAAGCACGGGGATGCCGCGCGCGACGTAGTTCTTCAGCAGGTAGCCGTCGTTGCTCGCGATCTCCGCCGCGAGGCTTGTTTTTCCGAGCGAAAGCTCCGTGGCCATGCGGTCCGCGATGTCCTTCGCGTGACGCAGCATGGTGTCGGAGAACGAGGAGAAGTAGCGGTAGTCGCGGAACAGGATCTCCGGCGGCACGGTCTCCGTGATCTGCAGCAGCGTGCACCCCTCGCAGAAGACGAGCTCCAGCGGGTAGCGCGGCTCCGGCTCGTCCCCCTGCCCTGGCGGCGCGTCGGGCACATCAGGCGTGATGAGCGGCAGTGAGTTCGCGAGCGGCGTGGTGCCGAGCGAGAGCACCATGGAGAGCCGCTTGTCGCCGCACGAGCGGCACGAGGTGATCGCGCTCACGCCGCCCCCTCTGGACCGACGAACTCCTTGTACCAGGTGACCGTTCGCGCGAGCCCATCCTCGAGCGAGAGCTCCGGCGCCCACGACAGCCGCTCCCGCGCTTTCTTGGCGGAGAGGTACTGATGGATGATCTCGTTCGAGGCCTCGTTGCGGACGTCGGGCTCGAGGCTCGAGCCCATCGCCTTCTGGATGCGCGCGACCAGGTCGAGCACGGTGACCTGCAGCTCGTTACTGAAGTTGAACGCCTCGCCGATGAGCGAGCTGTCCTTCGCGAGCTTCTCCGCGAGCATCATGTACGCGCGCGCGCCCTCTTCCACGTAGAAGTAGTCGCGCACGAACTTGCCGTCGGAGCGGATGATCGGGCGCTCGTTCCGGAGGATGCTGCGGATGGTGCCCGGCACGATGCGGTTCCAGTTGAGATCGCCGCCGCCGTAGAAATTCCCGCACCGCGTGATGACGACAGGCAGTCCGTACGACTTTGCGTAGGCCTGAGCGATGAGGTCGGAGCATGACTTCGACACGTCGTACGGGTGGCGACCTTCGAGCGGAGTGGTCTCGTCGTAGGGGAGCTTGTCGCAGTCGCCGTAGGCCTTGTCGCTGCTGGCAACGACGATGGACTTCACCTTGGGGCTGCGACGGCATGCCTCGAGCAGCGCCCACGTGCCCTGGATGTTCGACTCGAAGGTGGACACCGGGTTGCGGTTCGCAATACCGACGATGGTCTGCGCCGCAAGGTGGATGACGGTGTCGACCTCGTACTCGCCGAGCGCGCGCTCCATCAGGGCCTGATCGCACACGTCGCCGCGGACGACGCGGATCTTGCCCATGGTGCCGGAGCGCGAGAGCTCGCTCGCGGGTACCCAGTCGCGCACCAGGCACACGACGTCTGCACCGGCCTCTACGAGCCGCCTGCACAGCCAGCTGCCCACGAGCCCAGTGCCGCCAGTCACGAAGACGGGACGGTCGGTGAAAAAGCTGCTCACGAGAACACCATGATCCGCGATCTTCTACCCCTCTTCGTCGCCCGGACTCAAGCTCGGTCGCGGGCCGGGACGATCGTTTTGAAGGCCCCCGTTTTGGTGCCCGAGGCCGGAGAACATTCGGAAGTCCCACCGTTGGGCGCGTACCGGCACTCCGAGGGCTCAGGCCCAGAGCTTCCAGGGCGGATTCTTGGAACTCCACAGACCCTCGAGGACCTTGAGATCGCGGACGGTGTCCATGCACTGCCAGAACCCCTCATGACGGAAGGCCATGAGCTCGCCATCGCGAGCAAGCGCCTCGAGCGCGTCCTTCTCGAGGACCGTGGCGTCGGCTTTCAGATACGAGAAGATCCGCGGCTCGAAGCACATGAAGCCGCCATTGATCCAGCCTTCGCCGATCTGCGGCTTCTCAGTGAACTCCGCCACGCGGTCTCCTTCGAAGACGAGCCCTCCGAAGCGGGCCGGGGGACGCACTGCGGTCACCGTAGCGATCTTCCCGTGCGCCTTGTGGAACGACAGCAGCTTGCCGAGGTCCACGTCCGAGAGGCCGTCTCCGTAGGTGACCATGAACGTGGAGTCGTGGACGAACGGGCGCGCACGGAGCACGCGACCGCCCGTCATCGTGTCCTGCCCGGTGTCGATCAGGTCAACGTTCCACTCCTCGACCACCTGCGAGCCCAGTGGCGTCACCCGACCGTCCTTCAGGGACACGGACATGCTTCCCGAAAGGCCGTGGTAGTCGAGAAAGTAGCGTTTGATGAAGTCGCCCTTGTAGCCCAATGCCACGACGAACTCCGCGAAGCCGTAGTGCGCGTAGTGCTGCATCAGGTACCAGAGGATCGGGCGGCCCCCGATCTCGACCATCGGCTTTGGCCGCGCCTCCGTGTACTCAGCGAGACGCGTCCCCATTCCACCGGCTAGAAGGACAACTTTCATAGGCACCCGCGAGGCGCCACGCTTACCATGAATGCTCTACCGACGACCATGCGCGCGCTCTACATTTCGCAGAACGGGATGCTCGAAAACCTTGGCCAATCGCAGGTTCTTCCGTACGTGCGAGGACTGGCTCGGCGTGGCGTCGAGTACGATCTCTTCGCGTTCGAGCTCGAGTCAGCCCCGGAGGAAGCGCTCGCGGCACTCCGCGCAGACCTCGCGAAGGAGGGCATCCGCTACCATGCCCTCACGCGCAAGCGCGATCCACGGCTCCGCACCAAGCTCCTCGAGGCCGGGCGCGGCACCCTCGCGGCGCTCGTGACCGCCCTTCTGCGACGGCCGCAGGTGGTCCACGGGCGAAGCTATTTTCCCAGTGCCATCTGCGATCTCATCGCGACCGTCTCTCCCGGGTCAAAGCTGCTCTTCGATTGCCGCGGCATGCTCGCGGATGAATATGTGGATTGCGGCTACTGGAGCAGGGACCGACCCGAGTACTACCTGGTCAAGGCCTACGAGGAGCGCCTCTTCTCCAAGGCCGACGGTCTCGTCGTCCTCACCTCCGCGCTCCGCGATTGGCTCCAGGAGAACGGATGGATCCGTGAGGGGTTGCTGGTCGACGCGATCCCGTGCTGCACCGACATCCCCAAGTTTCGCTTTACCCCCGAGAACCGGAGGATCGCGAGGGCCAAGCTCGGACTCACCGACGAGACGTGTGTCATGTACGCGGGCTCGCTCGGCCCGGTGTACAGAGAGCCGGAGATGGCACGCTTCGTCGGTGGGCTCGTCGCGCGCGACCCGCGAACCACGTTCTGTGTGCTGACGCCGGGGGATCCCACGAACCTCCGAGAACTCGCCATCTCGGCCGGACTCCCCCCCGCCCAGTACCGGACCATGCGCGTGCCGCCGTCCGAGATGCCCACCATGCTCGCCGGCGGCGATCTCGCGCTGTCCTTCATCCAGAGCTCGTTCGCAAAGAAGGGCTCGAGCCCCACCAAGGTTGGCGAATACCTCGCCGCGGGGCTGCCCGTTGTAGTGAACGGCGATATCGGAGACCAGGCGGCGCTGGCGGGCGAGCTGGAAGCTTGCGTCGTCCTGGACTCCTTCTCGGAAACAGATGTGAGCGTCGCCACTGAGCGAGTGATCAGGTTGGGTCGGCAGCCGATTCCTGAGCGGACCCTCGCGACCCTTGCCGCCGCCCAGAAGCACTTCGGCCTGGAAACCGTTGGAATCCCTCGATACGAGCGCCTGTATCGCGGCCTGGCACGCAAGTGAACCGCCTGAGCGCTTGCGCACACGCCTGGGTGCGCTAGGACACGCCTTGAATTCCAGGGTTTGAGCGCGCGCGCGGAATGGTCTGCCCTCTCCACGCAACTCATCCCCCGAGTACTACCGCCGAACGAGATACCGACTTATATGGCCGAGCCGACACCTCCGAAACAAGCGAACGCAACCGACATCGTCAAGATGGTGCGGCGGGTGGTCCGCAAACACTGGCCGTTCTTGGTCGTGAGCTTGGTCCTTTCGAGTGCAGCTGCCCTCTTCTACGGCAAGAGCCAGCCGAAGGTGTACGACGCCGCCACGCTCCTCGAGTTTGACCCTGACGTCATTCGTCCCCTCGGCAACAAGCAGGACCCCATGGTCGGCTGGAGCGCCGTGTGGGACACGCAGTCATATTACGAGACCCAGTACCGCGTGATGCTGTCGAACCGCGTCCTTGGCGTTGTCGTGCGCGACCTCGGCCTCCAGACGGACGTTGATTTCTGGGGCTTCAAGCCAGCAACCCCCGTTCCGCTGGAGGACACGATCAGCGCACTGCGCGTGCACGCAACCATCGAGCCCGTGAAGGGCAGTCGCCTCGTCAACGTACGCATCGAGCATACCTCACCGGCGCAGGCCCGCCGCCTCGCGGATGCGGTCTCGCGGGCGTACATCGCACAGAACCTGGAAAAGACGGTGAGCGCCACAAGCGACACGCTCGTGTGGCTGTCAACGCAGCTGGATCACTTTCATGGGGAACTGGAGTCCACTGAGAACCAGCTTCACGAGTTCAAGAAGAAGAATGACCTTCCGTCGAGCTCGCTGGAGGAGGTCTCCAAGCAGGTCCGCGAGGAGATGCATGAGTACGACAACGCGCTCACCCACACCCGCATGCGAAAGCAGGAACTGGCGGCGCGCCATGCGGAGCTCTCCAAGATCAGCCCCGACCACATCGAGGAAGTTCCCTCCTCGGAGCTCCTGAGCAACACATTTCTCAGTGGCCTCCGAACGAACTACCAGACCGCGGTTCGGGAGCGTCGAGAGCTCGTCGCCGAGGGCAAGGGCGACAACCACCCGAGCGTGAAGAAGACGGACGAGAAGGTCTCCCAGGCCCGACAGATGCTCTACGAGGAGATCAAGAACATCCAGGGCGCCGTCGGCCGCGACCTCGCCATCATGGAGCGGCAAGAGGCCGGCGAGCTGAACCTGTATGAGGCCTCTCGCAGGAAGGCCGTTGAGCTGAACTTGAAGGAGCTAGAGTACCACCGTCTGGATCGGCTCCGCGCGCAGAACGAGCGCCTTTACGGCGTGCTCCTCGAGCAGACGAAGGAAGCCGACCTTCGCCGCATGATGAACACAAACAACATCCGGTTGATCGACAGCGCACCGGAGCCGAAGGTGCCGATTCGACCCAAGGTGCCGATGATCACCGGCATCGGCACGCTCGTAGGCCTCGTCGCCGGTGTTGCCTTGATGTTCCTTCGCGACCAAGCCGACCGCAGCCTCAAGACGCCAGACGACATCGATCAGCGACTCGGCGTCACCTTCCTGGGCCTCCTACCCGACGTCGATGCCGAGGGCATCCGCGGAACAAGCGGCAAACGCAAGAAGGGGAAGTCGCCTCGGCGCCCCATGTCCACCGATCCATTGGGCCCACCCGAGCTCGTGGCGCACCACCGTCCAATGTCCACCATCGCGGAGGGAGCACGGACGATCCGAACCAACGTGATGTTCATGAATCCGGACAACCCCAACCGGCGCATCCTGGTAACCAGCTCAGCGCCGGCCGAGGGCAAGACCACGGTCGCGTGCACGCTGGCGATCTCGCTTGCGCAGAGCGGTCAGCGAGTGTGCATCCTTGACTGCGACCTGCGGCGTCCGCGCCTCCATCGCGTGTTCGATCGCGTCGGTGACGCTGGGCTCACCAACGTCCTGCTCGGCGACGCGACCATCGACGAGGTCGTCCGGCCCACTGAGGTCCCGAACCTCTCCTGCGTGACTTCGGGTCCGATCCCACCAAACCCCGCGGAGATTGTTCACTCGGTACGCTTCCGCAAGTTCCTGGATGAGCTTGGTGAGCGCTTCGATCGCGTGATCATCGACAGCCCGCCGCTCATGGCGGTGACGGACGCAACGATCGCGGCCAAGCTCGTGGACGGCGTCATCATGGTCGTTCGGGCGTTCAAGACCTCTAGCGATATCGCGCAGCAGGGCCTGCGCGCTCTGCGCGACGTTGATGCTCCGATCATGGGCGTAGTGCTCAATGCCGTCGACTTCGACAACTCGGCCTACTCGTACGCGTACTCGTATTACTACTATCGCCGCGAGGGATACGGCGCGACCGACCCGTCGGCGATCGTCCAGGACGAGCGTCCGCAGCCACGGCCCGGCGACTCGCCGCACTGAGACGTGAAGGAGGTCGTTCTCCTCGCGGCGCCCGCGTCTGCCGACATCGGTCTCGGGCACATCGCTCGCCTCTCGGCGCTCGGGGTCGCACTACGCGCCCAGAGTGCGCGGACCGTGTTCTGCACGCAGAGCGCGGACCCCCGCGTTCGCGCCTTCATCGAAGGCAACGGCGGGGAGCTCGGACCCGCGACAGCGCTCACTGGGTCGGCGCTCCTGGATGTCGCACGAGAGCTCGGCGCGAACCGGGTCGCCATCTATAGCTACGGCATCGCACGCGACGACGTGCGCGCGCTTGTCGCCGCCGGCACGCACGTCCTCTACGTCGACGACACGGGCCTGCCACCCAGCAGCGACGCCAATGTCGTCGTGAATCCGAACTTCTTCGCCACCGACGTCAGCTACACCCCGCGCGCGGACGCGGTCGTCCTCACCGGCCCCGCGTACGCGCTCCTGCGGCCGGAGTTCGCAGCGGCGCGCGACCAACCCGTCGCCGTTCGCATCGGGCCACCGCGCCTCCTCGTCACGCTGGGTGGGGCAGACCCACTCGGGCTGTTGCCGCGCGTCATCACGGCGCTGCTCGAGACCGAGCTCCACCTCGCAGTCGACGTCGTTGTTGGCGCGGCGGACCCGAAGATAGACGCTGCGAAGGAGGCCGTGGCGACGCTACCAGGCGCCACGCTCACTGTGGGCGCAACCGACATGGCGAACCGCATCGCGCTGGCAGACGCGGTGATCACGGCCGCAGGGAGCACGTGTCTCGAGATCGCCTGCATCGGGCGCCCTGCGCTCGCGATCCCCGTGTCCGACAATCAGGTCCCCGTGGGCAATTTCCTTGAGCGCGGCGGGCTCATGTCCGTCATCTCCGGAACGGGCAGCGTGCCGGACCTCGTGCGTGCGATCCGATCGCTCTTGGGCGGCACGACGTCGGCTGAGAGCTCCGCGCGCATCTCGTCCCAGCGGCGCCTCGTGGATGGCGGCGGTGCGTCGCGCGTTGCTAGGTGCTGGCTCTTGTTGGGCCGCTCCAGGTAACTCACGATGCGCCGCTTGCACGTCACCACCGAGCTCACGCCCACGAAGTCCCAGTAGCCGGCCTTCTCGAAGAGCCGAACGCTCGGAAAGTTCCTGATCATGATGCGCGCCCGCATGAGCCTGGCGCCCATGGCCTTGGCCCACGGCTCCGCGCCCGCGAGCATCTCCGTGCCCAGCCCGCGGCCACGCGCGCCCGGCGCAACGATGATCCCCACCTCCACCTCGAACAGCTCACCGGTCTGCGTGAGCGTCACCTGACCCACGCGCTCCGAGGCGGTCTCGGCGATGAGGATCACGCGGTCCTTTCCGTTCTGAACGCGCGCGAGGTACGCGCGGTGCTCCGCCTCCGTGATGAGGTCAGAGTGGAAGCTCATCGCGCGGACGGTGTCCTCGTTGCGGAGGTCGCGCAAGAAATCGCTGTCGTCGCCCGCGAACGGGCGCAGTAACACGTGCATCGGCGCCCGGCGCGCCTCCACGTGGTCGTTCGTGACGGGTTCACCGAAGCTGGCGTCGTTGGCCGCGCGATGCCCGAGCACCTTTGGCAGCTGCGCGGGTGGCAGGCCTCCCGTCGGGCGAACGCACCGCACGTTCTCATGCGTGAGAACGTCGCCCTTCTTCACATCGCGTGCAAAATACAGGCTTCTCCGGAAGCGCAGGCTGGGCTCTTCTTCCGGCGACGGGCCGAAGCGGGCAAACCCCAGCGACTCCTCCGCCACGCGCACGTCGCGCACCATGGCCGCGAACTCCGCGGGCTCCTGCGAGAAGAACGCATCGGGACCGCCCTGCCTTCGATCGAGGATGAAGTGCTTCTCGATGATCTTCGCGCCGCGTGCCACCGCCACCACCGCTGCCGTGTTGCCCTGCGAGTGGTCGGACAGCCCCGTGACCACGCCCATGCGATCCATGAACGTGAGCCGCTCCAGGTTCATGTTGGCGGGGCTGGCCGGATAGGCAGACACGCAGCACAGCAGCGAGATGTCCTTGTTGCCTGCCTCGTGACACGCCATGAGCGCCGCCTCGACGTCCGCCTCGTCCGCCATGCCCGTGGACAGGATCATGGGCCGGTGCAACCGCGCGACCGTCTCGATGAGCGAGAGATGCTGGAGCTCGAAGCTCGCGATCTTGAAGGCGGGAGCGCCGAGGTCGTACAGGAACCGCGCGCTCTCGGCGCAGAACGGCGTGGAGAACCACTCCAGTCCCTGCGCCTTCGCATGGTCCCGAAGCCGCTCGTGCCAGGCCCACGGCGTCATGGCCTCCTTGTACAGGTCGTGGAGCGTGCGGCCGGCCCAGGCGTTGTTCGTCTTGACCACGAACGGCTCAAACGCGGACGCCAGCGTCAGCGTGTCGGGCGTGTACGTCTGCAGCTTGATCGCCTCCGCACCCGCGGCCCGCGCAGCGTCGATGGTGCGCAGCGCGACGTCGAGGGATCCGCCGTGGTTCGCGGACAACTCCGCAACGATGAAGACCTTGCTCCCGTAGCCCACCTCGCGGTTGCCAATGCGAAATCTCTTCTCGTTGCTCACGCTGCCACCTTGAAGCTTTCTCTTGCGCGGCTCACCGCGGCGATCACTCGGTTCACGTCGTCGTCGCTCATGGCGGGGAAGATCGGCAGGCTGACGACGCCCGCGTAGTACGCGTCCGCGCCTGGAACGGCGTCCGTGAAGCCATGGCTCTCGAAGTCTGGCTGGCGCGGCACCGGAATGTAGTGGACCTGTGTCTGCACGCCGTCCTTGTGCAGAGACAGGTAGAGCTCGCGCCTGCGCTCAGCGACCGCCGCGAGCGACTCGCGCGCGCGCCGCACGAGCGAGACGGGATACAGGTGGTAGGCGCTCTCCCGTCCCTCCGGAACGGCGAGGGGCTCGATGAAGCCCGCGAGTCGGCGAAATGCGAGGTCGTAGGTCGCGGCGATCTGGCGGCGACGCTCGACGAACCGGGTGAGCTTTCGAAGCTGGCTACGACCAAGCGCGGCGTGGAGATCACTCATGCGGTAGTTCCATCCGAGCGACTGCTGCTCGTAGTACCAGGGCTCCGGATCGCGCCTCTTCAGCCGCGCTGGATCCTTCGTGACGCCATGATTGCGAAGGCGCACGAGCTCCTCGTAGAGACCACGGTCATTCGTGGTGACGGCCCCGCCCTCGCCGCTCGTGATGTGCTTCACGGGGTGAAAGCTCAGGATTGCCATCGCAGAATGCGTGCATGATGCAGCTTTCACCCAATGGCCGTCCGGCCCGCGGTACCGCGCGCCCAGGGAGTGCGCCGCGTCCTCTATCACCAGAGCGCCAAGCGTGTCCGCGGTGCGGCCGATCTTCGGAAGGTCCGCGGGAGTGCCTGCAAAGTCGACTGGGATGATCACCTGCGGCCGCTCCGACGACAGTGCGAGCGCGCGGATCGCGCCCTCCGAAACGAGCCCCGTTTTCGGGTCCACGTCCGCGAACCGCGGGTGTCCGCCCGCGTAACGGATCGCGTTTGCGGACGCGACGAAGGTGATCGGCGAAGTGATGCCCATGCTGCCGGGGCGCACGCCTGCGGCCACGCACGAGATATGGAGCGCTGCAGTACCGCTCGAGACGCACACCGCGTAGCGAGAGCCGACCGCCTCCGCGAGCTCGTTCTCGAAGGCGGTGACCTCGGGCCCCTGAGTGAGTGCGTCGCTCTTCATCACGCGGACCACGGCGTCTATGTCGTCCTGCTCGACCAGCTGGCGAGCGTAGGGGATGGGCTTCTGGGTCCTTGTCTGCATGGCTATGCGACCTTCTGCACGACATGGGCGTTCAGGCCCCGAAGGCCGGGATTCGCGTCGACGATCGCGAGCACCTCGCGAAAGCGGGCGCGATCCTCGCGGTCACCGCGCGCGCGCAGGAGCTCGAACAACGCCGAGAGGAACTCGTAGTCCATGGTCGTATCGAGCGTCCATCGGTCGTCCTCCAGGCCGACACGCGGGACATCGAGGACCACCGAGCGGAGCATGAACGAGCACGGTCGGCGGACGATGAAGCGCGTCACGTGCTCACGATCAGCCGACTCGTCCGCGAGCGCATCTGCGAAGTAGAGCGCGCGGGCGGTGATGACCTCCACGTCCAGTCCGCGCGGAAGATGGCGTTGCGCCACGTTCGAGGCGTAGTCCGCGCCGGCGGAGCGCATGGCCCCCACCACGGCGTCCACGATCCCCGGATCGATGAGCGGGCAGTCGGAGGTGACCCGCACAACCACGTCCGCGCGGTACTCCTGTGCGGCATCTGCGTACCGCCCGAGCACGTTCTCCTCGCTGCCGCGGAAGCAGCTCACGCCAGCGCGTGATGCGATGCGCACGACCTCGTCGTCACGCACGTGGTCCGAGGTCGCGACGACAACGTCGTCCAGGAGTGCGGCCTGGCGAACGCGGCGCAAGCAACGCTCCAGGGCGGTGACCCCGGCGAGCGGCATGGCCACCTTCCCGGGCAGCCGCGTGGACCCCATCCGAGCTTGAACGATCCCAATGGTGCGCATGCCCTGTTCGCAAGCAACAGCAGTGCCGCGGTCGACGTGGCCGCCGGGTTGGACCTTGATGGCGACTTCAGCCTGGATCCGTGCGCCTCGCGCGCGACGACCGTCACGGTTTTGGCGCGGTCAAGTTCTCGAGGGCGAGGTCTTTGACGGCTTGCTGGTGCTCGTCCCGCTTGGCCGCCCAGTGCGGAACCTGAGGCTGCGCCGTCGCGAGCTTTGCGTATGCCGCGGCCGCCTCGCCGTGCAGGTTGCTCTGCTCCGCGATCTGCGCGACCGCGACGAGATACGAGACCTCGGTGGGATTCATCTCCAGCGCGCGCTTGTAATAGAACAGCGCGCGCCGATCATTGTGCGTGGCGCGCTCCACCTCGGCGATGAACACCATAGAAGCCACACACTCATCGGTCGTTGCACACGCGATCTTGGCGAGCCGTTCGACGGCCTGCTCCACGAAGATCGCCTGACCGGTTGCCACCGCAAGGCGAACGGACGCCCTTGCGCAGCCTGGCCGGTCATCGGCCTGGTCGACCGCGGCGGACAGATCTTCGACGGCGTGCTTGGTATCGCCCTTGAGGAGCAGCAGCTCCGACCGCAGCGCCCAGCCATCGCACGACGATGGCCGCACTGCCACGAGGTGGTCGGCGTCCACTTGCGCTTCCTGAATGCAGTGGGCGCGCGCCTCGCCCGCGCACCACGGCTCGCCGTCGGTGATGTCGTGCAGGTCGTTGGTGAGGGCATGTTGGAGCGGAGTCGTGGCATTCGGATCGCGCCGAAGGAGCTCCTCGTCGAGCCGAACGGCCGTCGCGGGTAGGACGGTGGTGAGCCTGTCGGAGAGCTCGCCCAGGAGCAGCATGCCGGCAGGCTCGTCCGCCACGAGCTCCATGGCGTCCTCGTAGCTTTTCACCAGAGGCATACACTCCACGGACACGTACGAACGCAGCGAGTTGTCCTGTCCGTAAGCAAGCTTGTACTCCAGGCGCGCTTGCCCCGGGCGCGCGAACATCGAGCGCGCGAGCAGCAGGTGCACACGCCCGAACAGCCGACTGCGTTCGAGCGCGCATGCAGCCCACGGGATGAGCGACTCATCGTGCGCCGCCGCCGCTCGCAGCTCCCCCATGTACGGAAGGAACGGCTCGGATGGGTGCCGTAACATGGCCTTGCGGGCTGCGGCATGGAACTCGTCTCGCTCCTGCGGCTGCTCCAGAGCGAGCTTCCGCAGCGCGCGCTGATCAGGACCGAGCTCCCCGTCGCTTGCCAAAAGCGCCCACACGCCGACCGCGATGGCCCATCCTCCGATCGCGAGAGCGAACGCTGGACGCAGCGACGAACGGGGGCCGCTGATGCCGCGGCCAGCGGTGCCCGCGACGCAGCAGGCCGCACAGAGCACGAACGCGCACATCACCCCCGGGACTTCAGAGTTGAAGTCGACCATGTTGTGCAGTGCCGCCATGACAAGCGCGGCCCACGCGCCGATCGGAGGAAGCGAGCGCCCGAGGACTGTCTGTGGCCGCAGCGCGTAACCGATGCCGGCCAGCGCCAGGACCGTCACCGGAATGCCCCACTCGCTGGCCCATTGGGCCACGAGGTTTTCGGGGTGCGTGAACACGAAGTAGTCGAGCCCCAGGCGGTCGCGTACGGATGGGAAGGTGGACTCGAACGCGCCGCGGCCCACACCGAACACTGGCGTTGCTTTGACCAACTCGCACGCGTTCGCGATGAGGCGCAGCTTGGAGAAATCACCACCGGCCATCTTCTCGACCACTTCATCGCTGAAGGCCAGGGTGGCGAAGACCGCGCCGCCAAGGCCCATCACGACAAGCACGGTGGACACGACGAGGACGCTGCGAGACGCCTGCCGGGACACGAACGCGACCACCAGCAACGCGACCAGCGCGACGGCAGCAGCGCCCACTCCTCCGCGCGATCCGGTGAAGACCGTGGTGCCGAGCAGCAGCGCAGCGGCTCCAGCAGCGAGCGGTGGCGGCATGAGTGGGTGGCGCGGTCGCAAGAGCGACGACACCGCGAGCAAGAAGCCGACGTTCACGAACGCGGCAAGGTGATTGCCGTTGAGCAGCGGCGCGATGTGATTGACGCCGTACATGGACGGCTCCAGTGGCTCGTACGTTCCAAACACGCGCGTAGCACCCGTTGCCGGGTGTGCGAGCGCGGCGAGCGCCATCACCACCGCTGCGAGCACCAGCGCGCGCTCCAGGAATCGGGTGCCCTCGCGCGTTGCGGCGATGCGTAGACCGCTCACGAACACCAGCACGTAGAACAGCGCGCGCAGGAGCTGTACGCGGGTCGCCGTCGGGTCGAGCGAGAGCGGCGCGGCGCCAGGGCCAGGCTCGTGGAGCGGCGTGAGAGCGCGCGACCAGACGTCTGCGTTCTCGGGCGCGATCTTGGCGAGTAGCCCGGCTGGCAATGGGACCAGGGTCAGCGCCGTGTAGACCGTGAGCCCGACCGCGGTCACGAGCAAGATCCGCGCAGCCGGGCGCAGCGGCAGTGACGCCCCTCCCCAGAAGAGCAGGCCGGTGCACACCACTGCCAGCAGCGTCCACACACAGAGCCACGCGGTGTGCAGAGAGCCCAGCGAGAGCGCGCTGCCACACGTCACGACGAACAGGAGTACGGCCGCGGCACGCTCGCGCGTGGTCCCCGGCAACAGGTCGATCGCTTCGGAGGACCGCGGCACGGCCCGTCACACTATCAGAGGACGCAGGGGCGCGAGGAAAAGTGGCTAGAAACCGAGGAGCAGATTCAACTGCAGCCCAAGGATCCCGACGTTCACGTCGTTGATGTTGGCGGGCCCCGGCGCGTCCACGAAGCTGAAGTGCGCGAGCCCGCCGTACCCTGCAAACTCCAGCCCCAGGTTGTGGCCGAACACGTGGCGGTAGCCCAGACGCCCCGTGAAGTTGATCACAGATGCGGTGGCGGTGAGCTTGTTGGAGTATCGCTCGTAGCCCGGCCCGACCGCGACGAGGAGCTGATCGGAGCTGTACTTGCCGAACGGGATGCGAAGCTGCCCTGCGAGCAAGAAGCCCGGGCCACTGGCGGCGCTGGAGGAGCCGACCTTGCCCGTGTTCACGAGACCGCCTTGCGCCAGGAGGTCGAAGTAGGCGCCGACGGCGTAGCGGCCGGTGAAGCCAACCTCGTAGTTGAGGTCGTCACTGTGGCCCGTGTCGAAGAACCCGTTCACCTGCGGGGTGGTGCTACCGTCCGGTTTGATGGAGCCCTTGCCGCTGCCGAAGTACGTTCGCATGCCGCCGTAGACGCCCAGAGAGAAGCCCGAGGCGCGGCGCAGCGGTGATGTGGAGGCGTCATCGGACAGGCGCTCTTCGTCGATCAGGTTCTCGAGCGCGGCGCGCTGCGCGGGGGTGTCGGCGACCTTCTCGGAGTCACCCTTGTTGTCTTCCTTGGAGATGCCCACGGACGACTCGAGCGCGCCGAGACGGCCGCGAATCTGATCGCTATCGGGCGCGTCCGGGCGCTCCGCGAGGTACGCGCGGAGGTCCTTGATGGCCGGGTACGGGTGATTGAGCTTGTCGTGACAGAGGCCACGATCGCGAACGACCGCCGGGTCGGGGTGTACCGAGATCGCCCGGTCGAAGTGGTCGAGCGCCGTGGCGCAGTCGCCTGCGCGCGCGCTGCTTCGTCCCATCTCGGCGGCGCCTCCTGCCGTGTCACCCTGGCGAAGGCGAAACGAGGAGTTCGACTTGTCCGGACCGTCGGCGAGCGCGACGGAGGGCAAAGACGCAAGACAGAGGACGACCGCACAAATGGGAAGCGAGCGCATCACCGAATATCGTATCGGAGCTTTCACCCGCCTATCGAATTTCAAGCAGAGTTCGCGGGCGCGCTCTAAGTGCTTCGATAAGAATCCTGCGTGTCCGGAGGCCCTTCACAGCGACTCAGGGCATCTGCGGGCGCGGCGGCGAGTGGATCCGCGGACGACGAATTCCGCCGTCCCAGAGGTACGGCTCGAGGAGCGCAGCGGCTGCGGCGGCGTCGAGCGGAACAGCCACGGGCGCGCCTCCTTCTGCGGTCGGAGCGCCAGCCTCCCCTGCCCCTGCATCACTGGCGCCAGGGATCGGTTGACCGGGCACCACGAACATCACACGTCCGAAGCGCGACGACTTGTGGAAGTTCCCTTGTCCGAGGATCGGCGAGAACGAGACGCCACCGTTGTCCTGCATGGCGTAGAAATTCACGCGCCAGGTGTCGCCGTGCTTCGGCGGCAGCTGCTTCGCGCCCTTCGCGTATGCCTTCCACGGGATCTGGAGCTCGATCGCGTAGCCCTCGTCCTTGTCGTCGTGTTTGTCGATCGTGCCCTTCACGACGACCGCGCTCTTCAGACCCGGATCCCAGTCCTCGTGTCCGAAGGGACCGTCATCGCCGGGTGCCTTGGGGGCGTTGTACGTGTCGAACTGTGAGTGGAACAGCTTGTTCTGCGGGTTCACCTGCAGCTCGTAGTAGTTCACGTTGTCGCCGTCGCCGTCGGGGTCGACCATCATCTCGAACGTGTGCTTGGTCCACAGCTTCGGCTGGCCGGGCACGGTCCAGTCCTTCGGCTGCGACGCCTTGTCCGTGAAGTAGCCGGTGACATCCGGATCGGTGACGTTCGCGAAGACGTAGAGGAAGCTGTCGTCCCAGAGGAGCTTGGCTTCACCCTTCACAGGAGACGCGGCGGCTGGGCGCCCCGTCCCCACATCAACGAAAGGGCCGGTGCCGGCGGCTGCCCCCCATGCCTTCTCGTCGGCCTTGCCGTCGATCGTGATCTTGTCGTTCGCGGCGAGCTTGCCGATCATGATCTGCGGAACGTCGTTGAGCGTCTTCTTCGGCTCCTCGACCTTGGCGACGCCGGTCTTGAACTTGCCGATGATGGCGCGGTTGTCGCCGTCGTTCGGGCCGCTGATCACGCGGAGGCGCGCGTCGCCCTTCCAGATGCCGGTGAACACGGTGGCCTCGGGGCCCGTGGGCGTGGCGGGGACCGTATAGGTCTGCTCGTCGACGTAGATCTTCCCCTTCTCCCAGCGATCGGGACCGAGCACCTGGCGCTTGTCCTTCTCCGCGCGGATCGGGCCGCTCCAGTCCAGGTTGTCTGGCTTCTCGGCGCCGTCGATCTGGACGTGCGTGAAGAGCGCCCAGCCCTGCTCGACGGTGTCGTCACAGCGCCAGTAGTACGTGAGCTTGATCTCCTGACCAGGCTTCGCGTTCTCCGGATCGAACTTGTAGCCGACGACGTGAACCTTGTTCTCGAAGTTGATGTCGACCTTGTGGGTCACGTCAGCCGGGAGGGCCTCGAGGATGTACGGGGCGAGCCGCTCCTTGTCCTCCGCCGAGATCCCCTTGCCGCCGCCAACGCAGCCAACCGTGAAGGTCAGACCGCTCGACATGGCGGCAAGCATCAACACTGCGAATACACCCTTTTTCATGTGAGAGACTTTTACTGAAACCGAAGCGGCAGCGCAACCACGGGCATTCACACCTCGCACCTTGTGCGCCCTCGCCGCAGCCTGGAACGGGTCCTGAATCACGACTGCATGCTACGTTCAAGGCTGGATGACCGCGGTTTCTACCATCCAGGCCAGCGCACGCGCCCGCGTCGGCACCGTCCTCAAGGACAAGTGGCAGCTCGACGCCCTGCTCGGCGTGGGCGGCACCGCGGCCGTGTACTCGGCGACCCACCGCAATGGCAAACGCGCTGCGGTCAAGATCCTCCATCAAGAGCTCGCCGGGAACGAGGGCCTCGTCGTGCGATTCCTGCGCGAGGGCTACGTCGCCAACAAGCTCGAACACGCCGGTGCGGTCTCCGTGCTCGATGACGATCGCGCGGAGGACGGCAGCGTCTACCTGGTGATGGAGCTGCTCGAAGGACGTCCGCTCGACGTTCACACGCGCGGCAACAAGGACCGCCTCTCGGTGAGCGAGTGCGTGCGCATCGGCGACGAGGTGCTCGACGTCCTGGCGAACGCTCACACGCGCGGCGTCATCCACCGCGACATCAAGCCCGCGAACCTCTTTCTCACGACGGGCGGCAAGGTCAAGGTGCTCGACTTCGGCATCGCACGCCTGCGCGAGGGCAACAACGACGCCTCGGCGACGCAGACCGGCAGCACGCTCGGCACGCCAGCGTACATGCCGCCGGAGCAAGCGCGCGGACGCTGGCAGGCCGTGGATGCGCGCACGGACATCTGGGCCGTGGGTGCCACGCTGTTCGCACTGCTGGCCGGGAAGCGTCCACGCCGTGCCGACACGGTGAACGAGGAGCTGCTGCTCGCGATGACCGAGCCCATGCCGAAGCTCCTGGCGTTCGCGCCACACGTGCCGGTCGCCATCGCGATGGTCATCGATCGCGCGCTCGAGTTCGAGATGGAGGGCCGCTTCTCCGACGCACGGTCGATGCAGATGGCCCTCCGGCAGGCGCTCGCCGATGTCGGTCCCGAGATCGATTCCCCCACGCTCGTGGCGCCCACCGCGATGGCGCCTGGCGCCCACTACGAGCTCGCCCACGACCAGGCGGTCCGCGACCCGTCGCACGCATCGCAGCCCTCCGCCTCGCCGGCTTCGCGTTCATGGCCGAACCACGCCCAGCAAGCGCCGCCACCGCAGCCGGCGCCATTCAACGCGAGCGTCGAGCCACTGCCCACCGAGCTGCTCGACCCACGCTTCACGACGAACCGCCCCATCCACGCGGAGGCCCGGCAGTCGCATGTGCCCACCGTCGCGAAGTCGAACGGCGCCGCGTTGGCCATCGTCATCGCACTGGGCGTGCTCGTCCTGGCGATCGGAGGAGGAGCGGCGGCGTTCTTGAAGGTCCGAGCGGCACGGGCGGCGTCCGCGCCACTGCCGACGATGGAGATAGCGACGACGACGGCGACGACACCGACGACGACTTCGACGACGACTTCGACGACGACTTCGACGACGACGACGACACCGAACTCGACCTCGACCTCGACCTCGACCTCGACACCGACCTCGACCTCGACCCCGACCTCGACCTCGACACCAACCTCGACCTCGACACCGACCTCGACCTCGACACCGACTTCGACCTCGACACCGACCTCGACACCGGCCTCTACCCTCCCCTCCTCTGCTGCTCGGCCTTCTCGACCTCCGGGTGGCTCTCCGCGTGCTGTTCCAAATTCTTCGGCGGGGAATCCATGGGACCAGCGGTTTTGAGGCGGGTCACGTCGCTTGTTTCGTTGCTGGCGCTCGTTGCGCTTGCGTCGACTGCGCGGGCGGATGGTGCGGGGGATGCCGAGCGGCTGTTTCGCGAGGGCGTCCGGCTGCGTGATGGTGGGGACTTTGCGTCTGCGTGTCCCAAGTTCGCGGACAGCTTCGCGCTGGATCCCGCACCCGGTACGCTGGTGAATCTGGGCGACTGCGAGGTGCGCATTGGAAAGCTCATCGCGGCCATCGAGCACTACAAGCTAGCGATCGCGGGCTTTCCGAAGGGCGACAAGCGACGCGATCTGCTCTCGCAGAAGCTTGTCTCCGTGGAGCCGAAGCTTGCGCATCTGACCATTCGCGTGGCGCCTACCGTGCCCGAGACCGCGCGCATCACGCGGGGCGCAGCGCCGTTCGATCGACACGAGAGCGGCGTGTCTGTGACGACGGATCCAGGAAAGCTCGTCGTCGTCGTCGCCGCGGACGGCCGCACGGATTCCACGTATGACGTGGAGCTCGGCGAAGGGCAGTCCAAGGAGCTGCAGGTGGACGTCGGGGCACCCGTTCCCGAGAAGCCCGTCGCGGCGCCGCGCCCGGTGATCGCAGAGAAGCTGGCCACGACCGAGCCGCGTCCGCTGCGTACTGCCGGCTTCATCGTTGGTGGCGTCGGCGTCGCGGGACTTGGTGTTGGCGTGGTGACCGGCCTCATGGCCATGGGCAAGGCAAGCACCGTGCGTTCGCACTGCGACACCACCACCTACGCGTGTGACAGCGAAGGTGTGGACGCAGCGAAGAGCGGCAACGTCCTGGCTCCCGTCTCCACGGTGTCATTCATCGCGGGCGGTGTGCTCCTGGCGGGCGGAGTCACGATGGTGTTCCTTGGCAGCAAGAAGAAGGAGTCGACTGTGTCGCTCGTTCCGACTGCGGGGCCGCTCGGCGGCGGTGCCATGCTGATCGGCATGTTCTGAAGAGGTCCCATGAGCAAACATTTCCTCGCTGCCCTCTTCATTCTTCCCGTCGCCTTCATGGTGGCGGCCTGCGCCAATGTGCTGGACGTGGACTTCAGCGCGGCTCACCTGGACGACGACGCTTCCGCGGCGGGCGAAGGTGGCGTGACGCTGGGTGATGGCGGCAAGGCAGGATGCGTTCCGAAGACCTGTCAGATGCAGGGCTTCGAATGCGGCACGCAGAACGACGGCTGCGGCGAGGCGCTCGTCTGCGGCACCTGCAAGGCGGGCGCGTGCACAGCCGGCAAGTGCGCGTGCGTTCCAAAGACCTGCCCCGAGCTGAAGGTGAGCTGCGGCAAGGTGGACAACGGCTGCGGCGCCCTCCTGGATTGCGGTGGCTGTCCCAACCCGTCCGACGGATGCGACGCACAGACGAACGCCTGCGCGTGCAAGCCGAAGAACTGCGTGGCGCAGGCCGCGGACTGCGGCTCCGTCCCCGACGGCTGCGGGCAGACGTACGTGTGCGGCACCTGCATGGACGCCTCGAAGCCGAACTGCAACGCCGGCAAGTGCAGCGCGGTCGCGTGCATACCGAAGACCTGCAAGGGCCTGGGAAGAACTGCGGGCAGGTCGGCGATGGCTGCGGCGTGGTCCTCGACTGCGGCACGTGCACCGGCACGGACTCGTGCGGTGGCGCTGGCGTCGCGAACGTCTGCGGCTGCACGGCAAAGACCTGTCCGCAGCTGGGCGACAACTGCGGCGCGCCCGCGAACGGCTGCGGCGGAACGCTGTCGTGTGGCGCATGCCTGTCCCCCAACACGTGCGGCGGCGGCGGCGCGGCGAACAACTGCGGCTGCACGCCGTCGGGGGCGTGCCCCGTTGGAGCGAACTGCGGCACCGTCCCGAACGGCTGCGGGGGCAACGTGGCGTGCGGCGCCGCGTGCGTCAGTCCGAACTCGTGCGGAGGCGCCGGCAAGCCGAACGTGTGCGGCTGCACCCCGCTCACGTGCGCCGACTACACCTGCGGTGTTGGCGTCACCGACGGCTGCGGAGGCACGCTGAACTGCGGCAAGTGCGGCGTTGGTGGTGGTGGCTGCTTCGCCGCAGACACGCCGATCATGATGGCCGACGGGACGCTGCGCGAGATCGCCACCATCAAGCCTGGCGACGTGATCATGGGCTTTGATCAGGCGACCATGCGCGCCGTCCCTCGCACGGTGGAGCGCCTGATGATTCATCCCACCGAGGACTCAGCGACGGGAACCGTGGTCCTCAACGGAAGCATCCGGGCCACGCGCAACCATCCCTTCCTCAGCAACGGGCAGGCCGTGCGCGCGGACGTGCTGCGCGTGGGAGACGTGGTGCACGTGGCGCTGAGCAGAGGCGGCCGCATGACCATCGTCGAGAAGACGATCACGAGCGTCACGACGCTCGAAGGCGGCATCCCGAGCTTCGACCTCAAGACCAGTCCACCGGGCGGCTACATCGTGGGCAAGGACCAGACGGTCGCGCTGCAGAAGATCCTGCCCTGAGCTAGCGGCGGGACTTCTTTCGCGCGTCCTTCTGTTGCTTGCGCTGCGCCTTCTTGGCGTTCTTCTCGGTGGCGCTGAGCGTCTTCATCTTGGTCATGCTCTCGCCGCTGTCCATGCCGAAGCCGCCCATGCCGGGCATACCCATACCGGGCATCCCCATGCCTGGCATTCCCGGGAAGCCGCCCATGCCGGGGAAGCCGCCCATGCCGCCGGGCATTCCTCCCATGCCCTGCTGCATCTGCTTCATCTGCTTCTTCATGTTCTTCATCATGCCGAGCTGCTTCATGCCCGGGATGCGTCCCATGAGGCCGGCGTTCTGGCCCATGCCTTCCATCATCTGTCGCATGAAGAGGAAGCGCTGCACGAGCTCCGTGACGCCCTGCTCCGGTGTGCCCGCGCCCTTCGCGATGCGCGTGACGCGTGACGGCTCGCGGATGAGCGCGTACGGATCCTGGCGCTCGAAGCGCGTGAAGCTGGAGATCATCGCCTCGATCTTCACGAGATCGCGATCGTCGATGGTCACGCCCGCCGGGATCATCTGATCCATGCCGGGCATCTTGCCCAGGATGTCCTTCAGGCTGCCCATCTTCTGGATGGTGCGCACCTGCTCCAGGAAGTCGTCGAGGGTGAAGTTGCCCTCGAGCATCTTCTGCGCGTCCGCCGCGGCCTTCTTCTCGTCGACGACGTCCTGGAAGTCCTTCATGAGGCCGACCACGTCGCCCATGCCGAGCACGCGCGTGGCCATGCCCTCGGGCCGGAACTCCTCGAACTTGTCGGTGCCCTCGCCCATGCCGACGAAGCGGACCGGCGCGCCGGTCACTTCCTTGATGCTGAGCGCAGCGCCGCCGCGCGCGTCGCCGTCGAGCTTGGTGAGCACGACGCCCGTGAGGTTCAGCGTGTCGTTGAAGCCCTTCGAGACCTTGACCGAGTCCTGGCCGATCATCGCGTCGACGACGAGCAGGATGTTCTCCGGCGTCACGTCACGCTTGATGTCCGAGAGCTCCTGCATGAGCGCCGAGTCGATCGCGAGACGACCGGCGGTGTCGTAGATGACGACGTCGAACTTCTCGCCCTTCGCCTTCTCGAGTGCCTTCTTGCAGATCTCGAGCGGCGTTGCGCCCGGGATGTTGAAGACGGGAATGTCGATGCCCTTGCCGAGCACCTGGAGCTGCTCGACGGCGGCGGGACGCTGCATGTCGGCCGCGACGAGCAGGACCTTCTTCTTCTGCTCCTTGGTGAGGTAGCGCGCGAGCTTCGCGGTGCTGGTGGTCTTGCCGGAGCCCTGCAGGCCGACCATCATGATGCCGCTCGGGCCCTTCTCCGCGAACGTGAGGGGGGGTCCCTCCGCCGTCATGAACGCGATGAGCTCGTCGTGGCAGATCTTGGTGAACTGGTCCCCCGCGGAGACCTTCATCATGTCGCCGGACTGCGTCTTCGCCTTGATCTTGACGACCTCGCCGAGGGCCTGCTCCTTCACGCGCGCGAGGAACGTCTTCACGACGCCGAGCTCGACGTCGGCCTCGAGCAGCGACAGGCGCACCTCTCGTAGCGCGGTCTCTATGTTGGCTTCGGTGAGCTCGGTGAGGCCTGCGAGCCGGTTCTTGGCCTGGCGAAAGCCCTTGGCAATTGCGTCGAACATCGAGGGCGGTCCTACTACACGTGGGCCCCGGGGCAAAGGCGGACCGAAACGGAGCTCAGGCGAGCAACTTCGCCACGGCCGTGCGCGCCAGATCGATGAACACGCGCACCTTCGGCGGCGGCGGGGTCGCGCCCGTGTGGACGACATGCACCGGGGTCTCCGGCCAGTAGCGCTCGAGCACCGGGACGAGCTCGCCCGTGCGCACGAGCGGCTCCGCGAACACGCGGGCGAGCCTGATGATCCCCGCTCCGTTCGCCGCGAGCGCGCGGCCGAGGCGAAAGCTGTCGACGCGCACGCGCCCGGAGACCAGGACACGCTCTTCGCGACCGCCGCGCCGGAACGTCCAGCGTGGAGGGGTCGCGCTGCCGACGACGATGCACTCGTGCGCCGTGAGATCCGCGGGCTCCTCGGGGACTCCATGCGCCGCGGCGTATGCGGGGCTCAGATAGCAGCCGGTGACGGAAGTGCCCACGCGCACCGCGTAGAGATCGGAGGCGTCGGCGAGCGGCCACGCGCGCAGGGCGACGTCGACTGTGCCGCGCCGCAGATCGCTGTAGTCTGCAGACATCTTCACCTCGACCGAGAGGCGCGGGTACCTGCGGACCATCTCGCCGACGATCTCCGGGAGCACCTCTTCGCCGACGACCGGACCCGCATCGATCCGCAGCTTCCCGGAGGGCTCCGCCGACGCTCGGCTCACCAGCTCCTCCGACTCGCGCATCAGCTCCTCGAGGCGCTCGCAGCGCAAAGCGAACGCGACGCCCAGCTCCGTCAGCTCGAAGCGACGGTTGGTCCGCGTGACGAGCGGCGCGCCCACGGAGGCCTCGAGCATCGCCAGGCGCCGGCTGACGGTCGACCGCGGCACGCCCAGCAACGCGGCAGCGCCACGCACGCCACGCGCACGCGACAGGGCCGCGAACACGAGCATGCCCTGGGGGTCGACCGGCTCCGCGGAGGCCATGAAGCACTGTCCCATGAATGGGACATAACGTCCAATCTCGCAGCCATGGCGCCAGGCCCGATACGACGTACGGTGGTCGGACAGGAGCACGACATGACCACCAAGATCGCAATCATCGGTGCAGGAAACGTTGGCGGAGGGCTGGGCGCGACGATGTCCCGTGCGGGGTTCCCGGTTCGCTTCGGCGTGCGCGCGGGGACGGACACGAAGGCACTCCTCGAGTCGTGCGGAAAGGACGCCGCGGCCATCGACGTCACGGAGGCAGCTACCTGGGCAGACGTGGTGTTTCTGGCGGTGCCCGGCTCCGTCGCGCTGGAAGTGGCGAAGTCGCTCGCGTCCACGCTGGTCGGGAAGGTAGTTGTAGACTGCAACAATCCGCTGGTGTGGAAGGAAGGCCCCGTGTGGAGCCCACCGGCGGAGGGGTCTCTTGCGGCGGCCATCGCCGCGGTCGCACCCGGCGCGAAGGTGGTGAAGGGCTGGAACACGTTTGGTGCGGAGTTCCACAAGAACCCGGGCCAGGCGGGCGTGCCCGCGCAGGTCTACCTGGCGTCCGATCACGCGGACGCAAAGAAGCTCCTTGCCGAGGTCGCGGAGAAGTCCGGCTTCCGCGCCGTTGACGCGGGACCGCTTCGCAATGCCTCTGTGGTCGAGAACCTCGCCATCCTGTGGATCCATCTTGCGATGGTGGGAGGTCAGGGACGCGACTTCACGTTCATCATGCAGAGGCCGTCATGACGCTCGACGGACAGCGCGCCGTGGTGTTCGGCGGCGGCTCTGGCGCGGGGCTCGCGGCAGCGAAGCGGCTCGCAAAGGAAGGCGCGGACGTGATCATCGCCGGGCGCGACGTGGAGAAGCTCGACGCCGTGAAGAAGGAGTCGAACGGCCGGATCACCACGCGCGCCGTCGATGGGAAGGACCTTGCTGCCGTTACGGCGTTCTTCAAGGAGGTGGGCGCGTTCGATCATCTCGTGATCACCGCGGGCCAGACCAACCGCGGCGGGAGCTTCCTCCACGACATCACCGACAAGACCTTCCGCGACACCTTCGACGGGAAGTTCTGGGTGCAGGTGAGCGTGGCGCAGGCCGGTGCGCGTCACCTCCGTCCCGGCGGCTCGGTCACGTTCTTCTCGGGCGGCGCGAACCGCCGCGCGCTGAAGGGAATGACGAACATCGCCGCAGTGAACGGCGCGCTCGACGCGATCGTCCCCACCCTCGCGCTGGAGCTCGCGCCCACGCGTGTGAACTCGATCTCGCCCGGCACGCTGCGCACGACCTACTGGACCGGCGTGCCGGAGGCGCAGCTCGAACAGATCTTCGGCGCTGCGGCGAAGGCGCTGCCGGCGGGGCGCGTGGGCACCCCGGACGACATCGCAAACGCGGTGCTGTTCCTGGTCTCGACCAGCTTCGTCACGGGCAGCGTGCTCGCCATCGACGGGGGGCTTCCGCACGCGTCGTTCCCGTGAGCCGGTGAGAGAGCGTCAGCGCTGGCAGGAGTCCGGCGCGGCCATCAGGTCCTGGCAGGGCACGTTCGTGGTGGTGGGGTCGAACGGGATCGGCGGGTCAGACGCCTCGTCCTCGCGACCGTGACGGATGTGCGCCTTCGCGAACGCGAGCGCGCTGGCGTGGTCGAGGCAGTCGGCGCTGTATGCGTAGCGCCAGGCGCGCACGGCGAACATCGTGGGCTGCGTCGGGTCCGGCGTGACGATGATGCGCTGCTGTCCAAGGCTCTGCGCGAGCGCGACGAGCTCATCGTGCGCGCTCTTGCACGCGGCGCTCGCCGTGGCCGACGCGCACTTGTACGAGAACACGACTCCGCCGTGCTCCATGTTGTGGAGCATGAAGCCATGGTGCACGGGCTTGTCGTAGACCTTGCTCCACGCGGCCCATGCGCCCCAGTGATTGCCGGAGCACGGGAGCGCCTCCCAGTCAGCCGACGCGTCCGCGCCGACGCGGATGTGCGTGTGGTTCGTGTTCTCCGAATGCCATGCGGTCCACGCGCGGCAGGTCGCGCTGGAGGAGACGGCGGCGGACTTCACGCTGCAGGTGGTCGCCTGGCCCTGGCCGGTGAGCGTGAGCTTGTGCGTGCCCGCGGGCACCGAGCCCGTCCACTGGAAGTAGCCCGCGCGGGACGGCTGCGAGATGTGCAACGTGGAGGACGAGAGCTTGATCGCGGCGCCCGCATCGTCGGGGTCCGACGACGGGTGGCAATCGACAGTGATGGTGAGGTCCGCAGTCGTCTTCGCGGTGAGCGAGAAGTCCGCACCGCCGCTGGCGGGAACGTGGACGGTCGAGGTCAGATCCGCCTCATCCGCAGAAGCCTCTTCACCGTTCTCGACGGCGCAACCGGCAACCGATGCCATGCAAACAGTTGAAATCACTGCGATGTATGTTTTGACGCGATGCATGACGAACCTGATAGCGCCAATGTGGGACAATGCAAGCGTGTGTCGGTCGATTGTATACAAATTCGTCCGCTCTCGACTGCCCACCAGTGAGCGTTCGACAATGCGCGATGTTCGCCAGGTGCATCGCGCTCGTGCTCGTCACGCCCCTCGTCGCAGGCTGCGCGCGATCGTCGTCTTCCACCACGACGACCGATCCCGCTCCGAGCGCGAGCGCAAACCCGAAGTCCGCGCGCACCGGGAAGACGCACGCGGAGGTCAAGGGAGGCGTCCGCCGCATGAAGGCTGGTGGTCCGCGCACTGTCGAAGCAGGAGGCAAGGGCGAGCTGGATCCCGTGCACGCGATCTGGGGCACGGGTCCGACGGATGTCTACGCCGCGGCGTGGGACGATCCCGGCCGCGGCCTGCTCCACTCCAAGGGCGACGGCGTGTGGACCCACGAGGAGCTGCGCGACCGACGCCTGCGCGGAGTCTGGGGCTCGGGCACGCATGACGTGTACGCGTGCGGCAACATGGGCGTCTACCATCGCAAGGGACTCGCCATGTGGACGCACGAGGCCTCGGGCTCGCACGGCGCGACGTTCGCGATCTGGGGCTCCGGCTCGAAGGACGTGTACGAGGTCGGCGCGGATGGCGAGGTGATGCGGTCCCGGGGCGACGGCGCATGGCGCAAGAGCAACGTGAGCAGCGCCGACGGTGGCGCACACAACGTCATCCTTCTCGCGATCTGGGGCAGCGGTCCGGGCGATGTCTACGCGGGCGGTCAGGGCGCCGATGGAGTCGTATACCACTCCGATGGAAGCGACACATGGAGCACGCAGCGGGTCCCCGCGAAGGGCGGCATCAGCTCCATCTTCGGCTTCGGACCGAAGGACGTGTATGCCGTCTCGCACTTTCTCTATCACTCCGCCGGTGACGGCCAGTGGGAGACGGTCGACATCCCCCAGCTGGACGGCAACGCCGCGGCCGTGACGGGCGACAGCCACGGCACGCTGTACGTGGGCGGGCGCGACGGCGATCTCTACGTGCGCACCAACGGCACGTGGACGAACACGCGCGACAAGGGCGCCGGCACGTATCAGGCGCTCTGGAGCAGCGGCGACGATCTGTGGATCGGCAGCGAGACCTTCCTGGAGTGGACGGACCCCGACCCACTCACCGATGGCGGCCCGTGATCTCGGCGAGCTGGTCGTCACACGACCGCTCCAGCACGTGGGACTTCTCGAGCGAGGCCTTCGACTCTTCCAGGACGCCGAGCAGCGCCTGCGCCCGCGGTTCCTCCTTGGCGAGCGTTCCGTCCTTCAGCTGCTTCAGACCCTCATTGACCTGGACGCGAAGCGCGAGCGAGTGGTCCAGCTCCTCCGCCATCACGAGGCAAGTATCGCGGGTGTCGCAGACGTCCTTTGCGGTGCAGGCCACGTGCTGGATGTCGCCTATGCGCGCGCGCTTCTCACCGTCACCCGCCAGGCGAAAGCGAGTCACCGCGTCCACGAGCGAGCGTGTCTCGTCGCGCGCGGGATCCTTGCAGCCGGCGATCGACACGAGCCCCACCGCGAGCACGAAGAACAGCGCGGCCCGCGGAAGCATGCATGATGCATTGATTCTCATGCGAGCTCCACCTTGCTCCACATGTCGCGGCGCATCTTCTCCTTGCGTCGATCCGTGCGGGTGATCACGCGGGCGGCGCTCCAGGCGGCGATCACCTCGCCCTCCTGACCCAGCGCCGGGAGCACGGTGGGCCCCGTGACGAAGCCGTTCGTCAGTGGCGCGCGGATGGGCTCCCCGCCAAGACCCATGAACTGCGGTGGGTCCACGCGATAGAGCGGTGTGAGCGGCTCAGCCTCGCTCTGTGCGCCGCCAGCACGAAGCCGGGCGCGGTCGACGTCCACGCGCGTGCCAGAGCGAAGATCCCAGAGCGGTCGACCATCGTGAGGTGAATCGCAGAGCACGACGTGTGGCGTCAGGAACGGTAGATGTTGCTCCAGCGTGCAGAGCACGGCCTCGCGGGCACGCGAGAGATCCTTTCCGTGCGGGAAAATAGCCTCTGCGACGAGCAGCGTGGTCTCCGGCACGCGCCCCGACATGCTCTGCAGATGCACCACGGGCAAGACGTCCTTCTCCCGCGGGAAGAGGAACGAGTCGTGGGGGAGCAGCTCGGGGATGCCCGTGTCCTTCACCACCAGCGACACCACGAAGCGCTGCGCGGTCGGCACGACCTTGGACGCGGTCTCCAGGTGGCGACGCGACGGTGAGAAGCCCTCCGCGAGCTCCGTGAGCTCGTCACCGCCGCGGCCGGACACCACGAACTGCACGCCGAACACCTCGTCGGCGCCGTCCACGCGCACGCCGCGCACCTTGCCGCTCTTCTGCACGATCGCGGCAGCCCGATCACTCATCTTGGTGTCGCCGCCGTGGGCGCGCACGCGTGCCAGGAAGAACTCGCAGAGCTCGTCCTCGCCGGTGGTGAGGCGCGACACTCCCCGCGTCCAGGCGCCATGCAAGCGCGCCGTGGCGAATGCGGGCAGCGGCCCGTCCAGGTTGGAGGCGTGCTCGGACGTGACCTTGACCACGTCGCGGTAGGGGTGATCCTTGCCGAGCTCGGGCATGAGCTCCGCGCCCTCTTGCGTGTGCGGCAGGCTCTGGACCAGGCGCGAGACGTCGCGGCGCTCCCAGAAGCTACCGGGCGGAAGCACGACGTCCTTCTCGAACGCGGCGTCGGCGACCTCGTTCACGCGCCCCAGCTCCGTGTAGAGATCGTCGATCACGCGACGCGTGTCGGGGAACTCGCGATCGAGCTCGCGCGCGAACACCTCGGGTCGCGGCGGGAGCTCCAGGCGATAGGTGGGCGCCAGCACCGCAAGCATGGGATCGCACGGCGTGACGTGCCTGCGCCACGTCTGCGACTGCGCGAGCTCCACGAGCACGCGAAGGAACGCTGGTGAGGAGTTCGCGAGCAGCGTGAAGGGCCGCCGACAGAGATCGTGACCGAACACCTCGTAGCGTTGCGGCAGGTACCCCTGCCCCAGCACCAGCACGCGCCAGGAGCGACGCGCCAGGAGCGCAGCGGCGCAAAGAGCGCCCATCCCTCCGCCCAGCACCGCCACGTCGTAGTGCTTGGAGACTGGAGACACTAGGACGGCTCCTCCACGCGGACCTGCGGGCGCAAGGCTCCCGCGCGGGTGACGGTCACGCGACCTTCGGCGATCGCGCGGATGACGCGCGGGAAGAGCGCGTGCTCCTTCTCCTGCACGCGCGCGCGCAGCGCTTTCTCGTCGTCGGTGGGGAGGATGGGGACGGACTCCTGCGCGATGATCGGCCCGGTGTCGGTGCCCTGATCCACGAAGTGCACGGTGCAGCCCGTGATGCGCGCGCCGTACGCGAGCGCGTCGCGAAGTGCGTGCGCGCCCGGAAACGCGGGGGAGAGCGCGGGATGAACGTTCACGACGCGATCCGGAAACGCATCCAGCACCGTGGCCGTGAGCAGCCGCATGAAGCCGGCAAGGACGACGAGCTCCGTCCCGCGCTCCCGCAGCGCCGCGAGCAACGCAAGATCGAACGACGCGCGATCGGGGAAGGCCTTGTGCTCGATGCACTGCGCGAAGACGCCGCTGCTCTCCGCGCGGGTGAGCGCGAACGCGCCCTTCACGTTGGAGATGACGGAGTCCAGCGTGGCGGGTCCGAGCTCTCCGCGCGCCTTCGCGTCCAGGAGAGCCTGCAGGTTCGTCCCGCTGCCGGAGACGAGGACGGAAACCTTCACGCCTCGTACTCCACGCGCGCCTCGAACTCGCGGTCAACGGGGACGTCAATGACGCGACCCAGTACGAACGGTGACTCGCCCTCCTTCGTGAGGGCCTCCGTGGCGCGAGCGACCTCAGCCTGGGGCACGATGATGGCGAAGCCCGTGCCCATGTTGAAGACGCGACGCATCTCCTCCGTGGCCACATCACCAAGGCGCGCGATCAGCTTGAACACCGCTGGCGTGGGCACGTTCGCCGAGACGCGTACGCCAAGGCCGTCGGGCAGCACGCGCGGCAGGTTACCCGGCAGGCCACCGCCCGTGATGTGGCTCATGGCGTGCACATCGGCGCCGGAGGCGAGCAGCGCCGCGACCGCGCGCGCATAGATGCGTGTAGGTTGCATATATACGGCGGCCACGGTCTTTCCGCCCAGCTCGGTCGGTGTGTCCGTGAAGGCCACGCCCTTCGCCTCCAGCACGCGGCGCGCGAGCGAGTAGCCGTTCGAGTGCAGACCCGAAGACGGCAGGCCGAGCACGACATCACCGGCGACAGTGCGCTTGCCGTCGATGATCTTCGCCTTCTCCACGACGCCGACCGAGAAGCCGGCGAGATCGTACTCGCCATCCGCGTACATGCCGGGCAGCTCTGCGGTCTCACCACCCAGCAGCGCGGACCGCGCCTCCTCGCATGCGCGCGCGATGCTTCCAATGACGCGCTCCGCGATCGCCAGGTCCAGCTTGCCGGTCGCGAAGTAGTCCAGGAAGAAGAGCGGACGCGCGCCGCACGTGAGCACGTCGTTCACGCACATGGCGACCAGGTCGAAGCCGATGCCGTCGTGCATGTTGGTGGCGAACGCGGCCTTCAGCTTGGTGCCCACGCCGTCGGTGCCGGAGACCAGGATCGGCTCGGTGAGACCCGAAGGCACCGCGCAGAGCCCGGCGAAGCCACCCACGCCAGAGAGCATCTCGGGGATGCGGGTGCGCATGGCGAGCGGCTTGATGCGCTCCACCAGCGTGTCGCCTGCGTCGATGTCCACGCCCGCTTGCTTGTAGGTGAGGCCCATGCGGGCGGGAGCCTAGTACAACGCCGCGAGCGTGACGATCGGACTTCTCGTGATCGGCGCGATCGCCGCTGCTGGACAGCCGTCATCGTTGTTGTCGGCGCTCAGGGGTGGGGCACCAGCATCGGTGGATTGCGCAGGGGTGGCTGGCCGCCCTTCGCGGCCGCGGGCGCGATGTTGGCGTGGATCGGGAACCTCAGGCTCACGAAGCCCGGCTCCGAGATGAGACTCCACTGCGAGCGCGCTGCGGCGTCGGGCACCGAGTCGGCGAGACTCCAGGTCGTCAGGAACTCACGCGTGCTCCCCTTGAAGTAGGTCTTGAGCGCAACGGGGTTTGCCAGACCGTCGGGGCGTCGGAAGACGCGAGCCACCAGCCGCGGCGAGTTGAAGGTGATCTGCCCGATGCCATCCAGAAACATGGACGGATGACTGAAGTGATCGCCCTGGAACTGGGTGGTGTAGAGGACCTTGCCCGGGGCGCCGTCCACCTGCCACTCCCACAGCGTCTCGGCGTTGGTGAAGAGATTGGGCGCGCGCGCGTTCTCGAACGTGGCGCCCGTGAGCACCGTCGTGAACTCGCCGCCCGGAGCCGCCACGATGTCGAACCGACCTGTGGATGATCGCTGGAGGACCATGTCCACGAGGTGGTCGTTCGCGCTGGGCGCGTAGAGGATGGCGTCGTCGATCCACGCTCCGATGTCGGGCTGGTGCCGCGTGACGCCGCTCGTGTCCTTCCAGCAACCGCCGCCATTGAAGAACGTTGCGGTGTGATGCATGGGCGACCACGCTGAATAGGAGGTCGTGGTCGCCGTCTGCTCTCTGCAGCCTGTCAGCGGGTTCGGCGACAGGACCGGCTCTGTATCGGTCTGACAGGCGATTCCGGCCCCGTCGTGCGCGGGGTCACAGACGCGCAGGGCCTGGACGTTGCCTTGATAGACACCAATGACGCGACGAGCGCCCGTCGGGTCCACCCAGTAGAGCGGGCTGCCAGAGTCCCCTCCCTCGAGCTCCGCGCCGTTATGGACGAGCCCGCAGAACATTTCGTCGTTGGCGATGAGGCCAGATGCGTTCTTGCACGGAAACGCGCCCCGCCTCCACGCAGCCGTCTGTCGCGACGCGCGACCGCCGCCGTAGCCAGTGACCGTGAAGCCCTGGCTCTCCCAGAAGCCGGGCCGTGATTCGTTGGCCGATGCGTGCGTGAGCGGGCGCGCGGGAATCGCCTGCGTCGCGGGTACCGCGCGATCCAGCATGATGATCTGGATGTCTGCCCAGCCCGCCTGAGTCATGAATGTGGCCGTGTAGGTATGCGCCGTGTCCGCCGACGCCGTGCTCGTGCCCACGCGTACCGTGAACGGCGTGGTGAGCTTGACCCATTGACCCATGGGTACGCGCGTGCCGTCCAACTCCCGTCCGGTGGAGACGTTGCCGCGGCAGTGCCCCGCGGTCATGACGAGCTGCGGAGCGATGAGCGCGCCCGTGCAGGCCCCTCCGTCCAGGGACACGGTCGCGTTGTTCTGTGGCGTGTCGCTGTCGTTGATGCCGCCACTCATCGCGGACGCGACGCGCACCCCAGAGAGGAGAGACAACGCGCCCAGACAGGTGGAAGTCATCCGTTTCATGACTCTATTGGACGTGGTTCGGGCCCGCCGATTCAGCTTGTCCCACGCTTTTTGTGACGCATACGCCCGGTTCCTACGGGATCGCGTACTTGATCTGGCTACGCCCTCACGACCAGGTCCGTGACCGCGCGCGCCTGACATGCCAGGATCAGGTGGCGCTTGCGGTCGCTCTGGGTGAGTGCATCCTGCACGGACATGATCACGCGGCCGTCTGTGAGCTCCGTCTTGCACTGGCCGCAGATGCCGGAGCGGCAGTCGAACGGGAGCTCCACGCCAGCCTCTTCCGCCGCCTCCAGGACCGTCTTGTCCCCGCCGAGCTCCGCGGTGACACCGGAGGTCTCGAAGCGCACGGTGGCCGTGGCGGCGGCCGCTGCCTGCTCGTCCTCCATCGCGCGATCGTCGCCCTCGGGCGTGTCCACGGGCGGCGGCGAGATGAAGGCCTCGAGCTGCACGTTCGCGGCGGGTACGCCCAGCTCGCGAAGGGTGCTCTGCGTTGCCGTCATCATTGCGTCCGGGCCGCAGAGGTAGATCGGGGCGCGCTGAAGATCGGGGATGACGCGCGCGAGGAGCTCGCCGCTCATCTGTCCCCGCTCGCCCTTCCAGTCGCTGTCCTTGGGCTCGCGCGACAGAGTGATCACCACGTGCAGGTTGGGGAACCGCGCGGTGAGGTAGGCTAGCTCCTCGCGGAAGATGACGTCGGCCCGGGTCCTTACCGCGAACACCAGATCGATCCGGCCGGGCCAGCAGCTGTCTGTCAGCTTGCGCAGCATGGACATGAGCGGCGTCACGCCCACGCCTCCGCCAAGAAGGACGACGTGCGCGTGCCCTTGCCCCTCGAAGGTGAACCGCCCTGCTGGCGCCGACACGTCGAGCACCGATCCTTCGCTCAGCGCCCCGTGCAGATGATGCGACGCATACCCCTGCTCCGCCTTCTTGACGGTGATCTCGCAGTAGGTCGAGCGCGTGGGGGATGACGCGATGGTGTAGGACCGGTTCACCCGCTTGCCGTCGATCGTCAGCGCCAGGTTCAGGTACTGGCCCGCCACGTGCGCGAATGGCATCGGCCCGCCGACGAGCGGCGTCAGGCGGAATGTCCGCACGTCCTTCGTCTCTTCGAAGATGCGGGCGATGCGCAGCTGGCCGGACCAGAACTTTGGGCGGCCCTGCAAGACCGGCGCTATGCGCCTTCGCTTCTGCGCACGCAGGTCGACGTAGAGCGCGCTAACCCGAAAGAGCAGCAGCACGGAGACCACGGCTGCGAACGCAAGCGGCTGCCGCAAGTCCGACTTCACGAGCAGGATGTAGTGGAGGCAGCCGAGGCCCGTCGCGACATACGCAAGACGGTGGATTCGCTTCCAGCGCCGGGGCCCGAGGCGCGTGATCATCCCGTCGGTCGAGGTGATGGCGAGCGGGATGAGGAGCAAGAGCGCGATCGTGCCGAGCTGCAGGTATCTCCGCGTGAGGATCTCGTGGACCGCACTTGAGAGGCTCGCGGCGCGATCGAACGTGAAGAAGATCCCGAAGTGGACGACCAGATAGCCGAAACCAAAGAGGCCGAGCGCCCGCCGCGGGGCGATGAGCGTGGCCCAGCCCAGAAGGCGCTTCACGGGTGTGATGAACAGGCTGAGCACGAGGAACACGAGCGCGAGCAGGCCCGTGGTGCGCAGCGCGTAGTTCACGCCGTTCGCGCCCAGCTGCCCGCGCCACGTGTCGAACGCCAGGATCGATGCGGGCACTGCCCCGTTCAGGATCACGAACCAGCGCAGGAACGACGCGTCCAGGCGGAGCTTCACGTCTGCCTGCGGAGCCGTCGCCTCAGTAGTTCGCACGGAGATCCATCCCTGCGTAGAGGCGCGCTACCTGATCGGCGTAGCCATTGAAGGGCAGCGTGGGTCGGCGCCCGCTCTCGCCGATGCGCTGCTCGGTCGCCTGGCTCCACCGCGGGTGATCGACCGCCGGGTTCACGTTCGCGAAGAAGCCATACTCTGCCGGCGCCTGCTTGTTCCAGGTGGACGGCGGCTGCATGGAGGTGAGGGTGATCTTCACGATCGATTTGATGCCCTTGAATCCGTACTTCCAGGGGACCACGAGCCTCAGGGGAGCTCCGTCCTGCGGCGGCAGCTCGCGGCCGTAGAGCCCCGTGGCAAGGAGGGTGAGCGGGTGCATGGCCTCGTCAAGGCGCAGGCCCTCCACGTACGGCCAGTCAAGGACCGCGGTTGCCTGGCCGGGCATGCGGGTGGCGTCGTGGAGGGTCTCGAAGGCGACGTAGCGCGCGTCGCTCATCGGTCGAACGCGCTCGAGCAGCGCGGCGAGCGGGAGTCCGGCCCAGGGGATGACCATGGACCATGCCTCGACGCAGCGCATGCGATAGATGCGCTCCTCCGTCGGGGCGATCTTGCGGAGGTCGTCCAGGTCGAACACGCGCGGCTCGTGCACCAGGCCGTCGACCGCGACCTTCCATCCGTCGGTCACGAAGTTCTTGGCGCTCCCGGCGACCGCGTCCTTGTTGGTCGTGAACTCGTAGAAGTTGTTGTAGCTCGCGATCGCCGTGAGGGACGTCATGGCCTCTCCCTGCACGCGGAAGCCCTTTTCAGCGTCGTTCGACGCAGAGACAACGCCGGTGAGCTCCTTGGTCTTCGGCGGCGCCATGGCCATCCCGTTCAGGCCGCGATAGACCAACCCCGTCGCGGCGGCGCTTGCCACGAGGAGGCCGCCCTTGAGGAGCGCGCGTCGGTTCAGGTAGAGCGACGGTGGGGTGATCTCGTCGGAGGGAGACGTCATGGAACCTTCTGTTTCAGCGGGAGCCGCTCGTATGCGTCGATGCACACGACGCTACGCGCGCGCGCGGGTTCGGTTTCGCGGATTCGTATCAGCCTTCCGCGCCCTTGGCTCACTTCGCTGGACGATAGAATGAATACAGGCTGCTCGGATGCTTGTTCGCGTCGTAGGTCTGCACCATCTGCGTGAACGCGGTGCGGACGCTGCGGTTCTCCGCGGCGGAGGCGTCGATGCGCGAGGGCTCGAATGGGTGGAACGAGAAGATGCGCGCGCCACCCGCTAGCCCGCTAGCCCCACTTCACGAGCTTCAGATCCAGGACGAAGATCGCGTAGAGGACCGGCACCAGTACGAGCGTGATGGTGGTTGCGAGCGTGAGGCCGCCGATCTGCGCGTAGCAGAGCGGCTCCCACAGCGGGCCGCCGTGGAGCGCGAGCGGGACCAGCCCGAACACCGTCGCGCCGACCGTGATCAGCACCGGCCGCAAGCGCACCATCCCCGCGTCCAGGAGGGCGTCGCGGAGGGGCTCTCCCTTCTCGTGGCATTCTTCGATGTGATCGAAGAGCACGATGACGTGGCTCACGATCACGCCGATGAGGCTGATGATCGCCAGGAACGCGATGAACCCGAACGGCGCGCCCATGATGGAGAGCGACGCGACGGCCGCGCCGATCCCGTATGGAATGGCTGCGAACACGATCAGCGGCTTCACCGCGTTCTTGAACTGCAGGACCAGGGCGATGTAGATGCCCAGAACGCTGAGGACGAGCACGATCGCGAGCTGCAGGAAGCCCTTCTTCTGCTCCTCCTCCTCCCCGCCGATCTCGATCTTGTAGCCGGGCGGCACGCTCTTGATGAGCGCATCTATCTTCGGGTGCGCCTGCTTCATGATCTCGGACGGGAGCTTTCCCGGCACCGGGAACGCCGACACCGCGATGGTGCGCATGTGATCGCGGCGCCGGATCTTCTCGATGCCCATGCCGTACTCCACGGTGGACACCTGACGGAGCGGCACCTTCTGCGGCGTCGTGGCCGAGTAGATGTACAGGTTGCCGACGTCGCTCAGCTGCCCGCGCTCCAGGCCGCGAAGACGCGCGATGATCGGGATCTGCTTGTCACCCTCGTGCAGTGACCCCACCGCGATGCCGTTGAGCCCTGCGGCGGACGACAGCGCCACGTCGTAGTTGGTGACGCCGGCAAGGCTCGCGCGGTCTGGATCGATCGCGAGCTTGATGGCGAAGCTCTCCGAGCCCCAGTCGTCGCGCACGCGATCGCAGTCAGGGACGGAGCGATAGACCTCCTTGGCCTTGGTTGCGAGCTCGCGCAGGCGCGGGATGTCGTCGCCAGAGATGCGGAGTGAGACCGGTACGCCAACGGGCTTCCCGTTCTCGAGCTGCCGGACGTCGATGCGCGCGCCGGGGATCTGCGACAGCGCGTGCTGCAGCGGCGAGACAAGGTGCCCGGTGTCGTGCTTGTCCTTCACCTGGATGATGACCTGCGCATAGTTCAGCTGCTGCAGCTCAGGGCTGACGGAGAACCAGAACCGCGGGCCACCACCACCGACAAACGTGGTGAGCGACTGCAAGAGATCGCGCGGTTTGCCGTCCTCGTCCGGGTGGGTCTTTCCGTACTCGGCTGTGACGTCGCGAATGGTCTGTTCGACCTTCATCGTCACCTCGTTCGTGGCCGAGAGCGGCGCGTCCTCCGGCAGCCACACGTCCACGTACGACAGGTACGACAGGTCCTTGGGGAAGAAGCTGTCCTTCAGCCTGGACGCCATGCCGAACATCCCGACGAGCAGCACGAGCGACGCGACGAGGACCTTCCACCTGTGGTCGATCGCCCAGCCAACGGCGCGGTAGTACTGCTTCGAAAACCCCTTCGTTCGCCGCTCTTCCGGCGTGGGGTCGGGCCGCTTCGGCGCGCGAAGGATGTAATATCCAAGCAATGGGATGAACGTCATCGACACCAGGCGCGACGCCACGAGCGAGCACGTGAGCACCACCGGCAACGTGTAGATGAACTTGCCCACGTCGCCCGTGAGCGTCAGGAACGGCAGGTACGCGACGATGTTCGTGACGGTCGCGAACAGGATCGCTGTGGCCAGCTTCGTGGGGCCGAGCCACGCGGCGACGACGCGCAGCTTGCCCGCGCCCAGCTCACGCTTGATGGCGTCGCCCGCGACCACTGGATCGTCCACCAGGAGCCCGAGCGCGATGATGAGCGACGCGATCGACACCTGCTGCACGTCGATGCCCAGGATGTGCATGAACCCGAATGTCATGGCCAGCGTGAGCGGGATGCAGAGCGCCATGACCAGCGCGGAACGCCACTCCCAGAAGCCGATGAACGCAACGGCGACGACCAGGATGATCGCCTCGTACAGGCTGCGCATGAAGAGCTCGACGTTCTCGCTCACCTGCTGCGGCTGATCGCTCGTGCGCGCGATGATGAGGTCCTCGGGGAGCAGCTCGCCCACGTCGGCCAGGGCCTTGTTCACGGCCTTTCCGAAGTTCTGCGTCTGCTCGCCCTGGCGCATGGTCACCGCGAGCGTGACGGCGCGCGAGCGGCGTGGAATGCCGTTCTTGTCCTTCCACAAGTAGAAGTTCAGGAAGCGCGCCGGGTTCTCGAACTCGCGGCTCACGTTCATGACGTCGCGCAGGTAGACGGGCGAGCCCGATGGCGATGCGCCGAGGACCAGATCGCCGATCTCCTTGTCGCTGCGGAACTCTCCCGTGGGCTGGATGGTGAGGTTCTTGCCGTCCACCTCGAGCACGCCGCCGGGGATCATGATGTTGCGCGCGCCCAGGATGTTCGCGAGCTGCGAGGTCTGCACCCCGTACGCCGCGAGACGCTCCTGCGAGTAGGAGAGGTAGACGCGCTCCTGGCGCACGCCCGTGCGCGTGACCTTTGCGACCTGAGGGACTGCCTGCAGCGCGCGCTGGATGCGATCCGAGAAGTCGTCCAGCTGGTCGTAGCTGTATCGCACGCCCGCGGAGAGCGTGAGCTTGGCCTCTGTCTCGGCGGGGTCGTGGATGATCGGCGGCGGGAACCAGATGTCCGGTGACAGCTCGTCCTCGCGCAGCTGGGTGGAAACGAAGTTGCGCACGAAGCCGATGATCTGCAGATCGCTCGCCTCCGTCTGCGCGTCGATCGCCAGGAATCCAGGCCCCTCGAAGAGGCGCACGTCCGTCGCGAATTTTTGATCGGTCAGGAATTTCTGGATGAGCGGGCCCAGCTGATGAAGCGTGGTCGCGTTCATGGTCTGCGGATACGGGACCACCATGGTGGCGCGGTGGCTCGCGAGCTCCGGCGGGACGTGCGAGCGAGCGTCCTCGATGGCGCGCTTGATCGAGCGCGCGCGCAGGGCGATCTCGACGTCGCTCACCTTTGGCGTGGTGAGCGTGAGCATGAGCGTGGCCGTGTCGCCGAAGTCCTTGATGAAGTTGATCGGGCCCGCGCCCTGCGGCAGCTCGCGCACGCCGTCCAGCTTCATCTTGATGTCGTCGAACTCCTTGCCGACGTCCGTGGTGCCCTCCTCGAGCGTCACGTACACCACCGCCACGGAGCTACGCGTCACCGACTCGATGCGCTCCACCTTGGAGTTCTCCGCGATCTTGAGCTCCATCCGGCGCGTGACCAGCTCCTCGATCTTCTCCGCGGGCGCGCCCGGCCACGTGCAGGTCGCGACGGCGAAGCGAATGGGGATCACGGGATCCTTTCGCTTTGGCATGCGCCAGTAGGAGAACGCGCCCCACAGGATGGTGGCGACCAGCAGCACCCAGGCCACATGCCGCGTCTCGGTGAAGAAGCGCGCGGTGTTGTGGGTCTTGGCGATGATCTCTTCGTCGGACTTGTGAGCCATTACTGGATCACCTGGACCTGCTCACCCTCGGAGATGAGCGTGGCGCCGCGCACCACGACCTTGTCCCCGGAGCCGAGCCCGCCGATCACGAGGATGCGGTTGCCGAGCGGATCGCCGAGCTCGACGTCCCGCGTGTGCGCGACCTGCTTTCCGCCCTCGTCGGTCACCACGAAGACGGCGAAGCCGCTGGGATTCTTCGCGGACCGGATCACCGACGACAGCGGGACCACGGCGGCGGGCGCGGCCGCATTTCCATCCGTGACCTTCAGCGCTGCGATCATGCCGGTCTTGAGCTCCTGCTTGCCATTCGGGATCGTGGTCTCCACCTCGAACACGCGGCTCTTCAGGTCTGCGGAGGGAGAGACGCGCGTGATGCGCCCCTTGAAGAGGACGCCGGGCGCGGCCTCGCTGGTGATGTCCATCTCGCTGCCCAGCTTCAACTTCTCGAGCATCACGTCCGGCACGCCGAAGACGGCCTTCACGGAACGCGTGTCCGCAATGACGAACCCGACGGCGCCGGGCGCGACCAGCGACCCCACCTCCACGCCGCGCTTCAACACGACGCCTTCGATCGGCGTGCGGAGCGCGGTGTCGCCCACGGCGTTCTGCGCCTCCGTGAGCTGCGCGTTTGCTGCGTCCACGCGGGCGTTCGCCGCGTCCAGCTGCGCCTTCATCTGATCCAGGGTGGACTGCGCAAGGCTGCCGGACGTGACGAGCTTCTGCGTGCGCTCCGCCTCGAGCTTCAGCTGCTCGCGCACGGCCGTGGCCTCTGCGAGCACGGCCTTCGCGCCAGCGACGCGCTGCAGGTAGTCGCCCTCGCGCACGTTCGCGAGCACGGCGCCCTTCGACACGGAGTCGCCCTCCTGGATGGTCCGCATCTGTCCGTCCACGCCCTTCGCCTGCGCGATGTCCCGCAAGTAGCCGCCGACCTTGAAGGCCAGGTCCACCTTCGCGAACGGCTCCACGCTGGCCGAGTAGCGCGACGCCGCCTGCGCCTGCTGCTTCTCCAGCGGCTGCACCTTCACCGAGGTGAGTGGCTTCTCGTATGCGTCTTCGTGCCTGCACGCCGCAAGGGCGAGCCCCGTCAGGATCACGGCTGTCGTGCGCTTCATGGCGCCAAGGTATCAGGATCCGGATTCGCGGAAGAATATCGACGCGGGCACCTCCCGCAGGCCTTTTTCCGCAGTGCCGAGCTCCGCGCGCGTGTTCTCGCCCCAGCAGAACGCGACCTGCTCCTGACCCACGAAGCACGCGTTGCCGGCCGCGCCGGAGAGGCTCTTCACCGCGAACACGCCAGAGATGGTGTGGAGGACTCCGCGCTCCTCGCAGCTCATGGTCTTGTTCTTGTGCGCGACGCAGAGCGAGTCGCCCTGGAACGCAAGCGTCTCCGCGTTCACGGGGCGCGGCGGCTCCATGCCTGCCAAGGTCGCGCACACCACCGAGGCGTCGCTCGTGATGCCGCAGACACGCCCCGCGCGAACCGCGAGCGAAATGAGCGGCGTGCTCGCCGTCAACGTGACGCCTGCGAGCTCACCAAAGCAGTGCGCGGCTCCGTCGCCGGCAATGCCGCATGACGAGCCGCCACCGGCCGCGGGCGCGAGCCTGGTGGACATGAGCTCCGGCCCCGCATGCCCTGTGGCGTCGAAGCAGCGGAGGTGGAGCCCCGACTCGTGCACACACACCGCATCATCCATGGCGACGACAGCGGAGACGGCGAGGATGCTCGCGTCGAAGATGGATGGCGAGTCGATCGTGGAGCGAAACGGCGTGCCGAAGCAGAGGAGGCGAGGCGGCGCGACCGCGCAACCAGACGTCTCGGCGAGCGCGATGGACGTTGCGTCCTTCAGCATCGGGATCTCGCGGAAGCCCCCGCCGACCTCGCCGTGTACGCCGCCGCCAGGGCCCGCGCAGCGCACGCTTCCGCCAGCGAGCCGCACGCACGTGGCGCCCTTCCCTACCCAGATGGCCTCGACCTTGGCCTCCTTCGATCGCTTGCATCCAGAAGTGGGCGGCAGCAGCAGCGCGAAAGCGAGCCCGACGCAAAGGATCCTGCGGCAGCTCACGGCGTTCACTCGCAGTGCGGCAAGACGACGGCGGGGTGAGCGAGCACTGCGGCCATGATGACCTTCGCGACGTGGACGAAGATGACGATGCCGAGCACGTCCACCAGGCTGGCGATGAACGGCGTGGACGACGTGGCGGGGTCGACGCCGCACCGACGGAGGATGATCGGGAGCATGGATCCCACGGTGCAGCCGCACATCACGATGCCCACGAGCGTGAACCCGATCGTGAAGGCGAACGGCAGGTGCTGGTCCTGGTACATGAGGACGCGCGCGAACCCGATCGCGCCAAGGAAGATGCCGAGCACGAGCCCCATCCCGGCCTCGCGGTAGAGGATGCGCCACCAATCCTTCGGTTTGATCTCGCCGACCGCCATGCCACGGATGACGAGCGTGGAGGACTGCGAGCCCGAGTTGCCGCCGGTGGAGATGAGGAGCGGCACGTAGTAGCTGGCGCCTTCGATCGCGCGGAACACGGGATCGTAGTGGCGGAGCGCGGTCTGCGTGAAGAACTCCTCCAGGAAGAGGACCACGAGCCAGACGCCGCGCTTGCGGATGAAGGAGAGGAAGCTGGTCTGGAAGTACGGCACGTCCAGCGGCTCGACGCCGCCGATCTTCTGCACGTCTTCGGTCTGTTCGGCGGTGAGGACGTCGATGATGTCGTCGATGGTGATGACGCCCAGGATCTTGCCGGTCTGGTCGACCACGGGCATGACGTTGAGGTCGTACTTGGCCATGCGGCGCGCGACCTCTTCCTGATCCATCTCCGGCACCACGCTGATGACGTTGGTGCGCAGGATGGTGGAGAGCCTGGCGGACGGATCTGCAAGCAGCAGATCGCGCAGCGACGCGATGCCGACGAGCGTGTCCTTCTCGTCCAGCGCGTACACGTTGTAGATGGGCTCCGAGCGCTCCTCGGCGTGGATGCGCACGGCGCCGATGGCCGCCGCGACGGTGACCTCCGGCGCAATGAACACGTAGCCGCGGCTCATCAGGTGACCGGCGGAGGTGTCCGGCCACTTCTCGATCTCGCGGACGTCCTCTGCGGCCTCGGGGTCTACGCGTTCGAGCTCCTCGAGCAGCTTGTCGCCGACGGCCTCTGGCAGCACGCTGAAGAAGTCAGCGCGATCGTCGGACGCCATCTCGCTGGCGATCTGGACGACCGACTCCGACGGCATGAGCTCGACGATGCTCTCTTGCTCGTGGTCCTCGAGGCGCTCGAAGATGGGCGCGGCGTCCTCGGCGGGGATACGAGAGAGGAACTCCGCGGCCTCGTCCGGGTCGAGCTCGGAGATGATGTCGGCAACGTCCTCCGCGTGGAGCTCGCTGAGCAGCTCGCTCACCTGCTCCGGGTCATCCCGGAGGAGCTGCTTCAGATCCGGTCCAATGAGCGTTGCGAGGCGCATGCGCGTTTCCTGGTAGGCCTATACCCCCGTGACGTCTTCGGAAAAATCATTTGCGGAGGTCAAAGTGAAAATGTTTCGCGGGGATCAACCGATTCCGCTAGCCTTGACGACATGAGAAGAGAGCTTTTTATCCTTGTTTCTGCCTCTGCCATCGCCCTTGGAGCCGCCTGCTCGAGCAGCAGCACCACCGTGAACAACACCGGCACCGATTCTGGCGTCAACACCCACCCGGCCACGGATGACTCCGGCGCTGGCGGCGACACGGACTCCGGCGGCGGCGACCTGGACTCGGGCGCGATCGCGGACGGCGGCTTCAACGGCTGCGCGACGTACGTGGACAACACCGCGAAGGCTGAAGTCGATCTCGTGTGGGACACCTCTGTCGCCAACCTCCCGGACCACTGCTCCAAGATCAAGGTCGGCAACACGGTGAAGTTCACCGGCAGCTTCACGAGCCACCCGCTCGTCAATTTTGGCGGCGACACCCCGAACCCGATCGCGGGCAGCGGCACGCCCGACGGCGGCTCGGTGACCATCACGTTCACCACCCCCGGCACGTTCGGCTATCACTGCGACAATCACTCCATCATGATCGGCGCATTCGTCGTCGTTCCGTGAAGCCGAGAACCACACGCGCGTTCGTTGTCGCGGCCGCGAGCATCTCGCTGGGCGCGCTGGGCCTTCTGGGCGTCGGCGCGCTCTATGGCTGTGACACGGGCGACGCCGCCTCTCCGCAGAACGCCGCGAACCGTGACTCCGGTCTGGGTTCCCCGGCGACGGATGGCGGCCCGATCGCGGACGGCAGCACCGACGGAAACGTGCAAGATACAGGCATCGCCGACGCCGGTTTTCCGTCGGAGGCCGGGCCAGCATTGAACAACTGCACCAACTACGTCGATCACCGCGGCGCCGCGAACGTGAACCTCCCCTGGGGCCTCAGCGTCGCAGACGACCCCGACCACTGCAGCAAGATCTCCGCTGGCGCCACGGTGACGTGGATCTCATCGAGCTTTGCGACTCATCCGCTGATGGCTTCTGCTGGCGGCGACACGCCAAACCCGATTGACATCACCGGTGCGGTTGACTCGGGCGGTGGCGCCGGTTCCACGGTCACCATCGCCTTCCCCAGCAGCGGCGCCTTCCCCTACGAGTGCGCCACCCACAGCTTCATGCTCGGCACGATCGTCGTGGACGGGCCTGTGGATGCAGGCGGCGACTGAGACCTGCCGCGAGCACGGCAAGCTGGATGGCAGCTGAGGCGCGTGCGTTACTTGGCGTAGCCCCACTCTCGTAGCAGGCGATTCATTTCTTCGGCGCCTTCTCCCGTGAGCTCGTCGCGGACGGAGAGGTTCGTGCTGCCCTTCTTCTCCCGCGTGACGAAGAGGCCAAAATCGCGGCGTGGATCGATGAGGGGCATGTCGTCGGCCTGGGCCCGCGCGCGCGCGTCCTCCGTGCTGATGCCCAGCACCATGTCCTTCGCGACAAGGCCGTACGGCCCCGCGAACACGCGTGAGTCCAGGAACGGCGCGTCGTCCAGATAGAGCTGCCACGTCAGCGGCGCATGCGGTGGAGTCACGGCCAGGTCCAGGCCCACGGCCATGTCCTGGGCGGTCATGAGCGCGATCTCCACCTCGTGCTCTGTCGACTTCTGCAGTGTCCCGTCCGCAGGGAAAGCCGTGGCGACGAGGCGCCCGGTGGTCGTGATCTTTCCGGAGATGCGGTGGGGCGCGCCGCCGCCCGCAAATCGCAGGTGCACCGCGCCCGTATCGTCCCCGGGCGCCTTCGGCCCTTCGCCCTTCGCCTCCTTGGAGCCGGCGATGGGCACGTTCTTCTGCGCCGCGTCGAAGCGCGCGCGGAGCTCCTGGACGATGTCGCGCGAGCGCGGCGCGATGTTGTTGCGCTCGCCCGGATCGTCGGCAAGGTCGAAGAGCTCCTCCGCCTTCTCACCGCCCGCGACGACCTGGTTCTCGCGCAGGATCAGGCGGTAGTGATCCCAGATGATGCCGCGCGTGCCGCGGCCCTCGCTGATGACAAGGCGGGGGTCCGCGTCCTTCTGTCCCTTCGCGAGGCCCACGAGGCTCTTGCCTGTCATGCGCGCGGCAGATGCGCCGCCGTCCACGCCGAGCAGCTCCAGGAGCGTGGGCGCGATGTCCACGTTGCGGATGCGGTCCGACACGCGGACGCCAGCCGGCAAGAGGCCCGGCGCGCGGATGAGGATGGGGACCTTGGTGGTCTCCTCGTAGTTGGACGCCGCGTGGTGGTAGCGGATCTGCATCTTGTCCAGGCCGATGCCGGTGTGTGCGGAGGACAGGGTCTCGCCGTGGTCCGCGGTGACCACGATGATCGTGTGGTCTGCGATCTTCAGGTCTTCCAGGGTCTGGAGCAGCGTGCCGATCGCCTCGTCGTCCTTGCCGGCTTCGGCCATGTACAGGCGGCTGATGCGATCCTCGGGGCCGTCGGGCGCGGCGGGAACGCGCTTCTGCATCTTCTGCGGCGGCTCCCACGGCTCGTGCGGGGAGTTGTAGTTCACGAACGTGAAGAAGCGCGTGTCCGCGTTCGCCTTGAGCCACGCGACGGCGTCCTTCGTGATCTCCTCGGTGTCGCGGGCGCGGTAGCGATGGTCGTCCACGCGCTCGAAGCCCATGTCCACGCCGACGGGCGCGTAGCCCACCATGAAGTAGTTGTTCACGAACGCGCGCGTGGTGACGCCCTCTGCGCGCATGAGGACCGGAAGCAGCGGCGGCTTGCTCGCGTAGAAGCGAGACACCTCCTGGTCCGGCAAGACCCAGGGCAACGTCGAGATGCCAAGCTCCGACGAGCGCGCGCCGGCAAGCATCGCGAGCGTGCCGGGCCGCGTCCACGCGCCGCCGGAGTACGCGTGCGTGAAGATGACGCTCTTCCTTGCAAGGTCGTCGAGCACGGGCATGAGCCCCGGCACCTTGGGCAGCTGCGTCTCCAGCGGCGGGCGCTTCGCGTGGGCCTTGCGATCGTCGTCGTCTTGCTCGTGGAAGCTGGCGAGCACGTCGGGCCGCAGCGCGTCGACCACGACGAACAGCACGTTGTACGGGACCTTCGCGATCTCCTTCTTCAGGATGACGGGGTTCCCCCAGAGGCCAACGAGCGTGGCGATGGTCTCCCCGTCGTGCTTTGCCGGCGCCTCGGTGAGGAGCTCGAGATCGACGGTCTGCCCTGCGTACGCGGACAGATCGATCCGCGTCTCTTCACCCCACTTGCCCGCGAGCGCCGGCATGAGCTGCGCCCTGCCGACCTTCTTGCGCGTGCTGTGCGCGTCGGTCACGAAGACGGACATCACGGCCATCTCGCCGTTGGAGTTCACGCTGCCTGGCGTGAACGAGAAGATCGCGCCCGCGGGCAGCTCCAGGTGGAACGTGACGGTACTGGGCGTGGGCGTGGCGATCGCCTCGCGCTGATCGTAGCTGCCCTCGTTCATGTTCCAGACACGCGCCTCTGGCTTCCACGCGGTGCCGGGGCCAGTGGGGGCGGCCCACTGCGTCTCCGTCTCGCTGGTGCGCAGCGCGATCGAGGTGACCAGCCTGCCCGCGTCCGTCGCCGGGATCGAGAACCACGGCGCCCGCATCTTCCGCCAGTGCTGACCGAGCACCGCACGCCCGGCCGGCAGCGCCTTCGTGTCAATGCGTGCATCCTGCATCTTTTCCACCAGGCGCATGGCCTGCACGTAGACGGCGCCGGCCTGCGCGGGGGCTGCTGTCGGCCCCTTTGCGGAGCCGACGGGCGCCGACGCGGGTGCGCTGGACGCGCTCGCTGGCCGCGGCGGGTCCGGCAGGCGGTCCTTCCCGCCCCCGTAAGCCCACGCCACGATTGAGAGCGCCGGCAGCAGCGCAGCGGTGCCGAGCAGGACGATCGGCGGGCGCAGCCTGAGCTTTGCCGTCACGGCGTCACCTCGGGCGGGAAGACAAATCCCGAGACGACCTTGGAGCCGGGCTCGCGCAGCATCCACCCGATCAGGTCCGCCTTCATCCTGTTCACGATGTCCGGGTACGAAAAGGACACGTCGACGAGCTCCGAGGGATCGTTCACGGTGTCAAACAACATGTACTTTACACCTTCTCGCGTGGGGATGTAGACCAGCTTCCACCTCTGATCCCTGGCCATGCGGTGGCGCGCCATGGTGGTGAGCCCCACCATGTTCTTGCGGAGAACGATCTCGTCGCCATGCTGCGAGTCGATCTCCGTGAGCCCGAAGATGCCTGGATACGGCATGCGCATGGTGGGCGGCAGCGAGTCGATCTCCTCCGTGAACCAGAGCTCGCTCTCTGCGAATGCGGTGCGCGGCGAGAGCGAGTCGTCCCTGGACACCGCCCCTGCGAGCGACAGGCCGTCGAGGTCCGGTGGTGGCGCAACGCCGAGCATCTCGTAGAGCGTGGGGGCCACATCCACGTCGCGCACGATGCCGTCGACCAGGGGATGTCTCTTCGCATGCGGGTCGTGGATGATGAGCGGGACGTGCGTGCCTTGATCGCCGAACAGGTGATCGCCGTGGCCCTGTCCGTGACCGTCCTCGAAGAGCGCCTCGCCGTGGTCCGCTGTCACGACCACGATCGTATCGTCCGCAAGGCCGAGCCGCGAAAGCTCCGTCAGCACGGACTGCATGGCGTCGTCGATCGCGTTGGTAGCGCCGTCATAGAGCGCGCGGATCTGCGCCTTGTCCTCGGCGTCGGGCGGGAGGTCGTGCGCCAGGCCGACGGGCTTGTGATACTTGTATCTTCCCCGGTATTTCTCGGACGCGAACTTGCCGTAGTACGGCGCGGGCGCGGCATACGGGAAGTGCGCCGTGGAGAAGAACACGGTGAGAAAGAAGGGCTTGTCCGCCCGTCGGGGATCACGAAGCGTGTCCCGCATGCGGCGGAGCGCGTCTGTCACGTCGCCTGCGAGCATCTGCGGATCCGCTGCGTCGTTCAGCTCGCGCAGGACCGGGAAGAGGCGCCGTCCGAAGCGGCCGTGCAGGAACGGGAGCAGCGGGGTCTCGCGCTCGATGGCGCGCTGACGAACCAGCGTGCGGAAGTCGAAGCCGGGCGTCTCCGTCACCTGGAATCCAAGGTCCACGCGTCCGAAGATGTCACCTGCGTAGTCGCTGACAACGGCGGTCTGGTAGCCCTCACGCGCAAGACGCTCCGGGAGCGCGTCCATGTCCTTCGCGCGATCCTCCCAGCGCGGGAACATGGAGCGCACGCCGTGATGGTACGCGTAGCGCCCCGTGAGCAGCGTCACCCACGAGGAGAACGTGCGCGGCAGCGACACGTACGCGCGCGTGAAGCGGGCCGAGTTGTCTGCGTAGCGCGTGAGGTTTGGCATGGTGCGCGGCACCACGTGGTCGTTCCGGAGCGAGTCCGCGGCGAGGATGAGCACGTTGGGCCGCCGCTTCTCTCCGGCTGCGTACGCGGGCCGCACGTCAAGGGCAGCGGTCATGGGCGCGAGCTCCGCCACGCGTCCGTCCGAGAGCCCGACCCACGACCCGCCGCCGAGAAGAAGGAGTACAACCGTGGCCGTGGATGCTGGGGACAGCGTGCGCACGAGGCGTCCCTTCACGGAGCTGACGAGCGCACGCAGCCGAGAGAAGAGCGATGGCGACACGTACAGGAGCGCGAGCACCACGCTGACCACGATGATGCCGGTGCGACCGAACGTGTCCGTGGCCAGCACCTGCGCGAGCCGCAGCAGCCCCCCCTGGGCGTAGAACTTGGCGGCGTAGAGCTGCGGCGCCTTGGCCATCCCATAGGCAAAGAACGACGCATGCAGCAGCGCCACGAGCGCGAGCGACTCCACCGTGCGGCCCCACGGTGTCTTGCGTGGCCGGTTCCTGAGCCAGAGCAGCAGCCATGCAAGGAGGCCAAGGCCGATCCCGATCGCCAGCGCGGTCGCCGAGATGGCAACAGCGACCTTGCGAACATCCGCTGCGTAGCGCTTCTCGATGAACGCGTGGACCGCGTCTGCGCGCGCGCCGCCGCCGATGTCCGTGTCGTCGGCGTCCGAGCGCGAGCCCGCCCGCCCGGCCAGGACGAGCAGGTAAAGTGCCCCCGTGACTGGCGGAAACGCGACCAGTCTCCAGATTTGCCGCAATTTCTCCCGCAAAACGCGCCCACGCTAGCACCATTTTCCCCCATAGAAATCCGTCTTCCGTCGCGGTATGAGACCCGCCATGAAACGCAGCATCATCGTCTTCCTGGCCGTCTCCGTGTCTGCATTCGCGTACGCGTGCAGCGACGACTCCACGACACCCGGCGGAACCGACACCGACTCCGGTGCGCAAGACCAGGACGCGAGCGTGTTCGGCGTGGATGGCAGCAGCTTCGATGACGCAGGCAGCGAGAGCGACAGCGGCCAGGCCCTGGACGGCACGGTGTTCGCCGTGGACTCCGGCGACGCAGGGCTCGTGGTCATCGACGCCACGGCGGGCAACGTCCCGGACGCGTCGGGCCTCACCGGTCAGCTGTTCCACTACGGCCGCTTCGTGTCGAACGGCGTGAGCAATGCGGGCCGGCTGGTGTTCCCGACGGTGGTGGAGAACGTGCTCCCGCTCGGCGGCGTGGACGTCACTGCGTTCGACGTTGCATCGAATGGCGCGAAGATCGTCTACGCGTCGGATGCCACGGTGAAGGGCCGATACGATCTCCGCACGGCGAGCGCAAACGGGTCCGGCGCAGGCCTGCTGGTCGCGCTGACGAACGGCGGTCGCTCCGTGTCACTTGCTCACTACTCGCCGGATGCAACGAAGGTCGCGTTCGTGTCCGACGACGTCACCGCCGGCGCAAAGGACGTGTACCTGGTCGCGACCGCAGGCGGCACGCCGCAGGTCCTGGTAAGCCCCATGCGCGGCGCCGGGGTCGCGACCAAGCTCAACTCCGATCAGGTGGTCTTCTCGCGCGACAGCCGCTACGTGGCGATCACGGGCGACTACCTGGTGGACAACGTCTTCCAGCTCTGGATCTACGACACCGTCACCACGACGCTCACGGAGATCGTGAGCACGGCGGAGGCGGGCGTGCCGAGCGGCGGCCCCGTGGGCGTCGTGAATCCGATCGCGTGGGACGCAGGGGGCCGGCTCTACTTCACCTCCAGCCTTGGCACCGACGGCGCGGCCAGCGCGTTCCGCCTGTACATGGCCACCGTCGCCGCCGGAAAGAGCGTGGTCCCGGGAACGCTCACGAACGCGGAGCAGGTCGGCAGCTTCGGCATCTCGCCGGATGGCAACACGCTGGTCGCCTCCATCACGGACGCGGCGGGCGCATACCCCTACGCGCTCTACACGCTCCCCGCGGGCGGCGGCGCGACCACCGCGATCCTGCCGGCGGGATACGTGTACAATGCAGCCAACCCGACACCGAACCCGGACTTCGCGAAGCCCATGGTGTTCTCGCCGGATGGCACCAAGATCGCCTTCGTGGCGGACTACCAGGCACCCAACGCCGACTACGAGCTCTTCGTGGTCGCAAACCAGGCGAACAGCACGCCCGTGCGCCTCTTCAAGGTGACGAGCGGGCGCGACGCAAAGTGGATCTCGTGGTCGCTCGCCAGCACGCGCGTGGCGTTCACGAGTGACGTCGGTGCCACGAGCACGGGCAACGCGCGCCTCTTCCTCACGAACGACATCGTCAACGCAGACCAGGCGCTGCTGCCGGTGATCACCACGCCGGCGGGCGGAGGCATGGTCGCCGCGCCGCCCTTCTGGGGCCCCTGAGTCAGAAGAGTCTGGTGAGCGGGCGGGGACCTGGATCCCTTGGGTCGTAGCGCGCGGAGAGGTCTGCGATGCGGCGACCCAGCTCGTTGATGCTTGCTCGGGTGGGCTCCTCACCCTGTGCACGATCGCAGAAGAACGTGCGGCAGCCGAAGGGGCGTGATGCGTAGGCAATGCAGCGCCCCTTGTCGGAGAGCATGGGGCATCGGCGCTCGTCGCCCGCCATGGGAAGGGCCCTCTTCTTGCCCTTCTTGCCTGGGCCGCCCGCGTTTGCGTTCGGTGTAGTCTGCATGCGTTTTCCGGTGGCGGCGAAGGCCCGCAGGAGCTCCGCGGCCTCGATGGCGGTGGGATAGGGCTCCCGGCCGGTCACGCCAAAGCGGCAGCAGTCCGTGGATGCGTCGCAGCTCATGGGCGCCATCAGCGCGTCCGTCTCCGCGTAGAGCGCCGCAAGCTCCGCCCGCTGCTCGGGCGTGGGTTTGGAACGAAACGTCGGAGGCATGTGCTACGGATAACAGCATAGCCGAGGAACCCTCCGCGTGGCCCAGAGCAACTCCAAGCCCAAGCTCCGCCCCATAGAGGCGATCATCGTCCCCGACGACGAGCTGGGGAGCGTGCTCATGCTGCGCGACACCGAAGGCATCCAGGAAGGACACGTGCGCATCCCGCGCCCGCTCGTGCCGATCGTGGCGCGCATGACCGGCCGCACCACGTGCGCGGAGATCGCACGCGAGGTGAGCTCGGAGGCCGGGCAGGACGTCCCGGTGTCGCTCGTCGTGAAGATCGCGACGGAGCTCGAGCAGGCGCTCTTCTGCGACGGGCCCGCGTATCGCAAGGCCAAGGCAGCCGTGGAGCGCGCGTTCGAGGAGAGCCCCTTGCGCCCCGCGTCCCACGCCGGCGGCGCGTACCACGCGGACCCGAAAAAGCTTGCATCCTACATTGATCAGGAATGCCTGCGCGCGGCGGCCCGCCCAAAGCAAAGAAAGAAGGCGGGGACGTTGCGCGCGCTCATCTCGCCGCACATCGATCCGTGGCGCGGCGCGCTCTGCTACGGCCACGCGTACGGTCACCTGGCGCGCGCGCTCCCGAAGGACGTGGATACGTTCGTGGTGTTCGGCACGTCGCACGCGCCCATGCGCGAGCCGTTCGCCCTGCTGCGAAAGGGCTTCGACACACCGCTCGGCGCCGTGCCCTGCGACACTGCTCACATCGACCAGATCGCGGCCGCGGCGGACTTCAACGTGTACCGTGACCGCCTGAACCACAAGCGAGAACACTCGATCGAGTTCCAGGCGGTCTTCCTGCGCCACATCATGGGCGAGCGCCCATTCCGCATCATCCCGATCCTCGCCGGTCTCGGCGACAACCAGCAGAGCGGCAAGGACCCGGCCACCAGCAAGAGCGTCGAGAAGCTGCTGTCCGCCGTGCGGCGCGTGGTCGAAGAGACGTCTGCCATCGTCGTCGCGGGCGCGGACCTGGCGCACGTCGGCCCTCGCTTCGGCGATCCGCGCCCGTATGACAAGGGTCAGCGAAAGACGCTCGACGAGATCGATCGCACGTCGCTCGACCACGCGCTCACGGGTGACGCCAGCGCGTTCTGGGCACACGTCAGCGGCGATCTGGAGACCCGGCGCGTATGTGGTCTCGGGCCCATCTACTCGCTGCTCCGCGTCGCCGGGGCACGACAAGGTGAGCTGCTCCACTATGAGCAGACGGTCGATCCGGAGGAGGGCTCCATCGTGAGCCACGCCGCGGTCGCGCTCACCGAATGAACATGTGGACGAGTCCGAGGGACGAGGACCTTGTGCAAGACGCCCGACCGCAGGGAGGAAAGTCTTGAAGGACTGGCGCAACGGCGTTCTCCTGCTCTTCGGAGCGTTCGTGCCCCTGCACACGCTGAACGGCGTCGTGGGCCTGGGGCCTGGCCTCATCTTCTACCTCCTGACGCTCGTGGTCCTCCTTGGCGCAGTGTCCACATGGGGCAAAACGCTGCGGCGCAGCCTATCGCTGCTGTCCCCCGTGGGGCTCGTCCTGTTCGGCCTCTTGCCGTCCGTGCTTCTGGGCAGCTCGCGTGGATGGGCCGCCGTGCATCTCTTCTCGCTCACGGCCGTCGCGCTGCTCTTCTTCGTGGGCGCACATGCGTCACGCGTGGGGCGCGGCGGGGTGATCGCAGCGGCCATGGTGCTCGGCACGTGCGGGAACGTGATCCTGGCGCTCATCTTCGCTGTGGTCTCGCGCGCCAGTGGCGAAGGCGGCGCGGTCCATGCGCCTCGCCTCATCGGCGCCTCGGAGACGCCTGACAGGCTCACGGCGTGCGTCGTCGTCGGGCTGGTGCTCGCGCTCTTCACGGACGCGGTCCCGGAGAAGATCCGCGCGCCCATCGTCGCGCTGCTGGGCGTGGGGCTCGTGGGTGCGTGGAGCCACGCGTCACTCGCGGTGCTGACGGCGACGTTCGCGCTCTTCGCGCTCGCATCGCAGGAGATGCGAAGGCAGGTGTTCGCCGCGCTCGCAGCGTGCGCCACCGCGGTCTACTACGCGAGCACACGCGTGAAGCTCGTGCCGCTGTCGGGCGAGTCGCCGTTCGTGAGCCTGGTGACGTCGCCCTACGTCGCGCTCAATCGCGAGGCCGCGAGCGCGTTCGCGGCGCACCCTCTGGTCGGCGCGGGGCTCGTCACGGCACCCGCGCGCACGTCCTATCTGGGTTATGCCGGCGCCGCCGGGCTCCCGGGGATGCTCGTCATCTTGCTGCTCGCGATCCTCGCGCTGCGCGCCGCGCGAGGCCAAAGGCCGCCCTTTGTCGGCCTGGTGTTCTTCGCGCTCGCCGCCGGCCTCACGGTGGACGTGCTCGCCTGCCCCGAGATCTTCCTTGGCGTCGGGCTGCTATTCGCGAAGAAAACCGACAACGCGCTTGCGACCTAGTCCCCGAGGCGCTACCCCCCGTTCCATGCAGATCGAAGGAAAGGTTGCGCTGATCACCGGCGCCAACGGGGGTCTCGGAGAAGCCATGGCCACGCGCCTGAAGAAGGCGGGGGCCAGCCTCATCCTCTCGGGCCGGCGCAAGGACGCGCTCGCGCCCGTCTGCGAGAAGCTCGGCGCAAAGATGATCCTCGCAGACCTTGCCAAGCCCGAGGACGTGAAGCGCCTCCACGAAGAGGCCGGCCAGGTGGACATCGCGGTCCTGAACGCCGCGCTCCCCGCAAGCGGGTTGTTCCTCGAGTTCGACGAAGAGTTCGTGAACCGCGCCCTGGACGTGAACCTGCGCGTGCCCATCGTCATGGCGCACCACTTCGGCAAGCAGATGGTGGAGCGCGGCTCTGGCCACATTGTCTTCATCTCGAGCATCTCGGGCAAGGTCGCCTCGCTCGGGACAAGCATGTATTCTGCAACCAAGTTCGGCATGCGTGGCTTTGCGCTGGCGCTGCGCGAGGAGCTCGCGGAGAAGGGCGTTGGCGTCTCCACCGTGTTCCCGGGCTTCATCCGGGATGCAGGCATGTTCGCCAAGACGGGCGTGAAGCTCCCGGGCGTCGTCGGCACCAGGTCGCCGGAGGACGTGGCAAATGCGGTTCACCGCTGCATCGCCAAGAACATCGGCGAGGCGGACGTTGCTGCGTTCGACCAGCGCTTCGGCGCGCTGCTCGCTGCGATCTCGCCCTCGCTCGTTGCGGGCATCCAGAAGAACTTTGGTGGCCACGACGTCTCCAAGCAGATGATGTCCGCCCAGCGCGACGTGCGCTGACATGCGAGCGCCCGTTCGCTTGCGCCACCTCGGGCTCGCGGTGCTTCTCTGCGCCGGTGCGGGCGTGGGGTGCGGCGGTGGTGGTGGCGGAGGAAATGGCGCTGAGCCGAAGACGCCTGGCAACGTCATCTACACCACGAATGTGTATGTGACGTTCACGCGTGAGCCGGACCGTCTCCCGTTCGACCCGCGCAGCGCACGGCTCATCGCCGCGTCGAACCAGCTCACGCAGATCGCCGGGCACGCCATCGGTTACCAGTTCGATGCTGCGTTGCTGCCGGAGTACCAGGCCTCGTTCGAGGAGGCGCTCATCTCCTCGATCGAGAACACCGCGAAGGATCTGGATGCCTTGAGGCACGACGACAAGGAGGCCTTCGAAGGCACGGTCGCCAAGCTCACCAGGATCGCGTGCTCGTACGACGTGGTCGCGAAGTATCCGAAGCCCGTCTTCGCGATCGACAAGGGCACGCTCGACATCAATGTCCCCGCGCGCTCGGGCGAGCTCGTGGGCCGCGGCGCGGTCTATCGCGGCCTGCAGGACGCGTTCGAGGACGCGCTGAAGAAGCGCTTCGAGAGCGCCTCCTCCGTGTCCGAGGCGGACGAGACGCTCTACTTCCGGTGGGTCGCCCACTCGTGGCGCCCCAGGAACCAGGAGCTCACGACAGAAGCGGCCATCAACGCGGACGAGCGCGCGACGCGCATCCTCAAGGTGCTCGCATTCCAGCAGAAGGTGCGGTCCCCGAAGATCGCCGCCGAGGTGAACGAATGGCTCCTGCAGGAAGCGGACTACTTCCCGCAGGCGTACATGCATCACGGAAGCGTGGTGCCGCTGGCAGGCAAGGACTCGGATTTCAGGCGTGCGGAGGCGGGGTTGGTGGCGTGGCTCAAGGCCTGGTACCCGCACATGAACGACAAGGAGCGCCTGCGAACGCTCAAGCTGGTCCACGTGCGGCCCTTCACGCAGAACCGCGAGGGGACGCATCGCTATGTGACGTTCGCGTTCCCCGGCCTGTCGCCGATGGACCTCATGGAGCCCGTGTTCCAGGAGTGGGTGAAGGCGGGGCATCCGGCGCACGTCGCGGGCGACGACGCAAAAACGGCGCTCTTCCAGTTTGTGGCGTGCCCGCGCGAGATCGACGCGCAGGGTGGCCACATCGGCCCGCACTGCGAGGAAGATCTCTATCGCGTCGCGCTCGAGTCGCCGCAGAACAAGGACCGGCTGCTGTCGTGGGTGGTGACCGCAAAGGATCCGTACATCGCAGAGACGTTGATCCGGAACTACATCGGTGTGCGGGACGCGGACGGCCGCGACGCACAGATGTTCTTCTGGCGCGGCCTGGAGCCGAACGATCCCGCGTGGACCGCCGCCACGAAGGCCTTCGCGGAGGAGATCGGCACCACGGACGACGGCACGCTCCAGGACGAGGCGCGCCGCCTGTGGAAGGCCTATCCGGATCGCCGCGGCTCGCTTGCCTACCTGCTCGCCAATCTCGATCAGTACGACAACGGCAAGGTGCCGTGGGCCACATGGGCGAAGAACAGCGGCGGCGCGCTCGGCGCGTCGGACTTCGCGCGCTACCTGTCTCACGGGCCGCGCGCGCTGGCCCTCGTGCACCTGATCTGGCCGCTGCTCGCGCCTGGCTTCTCGCGCATGGACGTCCTCTCGCCAAAGCTGGATGCGTTCATGGGGGACGACGGCGTTCGGCGGTTCCGGCAGCGCGACCCCTACCTCTTCGTCCAGGACCTCACCCAGCTGTTCTGCGGCGAGAAGGCGAACGGGGAGCTCGGGAAGCTGAAGGCGTACCTCCAGCGCTGGGTGCAGCAGCATCCCTCGGATGAGAAGGTGTATTCTACACTGATCAGCGATACGACGGCCTGCATGGCGGGCGGCGGTGGCGCACGCGCGACGGGAAACAATCAGGGCGTGCACGATCCGAAGCCCGGTAGCGGGCGGCGGGACATGGGGTTCTAGGCGGGACCGGGAACGGACGGCGCGCACATGCCAGGGAGCCCTTCTCAAAACTCTGATCCTCCAGGTTCACCTCCGAGGTGTACCTCGGCGAGGAAATCCCCTGTCTTTTCGCGAGAATCGCCCACAAATGTTCACCCCGCAGGTGTACTGTTTTTGCGACCCGATCGCGAGACGGCTCCGACAGCTCGCGCGCGCACACGGTTGGCGCGAACGCGCGACCCCGAGTCAGGCCTTCAGCTGGCCTCGCAGGCGGAGGCCATCGCGGAGGGTCCATGCTCCGCCGCCCCAGAGGAGCACGAGCCCTAGTCCCATCAGCGGCGTGGGCCCGCCGCCGTGCTGGACGGTCAGGTAGATCATGACGGCGCCGGCGATGAGGCTGGAGCAGCCCTTGGCGATGCGCTTCATCGCCACCATGCGGACGATCGACCTGTCGACGGTCTTGGGCATCACCTTGGCCATGGGGCCGTTCCTACCAGAAAACCAGGCCTCCGCAACGCTCTGTCACAATGGGCTCGAGCTGGCTAAGCTCCGCCCATGGCGAAGGTTACGGATGCGTGGACGGTTCTACCGCACGGGCCGATCGAGAAGCTCGCGGAGAACCTCTGGCATTGCTGGGGGTCGGTGCCGGGGATGTCGCTCAAGCGAGCGATGACGCTGACGCGCATGAAGGACCGTCGCGTGATCGTCCACAATGCGATCTCGCTCGACGAAGACGCGATGACGCAGATCGAGGCGTGGGGCACGCTCACGTTCCTGGTGGTGCCGAACGCCATGCATCGGCTGGACGCGCCCGCGTGGAAGAAGCGCTACCCGGAGCTCAAGGTGGTCGCGCCGAAGGGCTCGCGCAAGAAGATCGAGGCGCTCGTGCCCGTGGACCTGGTCTACGAGGACTTCGAGGGCGACGACTCCGTGGGCCTCCAGCTGCTCGACGGCGTGAAGGACTCGGAGGGCGCGATGACCGTGCGCTCCTCCGACGGCACGACCGTCGTCCTGAACGACGCCATGTTCAACATGGAGATGCCCACGGACTTCATGGGCTGGCTCATCTGCAGCCTGTTCGGCTCCGCGCCGGGCCCGCGGGTCTCGCGCCTTGGCAAGCTGCTCCTCATCAACGACAAGCAAGCGCTGCGAGAGAACTTCGCGCGCTTCGCAGCGCTGCCAGATCTCGTCCGCCTGATCGTCTCGCACGACAAGATTGCGAAGGGCACCGAAGCGAAGACAGCGCTCGAACAGGCCATGACGTACCTCTGAAGAGGTCGAGGTCGAGGTCGAGGTCGAAGTCGGGGTCGAGGTCGAGGTCGGGGTCGAAGTCGTCGTGCCATCGTGTGTCAGGGTGTGGTGCTGATGTCCGGCATATCTCTCTGATGGGGATGAAAACGCCGTGATTTGCCGGGTGCGAGATGTGGTGCGGGTCTTGCTCGGGCGCTTTGCATGACCCGGTCTATTCTTCTTCTCGCGGGCGTCCTCTCCGTCACCGGGCTCGTGGCTGCTTGCAGCGGCGGCAGTGGCTCCATCACGCAGTCGACGCCTTCTGATGGTGGCGATCAGACGACGGACGGTGGCGGTGGTGGCTTCGATGCGGGTCCTCCTCGCCCCATCGATCCGGCGACCATCCAGATGAACGACGTGTCGATCTTGCTGCCGCTTCCGAAGAACCCCGCGGAGGGCGATCTCTATATCAAGGCGAGCGACGCGGCGCGCGGTGGTGTGCTTCTGCCGCGAGCGATCTACGACTCCGCGACCGGTGAGGATCCGGACAGCGGCCCCTCGCCCGGCGGCGCGCTTCCGGTCCCTCATGCGGGGCTGCGCGTCGTGGCGATCAGACTCGACCCTTGCTTCGCGAACATCGGCCCCGTCACTGACGTTGGCTCCTGTCAGAACCAGATGCGCCTGGTGATGCAGCCATTCTTCAACGATGCGGACGGCAACGTGAAGGCCGTGGATACGGGCGTGCACGCGTTCTACTTGCTCACGCGCGAGGAGCTCGTATCGATCGCCTCCGCGATCAAGGCTCTCCGCGCAGCCTCCGGCAGCGGCTCGCTCGACCTGGGCCCGCTCGCCGTGCATCCGATCGCTGCGCGCGAGGGCGTGAGCGGGCCGTTCATGACGGGCCTCAGGAAGCTGGTGCTCGCGCACGCGGGCGAGTCGAACTTCTTCCGCTTCACGCGCGTCCAGGTCGGCAACGCGAACCGCACATGGATCTTCTCCGGCTTCGATGTCGCGTCCGGCAAGACCACGGACATGAAGATCCCGAACGTGTCGACGGACGCGACCTCCGTGACGTTCTTCCAGGGGTTCGCGGATGATCTGGAAGGGCAGTTCAATCCGACCACCACGTCGAAGGACGACATGCAGCTCCTTGGCAACGTCATGGAGGCGCAAGACGTCACGAAGAGCTTGCAGCAAGCCGCGTTCGACTCCGCGCTGCGCATCGAGAACCCGGACAGGCACTCGCCCAACACCATTGACTGCGCGAGCTGCCACATGGCCTCGCCCTCGCGCGCGCTCACGGGTCAGGCGCTCGGCCTGACTGCGGTCGGCAACGCCAACGCGTTCGCCATCACATCGAAGTGGATCGCGCCCCAGGACCTGGCGATCACGACGCCGCAGAAGGATGCGCTCAACGGCGTCAACATCCACATCTTCAGCTACAAGGACGACCAGCCGATGATCGCGCCCCGTGCAGTGAACGAGACCGCGGCGATCGTGGACTATCTGAACGGCCTTCGCTGACGCGCGCGCTGCGAACTGCGTGCAGTTTACAGCGAGTCGGTCGTCTCGAACTTCGCCTGATCCAGCGTCAGCTGCGCGGCCTCGCCCTCGTTCTTGGACGGCCCGGTCGTCCCCTTGGTGGGCATGTTCTTCAGGGTGGGCGTCGCGTTGGCGGGCGCGGGCGTCGCGTTGACGGGCGCGGGCGTCGCGCTGGTGGGAGCGGGGATGGGCGTGGGCGCGGTCGTGGGGGCGACCGGATCCGCCTCGGGCATCTCGTTCGGGAGATCGATCGGCGCGGGGGGAGGCGCGGCGGGCGCGGCGGCGGCCTGCTTCTTTGCGGCCCTCTTCTTCACGGGCGTCACGGCAACGGTGCCATCGCTGGTGGTCGTGGCGGTCGTCGTGGAGACAGTCTGCGGTACCACGGTCGTCGTCGCGGGCGCGATCCAAGCGGAGGGGATCGCCATGGGCTGCGAGGGCGGCGCCTGGGTCGCGATCTGGGGCTGAGCCGCAGCGGCGGTCTGCGGCGCATCCGGCGTGGGGGTGGTGGACGTGCCGAACACCGAGCCGCGGAGGATGAAGAGCCCGATCGCCGCGAACACGAACACGGCGGCGAGCTTTGCGATCGTGCTGCCGACCTCGGACGAAGGCTGCTGCGCCATGGGCCCGAACGACATGTTGGCGGAGCTCGGGTCCACCGCGACGGGCGCGATCGAACCGTACATGGCCGAGGGCGCCTGCATCTGCATCGGGCGCTGCGACGGATGCGTCCCGAACATCGGCTGCTGCGACATGGGCTGCGACATCGGATGCGGCTGCGACATCGGGTGCTGCGACATCGGCTGCTGCGACATCGGCTGCTGCGACATCGGGTGATGCGACATCGGCTGCGCCTGCTGCGCTTGCTGCGCTTGCCGCGCCTCCTGGGCCTGCTGCAGCTGGAGCTTCTGCATCGGGGTCAGGCCCACGTGCGCGGACACCGGCGGGGACTGCGAGACGGGCCGGGCCTGGCCGAGCGGGAACGTGGAGGGCACCGGCGGGGCGGGCGGCGCGGACGCGGAGGGCATGGGACGGAACGAGGGCGGCGTCTTGCGGGGCACCGAGATGGTCTCGAGCGCGGGCGGGGGAAACGCGACGGGCGCGGCGGGTGCGGCGCGAGCGGGCTCACCGGGCGGCGGGAAAGGGATCTTCGCGGGGGGCTTCGTGATCTTCCGGGGGCTCGGCTTCGCGCTCTCGTGTGCGCTGACCTTCGTGCGCACCGGCTCGACTGTCGGGATCGGCGAGCCGCTCGGCGGTGTGACCAGTCCGCGCACGCGCACCTCGACCGACGCGCGCGTCCACAGGACGGTCGCGGGGCCTTCTCCGTTGCTGCTCGGCGGCGCGTCGGGCTCGCTCTCGCTCAGGGGCTTCGCGATGAGCGTGCGCGGATCGCTGTCGCACCCGCGCGCGATGAGCGTACGCGGCTCGCTGTCCGGCGGGGGACGACGCATGATGGTGGCGTCCTCCTTGGTGAGGATGCCCGTCGTGCTGTCCGGCGCGCTGTCCAACGCGCTCGCCGACGCGGAGTCGCGCTTCTGCGACACCTTCTGGATGCGCGGGCCGGTGGGTCGTCGGGGTTGGGTCATGGGAGCGGTTACCCCCCTCTCTACGTGGTGCCCCCTGGGCTCCTTCCCCACCCCGCGCGAAAAAACGAACGCGTGCGCGCACCTACAAGGTAGGACACCACAAAGCCCAGGTCTTTTCGCTATACTGGAGTCGTGGTGAGCGATCCCCTTCGGATGATGGGCGTGGTGCTCGCGGAGAAATTCCGCGTGGAGCGGCTGCTTGGCGAGGGCGGTCATGGCGTCGTCTATGCCGGCACGCATCTGCTCCTCAACGCGCCCATCGCGGTGAAGTTCCTGAAGGTGGAGAGCGGCGCGGCGGAGCAGTTCGTGCGTGAGGCGCGCATCCTCTTCTCGCTCTCGCATCCGGCGATCGTGCGCATGTACGACGTGGGCGAGCTCCCACGCGGCAACACGCGCATGCCGTGGGTCGTGCTGGAGCTCTTGTCGGGGCCCACGCTGGAGGCGGAGCTCGCAAGCAGGCGCACGCAGCGCAGGCACTTCACGGCCGCGGAGCTGCGCGCGATCTTCAACCCCGTGCTGGAGGGGCTCGCGTTCGCGCATGCGCGCGGCGTCACGCATCGCGACATCAAGCCGGCGAATATTCTTTTGTCGCGGCCGTCGCCGGGGCGAGAGGAGCCCAAGATCCTGGACTTTGGAACGGCGCGCTCGCAGGCGGTTGCCTTCCAGGCGGCGGCGGGCAACACGGGGTTCACGCCGCTCTATGCGGCGCCGGAGCAGTGGGATGCCAGCATCGCGCAGCCGTCGCCCGCGACGGACGTGTATTCGGTGGCGCTGACCATCCTCGAGTGCGCGACGCTCGAGCGCGCGTTCGGCGGCGCGGACGACGTGGGCGCGCTGCTGCGTGCGGTGATGAGCGGCGCGGGGCGTCCGCATCTGATGTCGAAGCGGCCCGATCTTCCGCCGGCGTTGCACGAGGTGCTCGATCGCGCGATGGGCGTCTACCCGACAGCGCGCTACCGCGATGCGGGCGAGCTGCGTGCAGCGCTGGAGCAAGCGCTCCTTGTCGCGACCACGCCGAACGGCACCGCGATGATCGCGTCCCTGGGGGCGAGCGTGAGTCCCATCGCAGGCTCGCTGGCGCAAGGCCCGAGCGCGCCGCCCTATGTGCCGTCGGGTCCGCCGGCGTATCCGCAGAACACGAGCTCGCCGTTCGTGCAGTCGCAGCCCAACCGGACGCCCAGGACGAGCAGCGCGGGCATCGTGATGATGGTGCTCGCGATCATCGGCGGCATCGTACTGGTGATCGGCGTGATCGCCGTGGTGGGGGTGGCCGCACTCGTGAATGCATTCACGAGCGATGACGACGACACGAAGACAAAGACGGCGGCCGAGCCGCCCAGCGTCATCGAGACGCCCGCACCCACGCCCGCGCCCACGCCCAGGCCGCCAGGGTCCGCGATGGTGCCGCCGGCGGGCTCTGCGGGAAGAGCGGGCAGCGCGAACGACGGGCATCTCTCGAAGGGCATCGTCGAGGTGGACGGTCAGTTCGACATGGCCGATGCAGCAAGGGTCACGCAGTCGCACTACCCGGACATCGAGCGGTGCTTCCAGAGCTCGCAGAAGTGGAAGGGCGAGCTCGTGGTGTCGCTGAAGGTGCGGACGAAGGACGGGCGCGTGGTCGGCTCCACCTGCAAGACGAAGTGGCACGAGGACAACCGCGAGAAGGCGAAGCAGCTACCGAAGCTGGATCCGCGAGCGTCGGAGTTCTGCGGCTGCGTACAGACGCAGACGCCAGCGTGGGGTTTCAAGAAGCCAAAGGACGACGGCTTCCTGCAGCTCGATCCGGACGACGCGAACGATCTGGACGTGACGTACGTCGCAGAGTGAAGGAGAAGCGGGGGAAGAGGCGAAGAGGTGAAGAACGCGGAAACCCGCGCGACCCGAGGAAAAACCTCCTTGACGGCCCCCGGGGTCTGGCCTATTCCTAGCGGCCCTCGCGGGAGTAACTCAGTGGTAGAGTGCCACCTTGCCAAGGTGGACGTCGAGGGTTCGAATCCCTTCTCCCGCTC
>JBBRNJ010000026.1:0-100682 GCA_038230375.1 Polyangiales bacterium | reverse complement strand
GCGTCGCAGCGGTCTTGATCACGCTGGAGTCGTGGGCCTTCTGTCCCTCGATGATCGCATTCACGCACGCCTGCGCGGCGCGAGCGTCCTTCGGGAACTCCTTCGCGGCGCGAAGGTACGCGGCAGCGGCGCCTGCGTGATCGTTCGCGGAGCCCTTCTGCTCGCCCTGCTTGAAGACCGACTGCACCAGCAGCACGTCCAGCTTCTTCTGCTGCTCTGCGGACTGGAATGCGGGCGCGCTCTTCAGGCGGCGGGCCCAGGTCTCGATGTTCTCGTAGTTCTTCGAGCGATTGAACGAGTCCAGGATCAGCTCGCCTGCGCCCTGCGCGTACTGCGATCGCGGGAACTTCTCGAGCAGCGCGCCCCAGATCTTCACCGCGGGATCGTAGACGCCGTAGTCGTAATAGAGCTTGCCCTGACGGAAGAGCAGCTCGGGCAGCGCGGGGTCGTTCGGATAGAGCTGCGCGTACAGGTCGAGCGCCTCCGCGAACTTCTTGTCGATCTCCGTCTCCTGGAAGCCCTGCGCCTTGTCGCCCTGCTTCTTGCGGGCCTCGAGCTCCGCCAGGCGCACGCGCTCGAGCGCGGCGATCGCGTTGTAGATCGCGTCGTGCCGCAACGTCTTGTCGGGCTCCACGGTGGCGAGCTTCTCCGGCACACCGCGCGCGGCCGCCATGTAGTGCGACGCGGACTCGGTGGTCCTGCCCAGGTGATAGAAGTCGATCTCGGCGACGTAGAACTGCGCCTTGTACGCGCGCGGCTCCTTGTCGAACTTGGTGAGGTAGACCTCGTACAGGCCGGCGGCGCCCTCGTACTCGGTGCGGCTCACCTTGTCCTTCTGCGCCTTCGCGTGGAGCTGCGTCGAGTGCTCGTAGAGCTGCTTCTCGATGGCCTGCGTGGTGGTCTCGACCGTCTTGCTGTCCGACTGCTGCTTCGCCCACGAGCCGCCCGCGGTGTAGCCAGTGAGCGCGCGCGCGTACGTGTCGCGAAGCTTCGGGTAGTTCTCGAGCGTCGCGTAGCCCTGCGCGATCTTGAGCATCCACTCCCCTGCCTCGGGGCTCGCGGGCTCCAGCTTCAGGAGTAGCTCGTAGGCCTCCACGCCGCGCTCGTAGTGCGCCTGGTCGTAGAACTGCGTGGCCAGCGCGCGCACGACCTTGCCTGCAAAGCGATCGCCGCCGATCTTCGTGAGGAAGCCATAGACGTCCGTGGCGGTGTTCTTCTCGTCCTCGGTGAAGACCTCGACCAGGTACTTCAGCGCCTCGCTCTCGAGCTCATCCAGCTGCTGCCGCTGCCCCAGGTTCGCCTTGTTCTTGTCGTCGGTGACCTCGAACACGCTGACGAAGCGCTTGGCCGCCTCTTCCGTGCGGCCCAGGCGCCAGAGGCACCAGGCGCTCTTGAAGAGCGAGAGTCCGTAGAGGTCGCTCTGCTTGTACTTCATCACCTCTTCGTATTCGGTGAGCGCCTCCGCATAGTTGTACTTTACACCGAATAGCCACTCTGCCCGCGCCATGTGCGCGTCCGCGATGAAGCGCGACTGCGGGTACTCCTTGATGATGCGGTTGAAGCGATCGATCGCCTCGTCGTGCTTGCCCTGCTCCGTGGCCATGAAGCCGTCCACGTAGAGCGCGAGATCGTAGTTCGGGAAGTTCGGATAGTCCTTCAGCACGCGCCCGAAGAGGTCGCGCGCAACGGCGTAGTTCGGGTCGGGCGGCGGACCGCGATCCGCTGCGGCCTTCTTCTCCCACACCTGGAAGCGCGCGACGAACGCCTCGCGCTCGATCTCCCATTTGAGCTCGCCCAGACGAAGGAGCGCCTCCGGCAGCTCGCGCGACTCGCGCGGGGTCTCCGCGACGAACTGCGTGAGCAGCGTGACCGCCTCTTCACGGATCGCCTTGATTTCCTGGATATCGCGCTCCACGCGCGCGTCGAGCTGCGCCTTCAGCCTCTCGCGCACGGCGTCCGGCAGACGCGGACCGCGCACGGCGGGCTTGCCGCCAGGACCCGTGGAGCCCGGCGCTGCCGCTGCCTTGTCCTTGGGCTTGGCCCCCATGGGTGTTGCATCCATGGTCCGCTCCTCGGCGGGCTTCACGGTGCCCGAGCCGATGGACGTGGTGCTTGTCCCGCCGGTGCCAGCGGTGCCTGCCGCGCCGCCCTTGTCCGGTGCGGCAAGCGCCTGGCTGGCGAACAGCACGGGCAACACGCCAAGCGCAACGACGCGGCGCCGCAACGTGACGGGGAGCCTCACTTGATGCCCTCCGCGCCGACGTACTCGTCCGGCCAGTCGTCGCCCTCGAACGGCCAGTACTCCTCGTTGTCCTTCAGGTAGCGAACGGGCTCGAGCGCGTCGACCGCGTCCTGCGGCAGGTAGCCGTTCTGGATCGCGCCGATCTCGACCTCGAGCGCGCGCTTCTTGCCGAGCACGGACTCGATGCGGCCGAGCCGTGCGCGACGGAGCAGGCGCGAGAGGCGCATGTCGAGCCGCGCCAGGGCGTCCTTCGCGAGCGCGCTCTCCGCGGACACGAGCGATCCGCGAAGCGCCGTGAGATCGCCATTGAGCTTCTTCACACGCTGCGTGTCCTGGGCCACCAGATCCGGAAGGTCCTTGCCCGTGCCGATGGGACCGAGCTCCGCCGCCGCGGGATCCTTGGCGCTTGCGGCCGTGGAGAGGCGCGTGAGCTCCGCGCGCAGCGGCTCCGTCTCCTTCTGGCCAACGCCGCTTGCCTCCAGATCTTCGAGCTGCCTGCGCACGCTCTCGACCTCCTTCTCGAGGCGCGCCCTCTTCTCGCGCACGTCCACGCCGTCCTGCGCGGTGGGCCGTACGCCACCCGCCGTCACCAGCGCAGCCTGGATGGACTCGAGCTCCTTCTGCGTGGCAGACAGCGCGCCCAGCTCGCGATCGAGTACACCGCGGCGTCGCGACATCTCCGCGTATGCAGGGTCCACGCGCACGAGCGATGCAATGGTTCGCATGGCCTCGGGTGTGACGGCAACGCCGGCGAAATCCACGCCGCCTGCGTCTGCGCCGCTCTTCGCCGCGGACAGCAGCGCGTTCATGCGCTGATCGTTCGCAGCCAGCTTGCGTGCCGCATCACGCACGGGCTCGTAGCGAACGATGAAGCCGCGGAGCTTGTCGTCCGCGTCCTTGAACTTGCACTGCGCAAGGTCCAGGTAGGCGCCAAGGACCATGGCCTCGTCCTCGTAGCGGTGGTGTGCCTTCAAGGCGGTGAGGTCGTCGAGCAGCTCGCGCGCGCCTTCGTAGTCCTTCTTCTCGTAGCGGGAGGTGGCGGCTTCGTAGAGCGCCTCGGCGAGCCGCTCGGAGTCGCGCGGGACCAGGTAGTAGTAGTAGCGCGAGTCGTCGAAGCGATACTGCTCGTGCGCGAGACGGCCAAGCGCGAGCCGCGCGAGATCGCGCACAGCGAAGAACTTTGCGTCCGCGAGCGCGGGGGTGGACTTGTCCTGACGCTTTGGGTCGGCGACCTTGCAGAAGAGCGCCTCTGCCTCGGCGTAGCGCTTGCGCTCCACCTGGATGAGACCGGAGAGGTACATGGCCTGCGACCAGAAGCGCGAGGACTGCTGCACCTGCCCATAGGCGGCGAGCGCGCCGTCGGCGTCACCGTCTTTGTCCTTCGCACGACCGCGCAGGTACGTGAGCTCGCCTTGCACGTCTGCAGGTGCGCTTGCAGGCACATCCTTGAGATCGGCGAGGCCACGCGCAGGCTCGTCCTCGGTGATCGCGATCTCCACGATGCGACTGGTGGCCTTGCGCGCGTACTGGGCGCGATCCGCCCAGGCGTCCTTCATTGCGAGCGACTTGCGGAAGTAGGCGCGCGCGGGCTCGAACACGCCTGCGTTCGCATACGCCGCGCCCAGGAAATAAACGGCCGCGCGGCCCTCACTGGTGCCTTCGTAGATCGCGAAGCGCGTGCTCTCGACGATCTCCGTGAGCGCCGAGATCGCCTCCAGGTTGCGGCCCGCGAACTCCAGCTCCTCGGCGGCGGCGACGCGCTCCTTGAACTCGTCGAAGCTCATGGAGTCCAGCGTGCCGAGCCTCCGCGCACGCATGGCGGCCTCGTACGCGCGAGCAACGTCGGCGCGCGTCTCGTCCGACGCGGGGGCAGTCGGGGGCACAGATGGCACGGTGGCCGCAGGACCAGTGGCGGGGGCGGTGGATGGGCCGGAGGCACCAGGAGCCGCGGTCGGTTGCGCGGGCTGAGCATGTGCCGAGCGGCCCGCGCCAAGCACCGCCAGCACCGCGGCGCAGATCGCGAGCGTTGCTGCTGCTCGATGCGGGCGCATGCGGCGCACGTTTACTTCCCGCCCTTGGTGACGGCCTTCACGCGAAACCGGAGGTCGTACTTGCCGGCGCGATCACCTGGAAAATCCGCGCCCATCGACGAGTCGTCGCCGATGCGGACCTCGACGGCGAGCCGTTGATCCTTCGGTACTTCCACGGTGAAACGCGTGCGGTCGATGGTCTTCCACGTCTCGTCCTTGGAGTACGTACGCTCTGCCTCGATGGTGATCGCGTGCTTCCCCGGCGCGATGGCGTGCTCGAAGACCGGCGTGAAGTCCTCCGCGTGGAAGCTGGGCGAGGTGAACACGACACCGTCGTCGACGCTGACGGTCAGCTTGGAGAGCGCCATCTTGTCGCCGTCCGTCTCGATGGCTATCGCGAGGCGCGAGCGAAAGAGCCCATCCGAGAGCGTGGCGACACGTCCGCGAAGAGCAGCGACGTCGGCGATGAGCTTGTCGTAGTCGGGCGGCGCTGCACCACCATCCACGCTGCCCTGCGGGAACTCGTTTGGCGCGGGCGTGAGCGGTGAGAGCTTGGCGGACGCATCCCAGTCGGTGCGGACAGGTTCGCTCGCAGCGCCAGCATCAGCGGCGGGAGCGGACGCGTCGGCACTGCCCGCGTCTGCGGACACCACGGGAGGCCTGCCACCCTTCCGGGGCTGGGCGAGGGCGAGCGAGCCGCCCGCGAAGGCCACGCACAGGACCACGCCGAACCCGATTCGCATCTTTCCGAGCACGCTGCGATTCTCCCTGAAATTCCAGGGAGAGCCAAGCCACATCGTGGATTTCAGGGCACGAAGATGCTGGGCCCGATGGTGACGACGATGTCGTTCACCAGGTGGTCTTCACCCACGAACGTCTCTCGCAGGATGTGATCGCGGACGTCGGCGCGGACGCCGAAATATTTTCCGAAGTAGAGCTTGGTGCCCAGGCCGAAGCTGCCGGTGATGCCGCGCGACGTGGTGTCGTCGGTGATGCCGGCGCCCACGGAGGCGTTGAAGTCGAAGCGGTTCGTGGAGCCTCCGAACCAGCGAAATTTACCGTACGCGAACGACCAGATGAGGTGACCGAAGTAGAGCCGACCCGGTTTGTCGGTGCGCTCGTCGATCTGGATCTGCGGGTAGCGCCGCTCGTACGAGTCGGTGATGTCGGAGCGGAAGCGTGTAAACTGCACGCTTGCCTCGAGGCCGAGGTCCTCGGAGAAGTGGAACGTGTAGGCGCCACCGACCACCCAGTTCGAGGAGTAGAGGTCGGCGGCGTAGTAGCCCGCCATTCCGGAGATCTCGTGGCGAAAGGCCTTCGTGAAGAGGCGGTCCTGCACGCCGCGATAGTGGCGGCCGCCAACGAGCTCTTGCTTCAGCTCCTCGTCCACGCACTGGGCACGTGCCGGCGCCGTCCACGTGGTCCACGCTGTCACGCCGGCGATGAGGCCCACGACGAGCGAGCGTTGAACACGAAGACGCATGGCGCATTGGCAGCTAACAGGGCGTGAATCGACCTGTCAATGCAAGAGCGTCACAGCGCCATCACGGTGCCGGCAGCACGGGAGGCGGCGGCGACAGAACCGTACCGGGCGGACTTTTCGCCGTGAACATGGGCTTGTCGGTGGTGTTGTCGGGCGTGATGATTCGCTTGCCGTTGAGGTCGGTGAGGTCGAGGCTGATCTCGACGGCGATCTTGGCGGGCGCGTTCGTGCGCAGGCCCAGGTCGAACCCCGTGAGCCCGGCGATCACTGGGGGGACGAGCTGCGAGATGAGCGGGTCCGGCTGGTTCGAGCGGTTCTGTACGTTGAACGCGCGATTGAAGAGCACGGGGCCACCGAATCCGCTCTTGGGGTCCGCTGGGTTCTTCTCGATGTTCTCGGCGGTGGCGAGATCGATGGCGAGCTCGTTCATGTCGTCGGGCGTGATGATGCCTTCGATGCGCTGCAGCGGCTGCAGCACGAAGTAGCGATCGATGCCGGAGAGGTTCGGGATGGTCATCTCGTCGGAGACCTGCTGGCCGGGCACGTAGCGCACGAACTCGTTCCACGGATCCATGAGCAACTCGACGACCGCCGACTTGTCCGGGCTCAGGTTCGAGAGCGTGAACTTCACCGTGATGCGCGCGTCGGAGGCCACGAAGAACGGCTGACGCGGATAGGGATCCTGCTGCCCGAGCGCCTTGCGCTCGTCGTCGGTGGGGCGCCGTACCGGCAGCGGAATGGGCGTCTGCACGATGTAGATCTGTGTCTCGCCGTCGTTGACGGCCGGTGCCATCGTGTCCGTCATGCCCAGCACGAACGGCGAGGACTGCTGCTCGTTGTCGGAGGCGCACGCCCCCATGAACGTGCAGAATACAGTCATTGTGAGGGTGCTCGCCGCTAGCGTCTTGTGCATGTCTCGCTCCCTCGTTCCCCTGGAGAAATCGTACGAGGGACACGGACGGAGAGCAACGATCTCACTGGGTTTTCATGGTGTGCATGTGCGCCGATATGCGGGCGCACGGCACCCCGGCACACGCCATCACTCGAGCACGCGATACAGACCCTGTCGGCTGACGCCGAGCGCCTGGGCCGCACGGAGCTTGTTTCCGCGGGCGTGGAGGAGCGCGCGCCCGACCAGCTCGCGGAGCTCCGCGCGATGGCGCAGACGAAGGGCGGAGAGCGTGGTCTCGCGCACGGTGGTCGTGCTCTGTCCCTCGCGGACCGAACGCGCGGAGATGGCGGCCTCCAGCGCGGGCCTTTCGATGACGTTCTCCTCCGCCATCGCAGCGGCAGCGCGCAGCACGTTCGAGAGCTCGCGCACATTTCCTGGCCACGTGTGCTCGGCGAGCGCGGCGATGGCTGGCACCTCGAGCCTGAAATGTCGCGTCATCGGATCGCGCTCGAGGATCGCGTGTGCAATGGCCGGTAGGTCCTCGATGCGCTCGCGCAGCGGCGGCACCTGCACGACGATGGCCGCAAGGCGGTAGAAGAGGTCTTCGCGGAACGTCCGTGACGCGACGAGCGCCGAGAGGTCGCGGTGTGTGGCGGCCACGACGCGGACGTTGACCTTGCGGTCCTTCGTGCCGCCGATGGGCCGCACCTCGCCGTCCTCGAGCACGCGCAGGAGCTTCGCCTGCATCGACGCGCTCATCTCGCCCACCTCGTCCAGGAAGAGCGTGCCGCCCTCCGCTTCAACGAAGAGACCGCGGCGGGCGCGATCGGCGCCGGTGAACGCTCCGCGCTCGTAGCCGAAGAGCTCGGCCTCCAGGAGTTGCTCCGGGATCGCGGCGCAGTTGATCGCCACGAACGGCCCGTTCTTGCGCGGTGAGATGTGATGCACCAGCTGTGCGAAGAGCTCCTTGCCGGACCCGGTCTCGCCGTTGATGACGATGCTGGCGTTGCTCTTTGCGGCGCGTGACGTGAGCGCGAGCGCGCGGATGAGCGCGGGTGAAGAGCCGGCGATGCCGAGCTCCTCCTTCGCGCGCAGGGTGGGCACCTCCAGCATGAGCGCGGACTCCGTGTGGCGCGCCTCACGCAGCGCGAGCACGCGCGTCTCCACCTGCCGCAAGGACGCCTTGAGGCCCGCGCGATACTGCGCTGGGCATCGCGCAAGGAGGCGCGCGCGAAGTGCAGAGAGCGCGCTGCGAGCAAGGCCGCCGATGGGCTCCGGCTCGTCGACCAGCGCGGCCATCGCCTCGTGCTCGAGCCGCGCTGCCACTCCGCCCGATGTGAGCGCGAGCGCCCCAAGCCACCGGAGCAACCACGCCTCGCGATTGCCTGCGCGCGCGGCCACGGCGAGCGCCTGCGCGGCGATCCCACGCGTTCCGCCCTTTGCGGCAAGCGTCATCAGCGACACCGACACGCGCTCTGCTTCGAGCCGGTTCCCGCGCGCCAGCAGCGCAAGCGCACGCACGCGCTCCACGGCGAAACGCGTGGGCTGCTCGAGCCCCTCGACCTTCACGTGCTCCAGGCTCTTCTCCACCGACTCCGGGCGCGCGCCCATCGCGAGCCGGATGTGCGACCGGAGCGCCGCGAGCTGCGCCTTCTGCCACGCCGGCGCGAAAGCGGGCAGCTCCACCTTCTCTGCCTCACGCGCCGCCTCCTTCAGTGCGCCCACGTCGAAGTAGGTCTGCGCGCGTGCAGTGGCCCTCAGGAACTCGTCGGCCGACAGGCTGTGCGTGCGCGCCATCTCGTCCGCCAGATCCAGGCGCTCGAACGCGGCGGTGAAGCGGCCCGCCATGCGGTCGGCGGTGGCTGCATTGTAGAGCGTGCGCAGCGCGCGATAGGGAGAACGGAATGGTCCGGCGGCGAGCACCTCGTCGAAGAGCTCGTGCGCGCGCTCGGCGTCGCCCACGCGAGAGAGGAGCAGCGCGTACTCGGACCTCACGATGCGCTTGGTCTCCGTGTCCCCGGAGCGCGCCGCCCGGGCCTCCGCGCGCACCGCATGACGGAGCGCCTGCGCGTAGTCGCCGCGTGCACGCATGATCTCGGACAGGCCTAGCTCGCACAGCGCCTCTTCACCACGGTCACGCGCCGCAAGGCTGATGCGCCGCGCCTCCTCGGTGATCTCCTGCGCGCGATCGGCGGCACCGGTGTGTAGCTGCACGCGCGCCAGGATGCGACGCGACTGGCTTCGCGCGGGTCCATCGGGTCGCTTGTCGGCGACCTCCACGCTTCGCTCGGACAGCGCGAGCGCGCCTTCGACGTCGCCAGCCTCGAACGCGGCCTCGGCCTGGGTGACGAGATCGAGCGCGGAGTGTCTGGGGAGCTCGCCTCTGCGCGGCGGCGGCTCGGAGCGGCGTTGGGCCATGAGTGTCCGGAAATGTTACACTCGCCGGAACCTCCGTCAACGCCCGGTTTTTTTCGGTGTTCGTGCCGGCGCGTAACCGCCATGCTCGTCCTGCGTATTCATCCCATGTCCGAGCTGCGAGCCATGATCCCGGTGCTCTCACTGCTGCTGCTCTCCCTCTCGCAGTGCTCGCGCGATGCGAGCGCGGAGGTAGCGAGGCCGCCGGGTACCAGCACGGGGCCCGTGGTGGTCGCGCTCTACACGTCGGAGGGTTGCTCGTCGTGTCCATCCGCCGACGCCGCGTTGACGGCGCTCGCGGAGGCGCCGCAGAAGGATGGCGTCGCGATCGTGCCTCTCTCCTTCCACGTCGACTACTGGAACTACATCGGGTGGGCTGACCCGTATTCGTCGGCCGCGAACAGCCGCCGTCAGCAGCAGCTCGCGCGCGCGCTCGGCTCGCGCGTGTACACGCCGCAGGCGTTCATCGACGGACGCACGGAGCTCACTGGCAGCGACAGGAGCGGCCTCGATGCGCAGATCAAGGAGGCCGCGCGCGCCCCCAAGTCTCCCGTCACGCTCTCCGCGCAGCTGGAAGGCAAGAGCGTGCTCGTGGACGTGTCGTCATCCGCGCTCGGCCCGGGCACGGAGGTAGTCGTCGCGCTGACACAGGCGCGTGCAGAGGTGTCGGTGACGCGCGGCGAGAACAGCGGACGGCGGCTCACGCACACGAACGTCGTCCGCGCGTTCGATGTCGCGACGAAGGGCGCGGATGCAAAGGTCCGCGTGAGGCTCACGCTTCCCGATGGGATGCCGCGTGAGGGCGCGCGCGTCGTTGCCTTCGTCGAAGACGCGTCGACCATGCGCGTGCTCGGCGCGGCCACCCAGCCGCTCTAGCGTGGGCGACGGTCAGAACGGGAGGCAGGAGCGCGGCAGGATCCAGGCAGCGAACGCGAGCAAGAACGCCGCGAGGAGGGCATTGCGCGCCATCGAGCCTCTCCACCACGGCACCGCAACCTGCGGAGGTCCCGTGGGCGGGAACGCATTCTGCGGAGGCCCATGGCTCTGGATCGTGCCCGCAGGCCCGTAGCTCGGCACAGCGCCCGCAGGCGCGTAGCTCGGCACAGCGCCCGCAGGCCCGTAGCTGGAAGCCGCAAGCGGCGACCCGTAGCTCGGCATCGATGGCCGATGTGGCGGCGGTGGCGTCGCGTACGCGGGCGCGTAGGAAGGCGGGGCGCGCGCTGCGGATGCGGGCGGCGGATTCGTGACCACTGTGCGCGACATGGCGCGTCCCAGCGCGACCGACATCTCGTCCGCAGACGCGAACCGCGACGAGGGGAACGGCTCCAGCGCCTTCGCGAGCACCTCCGCGAGCGCCTGCGTGACGGCCAGATTCTCCTGGGGCATGGCGCGCGCTCGCTGCGCGCAGAAGCCGGGTTGCACGGCCTCCTCCACGCTCGTCACCGCCGTGCGGCCCATGATTGCATGATACAAGCATCCGCCGAGCGCGTAGATGTCCGAGCGCGGATCGACCGCAGCACCCTGCCACTGCTCGGGAGACATGTACGCCGGCGTGCCGATCACCTGGCCCGCCTGCGTCAGCACCTGCCCCGCCACCTTCACCACGCCAAAGTCGACCAGCTTGCAGCTGAACGGCGGGTTCTCGCCCGTGAGCAGGACAATGTTGTCGGGCTTGATATCGCGATGCACCAGGCCAGCCCGATGCGCCGCGGAGAGCGCGGTGAGCAGGTCGCTTGCGATCCGTGCGATCCGCGGCAGCGGCAGCGGTCCGGCCACCTCGATCTCACGACCGAGCGAGTGCCCTTCCAGAAACTCCATCACGAGATACGCGGGCTCGTGGGGCTCCTTCTGGAAGTCGAAGATCTTCACGATCCCCGGATGGCCGAGCCGCGACGCAGCCTGCGCCTCGCGCTCGAAGCGCTGCATGGCGCTCGGGTTCGCGCGCGTCTGGTCGTTGAGCACCTTCACTGCGACACGCGCGCCGTCGAGCAAGCGCGTCGCGTCGTAGACCACGCCCATGGCACCGCGCCCCAGCACCACGCCAATGCGGTAGCGCGATGAGAGCGTCGTGCCAGGAGAGAGCTCTTCGTTCGCCACGGTGATCCGTCCATGGATAGAGATGAAGGCCCCGATGGTCAAACCTGGTAGTCTGGGGCCGTGATGGAACCCCTGTTCCTCTGCTCGGACGTGCGAGTGGACCGCCTTGGCGCGCCAGAGGTCGACGGGCTCACGCTCACGGTTGCCGGTGACGCTTCGCGCCTGTGCCTGCTCGGTGCCCCCCGCGCGCTGCTCCTTGCGGCAGCAGGACAGCTTCTGCCATCACGCGGTCAGCTTCGCATCCGCGGCTCTCGTCCGCGCGGGCTCCTGGAACGCGGCGAGCTCGCCACTGCATTTTTCACCGACCTCCTGGAGAGCTCCCGCACGGTCGAGGATCACCTGCACGCGAGCGCGGAGCTCGCAGGCACGGAAAAGAGCCGGCGCGAGGCGCTCGTTCTGGAAGCGCTGACGCGGATGAAGCTCGACGCGTTCCGCAAGACGAAGCTGGAGAAGGCGAGCGCGATGGTCCGGCGGGGCACACACCTCGCTGCTGCGCTCGCGACGGGCGCAGACACGCTCATCCTGTCCGATCCGGAAGAGGACCTGGACAGCGAGGCCGCGCGTGGCTTCGTGCTCACCGTGGAGAAGGCCATCGCGGACAAGGCCCATCTCGTCTTTCGCGGCAGGCAGATGCCGTCCGTGGGCGGCGCGTTCGACCATGTCCTCGTGTTCTCGGGCGGAACGCTCATCGCGGAAGGAGCGCCAGCGGAGCTTGCGCTGGCGAAGCGGACCTTCTTCGTGCGCCTGTCGAGCGATGCCGCAGCGTTCGTGGAGCGAAGCGCGGCGCGCGGCTGGAAGCCGGAGTCGCTGGGCCCTTCCTATCTTCGCATCACCCTCCCGGACGACACAGGGACGCACGCTGCATTCGCCCTGGCGGAGGAGGCAGGCAGCTGCGTCACCGAGCTTTCCCCGGTGCTCGTGGCCTCCGCCGCGCTAAAGTGAGGACCGTGACAACCCAGAACAAGAGCGAAGACGAGATGGTCACGAGTCACGGCTCGGGCACACTGGCCCGTCCGGACATGGAAGGCGGACGCATCGGTGCGTACACGGCGCTTGGCGGCGTTGCCAGCGCGGTGCCGTTGCCGTGGCTGCCCGACGTGGTGCTGCGGCGCATTCGCGGCGCGATGGTGCACGAGATCGCAATGCGTCACGGGCTCTCACTGTCCACGGAGGCGCGCGCGATCCTCTCCGAGCCCTCTGGCGTGGACGGCCCGCGCGGTCTCCTGGAGAACGGCATTCGCTTCGCCGCCGGTAAGCTGCTCTCGCGCTTTGGTCCGTTCGGCATCTTCCCGCCGGTGCGCAGCGCAGTGTCCACGTTCCTGCTGGGGCACCTCTTCGAGCGCTACCTGGAGATCTCCCGCAGCGATCGCTCCATCCGCATCAACGTCGAGGAGGCACGCCGGGTGCGCCGCGCCATCGAACAGGCGATCGTCCTGGCCTTCACGGCAGACACGTCCCAGCATCGCGATCCACGGCCGATCGCAGCCGAGGACATGCGCGATCAGCTCACGCAGATCATCGACGGCGTCATCATGAAGATCACGTCGCTGCCCAACTGGCTCACGCGGCGCGTGGAGGCTGCGTTCGACGACTCACTCGCCACCATGCGTGCATGATACACGCGTCTGAAGGCCAGGCAGGCAGGCTCGCTGTCTCGCGCGCGCGCCGCGTCGTCGTGAAGATCGGCTCCCGGACGCTGGCGTCGGACAAGGCCGTCTACGACCGGCTCGCAGCGTTCGTGAAGGGCTCGCACGCGGAAGGTCGCGGGGTCGTCATTGTCTCCAGTGGCGCGATCGCGCTCGGCGTGAAGCGGCTCGGCATGCGCGCGCGTCCGAAGGAGATGGCGCGCCTACAAGCGGCGGCAGCCGTCGGACAGAGCTTGCTCATGCAGGCCTACGAGGCCGCGTTCACGCCGGTCGGGCTCGCGGTGGCGCAGGTGCTCCTCACGCACGAGGATCTCGCCGACAGACACCGCGCCAACAACGCGCGCGCTGCGCTCTCCGCGATCCTCGACGCAGGCGCCGTTCCCGTCTTGAACGAGAACGACTCGGTGGCAGTCGAGGAGATCAAGTTCGGCGACAACGACGCGCTGTCGTCTCTGGTGGTGCCGCTCTGCGATGCAGATCTGCTGGTGCTCCTCTCCGACATTCCTGGCCTGCTCGATGCGAAGGGCGCTCGCGTGTCGGTCGTGTCGGACATCGAGTCACAGGCAGCGCCCCTGGTCCGGAAAGAGAAGAGCGACGTTGGCACCGGTGGCATGAGGAGCAAGCTCGAGGCCGCGCGCAGGGCAACGCTCGCTGGCGCATCCGTCGTGATCGCAGACGCGCGTGAAGAGGACACGCTGCCGCGCCTCCTGGCAGGCGAAGACGTGGGCACGCTGTTCCTCCCCGCGCGCGACCGGATCCCGGCAAAAAAGCACTGGATCGCGTTCACCCTGAAGCCGCGCGGTGATGTCACGCTGGACGCGGGCGCGGCGGCAGCGGTGCGCGACAAAGGCAAGAGCCTGCTCGCTGTGGGTGCCATTGGCGTGCGCGGCGACTTCCGCACGGGCGACTGCGTGCGGCTCCTGGATCCGAGCGGTCACGAGCTCGGGCGCGGTCTGGTCAGACACGACGTGGTCGACGCTGCGCGCGCCGCGGGCAAGAAGGACGATGTCCTCGTTCACCGCGACGATCTCGTTGTGTGGCCGTCCTGACTCCACCCGGATAGGCTCACGGCATGGACAGCCCGTGCGATACGCATCCGGAAGTGGCGTCGCTCGCGCCCTGCAGTCGATGTGGCCGTCCCTTCTGCGATGCGTGTCTCCCGTCGCTGGTGGACGGGCTCGTTGCGTGCGCGGGCTGCGCTGGAATGGAGCGCGCACAGGTCGGACGTCCGTGGGGCTTTGCAGGCGCGGTGCTCGTGGCCACGGGCCTTGGGTCTTTCGCGTTCGCGAAGGCGGAGCTGCGCGCGTCTGGTGAACCCAGCTGGTTCGTCTACGGACTCGCGGCGCTCATCTCCATCGGCGTCGCGGGATTCGTGGTCTCGCGCAAGCGCGCGGGCTTGCGCGTGGAGCCGCGCGAGGTCGGCCAGGTCTCGGACGAGGAGGCGCGCGACGCGGCCGGTCCATACCGTCAGATGGCGAGGCGCACGGTGGTGCTGCGGCTACCGCCGGTCTCGGGAAGGCTGACGGCGTTCACGCTGCTCATGTGCCTCGTGTGGAGCTCGCTGGCAGCGCCGTTCGCGATGCACCTCCCGCGCTGGGTGGAAGCGGAGATCGTCCTCCTGGTGTCGTGGCTCGCATGGGCGGGCGTGCTTGCGTTCGTCCTGCATCGCGGCGGTCGCATCTCGGATGATCACCGGTTCGGCCCCTCCCTCTGGTTCCTGAAGAAGAAGACGGGCTCACCCGCGCCAGAGCAGCAGGGCAGCAAGACGCAGGGAAAGAGCAAGAAGGACAAGAGGGACAAGAGGGACAAGAAGGACAAGAAGAGCAGCGGTGGCGGCTCCTGGTTCGATGGGCTGAGCGGCATCGGAGATCTCAGCGGTCTTGGCGACGCGGGCGAGGGCTGCCTCTTCATCGTCGGCGCCATCTTGCTTGCGGGCGGAGCGGTGCTGATGGCGTGGCTCCTGGTGGAGCTCGTGATCCCTGCGCTCTTCACGCTGGCCTACCTGCTCATCATCCGCGCGCTCAAGCTGGCGACGAACGACGACACCTGCCAGGGCGATCTACCGCGAGCACTCGGACGAGGAGCGCTCTTCGCGACCCTCTACCTGGCGCCACTCTTCCTGCTCGTGATGCTGGTGCACATGGTCGCAAGAAAGAGCGGCGTCTTCTGATCAGCTCTACGGTGTGGCGGGAGGGCCCACGAGGCTGCCGCGTGCGTTCGGTGGCAGGTTGAGCGGGACGGGCGCGAGATCACGCGCGAGCGTGGAGGATGCCTGCGACAGCATATCGGGCTTGAGCGCGGTATCCAGACCGCGCCCGGAGAGCGACGCGTGACAGTTCGCGCACAGGCCGTCGAAGAACTGGCGCTTGAACGACTGGTGCACGTACTCGCCCGGCGCGAACATCATCTCCTCGCGCTGGAAGCGCGGCAGGTTGTTCTGCTTGGAGAGGTCCGTATCGGGCAGGTGGAGCACGAACGGTACGCCGCCCGGGATCTGGAAGTGTGCGGAGCCGTCCTTCGCGAGCGGAACCGCTCCGATGAGGCGGCGCGAAACGAACACCTTGCCGAACGGGTCGGTGGCAAGGCTGCCCGCGGGCGCCTTGTCGAACGTGTCCATGGTGACCGGCGGTGGTAGCTCCTCGAAAACGTCCACGGAGGTGAAGTCCTCGATGACGCGGCCTGTGGGCGTGTTCTGGAACACGAGCGAGCCGAAGATCTGGAAATCCAGGACGGTGACGTCTGCCTCGGTGCGCTCCGGGTGAATGACGGTCACACCGTTCGGCTCGTTGGGTGCGGAGAGGAACTCTACGCGCGGCGTGCGTTGATACACGGCAACGCCCTCGATCTCGGCCGTGCCCGCAACGCCGATGACCTTCGTCTTCTGCCCGTTGGACGGGTTCACGACATAGAGATCGTAGTCACCGCCGAACGAGCCCGCGTCCGATGCGGCGCCGAAGCTCGCCAGGATGTACCCGTTCGGCAACGGCGACGGCGACGCATACAGGCCGGTCGTCGGCTTGCCGGGGTGGCCGCTCACGGTCGCGTCCGGGAACTTGAGCGAGTGCAGGAAGAATCCGGGCTCTGGAGACGCGGGCGCTGCGGGATCGATCACGCTCGGGTCGATCGTGTAGTCGGCTGGATTTGCGCTGGTGAAGTCCACTCCGATGGAGCGATTGAACACCGCAAGCGCGCCGCCCTCGCCCTTGGCGCCGGTGTCGTTGAGGATGGTCGCGAAGTTCTTGTCCGACAGCTCCACCACGCGCGTGGCCTGCTGGTAGCCAATGGTCCCGCGCTGCGCGTAGAGCGGGTGATAGTCGCCGCCGTCGATGTTCACGCGGCGAAGCGCCAGCTGGTAGAAGCCGGGCTCCCGCTTCTCCGTTGTCATGATCACGCGACCGTCACTCATGAGACTGGGGTAGCGCTCCATGTTGAGCAGATACGTGAGCTGGCTCACGCCCTGCGGACCGCTCCCGCTGGCGGCGGCGCGGAAGACATAGATGTTCGAGTTCGGCTTGGTGGGGTCGGCCGGGGTCCGCTGCGGTCCGTGGTAGTCGTACGGGTCCGTCTTGAGGTTGCCGCGCGTGGACGCGAAGACGATCTCGCCGCTCGACGTGTAGGCCGGATCAAAGTTGTGGACGAGGATTCCGTTCACGGACGGCGGACCCGCATTGATCCCGGCGTGCTTCGCGCAGCCCGTTCCGTCGGACTTCATCTCGTACATCGCGAGCGGCTCTGCGGCGGAGCTTCGCGCGGCGAACGCGATCTTGGTTCCGTCCCACGAGACCGCGGGGCGGCGAATATCCGCCGTGGCCGTGGCGAGACCGCAGCCGGTCGTCACCGACGCGTCCGTGTCCAGCGTGACGGTACCGCCCGCCATCGTAGCCTTCGCGATGCGGAGATCCGCGCCGGGCGTGTACACGTCGAAATCCTGCACGCGCAGCGACGGCGCGGGAGGACGCGAGACGTAGGCGATGGCAGAGAGCGTGGTGAGCTTCAATTCTGCGGTCTCGCGCTTGAGCCACTCCGTGAGGACGCAGTACGCCGGGATCGTGTTGAGGTCGCCCTTGTCGTAGTCGTGCGCCGGCATGGCCTTGTCGCACGCTGCCTGCGTGGCGCGCTCCTGACCAAAGTCCTCGAGCAGCGGACCGCCGCGGTGGGCAATGCCGACCGCCGTGTCACAGCCCGCTACACCGCATGCGTCAGGCCGGTACAGGTTCTTGCGGATGATGCGGCTTGCGTCGGCGTCGTGGCTCTCGGGATTCAGCTGCGCGAACGAGAGGTCATAGTTCCTCCGCGTTGCAGAGAGCGAGAACGCGCCACCGGCACCCCCACGCAGACGGTAGTCGTGGAACATGGACGCCGAGTGGCACTGGATCATCATGCAGCCCTTCTTCACGAGCACCGGCTGCACGCGGTTCGCGAAGAAGAGGAAGTTCTTGGAGAGCTTGCTTGTGTCCGGCGGACCATGCGCTGCGGCCCACTCGCTCACGGCCTGGTACGTGGAGTCCTGCGCGGTCGGATAGACGATGCCACCCTCGTGGAAGCTGCCGCCCTGTGAAGGCGCGAGCGGACGACGCAGGATCTCGCTCTGGTCGGGGCTCTTGCCCACGTAGTCGGCGGCGACGAAGTAGTTCCAGCGGACCTGGTCGGGCGAGCTCCCGCACGTGAGATACAGCTGGTTCGCCTGCGTGCCGTGGCAGTTTCCGGCAGCACACGCCGCCACCATGGGACCGTTCGCCTTGTCGCGGAAGAGCGCAAAGTCTGGGTTCGGCGGATCCTTCGTGGGGTCGAAGCCGGCCACCACCGGGACCAGCGTCACGCACGGCAGCTTGTCGAACGCGGGCGGCAGCACGCCCGTGTTGTTCTCGGACGCGCCGTTGTCGATCCAGCGGCGCAGCACCTGATAGCCGCTCGCTGTGGCGTCGAGGATGGGGCCGCCGGCGTGCTTGATGTCGGTGACAATCGTGGTCTTGGTGCCGTCGAATGACTGCACGTCGATGGAGAACGGCGCAACGTTCTTCACCAGGAACGCGGGCTGCCCGTAGGGCCCGTAGTTCAGGAGCAAGTCGCGTCGCTTCTCGAGCTGTGAGTAGAGCGACACGTCCAGGTTACCGAGCGCGTTGCCCTTGTCGCTCGCAACGTGACAGCCCGCGCCCGTGTTGGTGCGCACGCACGACGTGGTGAGGACCGGAGAGATGGTGCGCTCGAAGTACGTGGATGACGGCGGCTGCGTTGTGGTGCACGCAGGCGCGAGCGCCAGCAGCCCGAAGCTTGCCACGATCACCACTGTGCCGAGCGACAGCGCCCAGCTCCCGCGCGTGTTCACGCGGGAGCTCTCGTTCTGAGTTCGCATTGCAGGGCCAGTATAGCGAACCCGCTACAGGCGAAGCAGAGCCATCTGCGCCATGTCGCGCACGAACCCGTCCGCGTCGTTGGTGGCGATCGCCTGGAGGTCCGCCTTGGCGGTCGCATCGCCGAGCCGGCCCAGCGTGTGGCACGCCGCCGCACGCACCTGCGGATCCGCGTCCGACTTCGCTGCCGTGCGGAGCTGCGGGACCGACGTCTTCACGTGCAGCGTGCCAAGCACCTCTGCCGCGCGACGACGGATGATCGGATCCTGATCGGTCACGAGCGGCGCGACCTTCTCGCCTTCGGCGAACCCATGGATGCGACCCGCAGCAGCGAGCGCAGCGAGACGCACGCGCGGATCGCCGTCCGCCATGGCCTTGCCAACAGTGCCGGTGCCGTCGTCGTTCATGCGAGCGAGCGCCTTCACGGCCGCCGCGCGCACCATGCCGTCCGTGTCCTTCGTGGCCGCGGTGGCAAGGTTGTCGGAGCCCGCGGACGAGAGGAACTCGCCCACGGCGTCGGCCGCGTATGCGCGGATGTTGGGGTCGGGATCGGACGCGAGCTTCTGCAGGTTCTCCTGGTATGGCTGCCCCGGACCGAAGACACCGAACATGCGGCGACGCAGCCACCATGCCGCGATCTCGCGCGTATGGGGGTCAGAGCTGTAGAGCAGCGGCTTCACCGCAGGGATGCAGTCCAGGCAGTCCACGCGCTCGCCGTGCTCGAGGGTCTCGTAGATGGCGCTCATGGAGCCGCTGGCAACGACAGCCTTGATGCGATCGGGCGTGGAGATGAACTCCGCCTGGTCGCTGGGGATGTTGCCATAGATGGACTGCGTGCCCGAGACGTTGGTGCCTGCGTCGCTGTGCGCGTCGTTACCGGCGAGCACAGCGAGGGTGGTTGCGAAGAGGGCGGTCGTTGCGAACTTGATACGGTTCTTCATGATGCGCCTCCTTCAGTGGGTCTCGGTTGTGAGGGGATCTTGCGCATAGGGCACAAAGCCCGTGTTCTGACGCGCGTAGAACTGACCGCCCAGGTCGATCGAGCGGATGAGCATCTGGCGCTCGTCATTGGTGAGCGTCACGCCCTTGTCTTCGGGGTGCATGGCGCCCTTGAACGCCAGCGACCCGTCCGCCGCCTTCACGTTGAGCTTCGAGATGAGCGCGGACGTGCGCGAGCTGTTCGGAACGGCCCAGAGCTTGGGCTGCTCGCCCGCCACCTTGGTGTTCATGCCCATCATCATCGCCGCGGGGTAGAACAGCGAGACGTAGCTCATCGGGTAGGTCGCTTGCTTCCGGTCATACACGACCGTGATGTCCGTGCTGCTCAGGTTCAGGTACGGGATCGAGTACATCGAGCTCATTCCCGTGGCCGGATCCGTCTGCGTGACGGTGTACACCTTGCCCGCGAACGGGTCACCCATGCCGCCGTCGTGGCAGTTGCCGCACTTCGTGTCGAGGAGCGTCTGCATCACGTTCGCCGGATTGGTGGCCGGGTACTTCGCGGTGCTCGCCCAGGGATACTCTGCGCGATCCTTGATCTGCGAGATGAAGTTCTGCGCCTGTGCCTGCTCCGCGAGCGTGGGACCAGAGCGCGCCGGAGAGGCGCCCGTGCGGCTCTCGTGGCAGCCGACGCAGCGACGATCCTCGCCAGGCATGCCCTGGATCCAGAGACGCTGGTTGCGGATGGCCATGCCCCACTTGTCGATGGGCTGCATGTGCATCGGGATGTATGGCGGCACGTTGGCGAGCCAGCTGCCGTCGGGATAGACGGTGGCCTCGCCCAGGACGGCGGCGCCTTCGTCCATCGTCAGACCGAACATGGTCACGCCCTTCGCGGCCTCGCTCGAGAAGCCCTCGATGATGCGGACCTTCACGGCCTCGTTGAGTGCCATCGCGAGCGGCGTGCCGTCGAACTGCGCGCCGGTGACCGTCTCGGTGAGGCTGGTCTGACGAACGTTGATGGAGCCGATGCGAACCGGAAGGCTCTTGTCGGCCTGCGCGCTCACCAGGTCACCGATGACCGGCGGCTCCTTGCGTACGGCCACGGGGACCGCGCCCAGATCCCAGACTGCGGAATCGTTGTAGACGAGCTGGTTCTTCTTGGTCGCCGGGTCGAAGATGTAGACACCGAAGTCCGGCGGCGTGGCCGAGATCTCGTTCGAGTCGTTCACCGCGCCGTCGGCCCAGGAGACCAGGATGCGGCCGTCGGGGAGCAGGTTCGGTTCGCGGTACCGGCCGACCGGAGACACGCTGTTGCCGGTGGGGACGTCGGGCGAGAGGACATCGAACTTCACGTTCTCCTCGTCGAGGCATGCGTGGCCCGTGTGGTCCGCGGCGTCGTCGAGGCAGTTCGGATCGTTCTGGTTGCGGGCGTCGATCTGGACGATGGCGCCGGCGTGGATGGTGCGGTTACGCGTGGTCGCGATGCCGATCATGACGTTCGGCTTCAGCTCCTTGGGCGTGAAGAGCGAGTTGAACGACTTGCCGTGCTGGCCGCTGACCGCGACCATCTGCGTGCCGTCGGGGTTCGCGGCGAAGAGCTTCACGTCGTTGACGCCGCCAAGGTGCTCCCAGCGGCAGTAGCCGATCTTGCCGTCCGATCGGAGGAAGGGCGCGACCGTGTGCGAGAGGTTCTGCGACGCGAAGCGACGATCCGCATCGCCGCCGGCGACGGAGATGGTGGCGAGCTGCGTGACGGCGCGACCGTGCTCGTACTCGTCCGCGCGCGTGCCCATCTGCGTGTACATCTGGTTCGTGGTGAACGCGATGCGTGCACCCGCGATGTAGATCGGGTTGATGTCGTCGTAGTCGCCCAGGGTCTTCTGGTGAATCTCGTAGGAGCCATCCGATGCCGCCGCGAGCTGCACTGTATAGAGGTGGTAGTGATCGTTCGCGTCGCGCTTCATGGAGAAGACGGCCTGCGTCGCATCGAACGACACGTCCACGCCGTTGAAGTCTGCGTCGGGGAACGCGGCGGTGAGATTCACGGGCTTCGTGTCGAAGCGCGGGGGCGAGAGGATGTTGAGCTTGCCACCCGGAACGTAGCGGTCGTAGTCGAGCACCTGGCCGTTGCCACCCGCGACGTCGACCGTGACCTGACCGTTCGCGCCCACCACCGTGTGCTGACGCTGGATGAAGACGATGGCGCTGACGCCAGCGTTCGCGGACCCGTCGTTCGAGCTCGACGAGCCGCAGCCCGCTACCGTGGTCGACGGGATGAGCGCGGCAGCCACCAGCAAGGAAAGCGCGGTCAGTTGGGTCAGACGTTTCATGTTCAGCCTCACCCCACCATTGGAGCACGAGCCGGGCCAATCGACGAACGTCGGATTTTTCTACTGGATCCCGCTTTCAGGGCGGAATTCCCGGGGTTTTCGGACCAAAGCAGCGGGGGCAGCGGCCCCCAAAAGGGCGCGTCGGTGATTCACCCGGCGGAGAACGTGCGACCGATCATGAGATCGGGCGCGGTCGTCGTTCGCGCACGCCGCCATTTCGCATGCGTGGGCGACGCGGGCTCCACATGAGGTCCCGGGTTGCTCGGAGACCGGTAGGGCGACGGCTTCGGGTGAGCGCGCTCGATGCCGTCGAGCACCCCGTCGAGGACGAGCATCGCATCTCCGGAGTTCAGCTTCACGCGGCGGTTGCCGGACGCGATCGACAGAACGAGGACCCCATCTTCGACGTTGGCGTCCTCGATGGTCACGAAGGGCACGTGCTCGTCGTCGAGGATGACCGCCTCGTGGTCGAACGTGATCTTGGTCCGGAACATCCCTCGATGCTACCTGGCGTCAACGGCGCAGCGAGCTTGAGGTGAAGGCGTCGGGCAGCAAGTCCGAGAGGCTCGTGATGCGCATGTGCTCTGGACCGCCCGCGTCACCCGCGAGGATCACCGTCATGTCCTCGGAGAACTCCGCGAGCACCTGACGACAGATGCCGCACGGCGACCCGCCGACCTGACCTTGCGTGACGACCGCACACGCGACGGGCTTCTTTCCACCCGCCGCGACCATCTGCATGATCGCGCCGCGCTCGGCGCAGACCGTGGCGCCGTACGATGCGTTCTCCACGTTGCAGCCGATGAAGACGTCACCGGACTCCGTGAGGATCGCTGCGCCGACCTTGTACTTGGAGTAGGGCGCGTACGCCCGCTTGCGCGCGTCCTTCGCCGCAGAGACCAGCGCGGCCACGATCTGCGCCGCCTCGTCACGCGCCTCCGCCGACGTGCTGGAGGGGTCGCGTCCGCTGCTTCCCTTGCCGCCCTTGCTCGCCTTGCTTGCCTTGCTCGCCGTGCCGCTCTTCTTCTTCTGGCTCATGACAGGGCTCCTGCTTTCTCGATCCATCCGGTGAGGAGCGTGACGAGATCGCCGCGCTTCTTCTTCGCCGTGTCCTCGACCTCGGCGTGGTTCAACGTGGCCTGCGTGATCCCCGCGGCCAGGTTCGTGATGCACGACAGTCCGCCGACCAAGACGCCCATGTGACGGAGCGCGATGGTCTCCAGCACGGTGCTCATGCCCACGGCCTGCGCGCCCAGCGTCCGCAGCATCCGCACCTCGGCCGGAGTCTCGTACGTGGGGCCGAGCAGCCCGGCGTAGACGCCCTCGCGCAGCGGGAGGCCCGCCTCCTTCGCGACGGCACGAAGCGCGTCAGCCACGGCGGGATCGTACGCGCGCGTCATGTCCGGGAACCGCGGGCCCAGCGTGTCGTCGTTGGGACCCATCAGCGGGTTGTGGCCGGTCAAATTCAGGTGATCCGTCATCAGCATCAGGTCGCCTGCGGCCCATGTCGGCTCCACACCACCAGCCGCGTTCGTGATGAGCACCGTGGACACGCCAAGGCGCGCCATGGTTCGTGCGCCGTGAACCACGTGCGCGACGCTGTGTCCTTCGTAGAGGTGCACGCGTCCTTGCATGCAAACGACGGGGACCCCACGCACGCGCCCGAAGCAGAGATTGCCCGCGTGCCCTACGACCTTGGATGCGGGCAAATGCGGGAGCTCCGCGTAAGGAACCTTCACGAGGTCGTCGAGCGTGTCCGCGAACGCGCCCAGACCACTACCGAGCACCACCCCGATCTTGGGGGTCTCCTTCGCGCGCTTCCTTGCCGCTGCGGCGGTCTCTTCGATGAGGGGGCGGATGTCTGCAATGGGCATGGGAGGCGCAACAGACTAGCTGGATCGGGAATACGCTGGCCGACTTTCGCGCTCCGGTGGCGTGCCCTATCCTGGAGCGAGGTTGGAGTTCGTCATCCTCGGTGCCGTCGCATTCGCCTTCTGCCTCTACACGTTCCTCGTGTGGAGGGAGAAGCGGGCGGAGCGTCTACGGCTCGCGCCGCCCACTGGCAAGATGAGCGCGTATCGGGGCGCACTTCCCAACGCGAAGAAGCTCGCTGCCAGCGCGCCCCTCGCGGTGAACGCCGCTGCGATCGGCACGTTTGCGTTCGCGTTCCTCACGCCGGTGGAGCTCGTGGTGGATCGCATGGCTGCATTCATCGCGCGCGGCATGTCGCGCAAGGGCGCGGTGCCGCTCCCATTCGTTCCGTCGTGGCGTGCAGGCAGATGGCTCCTCCAGAGGGACATGCGGGCGGAGAACGCCGTGGAGCGTGTCCATCGCCTGCAGGTGCTCGTGAACCTGTTCTTGATGGTCGCGCTCGCGCTCTCCGTGTCTTCGCTGGCGGCACATCCGCTGCTGCTCACCGCGTTGGCGGCGCTGCTTGGATTGCGTGCACTCCACACGCGATTGCTGGGGAAGGTCGCGAAGGCGTTCGACCCCGCCGCGCAGAGCCTTGCGGGCGTGACAGAGAAGCCAGCGGAAGAGAACGAGGAGCCAGTACCGCCGTGGCTCTCCCGCGCGCTCACCCGACGTGCGGAGAATCGGCTTGGAGCAACACCGCTCGGCTCGGCGAGGCCCCTGCCCCCAGAGGTACGCATAGCGGACAGCGCGACCTCAACACCGACCTCAACCTCGACCTCGACCTCGACCTCGACCTCGACCTCGACCTCGACCTCGACCTCGACCGAGGAGGAGCTCGAGGACGAGACCGACGACGTTGCTCCGAAGGCTCGCCGTACTATCGGGTAAATTTTCGTGCGAGCGCCGTGCTGACCTCGGGGGGCGCGTACCGACTCACGTCGCCGCCGTGGCTTGCGATCTCGCGGACGAGGGACGCGGAGACGAAGCCGTGCTTCGTTCGCGTGGGCAGGAAGATGGTGTCGATCTCGGGGCGCATGTCCGCGTTGGCATGCGCGATCTGCAGCTCGTACTCGAAGTCCGTGGCCGCGCGCAGCCCGCGTACGATCACGCGCGCCTGCTTCTGGTTCACGAAGTCGATGAGCAGCCCGTCGAACGAGTCCACGCTCACGTTGAAGAGATGGCGCGTGGCGGACAGCAGGAGATCCTTTCGCTCGTCCGCGGAGAACAGCGGGCTTCGCGTGGGGTGCACGCCGATCGCGACGATGACGTCCGAGAACAGCGCGCTGGCGCGCTCGATCAGATCGAGGTGCCCGAACGTGACTGGATCGAAGCTGCCCGCATAGACCGCAAGACGCGCGACGGGGTTGTGACTCATGGACGACTCACGGCTTCTTCGGAGCCGCGGGCGGCGACGAGGTCGGCGCCTTGGGCGCAGCGGGGACCTTGCTGCTGGGCGCGGCGGGGACCTTGCTGCTGGGCGCGGTTGCTGGTGGTGCGCTCGACGGACCCGGTGCAGGATTGGCCGCGGGCGGCGGAGCGGAGGATGGAGCCAGAGACGGCGGTGCGTTCGTGGCGGGGGGCGGCGGTGGTCCGCGACGACGACCGGAGGAAGGCATCTCCGCGAGCGTGGGATCCGGCTCGACCCAGATGAAGCGACCGTCGTCGCCGAACGTCACGCGGAACAGCGACAGCACCGCAGACCCGACGACGCCGCCCAGGTCGATGTCGATCGCGCTCTTCAGCTCCGCGAGCGGCACATTCTGGTACCCGGGGACGTCAGGCAGGTCGAAGCCGAACACGCGAAACAGCGGCAGCGTGCCGCCCTTCACGTTGTCGGGGAGCGAAGGGTCGCTGCGCAGGACGCTGAGATCCACGCCGGCGCGCTTCCACGTGGAGTCCTCGAGCGCGAGGAAATACGGAGCGGTGGTGTTCAGGAAGAACGGCGTCTGGCTCCCCTCGTCCTTGCTCACCGCGGCGCGGAGCATCATCAGACCGCCCTTCGCGTAGAAGAGCGGAACGCGGCTGGCATCCGGCGGCGCGGGGGGATCTTCGCGACGCACCACGAACTGGTCGCCGTGACGATCGAACGTGGCGTGCATGTGGCGGAGGGCGTTCACGCCGATGAGCGCCTTGATGGCGGCGCCGAACTGGCGCGAGATGGGCGAGAGGTCGCGGGTGACCGCTGGCACGTCCTTCACCTCGAGCTTGTCGAACTTCAGGTTCACCCATGCAGGCTCGCGCCGCGTGGTGGAATCGATCACGAACTCGGGAACGGCGGTATCCACGACAGCAAGGATGCGCTCGCCGTCGAGCTCGCACGGAACCACGAGCGAGGCGCCCGCGCGCGGCATCTCCACGGCACCGACGAGCGCGTTCTCGATCGCGAACGGATGACGGCCCTGCCCCATGCGCGCGAGCTTGCCCACGTCGGTTGCCCACGGATCCTTCGCGGACGGGTCCGCGAGGATGGCGTCGATCTCCTCCGCGGCTGCTTCCAGATCGCCCGCGTACCAGAGCGCGCGCGCACGCAGCTGGTGCGCCTCTGTGGTGGCGATGCCCTGCGAGAGCTTCGCTGCATCCGTGAACTCCAGGCGCGAGAGCGAAACGCGCGCCTTCATCATGCGCACCTCGGGGTCGCGCGGCGACACCTTCAGCGCCGAGTCGCTCGCGTCCGTGGCGTCTGCCATGTCGCCCTGGCGGTAGCTCTCCTTCGCACGGCTGAGCCACTTCTCCGCGAGCGGCGGGCGCGTCGGCCCCGCGGCATCTTGCGGTGGACCACACGCGGCGGGCGCGCACATGACGAACAACAGGCCTAGTGCTGCGCTGGCCCTGGAGGTGTGTTGGAACAAGCTCACGTTGGGGTCTCCACCCGGAGGATGCGGTCGGCGCGAAGCTCGCGTCGGCTACGTCCGGTCACCAGATAGCCCATCACCCGAGGGGGGTCCACGTCCGAGGCGATCCCGGTCACGATCATCGGCAAGATTTCCGACTTCCTCCTGGAGGGGCGATAGGTGATACGCACCTCCGTGCCAGCTGCGCGGGCTGTTTCGCAGGCCGCAAGGATGGCCCCGCGGGCGAGCCGCTCCGCCGTGCGGACCTCCCAGAGGTCCCGGGCTGACACGGGCGCAAGGAGCTCCACGATGCGCGCGAAGACGGTCTGCAGCGCCGCGACGTCGGCCTCTGCGCGGTGCGCCACCTGTTGGACCACGCCAAAATGCTTGCATAATGCATGCAAGCTGTGGCTCTCCAGTCCCAGCGCGCGGCGTGCGAGCTTCAGGGTGTCGACCAGGTGCGTGACGCGATATTCGTGGCCCGCGCGCGCAAGCTCCATGTTGAGGAAGTCCGCGTCGTACTTTGCGCCGTGCGCGACGAAGACGGCACCCGAGAGGATCTCCTGCAGCTGCGACGCGACCTCTGCGAACCGGGGCGCGCTCTTGACCATCTCCTCGTCGATGCCGTGGACGTGCTGAGCGCCGACCGGTACCTCGGGGTTGAGCAGCGTGGAGAACAAGGCCTCGCGCTGGCCGCCCTTCGTGCGCTCCACGCAGATCTCGATGACCCGATCCTTCTCCAGGTCGAGCCCCGTCATCTCAAGGTCGACGAACGCGAACGACACCTCCGCGAACGGCGTGTCCCACGGGGGTCCCGCCGGCGGAGCGTCGGTGAACGGCATCTGCGCTCAGGCCTCGAGGGTCATGGCAATGCCCTGGCCCACGCCGATGCAGAGCGCAGCCATGCCGCGGCGAGCCTTCCGCGCGCGCATCGCATGGGCGAGCGTGACAAGGACGCGGCAGCCCGACGAGCCGATCGGGTGGCCGAGCGCGAGCGCGCCGCCGTTCACGTTCAGCTTGGTGACGTCCAGCTCGAGCCCGCGAATGCATGCGAGCGACTGCGCGGCGAATGCCTCGTTCAGCTCCACGAGATCAAGCTCCGACACCTTCCACGACGCGCGCGAGAGCGCCTTCTTCCCCGCGGGGATCGGCCCTTCGCCCATGAAATTCGGTTCCACGCCCGCCGTGGCGAACGACACGACGCGCGCGAGGGGCGTGAGTGCGAGCGACTTCACCACATCCTCGGAGACGACAATCGTCGCGCTGGCGCCGTCGTTCAGCGGTGAGCTGTTGCCCGCGGTGACGGTGCCGCCCTTCCGGAACACGGGCTGGAGCTTGGCGAGCGTCGCGAGCGTGGTGTCGGCGCGGACGGACTCGTCCTCCTTCACGGTCGTGGGCTCGCCCTTCTTCTGGGGGATCTCGATCACGACGAGCTCCTTGTCGAACGCGCCTTCCTTCTGAGCGCGCGCCGCCTTCTCGTGCGAGCCGAGCGCGAATGCATCCTGCTCGTCGCGTGTGAGCTTCCACTTCTCCGCGACGTTCTCTGCGGTCTCACCCATCGATTGCAGCGGGAACCGCTCCGCCATCTTCGGGTTCTCGAAGCGCCAGCCAAGGCTCGTGTCGAAGACCTTGGGGGCACTGCGCGCGAACGCCTCATCGCTCTTGCCGAACACGTACGGCGCGCGCGTCATGCTCTCCACGCCGCCGGCGATCACCACCTCCGCGTCACCGGTCCAGACGCGGCGCACGGCATCAGCCACGGCCTCCAGGCCGGAGCCACAGAGGCGGTTCACGGTGACTGCGGGCACTTCGTACGGCAGCCCGGCGAGCAGCATGGCCATGCGCGCGACGTTGCGATTGTCCTCTCCAGCCTGATTGGTCGCGCCGAAGACCACCTGATCGATCTTGTCCGCAAGACCCGGGTTTCGGCCCAGGAGGGCCGTGATCATGCGCGCGGCAAGGTCGTCCGCACGCACGGAAGACAGCGCGCCCCTGTGCTTGCCGATGGGAGAGCGAACGCCGTCGAGGATGTATGCTGCACGCATCTGGAGGCTCCTTCGGCCGGGAGTCTACTCAGAAACCCATGGAATGCGCGGTCTCAGTGGGCGGTCGGTACCGGGTTCAGTGGCGGGTTCAGTAGCCAGCCACCGGCGCAGGTGTCCCCGTGGAGAGCACGGTCCCGTTGCCGAGCTGCGCGCTCTCGTTGTTGCCCCAGCAGGACACAGCGCCCGCCATCGACAGGGCGCACGCAAAGTCGCCGCGCGCGCTGATCGCCGTGATGTTCGAGAGACCCGTGACGGGCGCGGGCGATGGTGTGTCGGCGAGGACTCCATTGCCGACCTGACCCGACGCACCGGAGCCCCAGCACAAGACCGCGCCGTCGGTCGTGAGCACGCACGTGTGCGCGTCACCCGTGGCGACCGCCTTCGCCGTCTTCGCGCCCAGGTTGGGCTGGCGCAGCGAAGGGCCGTCGCCGCCGGCGCCACCCAGCTGACCGTGACCGTTCGCGCCCCAGCATCGAACGCTGCCGTCCATGAGGACCGCGCAGGTGTGGTCGCCGCCGCTGGCGATGTCCGTGACGCTCCCTGGCAACGCGACCTCGTTGGGGTAGGTCTGCGTCCCGTTGAGCGTGCCACACTCGCCGCTGAGTGAACGGCCCCAGCACCCGGCGGCCCCTCCGTGGAGCGCACACGCGTGCAGCGGGCCGACAGCGACCTTCGTGACGGAGCCATACGAAGCGGGGCCCGGCGGGGGGCCCGCATCGCCACCATCCAACCCACTGGCGTCAACGACGCCCGCGTCCAGCACGGGCACGGCAAGGACAGGCTGGGGACTGTTCTGCTGGCCGCCGGGGCGTCCAAGATTGTCGTAGTAGTCGCTGCCGCTGCACGCGACCGTTCCATTCGACAACAGCGCGCAGGTGTAGTCGCTGCCAGCGCCCACGGTGACCACGGGGGTCGCGCCGAAGATGACTGGCGGCAGGGCGATGTAGGGCTGATTGCCGTCGCCGAGCGGTCCGTACTGCCCGTGCCCCCAGCATTGCACTTGCGTGCCCAGCAGCGCGCACGTGTGGTTCCCGCCAGCAGCGCCTTGTGTGACGCCCGCGAGCCCCGTGACCACGAGCGGCGTCCCACTGCCAAGAATCGAACCGCTGCCGAGCTGGGCGAGGTCGTTCAGGCCCCAGCAGGAAAGCGTTCCACCGCTGCCGACGGCACACGCGTGATTATCGCCGGTGGTGATCCCCTGGCTCGCGCCGCTTGTCTTCACCGCCACGGGAATCGCGGAGTTGATGAGCGTCGCTCGACCGAGCGAGCCCGCGTAGTTCGAGCCCCAGCACGACACGTTGTCACCGGCGTTGAGGATCGCGCAGGTGAAGCTGCCACCGGCGGCAGCGGAGGCGACGTTGGCGATGCCCACGACCGGGAGCGGAGTCGACGTCGAGCCTGGGGGCATGTTGTCGCCGACACCGAGCTCACGCCAGCCGTTCGTGCCCCAGCAGTTCAGCGCGCCGCTCTTTCGCCACGCGCACGTGAAGCTACCGCCAGCGGTCACGCCGACCGCGTCGTCGATCGATACGACGTTCACGGGCGTTGCGCTGTCGCTCGTGGTGGAGTTGCCGAGCTGACCGCTTCCGCCGCCGCCCCAGCACTGGAGGCCGCTCAGGCCGTTCACCGCGCAGAAGTGTCCGCCCAGGGCGCCGGAACCGATCGCCTTGATGCCCGAAAGCCCAGCCACCTTCGTGGCGGTCAGGACCTGCGGCGGGCTCGCGCTGCCCGCTTGTCCCCTGTCGTTCGCGCCCCAGCAATACACGTCACCGGACTTCACGAGCGCGCATGCCGTGCCCTGCGAAGCGACGAGCTGCGTCGCGCCCGTGACCCCTGTGACGGCGGCGGGTTGCGAGCGGCTCGTCTGCATGCCATCGCCGAGCTGGCCCGCGGTGTCATCGCCCCAGCACGACACGGAGCCGTCCTTGCGGAGCGCACACGAGTACGTTGTTCCAACGGCAACGGCGACCGCGTCCGTGAGCTGCACCACGGTCACGGGAACCGGTGAGCCATTCGTGGTGCCATCACCCAGCTCGCGCTCGTTGTTGCGGCCCCAGCAGGAGACCGTGCCTGCCTTGTGCACGACGCACACATGCACGCGCCCGACCGCGAGACTGGTCGCGTCGTTCAGATCCTTGACGAGAACGGGCGCGCTGGACGAGAGGGGCGCACCGCTGCCGAGCTGACCGTACGAATCGTTGAAGCCCCAGCACATGACGGTGCCGTCGATCCGGCGCCCGCATGCAAAGTCGTCGCCTGCGCCGATCTCCAACACCTTCGACTTTGGGATGGTTGCGTCGGGTGGTGGTGCGATCGCGTCGAGTGGCTGGTTCTGCCCATCGGTAGCCCCGTCGGACCCGCCCTGCGGTGTTCCGTCGAACAGGTTGTCCAGATTGACTCCGAACGAGCAAGCCACCGCAAGAAGCGAGACCGCCGACACAAGCATCGCGGAACGCACGCGCATCCTTCGATGGTAAATGAAGCGTCGGAACGAGCACGAACATTCCGCGTGGACGTCCGTGTGTGTGCGCATCAGAAGCGGGATCGCGGCGACCACACACGCCTCCCCACACGTGCGTCGGTCGGTAATCACGAACGCTTTCGAGAGTGCTCATGAAGGAGTTGTGGTCCACAGGTGATCCACTCTGTAGACTGATAGGTCCATGACGGCAGCTGCTGTCACTCCCAGCGCGGACTCGCCGCTGCTCATAGACCGCTACGCCATCTACGATGCGATAGCGGCGGGCGGAATGGCCACGGTCCATCTTGGGCGCCTGGTGGGACCGCATGGTTTCCTGCGCACGGTGGCCGTGAAGCGTCTTCATGCGCAATATGCGCACGACGCCGAGTTCACCGGAATGCTGCTCGACGAGGCACGGGTGGCGGCGCGCATCCAGCACCCGAACGTGGTCTCGACGCTGGACGTGGTGGTCGCCGGGCATGAGCTGCTGCTCGTCATGGACTACGTCCGCGGTGAGTCGCTCTCCAGGCTGTGTCGTCGCGCGCAGCAGACCGACGCGCGCCCGCCTCCCCGCATCGTCGTGTCGGTCGTACAGGGCGCGTTGCAGGGGCTGCATGCCGCGCATGAGGCCACGAACGAGAAGGGCCAGCCGCTCGGCCTCATCCATCGCGACGTGTCGCCGCAGAACGTGCTCGTCGGCATCGACGGTGTCGCGCGCGTGCTGGACTTCGGTATCGCGAAGGCAGAAGGCCGCGTGTCCACGACGCAGGATGGGAAGATCAAGGGCAAGATCCTCTACATGTCGCCGGAGCAGCTGGCGGCGGACAACCTCACCCGGACAGCGGATATCTATTCGGCGGGCGTGATGCTCTTCGAGGCGCTGACAAACGTGCGGATGTTCGCGGGTGAAAACGAGGGCGCTGCGCTCTCGAAGATCATCCGCGGCGAGATCCGCGTGCCGAGCGAGGTCGACCCGGGCCTCGCGCGCTTCGACGACGTCGTGCGACGCGCCACGCGGCTCAACCCGGAGGATCGCTTTGCGACCGCGGCCGAGATGGCGGAGGCACTGCTCGACGTGGAGCCCCAGGCGACGTACACGCAGGTCGCTGCGTGGGTGCACGAGCTCGCCGGCGACGTGCTCGAGGAGCGGGCGCGTGTGGTGGCGGAGATCGAGCGCTCGAGCACGCGCTCCAAGCCGCCGATCGCCCTGCCGACACCGCCGGCCAGCGGCTCCCAGGCGTCTGCGCCCTCGAGCGCCGCGATGGCTACGATGGCCGCCACCGACGACGGTCCATCTTCCGCGCGGAACATGCTGCCGTCCGGGACGTCACCCGATGCATCGGCGTCCCATTTTCTTCGGCCTGCCGAGACCAAGGTCAACGTCGGGATGGTGCTCGCCGGCGGGCTCGGGGTCGCGTTCCTCGGGGCGCTGATCGTCATCGGCGCGCTGGTGTTCACCAAGCGCAAGGACACCGTTGCGCCTGTCGCCAGTGATCGCGCCGCAGTGCCGGTCCTGCATGTCGGCCCCGCCGCCGAGAGCTCCACGGCCGAAGCGCCATCGAGCGCCGCCGCTCCCTCTGCATCTGTCGTTGCCGCGCGCCCCCCGGTCACTCCGGCTCCCGGTGCGAGCACCGCGTCCGTCGTACAACCGCCGAAGCAGATCTACGTGCGTCCCCCGGTGAATTGCGAGCCGCCGTACACGATCGACAAGAGCGGACGTAAGCACTTCATCCCCGAATGTTTCAAATGACCATGTTCAGATCTGAGCGACGCCAAAGCTCGCCCTGGCGCTCGCGGCACACTCTCTTCGCTCTCGTTTCCGGCGTCTCCGCTGCCTCCGCCGCCCTGCTATCCACGTCCAGCGCGCATGCGGCAGGGCCTTCGCGCGACGAGTGCATCGCCGCCGCGGACGATGGCCAGAAGCTACGCGACGACGGCAAGCTCAGCGCCGCGCGCGACAAGTTCGTGGTGTGCGCGACCAAGACGTGCCCGGCGATCATCGCGAAGTCCTGCGCCGGGTGGCGTGACGACGCAGACCGCGACATGCCGTCGATCACATTCCGCGTCCTCGACGAGCAGGGAAAGGAGATCATCGACGCCAAGGTAGGTATCGACACGGCGACGGAGCAGCCGATCTCCGCGAAGGCCGCGCCGCTGGACCCTGGTGAGCACGTCGTGCATGTGCGACGAGCGGATGGCAAGACGACCGACGAAAAGTTCCTGCTCCGCCCCGGCGAGAAGAACCGCATGATCGAGGTCCACTTCACGGCGCCACCGGTCCCCGTCCCGCCGCCGAAGCCACTGACGACCCCCGGGACCACGGCCGCCAGCGACGGCTTTCATGTGCCGCTGCTCGGCTGGGTAGGCCTTGGCGTCTTCGTGGCCGGCGGCGTCACCACCACGGTCTTCGCGGTGATGGCGAAGAGCGACGAGAGCGATCTGCGATCGCGCGGCTGCGCACCCAGCTGCCCCTCTTCGGACAAGGACGGCATCAACACGAAGATCCTCGTCGCGAACGTTGGCATGGGCGTGGGAATCGCGGGCCTCGGCCTGGCGGTCGTCACCACCGTGCTCGCGAACACCGGCAACAAGTCCGCCACCACTGGCAGCGCTGGCACCACGCAGAGCACGAAGACGGTGCAATCTGGTGGCGTGAGCGCACTCCACGTGGACGCCTCGCCCAACGGCATGTGGCTCTCGGGTTCGTTCTAGAGCGTCACTTCTTGGCTATCGCGTGGGGGACCGCCACGCCGTCGGTCCACAGATAGAAGCCCTCGCCGGTCTTCTTTCCGAGCTTCCCGGCGCGCACCATGGAGCGCAGGATGGCGGGCGGCCTGAACTGGTCGCCGATCTCCCTCTGCAGGTGCTCGAGGATGGCAAGGCGTACGTCGAGACCGACCAGGTCCGTGAGCTTGAGCGGACCCATGGGGTGGCGATAGCCGAGCTCCATGCCGCGATCGATGTCCTCTGCGGACGCTACACCCATCTCCAGCATGCGCATGGCCTCTGCGCCAAGGATCACGCCGAGGCGGCTCGTGGCGAAGCCCGGAACGTCACGCACCACGATCGGTGTCTTGGGCAACGCGCGCACGAACGAGAGCGCGCGGTCGATCGTGTCATCGCTGGTGCCAAGGCCGCGCACGACCTCCACGAGCTCCATGACCGGAGGTGGGTTGAAGAAATGAAGGCCGACGGTGCGGGCCGGCTCGCCGATCTTGGTGCCGAGCTCCGTGATCGACAGCGACGACGTGTTGCTCGCGAAGATCGCGTGTGGGGCCGCGACGGGCACGACCTCGCGATAGAGCTCCACCTTGAGGTCCATGTTCTCCGGAACGGCCTCGATGACGAAATCAGCCCCGTCCGCGGCGAGCTTTGCCGAAGGACCGGTCGACAGGTGCTCCAACGTGCGCCGGCGAGCCTCTTCCTTGATCTTGCCCTTGACGATGAGCTTCTCGAGCGTGGCTGCGATCTGCTTGATCGCGGCCTTCGCCCGGGATTCGTCCGCATCGAAGACCCGCGTCTCGTGGCCGGCGGCGGCCGTGACCTGCGCGATCCCCTGGCCCATGGTGCCCGTGCCAAGCACTGTGACGGTGTACGAGACTCCCACGTGTGATCTCCTTTATTGTCCGGCGAGAGAGCGAAGCATACTCTCCAGGCAGAAGGGGCCGAATGGCAAGAGTCATCCTCGTCGACGATAGCGCGAGCGCCAGGAAGCTCCTGGGTGGCAAGCTCAGGGACGAGGGGTACGAAGTCATCGAGGTGGCGGAGGCGACCCTCGCGGCCGAGAAGGCGCTCGCAGAGCCGCCTGCGGCCGTTGTCACGGACCTCTGGATGCCTGGAATTTCCGGCCTTCAGCTCTGTCGTCTGCTGCGCTCGGAGCCTGCGACCGCGCACGTTCCCGTTGTTCTCCTCACCGCATCGGACGACCGGCGCTCGCGGTTCTGGGCGCGGCACGCAGGTGCCACCGCGTACGTCACGAAGGGTGAGATCGACCGGCTGCTCGCGATCGTGGCGGAGTCGCTCACCGTGTCGCGTCCGGCGCCCAGCACACAGGCAAGCCCCACGCGCGGCTCCATCCCGGAGCGCCTCTCGCAGCTGCTCGACATCGCCCTCTACGAGTCCACGATCGCGGGCGCCGTGCGCGCGCTCTCACAGACGTCGGAGGACGTGGAGGCGCTGTGGGCGGAGATGGCGACGCTTGCATCGGACGTCATTGGCTACCGGTGGGTGGCGCTGGTCACGGAGACGCAGCCTCCGCATCTCTACATCCACACGCACACCGCGCTGGTGGAGCCTGCAGAGCGTGAGGCGCGCGACGCGCTTGGCGTGCACAAGCTCCCGGAGCGCCGCAAGGAGAAGGACCACACGCTGCACCTCATCTCCGACTCGCGCGCAGTAGAGGCGGAGTGGGCGGCGGCGCCCGTGCAGACGGCGGTTCGCTTTGGTGGCTCCGTGCTCGGTCAGATCGCGCTGTCTCCTGGTCGTCGCGGCGCGTCCTCGGAGGACCGGCGCTTCATGGCGATCGCCGCGACGGAGCTTGGTGGGCCGCTGCGCATGGTCTCGCTCATGAACGAGTCGCGGCGCCTTGCATCGACTGACTCGCTGACGGGGCTCTTCAACCGCCGCGCGTTTGCGCACGCTCTGGACACTGCGCGCGAGCGGTCGCAGAACGCGCTGATGCCGTTCTCGATGCTCCTCATCGACGTGGACCACTTCAAGAAGGTGAACGACACGCTCGGTCACGACGCCGGCGACGCGGTGCTGCAGGGCGTCGCGAAGGTGCTCGCGAGCATGGCGCGCAAGAGCGACGTCGTGGCGCGGTGGGGCGGCGAGGAGTTCGTGGTCGCGCTGCCGCAGACCGCGGAGGCCGGCGCGCGCATCGCGGCCGAGCGCGTTCGTCGCGCCATCTGCGACGCGAAGTACCCACTCCCGAACGGCGAGGGCGTGCAGGCAACTGCGTCGATCGGGCTCGCGAGCGCACTGGACAATGCATGGTCGATCGAAGATCTCCTCCAGCGCGCGGACAAGGCGCTCTACTCGGCGAAGAACCGCGGACGAAACCGCGTCGAGACCGCCTGACGCCCCTCGCCGCCCCCACGTAGGCCTGACACTGGCGTCGCGGAGCGGCGGCTCGGATCAGGGTGGGCACGCGCTCGGCGCATGCCTGGCGCAAGATCCATCGGGAAAATAAGCCTGAACGTGAGCCGCGCGTGGGTGAAGGCCGTGGCACCGTCCTTGCGAACCGGCCCGCCCATGCATCGCTTATCTTCTTCTCTGGTGGTGGCCGCGGTCATCTTTTGCTCCTACGGCGCGTCCGCCGGCTTCCGCGAGGACGAGATCTTTTGCGAGGAGGCGACCGCGCGTCTTGCCAAGTGCTGTCCTTCGTTCGACCCGCGCACCATCGAGTGCTCGTTCGTCGACAACTCCACCGAGTGCACGCTGCAGGTGCAGTACCCGGCCATCGACGAGGGCACGAGCAAGTGCATCCTCGCGCTCGACTGTGGAACGATGGTGAACTCGGGCGTCTGCGACCGCGCGGACAGCGTCCTCCCGCGCATCTCCGAGGACGCGGACGGCGGCGGAATCAGCACGACCGGCGGCTCGCGCGGGGTGTGCCCATGAGGCCGCGCTGGTCAGTCATGCTCACGCTCTTGCTGTGCTCCACGGCGCGCGCACAGGAGCCTTCGGCCCAGCCAGCGCCGGCGCAGACGCAGGCTCCAAACGGTGCCGCGAACGACGACCTGGCAAGGACGCTGGATGCGGCGCGCAAGCGGTCCAGGGACACGGAGGCGCGGGCGGTGCTGGCGCTCGAGATCGATCACGCGTTCCTCCGCATGTACGACATGCCGCTGCAGACGACGGGTGCGCGGCTGGGCCTCGGTGTCCAGAACGATCAGGTCAGCGCGCTCGTGATCGCGGACTTCGGCATTGGCTCACTGGGCGCGTCGGGGCTGCATACTAGCACCGGCTCGCTGGGTTTCGAGGTGCTCTATCGCGCGCTCTCGTTCTTGCGTCTTGGCGGAGGCGCGCGCCTTGGGTACCTCAACGTCTCACGTGTGACCAACCGGTCTCCGATGGAGGCGCTGAGCATCGGCGGATTCCTCTCCGCGAAGCTGGACGTATACGACTTCGGCTCGCGTGACGATCACGGCGCGTACCTTGGCGGCCGCATCGACATGGACACGTATCAAGGCAATGGACAGGGCGGGCCGTTCATCTGGGGACCGCAGCTCTTCGCGGGATTCAGATACTGAGTCATCTGGGAACGCGAAACACGCCGCCCTTGCCGCCACCACGCGCAAAGAAGATCTGCGTGGCGCCCGGAGCGATCGCAGCGATGCCACAGGTCGGGTCGTTCCCGTCGGCGCAAGTCACCCGCGCGACCGTCTGGGGGCACGGAGCGTAGGTCGGGCACTTGCCATCCTTGCCGCTTCGCAGGATGGACCACTGCACTGCAGCGCCGGCCGCAGCTGACTCCACCCAGTAGAAGTCGCGGTCGTCGACGGCGATGACAGCGCCGAGCCCGGGGCGGACGACGAACGCGGCCCCCATGAGCTCGCTGTCCTTCACGCGACCGATGCTGACGGGGCCGGCATCTCCGAGTTCGACGTAATAGAGCGTGTCTTTGTCCGCTGCGAGGCCCGCCGTGCGAGAAAATTCGCGATCGGTCACGCACATCGCCTTTGTCATGGGACAGCCGACGAGTGGGAGCGCCGCGACCCCGTCGCTCGATACCTCCGGCATGTACACCTCGTGCGCCGCATAGACGAAGCCACCGCTGACGACGAGCGACGGGAGCTGGAACGACGGCTGATTGTAGCCCGCACGCGAATCCAGCACGATGGCCGGACCCGCGTCCGCCTTGGGTTGCGCCATCAGCTGGCCCACGTCGTTGCCCGACGGCGCGCGCACCCAGTAGACCGTGTTCGCGGAGATGGCGACCCTCAATGGAGGTGTGCCGCTGCCAGCCGTGCCGTCCAGCGTTGTGCTGCAGCCGCCACCGCAGTCACCAGTTCTTGGCATGCGGTTCAGGTACCCGCGTCCGTTTGGTTCCTGCGCCGAGACCACGTACAGGTCGTCCCCATCGACGGCCATGGAAACGATCGCCGTCGACTGCGGAAGCGACACGGTGCTTGGTGCGAAGTCCGGTGGGCCAGCATGCCTGGCGGTTCCAGCCGGCCCATTCGGGTTTCCATCTGCAAAGTACACGTCGTCACCGTGCGCCACGACGACGCTGGCGAACGGCAGCTGATCGAGGATCGGCGCCGCATTGCATACGCCCGCAATACACGTCGCTACCTTCAAGACCGGGTCGGCGGCGCATACGCGGCCGCAGGCACCGCAGTTGTTGGGGTCGTTTTGTGTGACGTCGGTCTCGGCGCCGTTGGCGGGGTCACCGTCACAGTCGCAGACCTTGCCCGAGCACCCTCCAGACGCCGCCTCCGCGCCGCCGTCACCGCCAGGGGTGGGATTGGCGTCGGTGCCGCCGAACGCGCTGCATGCTGCTGCCGCTGCGCCGAGCAGCAACGCAGACGTGAGCAGCAGCGCGGTTGCGGCTCGGATCCTCATCACGTGAAGGATATCACGCGAGCGCGGCGTCGTCGGAGTCGTCCACGCCGGAGGAGTCGGGGGCAAGGTCCGCGTCTTTCGCGTCTTCTCCTTCTTCCTGCCGTCCGCGGAGGTGGCGGAGGTTCTCTCCGCACTTGCACTTCGGTGGCACGGAGGCCTTGTGGTACACGCGCTCGCAGCGCGGGCAGACACGCGCATCCGGCTCGTAGCCGATCAGCGCGCCGCTCTTCGCGCAGCGCTTTCCCACGACCTGCGTCGGCGGCAGCGCGATGAGCTGTCCCTCGTTCGGCGGTGCGGGCGTGAGCTTCTCGATCGCCTCCTTCGGCATGTCGACGGCCTTGGGCACGCGCTCCTGCGTCTCCGCCAGGATCCACGCCGCCGCGACGCCGTGCGAGCGCGCGGGCACCTTGAAGGTCACTGCCTTGTCGTGCTCGTCCTTGCCGGAAACCACGAGCGCGCCCGCGCCCGACTCCCAGCTGATGGTGGAGAGGTTGTACCAGGGCATGCGCTGGAGCTCGCCCTTCTCGAGGGCGATGCCCGCATCACCCACGCGCAGCGCAGCCTCACCGCTGGTGCCGAGCCAGATCGCGATCACGGTGAGCAATGCTCCGCTCACCGACAGGACGAAGACGGGCGACACCGCCTGGCCCTCGGGCGCGTTGAGGTGTCCGAACCAGTAACCCCACACGCCAGCGCCCAGGCCGAGCGCGCCAAGGCCGCCGATCACATAGACGAGCAAGTGGTTCGTCGAGGACTGCGGCAAGAACCGTCGCTCCTGACGTGTCCGCTTCCGCGGCTTCTGGGCCTTCGAATCCTTGGACTTCTCCTTCGCCATCGAGGTCGCTATTAGCCTCAACGCGAGAGGATCACCAGCGCCTCTCGAAGCAGCTCGGCGAGGGTGCGGCCTTCGATCTCGGTCTCGAGAGTCTTCACCGCGCGGTCGGCCTCCTCGCGGCGATATCCCATGCGGGTGAGCGCGCCGTGCAGGAGCTCCGCCTTGTCCCCTTCGCCCTTCCTGCTGACGAGGGGTGCGGATGGGTCGCCGCTGACGCGGACGTCCGTGGTGGTGAGCTTGCCTTCCAGCTCCAGGAGCGGGCGCTCCGCCGTCTTCTTGCCGATGCCGGAGATCGACGTCAGGCGCGCGAGCTCCTTCCTGGCGATCACGCGCCCGAGCTCCGCCCCGGGCAGCGCCGAGAGCACCGCGACCGCCGTCTTCGGCCCGACGCTGGAGACCCCGATGAGCGTCCGGAACGCCGTGCGATCGACCTCCGTCGCGAACCCGAAGAGGGAGAACGTCTCCTCGCGAACGTGGGTGTGGATGAAGAGCGTGATGACGCCGTCGTCGACGCGCGACCTGCCCCGCGTGCCGATCGGCGTGGTCACTTCATAGCCGACACCGCCGACGTCCACGACGATGGCGCCGTCTTCATCTTCGGCGATCACGCGCCCGGTGAGCCTGCCGATCATGAAGGTGCACCATACAAGCGCCCTTTGCTTTTTTGTTGTCAATCTCGCGGTGAGCGGATAGACCGCGTCCACTGATAGGGCGGCCTCCTCCTAACGCGTCGTCCGGAGAAAAAGGAACATGCGCACCATCAAACTTTTGGTCCTCGCCCCCTTCGCCGTAACGGCTGCCGTTGGCTTCTTCGTCGCTTGCGGCGGCGACCCCAAGCCCCCGCCGCACGACATGCCCCCGACCCCGTCGGCGACCGCGCCCGACATGCCCAGCGCGATGCCCTCGGCGAGCGCGATGCCCTCCACCCCCGACACCGCGACGGCCATGCCGAGCGCGATGCCGAGCGCGACTCCCCCGGCCATGCCGATGGACGCCGGCGCGGGCGATGCTGGCAAGAAGCCCGCAGGCAAGACGCCCCCCAAGGGCGCTGGCAAGAAGTAAATCCTTTCTGCCCTCAGGCCGAAGACGGCGCATCCCTCTCGAGGGTCGCGCCGTTTTCCTTTTGGTGGCCCGGCGCTCGCAGGGCGCCTGCGACGTAGATGCAGAATACAGGTATCACGACCATGTGATAGCGGTCCTCGCCGAAGAAGACCGCATGCGTGAGCGCGGTGGTGCCGACGAGCGCGGCGCATAGCTTCCACGCGGGTGCGAACGCGGGAGCTCCACGTAGCGGTACGCATGGCAAAGCCGACGCGAGCAGGACCAGCGGCCAGGCGTGCGGCTCGTCCGCTGACAGCGAGACGTACGCGAGCACCGCGGCGCCCACGCCGAGCGCGACTTGCCCGCGCTTGCCCTTCTGCGTTCCACCGAACGCGATACAGCCGAGCACCGCCGCGCACGCAAGGAGCCGGAGACCGAACGTGAGGGCCTCGCGGACCTTCGTTGCGCGCGCGTCGGGCCATTCCTCGGGCCGTGCCTCGTGGAGGTAGCCAACGACGAATGACTCGTGATCGAACGTGTACCCCAGCTTCTTCGGCACCAGCGCGACCCAGTGGATCGGATGCGCGGCGATCTGGCCGAGCCCGTACTGAAACCAGCAGCGGTCCTGCTGGACCTGGCCCGTCACCTCGCGGCAGCCATCCGACGAGCGCAGTGTCTCGAAGCGGCCCGTGGCGCGCGGGAATGCGCCAATGGCGAGATTCCAGCCGCCGTTCGTGCTCACGAGGGCGCAGCCATCCATCACCTGGCAATTGCGTGCGGTCCACGGAAGCACCGGCAGGATCGCCAGAAGCGTGATCGCCGCCGTGTGCGCGAGGACCTTCTTCACGCCAGGCCACTTCGCATGCAACACGAAGAGCAGGAACGGCGCGCAGAGCAGCGCCTGCGGCCTCACGAGCGCCGACACGCCGAGCGCGAGCGCCCCCAGCACGACGCCATGCAGTGGCTTCTTCATGGAGAGCGCGAGCAGGAACGAGAGCAACGTGGTCAGCGCGGCGAGCTGCTCCGTCATCACCAGCGCGGAGTAGAGAACGAGCCCGGGGTGAAGCGCCACGAGCACACCCGACGCGCGCGCGCGTGTGGTCGAGAGCGCGTGACGTGCCAGCATCCACGTGACGGGCGCAAGCGCGGCGCCGGTGAGCGCGTTCACGAAGCGCGCGACGGAGAGCTTTGCCCCGAACAACTTGTAGAATACACCCAGATAGGCGCTGTAGCCCACCGGGTAGTGACACCACGGATGCCACACGGGCACGCCCAGCACCTGCACGTCGTCGGAGTAGCCCAGGCCCGCGGCGATGCGCTTTGCGCCATAGTCGTAGTAGTGGCCGTCCCACACGGGCTCCGCGGAGACCGCCTGCGCCACGACGAAGCGGAGCCAGAACGCGGCCAGCAGGAGGAGGCAGCCGAACGCGACGTCCACCGCCGTGCTCTTCTCTCCTTCTGGGCTCACGCGTCGGCCTTCTCCCGCATGCGCCGCAGGTACGTGCGCTGCACCTGCGCGGAGTCCAGCCGGAGGTACTTTGCGACCTCCAGGACGAAGCCGCGCACGTACACGAGCGCGGGGAGACTGGCGTAGGTCTCTTCCTCGATCGCCTCGAGGTGGGAGCGCGCGATCTTGGTGCGCGCGGCGATCTCCGCGATCTCCACGCCCTGCGACTCGCGGACCTTGCGGAGCAGCGCGCCGGTGAACTCCGTGTCCGGACCGATCTCGCGAATGAGCTCGCTCTGGAGCATGAGCTGCTCCGCTGCAAGCGCGGGCCGCGGAATGGCGGGCGCGCGATCGTCGTCGGCGTCGGGGAAGGTGGAGAGGTCATACGCGCGGCGCCGAACGGGATCGAGCAGCGTGTCGTACGCCTCGTCCAGGCGGAACAGCTCTCGCTTCAGCGTCTCCTCGTCGAAGATCGACGCGGCAGCAAGGCCATCCAGCGCGTACACCTCGCGCTGGCGTTTGTAGGCGCGGCGCACCTCTTCGTCGCTGGAGGTCCGCGTGGTGCCGAGCACCGTGTAGAGCGTGGGCGCCTCGAGCGGGAGCGGCGGCGGGATGGTGCCGCGATGATCACGGGACGTGGTGAGCGCGACCACGCGACGAGCGATGCGCTCCAGGTTGCGCGCGGCCTTGGACGCGGGGCTATCGACCAGGAGCGGCTTCTTGCGGCGCACGGCGAGCCAGACGCTGTCGTCGTTTTCCACGTGACCGAGCTCCTCCAGATTGATGCCGTAGTGTCGCTTCGAGAGCGCGCACAGGAACGCGCCGAGCTCCGCGTCCGCACGCACACGGGTCTGGTTGACCACCAGGAACATTCGCAGGCGCGCCGCCTCCGTCCACGCGAGCTCCGCGACCTTGGTGTCCATCTTTGCGAGCGCGCGCACCAGCTCCACCGGGCGCGCGAGCTCGCCGATCTCTGTAAGGGCGCGGTCCAGCATGGTGACGTAGAAGCGATCCTTGCCCAGGAGGCGCCGCACGCGCCGGCGATACGCAGCGCGCAGGAAGCGGAACGTGGTCTCTATGGCCGGCGGCTCTGGCACACACACCGCGAGCGGCATGTCGGCCGCGAGCATCAGATCCACGGCGAGCGGACCAATGCCGGGGCCCACGTCGATGACGAGATAGTCCGCAGGCAAGCTGCGCAGCCGCGCGAGCCAGCGCGCCTTGCGACCCGCGCGCAACGCGGGCGGCGCGATGATCGCGTCGTGTGCGGCCGGCAGCAGCTTGAGGCCCGGCACGCTGGTCTGCACGAGCGCGCGCTCGAAGCTCTGGTAGCCCGTCACGTCCAGCTCTGGTTCCTGCGTGGCGGCGCGCAGCGCGAACTGCGCATGCACGTTGGCGCCCGTCGGATCCGCGTCCACCAGCACCACGGATTTTCCGAGCTGCGCGAAGTACACGGCCAGGTTCTGCGCGACCATGCTCTTTCCAACGCCGCCACGACCGCCGCCAACGACCAGGAGCTTGCGCGCGCCGCGCAGCGACTCGGGCGCCTCTTCTGCGTCGACGTCGATGGACTCGTCGAGCGAGTCTGGGGAGTCGTCCGGGGGCAGGCTCATGCCGTTCGCCGCTACCGCTTCTCCGGGGGTTGCGAGGTGCGCGCGCGGCGCAAGAGCCCCACGATGCGTGCGGAGAGCTCCGATGCGCGCAGCGGCTTGGTCACGAAGTCGTCCGCGCCGCTTGCGAAGGCCTCCACCGCGTCACGCGAGCCGCCGGGCTCGGCCACGAACAGGACGGGCGTCTGCGCCGTGCTCTCCGCCTTGCGCAGCGCGCGAACCAGCGAGAGCCCCGCGCCACGCGGCAGCCCGAAATCCACCACGACCAGATCGAAGGTGCGCGTTGCGAGCGCTGCCGAGCCGTCGTCCGCGGTCAACATGGCGACCACGTTGAGTGCGAGGCCTTCGAGCGTCTTCGTGACGAAGTCTCGTGTGGTGTCGTCGTCGTCCACGATGAGCACGCGCGCATTCGGAATGCGGCTCGACACCGGCGGTGTGTCCCGAAAGGACGTGGGCGGAGGCGCAGTGTCGTCCGCGGAGAGCACCGGGAAGTTGGAGGAGCTGGTGGCACCGGACAGTCCAGGACGGCCGTTCGCCTGGATGGAGGCCTTGAAGTGCCCGCTCCTGGCGAAGGCGAACGTCATGAGGCGCTCCCAGTCACGCTCCTCGAAGAGGACGACGCGCTTGCCCTCCTTCACGGCGATGCGCGAGGCGGCCGCCGTGGCCTTGCGGCGCTCGCCGACCTCGAAGATCGCGAGGACCCATTCGCCGTCCGGCCCGGTCTCCCCCTCGGGCGCGGGAAGCTCGGAGCCGTCAGCGTCCTTGAGCGCCAGCGCCAGCGCGGTGAAATCTTCGAAGCGAAAAACAGTGCTCCGCACAGCGACGGGAAGCTAGCACTCTCCCCGAAAAAATCGCGGGTTTCGTGACGGCCGCATTAAGAAGGGCCAAGGTCGCGCGCTTTCGCAACCGGGGCCGAAGTTTCCCGGGCTCTCGCGTGTCGTAAGCACGTGGGAACAGCGTTGACGCTACGACGCCTGCGACGCAGGCGATCGCTCTCGGGGCTCTCGGGCATGGGTGCATTCTGCATGTTGTCTCTTCTGATGACCGGCGTCATGGGCGATGCGCGCGCGGACACGCCCATCACGGCGCAGCGCCCGCCCGCGCGCCACTGGTTCACCCTGGACGAGGGGCAGGACGAAGGCATGCTCTCGCTCGGCGTTGCGACCATGAACATGTCGCTGCCGCGCTTCGGCGTGAACGGCTCCACGACTGCACATCGCGCGGTGGGCGTCGCGGCCCCGCCGAACGCGAGCTGGTTCTACGGCGGGCGGCTCGGGCTCACGGGTCGCTCCGGCTCGTTCCTGGTGGAGCTCGCGGAGGTCTCGTACATGCAGACCGCGGGCGGGAGCTCGCTCGCCGCGAACGCGAACGGAGAGACCGTGCAGGTCACGCGCGACGAGCTGCACAAGCTGGACGTCGGCGTCCTGGGCGTTGGCGTGCAGGGAATCACGCCCTCCGGGAAGGCGAAGCTCGCCCTCAAGTTCGACTGGGGCATGTCCTCGCTCTGGTCCAGCGCGCGTGTCAGCGGCGGCACCGGACCTGCGACGGATGGCATGATCGGCGACCTCCACGGCTTCGCCCGCCTCGAGGCCGCCGCGTGCGCGCGGAGCAAGCTCGTGCTGTTCGAGGACTCCACGACCTGGGGCTGCCTCACCGGTGGAACGAACATCTACGAGGAAGGATGGTTCAACGGCGTTGCCGTCGGCCTCCGCGCGGACTTCTGATGCGCGCTCACGGCCCCCTTGCCGTCCTGGCGCTCTGCGCGATCGTGGCTGCGACCGGCTGCGCGGGCATGCCGGAGGACTCGTGCATTGCGCGCGGGACGAAGACGCTGGTTCACGGTTCGCTGTCCACCACGTTAGTGCTCAGCGGCGATGCGCCCGCAGTGAACAGCTCGCAGGAGACGCTCACCATCAGCGACTACACGCGGTCTTGCACGTACGACCAGGAAGAGTTCCCGGTCGAGGTGCTCGGCTGCAGGGTCTTTGTTCGTCTCCAGCCGCTGGACGAGCATGAGGGCGACGACCCGGTGCCTGCGGTCATCGTGGGCGGGCAGGTATGCACGCTCGCGCTGCCCCAAGGCCCCGCGCGCCTCTCGATCGGGTCGGGAGGCCTGGCTTTCCCGGGGGGCGTCCCGACGTTCACGCTCGAGGGCGGCGTGGGCGCGATCGGCGGTGTTTCCGCGCTCGGGAGCATCAACCTGGTGATGGTGTCCGAATGACGACTTGCTGGTCGCCGACCGCCAGCGGTTTTTGCTAAGCTCGCGCGCATTCCCATGGCTCTTCGCATCGCGGGCATCGTCCTCACTGCTTCCCTCGCCCTCTACGGCTCCACCTGTCGCGGCCAGTCCTCTGGTGGCGACGTGACAAAGGACCCCGGCGCGAGCGACACCACTGGCGCAGACGTCACGCTCGACGGCGTCGACACGAGCATGCTCACGCCGCGCGAGAAGAAGGAGTGGTCCGCCTACGTCGGCCAGTTCCTGGCGCCGTGCGCAGACACGCCGGTGTCGGTCGCTCAGTGCGTGAAGGAGAAGCGCGCGTGCGACAAGTGCGTGCCCGCCGCCAAATACATCCTGCGGAGCGTGCGCGACGGCGAGGCACGTGAGCAGGTCGAGACCTCGTTCAAGAACCGCTTCGACGCGGCGAAGATCAAGAACGTCATCATCGACGAGTCGCCCTCGCGCGGACCGGAGAACGCTGCCATCGTCATGGTGGAGTTCGCCGACTTCGAGTGCCCGCACTGCGGCCTGATGGCGCCGCGCCTGGACAAGGCCGTGGATGACCGCGCGAACGATGTGCGCTTCGTCTACAAGTTCATGCCGCTCAAGGGCCACACGCACGCGGAGCCCGCCGCGCGCGCCGCCATCGCCGCGCATCGCCAGGGCAAGTTCTGGCCGATGCACCACAAGATCTACTCGCACCAGTTGAACCTGGAGCAGGCGGACCTGGACAGCTACGCGAAGGACCTTGGCCTGGACATCACGCGCTTCCATGCGGACATGCAGTCCAAGGACACGGCGGACCGGCTCGAGCGTGATCGCAAGGCCGCCGACGCGCTCGAGGTGAAGGGCACGCCCACCATCTACATCAACGGGCGCGAGTACGATCCGCAGCAAGACCTGTCTGACTGGTTTGCGCTCGAGCTCTCCATGATGGGTGGCATGGGCGGCAAGAAGATCGAGGCGCCGAAGCCCGTCGCCCCTTCATCCGCCGCTCCCTCTGCATCTGGCCCGAGCATGATGGTGCCCGCAGACTCCGGCAAGCGATGAACATGTGGACGAGCCCCAAGCTTGTGAGCGGCGCCTCTTGAAGGCCGTTGCGAGCGACGGCTGCGGCTGTTTTCCGACGGGCCGTCACTACCCGGGCATCGCGCACCTGCTCAAGGTGGTCATCCGTGGCATCGCGGACGAGTTCATCGCGGACGACATCTGGGACGAGATCCCGATCGCGCTCCTGGACGTGGAGACCACCGGCGTGGATGCGTCCAGCGCGCGCGTGATCGAGGTCGGTATCGCGGTCGGCAAGAAGGGCGTCGTGATCGCCCGCTACAACTGGCTGATCCATCCAGGTTGTCCGATCCCCGAGGAGTCCTCCGCGATCCATGGCATCAAGGACGCCGACGTGGCGAACTCGCCGCGGTTCGAGATGATCGCCCACGAGATCCGGACCGCGCTCGAGGGCTGCGTGCCCGCCGCCTACAACGCTCAGTTCGATCGCGCGTTCATCCACAACGAGTTCGCGCGCGCCAACATCGCGCCCATCGCTGGGATCAAGAACTCGCCGGGGCTCCGTCGCGAGGTGGACTGGCTGGATCCGCTGGTCTGGGCCCGCGACATCCAGTCCGGCGAGCGCTCGCGCACCCTTGGGGACGTCGCGGCGCGCCTTGGAGTGAAGCTCGAGCAGGCCCACCGGGCGTCCGACGACGCGGAGGCCGCGCTGATGGTGCTCTTCGCACTGGGACGCGATCCGCGGGTCCCCCGCTCATACGGAGCGCTCGTTCAGGAGCAGCGTCGTCTTGGCCTCCTTCAGGCAGACGAGCGTCGGCGCTGGAAATCGTGACGCAAATGCCCTACACACGATCGTGACGCGCTGCGTGACACGTCCCCGTGAGATATCGCCGGACCCATTCGGAGGCCATCGTGACCGATAAAGTCGAGATCAACTACAGCGGCACAAAGTTCGAAGCGCCGCTCATTGTCGGGACCGAGAACGAGAAGGGGATCGACGTCGCGAACCTTCGCGCGAAGACGGGGCTCGTGACGCTGGATCCGGCGTTCATGAACACCGCGTCCACGAAGAGCGCCATCACGTTCCTCGACGGCGAGAAGGGCATCCTTCGCTATCGCGGCATCCCCATCGAGCAGATGGCGGAGAAGAGCACCTTCGTCTAGACAGCGTACCTCCTCATCTATGGAGAGCTCCCGTCGGAGCAGAAGCTCCACAAGTTCTCGAACCTGCTCACGCGTCACTCGCTCATCCACGAGGACATGAAGCACTTCTTCGACGGCTTCCCGTCGACCGCCCACCCGATGGCGGTGCTCTCGGCCATGGTGTGCTCGCTCTCCACGTACTACCCGGAAGAGCACGACATCTCCGACACGGAGCAGCTCGATATCACGATCGCGCGGCTCATCTCCAAGGTCCGCACCATCGCGGCGTATGCGTACAAGAAGTCGATCGGTCAGCCGTTCGTCTATCCGCAGAACCACCTGAAATACGCGGCGAACTTCCTGAACATGATGTTCAGCGTCCCCGCGGAGCCGTACGAGGTCGACCCCGACGTCGAGGCGGCGATGAACCTCCTCTTCATCTTGCATGCGGACCACGAGCAGAACTGCTCCACGTCCACGGTGCGCCTGGTCGGTAGCTCGCGCGCGAACCTGTTCGCATCGATCGCTGCTGGCATCCTCGCGCTCTGGGGCCCGCTGCATGGCGGCGCGAACCAGGAAGTCATCGAGATGCTCGAGATCATCCGCAAGGATGGCGGCAACGTGAAGAAGTACGTGGAGGCCGCGAAGGACAAGAACGGCAGCTTCCGCCTCATGGGCTTTGGCCACCGCGTCTACAAGAACTTCGACCCGCGCGCCAAGATCATCAAGGCCGCTGCGGACAAGGTGCTCGGCAAGCTGGGCATCAACGACCCGCTGCTGGACATCGCGAAGCAGCTCGAGGACGCGGCGCTGAAGGACAGCTACTTCGTGGAGCGCAAGCTCTACCCGAACGTCGACTTCTACTCGGGCATCATCTATCGCGCGCTGGGCTTCCCCACCACGATGTTCACCGTGCTCTTCGCCATTGGTCGGCTCCCCGGCTGGATCGCCCACTGGAAGGAGATGATGGAGGACCCCACAACGAAGATCGGCCGTCCCCGTCAGATCTACACGGGCGCCACGGAGCGCCAGTACGTCCCGGTCGACAAGCGCGGCAAGTAATTCCATGACTCCCGTCGTTCTGGTGCACGGCATCTGGGACAACGGGAAGATCTTCGAAAAGCTAGGCGCAGCGCTCATCGCCGCCGGAAAATCCGTGGACCCCATCGACCTCGTGCCGCCAGACGGTTCGAGGTCGATCGCTTCCATGGCCGAGGACGTTGCCGCCGCAGTCGCGCGCGCGCAGGAGGCCTCCGGCAACGAACGCGTCGACCTCCTCGGCTTCAGCATGGGCGCGCTCGTGAGCCGCTTCTTCATCCAGCGCGGCGGCGGCAAGCGAAGCGTGCGCAGGTTCGTCTCTCTCTCGGGCCCGCATGAAGGCACCGTGTTCGGCGCGCTCGGATGGACGCCGGGCGCGCGGCAGATGCGACGCGGAAGTGAGCTCCTCCGCGATCTCGCGGCCGACACCGAGCCCTACGGAGACGTGGAGGTCTTCGCGGCGCGTACGCCGTTCGATCTCATGATCCTCCCGAGCACGAGCTCGATCATCCCGGCCGCAAAGGAGAACAGGACCTTCAACGTCCCCCTCCACAAGCTGATGGTGAGCGACGCGCGCGTTGTGCGCTGGGTCGTCGAGGCGCTGTCGTGAGCCAGGGCCTCTGCCGTTCGAAGCAGTCACCGCTGGATCCGGAGGCCGTGGCGCGCGTGCTCTTGCCGCTGGGCGAAGCGCGCTCGCTTCCGGCGGCCGCGTACACCGACGACGCCGTGCTCGCGTTCGAGCGGCGCGCCATCCTGGCCGCGGGCTGGACGTGCCTTGGGCGCGAGAGCGACGTCATGGCGCCGGGCTCCTGGATCACCGCCGAGATCGCCTGCGATTCGGTGATCGCGATGCGTGGCGACGATCTCGAATTGCGTGCATTCTACAACCTATGCGTGCATCGCGGCGTCCCGCTCCTTTCGAGCGAGAGCGGGCGCTGCCAGAAGATCACGTGCCAGTATCACGGGTGGACGTACGGCACGTCGGGACACCTCCTTTCGGCGCCGCACACGCCGCCGGGCTTCGCGCGTGAAGCGCACGGGCTGCGTCCGCTCCGCGCCTGTACCTGGCAAGGCTTCGTCTTCGCGACGCGCGACCGTGATGCTCAACCCCTCACGGCGTGGATGGGGACGCTGCCGCCATGGCTCGTGCAGACTCCGCTCGGGCATCTGGTTCGCGGTCGGACCACGCGCTGGGAGACTTGTGCGAACTGGAAATTGCTCGTCGCGAACTTCCAGGAGTCGCACCACTTCACGCGCGTTCATCCGGAGCTGGAGAAGCTGACGCCCACCGCAAACGCGATGACGCATCACCCAACAGGCTCGCAGTGGCTCGGCGGCACGATGGAGATAGAGGCAGAGACCGTGTCGCGATCCGGAAAGCTGCAAGGGCGGCCGCGGATCGTCCGCGAGGAGGCGGCGCGGGTGTACGACGCGATGCTCTTCCCTACGCTGCTCACGAGCCTCCAACCGGACTACTTGCTGACCTATCGCCTGGAGCCGCTGTCCGCGACGCGCACACGCGTCGTCGCCGACGTACTGTTTCATCCGGCCGCAAAAGAGGAGTCGTTCGCAGACGTCTTCGATCTATGGGACGCGATCAATGCGCAGGACAAGGCGATCTGTGAGGCACAGCAGGTGGGCGTGAGCTCGCTCGGCTTCGAGCCCGGGCCCTACACGACCGTGGACGAGGGCGTGCACGCCTTCGAGCAGCTGGTCGCCCAGCGGCACCTGGGCACTGCGAGCGGCGCGGGATGAGCAAGCTCGTTGGCATCTGGGGACGGCCGTTCATCGATCTGTCGCCGTTCATCGACACGTCGTGCTTCGCCGCGCTGGACGAGGAGATAAGCCTGGCGCTTCCCACGCTGGAGACGAGCTACACGGGCGCGACGCTGAAGTGGATGGGCGTGGTGGCTCCGTGGGCGATGGACGACGGCTACGTGGACGCGATGCACGCGATCGAGAAGTTCTCGCGCGAGGAGCTCCGACGCTTCGTCGCGCTGGGCGACGATCCGGAGCTCGCGATTGACGCGCCGCTGGCCTTCGGCGACGAGACCGATCGCCCGTTCACCATGGCGCAGATGCGCTTCCTCTCGTTCCGTCACGGCGTGTACTTCCCCTGGAAGGTCTGCTTTCACGTGCTCGAGAACGATCGCTGGGAAGACAAGCACCACGGCAGCGGCAAGGCCTTCGACGAGTCCGCGTGCGAGCGCCTGCCGAAGACCGTCGCGTTCATCCGGAGCCTTCCCTTCAAGGAGATCGGTCGCGCGGTGCTCTTTGGTCTCGAGCCGAACGATCACGCGCCGCCGCATCGCGACACGGAGCCGGGCGCAGCGCTCGCGGTCGCGCAGTCCATCAGCTTCGATCCGCGCGGCGGCAAGGGTCTGTACTTGAAGGACGCGGAAGGCGGCAGCCACACCGTGATCGACGCGCCCATCTTCTGGTTCAACGACATGGACTACCACGGGGTCGCCGGAGCCCCGCGCTTCCGCTACTCGATCCGTGTGGACGGCGTGTTCGAGGCTGCGTTCGCAAGGAACCTGGAGCAAGCGCACACGAGAAGGTGAGGCACGCTGGACCGTGATCTGGCTGCGACGTGCGGCCGAGAATGCGGCGGACCTTGGCCTGGACAGGCGCGCGACCGAGATCGCAAGGGCGGCTGCGGATGCGCGCGAGGTGTTGCTCGACGACACCTCGCAGGACGCGATCGACCTGGCCCGCACACTGGACCTCTCGGAGCACGAGCTGCCGACAGTGCAGAAGATGGTGGCCGCTTCGGTGTGGGACGACGACGACGACGACGACGACGACGACGCGCACGATCAGACTCGAGACTCCATCGATGCGTATGAGTCCGACGGACCCACGAGCCGCGACGCCTATGAAGAAGCGCGGCGGGAGCGTGCAGAGCTGATCGCGGCGGTGCGCGAGATGGCACCCACGATCGATCCAGCGGTCTTCGAAGCGCTCGCCGGTCTCCTGGATGCGGACAGCCTGGCGGCAGACGAAGCGATCACGGTCTCGTACTGACGCGCGGCGAGCCGCGGCGGCGACGCAGCTGACGCATCGCGAAGAGCACGCCCGCGGACGCGATGAGCAGCCAAGGCGGAGGCGTCGCACCGGCACCTGGCTGGCCGACGGCGCAGCTCTCCGTGGGCCGCGTGGTGGCGCCCTCGAAGGTCACTGTGACGACGTCGCCGTTCGCGGAGGTCCCTGTCGTGGTGATGTGCATCGTCCGCGTGTCGTCCCACGCTACGTATCCATGTGTGAGGTTCACCACCGTGCTCGTTCCGTCGATTGGCAGCGTGCAGGTGCCAAACGCGATGTTCGCCGTCGCGGAGAGGAAACGACCGCCGGTGGTGTTCGTCTGTCCCTTGCTGGACGTGGACGTCTTGGTCTCGTAGACCAGGCTCGTGACGTCCCCCTCCAACGTGCAGCCCTGCGTGACGATGGTGACCGCAACCAGGTCGCCGCATGCATGGCGGTCCCAACCGTTTCTCCGCTCCTCATAGGGATCCCAGTCAACGGTCGCCGTCGAAGGCGTGGTCCCGACGGCGCCGGCCGGAAGCGAAGGTACCGTTGCAATGAACGACTGGGTGCCGCCATAGAGGTCGGGACCGCCGCGGACCTCGCAGATGTCCGTGCACGCGGTTGCAAGGATGCCGATCACCACCAACGCGAGAACGCGGTCCATCATGCGAGATGGGTGCATGCGCCATTCCGACGTCCAACTCCGCGGATGCTGGCGCCAGCTGGGTGGCGTGCAGGCGTTTCGCAGCCGTCGCACGCACACGACCTGCGTCTTGCACGGTGCCGATTTGCGCGGGGAGGGCCGCGTTGTCGCTATGCTCGACCTTCCGCAAGCAATCCCATCCAAGGAAGTCCAAACCCGTGTCCAAGCTAACTGTCCTTGTCTTCGCGGGCGCGGCGACCCTGTCTGCGGTGTGGTGGGGTTGCTCGTCTGACTCCGGCGGCGGCGCAGGCCCAGCCGACAGTGGTGGTGACACGGCGCAAAACCCACTGCAGGACGCCGCCATGCAGGGAGCTGGGACGCTGGGCGCGCCCTGCGCATCGGACTCGCAATGTGGGGCGGACGGCACCATCTGCCGCAGCTCGAACGACAACATCAACGTGGTCGGCAGCGCGGCGGGCGGCTTCTGCACGATCAGCTGCATCGACTTTGCGCACGGCACCACCAACGTCGACCCGTGCGTTGCGATCGGCGGGCACTGCTACGGGTACAAGACGAGCGCGCTCGCATGGTGCCTGGAAGCCTGCGCCGAAGGAGACGCCGGACCAAAGTGCCATGGCCGGGAGGACTTCGCATGCCTCACGGCGCTTGACCGCGACGACAAATTTGCGACGTACGACTACTGCTGGCCTGTGTGCGGAGCGCAGAGCGACTGCGGCGAGGGCTCCGGGCGCGCATGCGATCCGCTGACGCGTTGGTGTACCAACGGAGGGATTCACAAGGGCGATCCGGATGGAACGGCCTGCGACCCGAACGCCAATACCTGCGCAGGACGGTGCACGAAATTCGGCGCGCCCGACGGCAAGGGCGGAATCACGCCGGCATACGTGTGCGGGGCCACCTGCGTCCAGGGCTTCAACCCGGATGGCTGCGGTCCGATGGAAGCATGTCTGTACTCGGACCCGGGCGACCATGCGGGTGACCAGGGCTACTGCAAGCAGCTCTGCGACACCGTGGCGGACTGCAAGGACACGGTTCATCAGGTCGTTTGCGATCCAGGAACCAAGGCGAACTACAAGCACGGGAGCTGCTCCATCGTCGGCCTGGGCGCTGCCGCCGATGCTGGCGCTGACGCCTCCGACGCCGGCGGTGACTGACGTCACGCGAACGCAAAGCGTCACCTGCTGAAGAAGGCCATCGCGCGGACGGCGGGCCACCGGAGACACGAGCGACGGTGGCAGCCCAACATCTTCGACCCCACCGCGATCCTGGGAACGCCGTACTTCGGCGAGGAGACCACCGGTGGCGACCTGGTCCTCTACAGTGACCATGCGAACGCCGTCCGGGGCAGGGGGCGGGCCTATTGGGCCGCTGGAGATCGCGCGATGTGCGATCGCGCCAACGACTTTCACAAGAGCACGATGAACGACGTCACCTTCAAGGACGTATGGGAACAGGAGCCGCGGACATCTGGGCGCTCACGCTCTCCGCCGACGAGGTCGCCGCCGCGCCGAAGTAGAGGGCTCGGCTCAAGGACGCTTCTCGTGTTGATTGACGGGTGGGCACCTGGCGCCTGCGCGCTGCATCGCCTTGGCGGACTCGGAGTCCACTGGGCGCCCGTTCGAGGTGACGAACGCGCTCTCGAAGAGCTGCTCTCGTGCGACGCCGCTCGGACCACATGACAGGATCGGGATGTCGAGCTCGTACTGCTCGACGTTGTCAGCTGCGGCGCTCCACTGCCAGCGTTGCGCGCCCTGCTCCCCGGCAGGCGGCGCCTTCTCGGCGTGGCCCTTCCGCATCGAGCCGAACGGCTGCCCGCCGATCGTCACGTTGAATGCTTCGACGAGCACTTTGTCCCGCAGCGTCAGGTGGCTTGCGGCGGGGATCGTGATCTCGCCCATGTGGACCGTGGTCGTCAAGGTACCGGACACGACGGAGGTCGGCCCGGACCGCGCGCGTGAAGGTCGCGAAGGACACGCGTCCACGTTCGTGACCGTGAGGTCCAGGAGCTCGAATGCACCGAACCGCTGGGGCTTCGTGGGCTTCCCGGTGAACGTGCGCGCGCCGCATTCCTGGCCAAAGTGCGGCGCCTCTTCACGCAGCGAGAAGACCTGCTCTCCGAACGCCATGAGAGGATTGTTCGGTGAGCGCTTCGCTGGCTCGGTGGGCTTGTCAGGCGACGCCGGACCGAAGCTCCACATGGAGCCGCTGGCCTCGTCGTTGAAGCGAACTCCCGGGGGTAGGACCCAGCCATGAAACGCGAACTCGGACGCCGATTCTCCTGCGACGATCGCGACGGCCGTCTTGTTGCGGATCGCAACGGAGGCGAAGCCGCGCGCCGCCGCCCGGTCGGCGATCTTCGTTTCTTGGCTGAGGTGCCCCGAGACCCAGTACGTGATCTCGCCGGTCTGGAGCGCCACCACGGAGTGGATCGCGTCGAATGCGACGCCTCCGACCGTGCCGCCGAGGGGCGAGGCGCTGGACTGCGCGCTCATGAGCGTGAGCGTGGTGGCGTTCTCGCGGCGTAGCACGATGTCGGCTCCGACCGGCGCGCAGTATCCGAGCGCGGGGAAGCACGTGCTGTCAGCGAGCCGGCCCGTATAGCTTGCGGAGGCTGCCCTCCACACTGCCCCCATCGCCAGCTTGACGTTCGTCACGACGATGGGTTGGGCATGCGTCACCTCGATGAGCCTGTCAGGCTTGTCGTCCGCGATCGAGAAGCTCAGGCTCGATGCCGGCGCGGCGCATGGCTCCGGTGGAGCGAAGCAGTACGGTCGCGTCGGCTGCGCATGGATCCACGCCGTTGTCCTGGATGTGATCGCGTAGGGCGGAGTCGTCGAGGCGGATTCTTCCCCGTTGGCACGCGGTGGTTGCGACCCACCGTCCTTCGAGGCTGCGCAGCCGGCCAGGACGCCGAACGCGATCAGGAGGCGACCGACGGGTGCGCAGCGGGAAGAGCGGACATGGGCCATGCTTCAGACTCTGACGTGCGAGACGCACGAATGAGTCACCGATACCTCAGGTCAGATCGAAGCGATCGAGATTCATGACCTTGCTCCACGCAGCCACGAAGTCATGAATGAACGGTACGCGCGCGTCGTCGGATGCGTAGACCTCGGCAAGGGCGCGGAGCTCCGAGCTCGAACCGAAGGCGAGGTCCACACGGCTGGCGGTCCACTTGATCTTGCCCGTCTTGCGATCGCGGCCCTCGAACGCGTCTTGCGAGGTCGTCGATTGGTGCCACGTCGTGCTCATGTCGAGCAGGTTGACGAAGAAGTCCGTGGTCAACGCAAGGCGACGCGCGGTGAGCACGCCCAGCTCGGATGGCCCGACGCTGGCGCCGAGGACGCGCAGGCCGCCCACGAGGACCGTCATCTCGGGCGCGGTGAGGGTCAGCAATCGCGCGCGCTCCACGAGCAGCTCCTCCGAAGGCCTCCGGTGTCCGCTCGCCACGTAGTTGCGAAAACCGTCCGCGGTCGGTTCGAGCACCGCGAATGAAGGCGCGTCGGTCTGCTCCTGCGACGCGTCCATGCGGCCGGGCACGAAGGGGACCTGCACGTCTTGACCGGCGTCCTTCGCCGCGCGCTCGACAGCCGCACATCCACCGAGGACGATCAGGTCGGCGAGCGACACCTTCTTTCCGCCGGATTGCGCGGCATTGAACTCGGCCTGGACCTTCGACAGCGCGTCCAGCACGGGACCCACGCCAGCGAGCGTGTTGACGACCCAGTCCTTCTGGGGCGCGAGGCGGATGCGCGCGCCGTTCGCACCACCACGCTTGTCGGTGCCGCGGAAGGTGGACGCCGATGCCCACGCCGTGGACACGAGCTGCGAGATGGTGAGACCCGAAGAGAGGACCTTCGCCTTCAGCGCGGCGATGTCGGCGTCGCCGATCAATGGGTGGTCCACGGCGGGGACCGGGTCCTGCCAGAGCTGCGGCGCGGGGACCAGAGGTCCAAGGCACCGCACGTGCGGCCCCATGTCACGATGCGTGAGCTTGTACCAGGCCTTCGCGAAGGCGGCGGTGAGCTCCGCGGGGTTCTCGTGGAAGCGCTTCGAGATCTTCGCGTAGATCGGATCCTCCCTGAGCGCGAGGTCCGCGGTCGACATCATGGGCGCATGCCTCTTCGACGGATCGTGAGCATCCGGCACCGTGCCCGCTCCTGCGCCGTTCTTGGGCGCCCATTGCTGCGCACCCGCGGGGCTCTTCACGAGCTCCCATTCGAAGCCGAACAGGGTCTCGAAGTAGTTGTTGTCCCACTTGATCGGGTTCGTGGTCCACGCGCCCTCGAGGCCGCTCGAGATCGTGTCCTTGCCCTTGCCGGTGCCGAAGCTGTTCTTCCAGCCAAAGCCTTGCTCTTCGATGCTGGCACCTTCGGGCGAGGCGGCGACGTATTTGCTCGGGTCTGCGGCGCCGTGCGTCTTGCCGAACGTGTGCCCGCCGGCGACCAGAGCGACGGTCTCCTCGTCATCCATGGCCATGCGCGCGAACGTCTCTCGAATGTCCCGAGCAGAGGCCAGCGGGTCGGGCTTGCCGTTCGGTCCCTCCGGGTTCACGTAGATGAGCCCCATCTGGACTGCCCCGAGCGGCTTCTCGAGATCGCGGTCACCGGTGTAGCGCTCGTCGGCGAGCCACGTGTCCTCGGGTCCCCAGTAGATGTCGTCGGGCTCCCACACGTCCTCGCGACCGCCGGCAAAGCCGAACGTCCGAAACCCCATGGTCTCGAGGGCGCGGTTGCCCGCGAGGATCATGAGGTCTGCCCAGGAGATCTTGCGGCCGTACTTCGCCTTGATCGGCCACAGCAGGCGGCGCGCCTTGTCGAGGCTCACGTTGTCGGGCCAGCTGTTGAGCGGGGCGAAGCGTTGCGTGCCCGCGCCGGAGCCGCCGCGGCCGTCATGGATGCGGTACGTGCCCGCGCTGTGCCACGCCATGCGGATGAAGAACGGGCCGTAGTGTCCGTAGTCTGCCGGCCACCACTCCTGCGACGCCGTCATCAGCGCGTCGAGGTCCTTGATGACCGCGTCCAGATCGAGGCTCTTGAACTCCGCGGCGTAGTCGAAGTCTTCGCCCATGGGGTCTGCCTGTGGCGACCGCTGCTGGAGGACCTTCAGGTTCAGCTGCTTCGGCCACCAGTGCTGGTTCGCGGTGGACGCGCTCGCCGTGGGGGCGTGCGATCCGTGCATCACCGGGCACTTGCCTGCGCTCTTCGTCGGGTCACTCATGTTCTGCTCTTCTTTCTTTTCCGCGGGAGGCGCCGTGGGCCGCCTCGTGCTCAGTCAATCTAGGGCGCGCGCGCCGGATCTTCCAATCGATTGATACGATGATATCGATAGTGTAACTCTATCAGAGTCAGAGGAGACCGCGATGAGCGCCGCACCCCATCCCTTCACGCTTCGGCAGCTGCAGTACGTGGTCGCAGTCGCTGACGAGCTCTCGTTTCGTCGTGCGGCTGGGCGTTGCCACGTATCCCAACCTACCCTGAGTGCGCAGCTCGCGCAGGTGGAGGACACGCTTGGCACGCGCCTCTTCGAGAGGAGCAAGAAGAACGTGCTCATCACCGCGGCAGGGCGCGATGTCGTCGGCAGGGCGCGCCGCGTGCTCCTCGAGGCCGACGAGATCGTGCAAGCGACCCAGCGAATCAGCGACCCGCTCTCCGGCACGATTCGCCTGGGCGTCATCCCCACGATCTCTCCCTACTTGCTCCCGACGACCACGCCGCACTTGCGCAGGAAGCTGCCGCGGCTCCGCATCGCCTGGGTCGAGGACAAGACCGCCGTGCTCATCCGCAAGTTGCGTGAGGGCGAGCTGGAGGGCGCGATCGTCGCGCTCGAAGCGGACGTCGGCGACGTGGTGCAGGAGGTGATCGCGAAGGACCCGTTCATGCTCGTGACGCCGCGAGGACACTCGCTCGCACGGAAGAAGACGCCGGTCGCACAGGCAGAGCTGCGCGGCGAGGAGCTCCTGTTGCTCGACGAAGGCCACTGCTTCCGGGACCAGGCGCTCGAGGCCTGCAGCACGGCGCGCGTGCGGGAGGGCGAGTTCCGCGCGACGAGCCTCTCGACGCTCGTGCAGATGGTGGCCGGAGGGGCCGGCATCACGCTCATCCCCGCGCTCGCGGTGAACGCCGAGGCGCGGCGCGCGCGACTCCACGTGCGGCCGCTCGGCGGCCCAGGCGCACAGAGGACGATCGCCCTCGTGTGGCGCAAGCGCTCGTCCGTCGAGGCGACACTACAAGCAGTGGCGACGGCGCTACGCGAAGGCTATCCCGCATAGCTGGGAGCCACGCCGCTTCCGGCGGAGCACGCTCACCATGCGATCGCGGTTGGTCACTCTGGCCAGGCGAACTTCACGGACTTCGCGGCGTCCGCGGTCCCGTCGAACTTTCGGAGCTGCACGAAGATCTCGAGCTCGCTCGGGCGGCCGTCGGCGACGTGGACCCGAAACTCGATCACGCGCGGATCGCTGTCGCTGGTCGCGAAGCTGTAGCCCCACACGAACCAGGGTTTGCCTTGGGCACCCGCCGCCCGTGCCTCTTTTGCGATCGCCGTTGGCTCGAAGACCCCGCCCGCGGTCTGCGACGAACGCACATACACACGCCAGTCCTCTCCTTCCGTCTCCTTGTACGCCACGAAGGCGTAGTCGCAATCGATGACCGCGTCGTACGCAGCCACGTAGGCGAGCGTCTCGTATTTTCGGGTCGCGTCGCTGGTGGGGGCTTCGATGAGAGGCTTCTGCACGAGGGGCTCCTCGGTTCGGGGATGGTCGCTGCTTTCTGAAGTATCGGTGAACGCGAGCCCGGCTGGGGGCGCGGCGCACACCGCTGCGCATTTTTCAGCAACCGTTCACAATGTCATCGACGGAGCGTCCGTCGAAAGGAAATGGCGGACATTCAAAATCGGGTCTTGATGATCGGTAAAACCAGCCTCGCGGTCGGACTTGCGCTGGGCTGCATGCTGGTGGCTTCGGACGGAGCGGCGCAGCAGCTTCACCGCGCCAACACCGAAATCACCGACACCAAGGCAAGCGCGACGTACACCGGCGGCGCGCTCGACGTGACCGTGAGCGTGCTCCGCTGGGCGGACACCACGACCAACGCCCTCGTGAAGCTCACCTGGGATTCGGGCGAGATCTCCCAGACCGTCAGCGTGAAGGGCAGCGGGGGCACGGCCAACAAGCCCGTGACGAAGGTGACGTTGACGGATCCCACGGGCCTCCCTTCGGGCTGCTCTCCAAAGGCCTACCGCGTATCGATCACGATCGACGGCGAGGAGTACAACAACAACACGCGGAACGTGGAGGTCACGCCGACCTGCACGTTCGCCAGCTCCATCGTGGACCTCTGGAACCTCAGCAACGACACCGACCAGGTCGTGGTGGAGCAGAAGGACAAGGTCTACCTGACGAACGCCGTCCTCGAGACCGCGCCCTCGTGCGTTGCCGGCCCCAAGATCAAGGCGCGGATCGTCAACCACTCGAAGATCTCGACACCCTCGCTCCTTGCCCAGGCCCGGTCCGGCGAGAGCGTGCGGGCGCAGACGGCGGCGGCTTTCCCGCTCGCTGCCGGTAGCTACAAGGAGATCGTTCTCACCCCCGTCGGTCCTCACGACGTGACCGCAAAGCTCGACCTCGCGATCGTGGACTGGACCCACGTGCTCGGCTCGCATATCGAAAACCACGGGCTCACCGTCACCACGACCCGCAACTGCACGCTCGCCACGACGTTCGCGGTGCTGCGGACGATTGCCCACTGATGGCGCGCCACGGTGCCAGGGGCTGCCTGGTCCCGGCGGCGGATGATTGTGATGAATGGGTTAAACCCAGCCGATCACCGTCGACGAACGAATGAGCCGTGGCAGCTTTCGTCTGTCCCTCCATGTCAACCAAACGCGCTGTGAGAGAGCTCCTTGTCCGTGCAGGCACCATGACCATCATCGTCGGGGCGCTGGCCCTTCTGGCGGCACCGGTTGCTGCCGCCCCGCCCATGGTGGTGCAAGGTCCGACCGCGGTGGCCATCGTCCACATCACAGGTTTCCACGCAGTGCTTGCGCCCACGGGCTCGCTCGCGTTCCAGGTGACCCTCCACAACTCGGGCGCAGCCGCAGGGATGGTCGACGTGCACTTCGCGCGCACGGGGAAGGCGGAGTCCGGGGCGCCTCACACCGTGCACGTCCCGGCAAAGAGCGACGGGTTCGTCATTGTCACCGACAAGACAGAGCGAGCGCAGTGCGGACTCGCGTACGACCTCTGGCTGCTCGGCGACGGCGCGGATCCCACCAAGCGAGGCGCGTCGATGGACGCGCAGTGCACGTTCGACACGCACGTCCACGACTCACTCAACTCCATGACCGCGGACCGGCGTCATGATGCCATCAGCGGCAAGGCGTTCATGAGCACTGCAGTGGTGCCGACCTTCACGTCATGCAATGCGATGAAGGGGAACGTGGAGATCGAGAACCATACAAGCGTCACCGCGACGCAGCTGGTGCTCCTGCTCAAGGACCCGAGCGGCGCCATGGTGTGGAACAGCCTGATCCCGGCGGTCCCCGCGGGTGCGACCCACCACTTCGCCTTCACCGCGACAATGAACGGTACGCCGGGGACCATGTCGATGGTGTTGATGGATCCCACGCATGCCTTCTCCGACAAGATCGCGGCGCAGACGATGGAGATCCAGATCTCGCCGGCCTGTACGGCCACCACCCAGCTGACCCACTGAGACCACCCATGATCGTGAAGAACCCCGCCGTGATCTCCGCGCTTGCTCTGGTCGTCGCGTTCGCGACGGTGGCGGCGTGCTCCTCCTCTTCCACGAGCACCCCCGCCGAGGACGGCGGCGGAGACAGCGCTGGCGCCACCGGGCCGGATGCGTCCACACCCGACGGGACGGTGAGCGGGGACGTGGATGCCGGAGCCGCGGCAGATGCGAGCATCGCGGACGTCGATGCAGCCCCGGTTCCGATCGGAACCATCGTGGTCGCGCCCACGACCGCCTCCGTTCCCGCAGGGTACTCGCAGCCGTATCTCGCCACGTTGATGCTGAACGACGGCGGAAAGATCGACGTCACCACGCTCGTCAACTGGTCCACCGGAGATGCGGGGGCCGCGACGATCACGAACGCCGGCGCGGACAAGGGGCTGGCCAAGGCGGTCGCGCTGGGGACCACCACGATCGTGGCCGCGGATCCTGGTGGCACAGCCGTCGGCGCTACAGCGAGCATCGTCGTCAACGGCGCAACGCTGACCAACCTCCTCGTCAGTCCGAGTCCGGGCAACGTCATGGTCGGCAAGACGCTTCAGTTCAATGCAACAGGTACCTTCAGTGACGCGACGGCGCGGCGAGTGACCAAGGATGTGAATTGGACCACCGGCGATGGGACGCTGGCCACCATCGACGCCAACGGCCTCGCCACGGGCGTGAAGGCGGGCACCACGTTCTCGACCGCGTCCAACGCCACCATGAGCGCGATCGATAGCGCCACGCTCATCGTGCAATAGCGCTTCATCGGATCGATGCGGAGAATGGCAGGACGCCCACCGCGAGTGCGAAGCCCACACCGACCTGCGGCTGCTGGTACAGCGTGGTGCCGGGGCCCGCGTAGTAGCGGTCAGGGCGGAACGGCGCGATGAGCAACACGTCTCCCGAGACGAAGAACGGGCGGAGCTCCCACCTGACGTCGACCGAACCACCACCGCCCACTCCCGCGCGAGACTGATCTTGTGGGTCACTCACGCCCTCGCCGCGGGACGACGTGCTTCCGATCTCCACGAGAGCGCATGGACGAATCGCGACGTCGGCGGAGAGCCCGATGCGCAGCGGGCAGAGCTCGGATCTGGCGCCGAACCAGTTGACGACGACCGCCGACGTCCCGACCTGCGCCGTCTGAGCCGACGTCGCCGCGCCGAGCGCCAGTCGAATGCTCGGGGCGAAGAGCGCACGAGAGTCGTCCGAAACGATGATGAGGCCGCCAAGCAGGAGCGCGCTGCTCGGCAAGACGCCCGTGCGCACCCCCGCTTCGGGCCCAACGCCGAAGACCCAGCGCGCGCGCGTGGTGGGCACGAGGGGCTGCGACGCGGGAGGAGGTGGCGGCTCCACGCGTTCCTCCGCGGGCTTGGGCTCCGGCGGATGCACGGGCTCTGCCGGCGCCGCGGCTGGCGTGGCAGTCGGGGGCGTGATGCTCGTCGGAGCGGTGCTCGCGCGTGGGTCGATCGTGAGCGCCATGATCAATGCGAGCGCCGATGCCACTTCAGCGCACGACTGGCCATCGAGCACGCGCGTCGACGGGCGCCCATCACCACGGACCACCAGCGTTCCGCGTGCAGACCCAGCGGGCACGTTCTCCAGGATGATCTCGAAGACCCTGCGCTCGCCTTCTTCGACGATGCGCGCGCGCGCCGTTCGCTCCTGCACGTCCGCGATGAACGAAGCACCCGACGGGCAGCCGTCCTGTGCTTGATAGACCACGCGGATGGGCTCCGACTCCTCGGCACGCGCAGGCGGCGCGAACGTGAGTGAAGCGCAGAGCGCGGCTGCGACGGCCGCCAGTTCACCACGCCTCGTCACGGCAGGCTTGCACCCATGCTCGTACCGAGGAGTGTGCGAATGCGGCTCTCGTACGCGGGGCCCGAGCTCGCGACGAGGAGCCGGCGTGCAAGGATCACCGCCTCGTCCTTCCTGCCCAGCGCGACCAGTGCTTCGATGCGGAGCATGAGCGCCTCCTGCGCGAGCGCGTGCTGCGACTGCGCGGCGTCGTAGCGATCGAGCAGTACGAGGGCGGTCGCGTGATCTCCGCGAGCGACGGCTGCGCGCGCCTGTTCGAGACTGGTGACTTCGTCGGTGAGCGTGGCCTTCACGGCGGCAGGCGGTGCTGCAGGAGCGGCAGGCGGTGTTGCAGGGTCCGCGGCGGGGGGCGCGGCGGGGCGCGCGGCGGGGGCCCTCGTGAGGGCGACTTGCGTCCGCTCGGGCTGCGTACCCTCCAGACGAGCGGCCTGCGCAGTCTCCAGAGGAGCGGCCTGCGCGGTCTCCAGAGGAGCGGGCGCGGCCTGCGAGGTCTCCAGAGGAGCCGGCGCCGCGCGACCGACAGCGTGCTGGATGGTGGCGGCCGCTGGCTGTGCGGTCTCCACCGTCGCCTGCGATGCGAGCTCCACGGGAGCGGGCGACCTGGAGGGCGCGACCGCGATCGCGCCTGCGGATCCGAGCGCGAAGAGGCCGAGGAAAACGACCTTCTTCGACAGCCACGCCGTGCCGCTGGCCACCGCCTTGGTCGCAACGCCACCACCCACACCCGTGGTCGCTGCACCTCCGATGCCCAGCGCCGCGAGGTTCTTCCGGCGCGTGTCAGCGCGCGGCGCTTCACGATCCATCGAGCGGAGAAGCTCCCGTGCGAAGTCGTCGCAGTCGTCTTGAAGAACGAGTCGCACCATCGGGTCACGCTCCGTCATGGTGCCCTCCGCTTTCCGCGCGCCTTCAGACGGGCGACCGCGCTCATGAACTGTTCGCGCGCGCGCCTCAACCGCGACGAGCAGGTGCCCTCCGGGATCTTGACGATCTCGGCGATCTCGGCGACCGGCATCCCCTCCAGCTCGAAGAGCGCAAAGACCTCGCGAACGTCCTCATCAAGCTGAGCGATCGCTTCCACGAGCATGGCCTGCGCGCGTCGCCGATCGACCAGCTCGTCGGGACCGAGCGCGGGATCCACGGTCTCTCCAGCCGCGTCCCCAGACGCCTCCCGCAGCCGCGTATGCTTCCGCTGCGAGTCCATCGCAATGAGGACCGCGGCGCGATAGAGGAACCCCTTTTCTGCGCCCTCCTCGATGTCGGCCACGCGCCGCGACGCAACAAGGAACACCTGCTGGGTCACGTCGTCCGCAGCCGATGGTGGCAGGCCGAAGCGACGAACCACCCGCCAGACGAAGTCATAGTGCGCAACGGCGATACGCTCGAAGCGCTCCCGTGAGGAGTCCTTGCCATCGGCGGGCTCCGCGCTGGGGGCGGTAAGGGATTTGGCGGCGGCGAGCGAGAGCACGGGTTCTCCACATTGTCGGCCGGGCCCCCCCGCGATCACGAAAAAAGAACCGATCGATCACACTTTCTTGTCGGAAGGCTTGGGTCCAGTGTCGTGAAGGCTCGCGCACGCCCTCACCGTTTGTGAACGATCGATGAGAGAGGAGGGGGAGGCCACGATTTGAACGTCGATTTCGTGATCGGGTCAGCCCCGTCCAACAATTGGCCCGTTGGGACAATGCGCTACACCTTCCAAGAATTCGCGGTCGATACCCAACTCTTCGAGCTGCGAAAGAGCGGGGTGCTCGTGCCGATCCAGCCAAAGCCGCTCGACCTGCTGATGGTGCTGCTGGCACATCGGGGCCGTGTGCTGACGCGATCGGAGCTCATGATGCACCTCTGGCCTGGTGTCCGCGTCACCAACAACGCGCTGGTGCAGGCGGTCGCCAACCTGCGTGACGCGCTCGGGGACACCGGCAGCGTCGTTGTGAGCATCCGGGGACGCGGGTACCGATTTGTCGAGCGCGTGACGGAGAACGCGGAGTGGCCGATGTGGAGCGCGCTCTCGGACCGCACGAACGGGTTCGTCATGCATACGGACGACTCCAGCACACTGGACGAACATGTCCGCTTGCTCGCAGACAACGGCAGGAGCGTGCTGCGGTTCCCGGTGACGGGCTCGCCGCCGCTCTCGGCGATCCGGGGGCTGCTTGCTCGCGTCGCCGCGGACCGTCCGCGGCTCCTCGTGAATGGACGCCCGCTGGGCGGAGCGCTCGCGTACGATTGCAGCGAGAGCGACATCACCGCGCTTGCCCTCGCGTTCTTCCTGGAAGAATGCGCCGACCACTCGGTGTTCGTGCTCGAGCATCTGGAGCGGGCGGACGTGCAAACACTGCTTCTTTTCTCGGTGATCGCGAGCACGTGTCGCCAGAGCCGCCTGCTCCTGGGGACGTGCGCGCTTGGCGAGCTGCCTCACGCATCGGTCAGCCGTCGCATGCTCGCGCCGCTCGTCGTCGAGACCAGGTGTGCGCCGCCGAGCGGAGCACAGGTTCGCCTCCGGGAGGCAGCTTGCGCATCGTGACGTTCTCGCCACCCGAGGTCCTCTGGGGCGCGCTAACGTGATGTCGATGGGATGGCGCAAGAAACCGTTTCACGGTCCGGTCGCGTTTGTGGCCGCGGCGAGCGTGATGGTCTGCGGTGTCGTAGGCTGCGGTGCCGTCGGCGCTGCGACCGAGATCGGAGACGCTGGCGACGCTGCACCGCTCCAGACCACCGCCGACGATGCCGCGCCAGACGGGTGGTCCTTTGTGGATGCTGGGGCCTACGAGGCCAGCGCGGCCGACGGCGCACCGAGCGACGGTGGCGTGGATGCGGACGCGGCGCGGGTTTGCATCACGGAGTTCACGGGCGTGGGCACCGCGGATTTTCATGTGACGTTCAAGCTGCAGACGACGACGACCGGCCTCACCACGCTCGTGTACCAACGCGGCGTGTGTGCCCATAGCGAGTTCTGGGACATCCACGTCATGCCGAACGGAACACTGGGCGTCGAGACCGACAACAGCGGAATGCACTACACTGCAATGACCTCCGCACAGAAGGTGAACGACGGCGTCCTCCACGCGATCGACGTCTCCCGCGTGGACCGCGTGATCACCATCACGATCGATGGCGTACCGAGCGGCACGGCGAGCTCGCTCACCAACTTTGGTGTCTTGCCGCCGCTGGGCACCGTCGCCGGGAACCCCTGCGAGAAGGGCTTCGGCCAGATCGCGCTGGTCGGAACATTGACAGAGCTCTGTCTCAGCGGCCCTTGAGTTCTATGGGATGGCGTACTTTGCCGTGAGGTAGGTATGCATCGTGATGTAATCCGCATCGGCGACAGTACCGTTCACGAACAGCACCTCGGCGATCGCGCCCGTGAGCCCCTGGACGACGGAGGCCGCGAGATTGCCGCCGATGTAGATGAACGCGCCCACGGACCTGACATCCACGACGGGGACGGTGGCGCTCACCCTGGCGCCGGAGTTGACGCGTATGCTCAGCAGCGTGCCGGTCCGCTGCATCTCGTAGACGCGGGCGATGCCGTCGCTGACGCCCATGTCGGATGACTCCACGAAGGTCGTGAAGTCCAGCTGCGCGCCCACCGTGGACGTGGGGGCACCTGAAAGCGGTGGGTAGTTGACGAACATCGCCTGGCCCGGAAACGGATACGGCTTGGCCGATTTTCCGAGCAGAGCGCCATACTCGGATGACGGGGTGGTCGAACGCGCAACGACGATCACGGTGAAGTCAGCCGCGCACTGAAGGCTGGGCGCGTCAGCCACGGTCAGCAGCTGCGTGCTGTTGAACGCGAGCGCGGAATGTCCGGCGAACCCAACGGTGGTCGAAGGCGGGACCGCGCGTGGTGCGATCGCAACGTTTCCGTGCCCCGACTGATCGGACCAGAGCAGACCGCCGTCCGACAGGCGGTTCACACCGCGATCGCCATCGAGCCACATCGTGAGACCCGCGACGTTGGCCACAGCGCCAGTCGCGTCCACGCTGGCGTCAACAACCGCGATGCTCGTGTCGGGCTCGCTCGAGTCCACCGCCGTCCCCGCGTCGGCCGCGTCGTTCGCTGCGACGACGTCACCCACGCGGACGGATGCGCTGCACGCCACGACGAGCAGGAGCATCGCGCCGAGCGCGCACGTACACACGAAGTAGAAGCCACGCGAGATGCGCACCTGTGCCGATGTGGCTCTGTCGTCTGAACGCATGGAAAATTCAGGTCATCCCGAGTGTGGCATCGTTCGAGCTCACCGCTGCCCCGCTCCTGGTGATGAATCGATGAACGGGACTGCTTGTATCGTCGGCGGGCGGAGCGCCACCCGCAGCTCCTTCTCGGCCGCAGCAACGATCCCACATGCATCACGCTCCACGGCCCGAAGGTCCTCGCGCGTCAGGCGCCCGAGCGCACGCCACGCGTCCGCGCCTCCATCGGCGGAGGAGATGGGTGCATCATGCATGGATACACGGAGCCGCTCCAAGATCTCTTCGCCTGCGCGTGGACCGAGCTGCGCGATCGACCATGCGACGATCCGGAAACCAAGCGCCGCATGCGAGAGCTCGTCCTCCGCCATCGCGGCGAGCCGCGCCCGCAGGCCCTCCGAGGCGCACGACTCCGAGGCGCGAGCCAGCGCGAGGGCCGCAACGGTCTCTCCCACGCAGGACTGCGTGGCGGCCTCGAGCGCGATCTCGCGCAGGTCGCTGCGCAGGCGAACGCCGTCCATGGGGAGCTCGGAAGGCCCAATGGTGCCGCCATGCGAGAGCTCTGCGGCGATCGCAAAGCACGTACGCGCGTGGTCGATCTCCTGAAGGGCAGCTCGATGCGCGGCCTCCACCAGCGCGCTCGGTGCGCCCACCGCCATGAGCTCGAGTGACAGCCGCGCGAAGGACGCCACCGACGCGTGCTCCATCCGTGCATCATACAGCCATGCGTCCGCCGCGTGCTGGCGAAGCGCGCTGTCCACATCGAGCCCGATCGCAGGCCCGCTCCAGTCATCGCGCTGCTTCACCTTCGCCAGCCGCAGATGTCCGTCGACGACGATCGGACGGCCGCACGGAACGGGTACCCGACACACGTCGTAACAGCACTTGCCACCGGCCCGCACCGGCCCCGCGGCGGTCTTGACGCCTGTGCACGTCCCTATGAGTGCGCTGGCTGCGTAGCAGCCGTTCGCGTCGTACTCGGAGAACGTGCGCTCCTCGTGGATGCCGCGCATGTCTCCCGTCGGCGGAGGCGTGCGCGGCGTGACGCACACGTGATCGGGCGTTGAGTACTGGGCGCAGACGAGCCCGCGGCTCGCCGGCTTCGTGCCTGCATCACCGGGGCCTGCATCATGCTGCTCGGGCCGTGCACTCTCCGCGGGGGGCACGCTGGCGGAAGGCGCGGTCGGCTCCGTGGTGGTAGCCGCGGGCATGGGGGACGAGACGGCCGCATCTGCTGGGGCCGGCTGCTTGTTGCATGCCGAGATCGCGGAGGTGACCGCCAGCAGCAGCTGCGCATGGACGCGAACGGAGAACGACATCGAATGAGTCTACCGGCCATCCGCGCTCGAGCTGGGTCGAATGCGTTCGTCGAGAACCATCCGCGTCCAGATTGGACGCGCGAGGGACAAGTTGGCCACAGCGTGGCGTTCCAGTTGCGCCCAGACCGTGAAATTCTGGGAATTCGATGATGGCATGCAGCGTGCGTGGGAGCCATCATCGATGCTCGACAGACAAGACGGCGTGGAGTGGGGAAAGCAGCCATGACAGAGCGAGGACGGGGCGCCCTACCTGGAAGTGCAGGCCCGTTGGAGGCGCCGTATCAGGAAAAAATGTCGGGCGTAAGGCCGCTGCCGGATGGCGGAAGGGAAACCTTGTCCGTCAGACACGTGCAGGTGACAGACGTGCCGCTCGTGCTCGATGACGGGCTCCTCGCGGGCGTCGTCGATCCGCTGATCGTGCGCCTGATTGCTGGCGTTGACGGGAGCTCCTCCATCGTCGAGATCGCGCAGGCGGCCGGGCTCGAACCAGAGCATGTACGCGCGTGCTTCGGGTTCCTCGGCAACATGGGCGTCGTCGCGTTCGGGCGCGCTGCGCCTACGCCGGTGTCGCAGCGAGTAGCGTCAACGCCGCGACCACCAGCCCCCTCCTTGCCTCCACCCACGCGTCGCTCGGAGGTCGGGGGAACGGAGACCATCCTCGTCGTCGACGACGACAGCGGGGTTCGTCGCGTGGTCTGTCGCTTCCTGGCGCGCCTCGGATATCAGGTGCTGGTCGCGGACGGCGGGCCTGCGGCGCTCGCAGCGGCAGCCGCACATCCTGGCGAGATCCACCTGCTGCTCACGGACGTCACGATGCCGGGCGTGTCGGGGCCCGAGCTCGCGCATTCCCTCACGCGGGTGCGCCCTCGGCTCCAGGTACTGTTTGCCACGGGTGATCGTGACCACGCATCGCTAGGCACCGCCGCTGTCTCGAGCTTCGCCGTTTTGGAAAAGCCGTTCTCCGGGACTGCAGTCGCAGAAGCGGTACGAAGGGTGCTCGATCACGTGCAACCCTCGCCCGAGTCGCCCCCCGGTGCGTGACCGCGTCTACTTCATGTTTCCGATCACGGTCTCCTGCGCGTCGCTGTTTTTTTTCAGCACGTTGGAGAGCGTTTCCTCGAACTTGGACTGACGACTCAGGTAGATCGCCATGCGCATCCTCTGGAGCTCGGAGAGCTCGTTCAGGGAGTCGTCCTTGCCCGCATCGGGGTTCTGAGCATTGGCGTGAGCTCGTGCCTGATCGATGAGCTCGCGGAGCTTCTGCTTCTGGTTGTTGATGGCCTTGGCGCCAACTATGATGTTCGCCAGGTCGTCCTGTGTGGCCTTCGACGCCTCCATCAGCACGAGCAACGCGAGCGATTCGATGTCTGCGTTGGCCATCGACCCAAGAAGCGCGTACGTAGGCGACGCCACCACATCGCGCGCGTGCTCGAGCGGAGTCTTCGCACGGATGTTGCGCGCCACCGGCCGATCGACCCGTGCGATGAGATCGCGCGCCGCTGCTTCGAGCTTGGCGCGCCGATCGACAGCAAGTCCGAGCGAGAGCTTCCGCTGCCGCGCGGTCAACGTATCGATCGGGTGAACGACCGTGATCGGCATCACAGGCGGTGACTCTGCGAGAGCATCCCGCACGAATGGCTCCCCGCTCGCGGCCACGGCGAACATCGGCAGCCCGAAGATCCAGAGAAGACGCCCCACCCTCTTCCTCGTCATCATGGTCGCACTCTAGCGGCCCTCGGCTGGCGTGGGTAGCCGGCGGCGGCGAAGTCAACGCGCGACCCGCTCAGAAGCGTTCTTTTTCGTTCTGCGGTGCCTGCGTCCACGCCTTTGAGGGCTGGCCGTTGATGGTCGTGCCGCCGAACGCGATCATGGGGATCATGCCGAGCATGTCGGTGGGGAACGGGAGCGTGGGCGTGCTCGCCTTGTCCAGCGACGCCACCTGCGCGGCCGTCAGCTTCACCTCCAGCGCGCCCACGTTGTCGTCGAGCTGCTCGATCGTGCGCGCGCCGATGATCGTGGACGTCACGCCGGGCCGGTTCTGTAGCCATGAGAGCGCGACGCGCGGGACCGTCGTCCCCAGCTCCTTCGCGATGGCCTCCATGATGTCGAGCAGGTCGAAGGTGCGATCGTCCAGGAAGCTGGTGACGCGCGCGCCTCGCCCCGCCTCGTGCTTGCCCTTGTCCGCGCGCTTGTACTTTCCGGAGAGCGCGCCGCCACGCAGCGGGCCCCACGGGGTGATGCCCAGGCCAAGCTCCTGCGCCATGGGCACCAGCTCGCCCTCCACCGTACGCTGGAGCAGCGAGTACTCGATCTGCAACGCGATGAGCGGAGACCATGCCCGGAGCTGCGCCATGGTCTGCGCCTGAGCCACCTTCCACGCAGGCGTGTCGCTGAATCCCAGGTAGCGGACCTTGCCCTGCTCCACCAGCGTGTCGAGCGCCCGCATGGTCTCCTCGATCGGCGTGGTCTTGTCCCACGCGTGGAGCCAGTAGAGATCGATGTAGTCCGTCTGCAGGCGGCGCAGCGACTCCTCGCACTGGCTGATGATGGCCTTGCGGTTCGACCCACCGCCGTTCGGATCGCCCAGGAACATGTTGGTCACGAACTTCGTCGCGATGACGACGCGGTCGCGCTTCTTGCGATCGCATCCCAGGTGCTCGCCGATGATCACCTCGGAGTGGCCCTTCGTGTAGCCGTTCGCGGTGTCGATGAAGTTGCCGCCGCGATCGATGAAGGCATCCATGATGCGCTTTGCCTCTTCGGGCTCCGAGCCCCATCCCCATTCCTTGCCAAACGTCATGGCCCCGAGGCAGAGCGGACTGACACGAAGACCCGAGTGACCAAGCGTGACGTAGTGAGCGAGCGACATGCGCCTGTCCTATCGCCACATGAACGACGCGTCGAGGGTGGGCGCAAGAAAGCAGATGCCTGGTCCGCCAGGCCGCCTAGAATGCGTCACATGATGTCGCGAAGCCTTCGAGGCCTTGTTCACGCTTGGACGAGCACCGGCACGCTGAGCGCGCTTGCGTCGGTGGGGCCTGCCTGCACGCGCGCGTAGATGCCCGCGGCGCGACCCGCCACCAGGTACACGCCATAGTTCGTCGCGTTGCCCGCTGCGTCCGTGTTCGCCGAGAAGTAGCGCTGCGCGATCCAGTGGCCCTTGCGCGCGTGCTCGAGCGATGCGGCCCACTCCGCTGCGTCCGTCACGCGGCCCACCGTCACCTCGTCGCCCTCGGCGCCGTAGTCGCTCTTCAGCACCCACTCGTCCTTCTGCGCGCGGAGCTGCTCGCCGTGCATCGACTCGCAGCGTGACGTGATGGGAACGTGCCTCTCGATCACGGCGACGGATTCGCTGGAGAAGCGGTGGATGTGCTCCCACATGAAGGCCATGCTTCGCTTGTTCTGCGGCAACACGGCGCCGAACGGGTTCACGATGGACACCCGCCGCTCGAGCTGCGCCTCCAGCGTCGCTCCGAGCGGACCGCCGAGCGGCTCTGCGTCCGCGAGATCTTCGTCGTCCCAGGCAGACACGCGCTCGCCCCACCAGTCCGTCTTGTAGTGGCGCACCATCACGTCGATGGGCGTGTCGAACAGGCGGAGCGAGCCGCCCTCTCCGCGCGTGAGATTGAACGGCGAGCCAAGCACGACGCGGTCGCCGCGCGACTCGAACCAGCGCTTGTAGAGCCGGACCAGCGACAGGTCCTCCGTGAACTCCGTGGGGTAGACCAGCCCGATCGTGCGACGCGTCTTTTCATCTCCGCCCGTGTCGCCGGATGCGGAGCCCAGCTCTCGTGCGGCCAGCGCGTCCGTCATCGCGAGAAACCGCGCGCCCAGCTCCGCGTTCGGATCCTGGAGCTGCGCATCGCCTGGGCGCGCGGCCTTCGCGATGCGACCAAGGACGATGGCCTCTGCCTCGCCCGTGGGGGTGTCGCAGTTGAGCTCCGCGGTCGCGATCCCGTCCTCCGTGAGGAACAGATCCGCGCGCGCGAGACCGTGCCACAGCGGCTGCGACGCGCCCCACATCGCCTTCTGCCACGGCGTCATCGCGAAGAACGAGTCGAGTAAATCCGGAGTTTCGCGCACGATCGTGCAGAGCTCGTTGTACACGCCCCCCAGCCGCTCCGCGGCCGTCGCGAGCGCCGCGTACTCCTTCGCGGACAGGATGATGGGCTCCTCGCGGAACCGCGGCGCGCCGTCGAGCCACGGGTCGGTGATGATCCCGTCGCGCATGATCTCTTGCGCGAACGCGTCGTAGGGCGTCATGGAAAGCTCACCCCAGCTGCGTGATGGCGAGGGCGGTGGACACGTATGTGGCGGCCTCGAGCGCGCCCATGCCGGCATTGCGCTCAGCGCCCACCGCGACATCCAGCCGCCCGCCACGCAGCGCGAACGGCGCACGCAGCAGCACCATCTGCACGAAGATCTGACGCACCGGATAGAACGCCACAAGGGCGATGAGCGCCTTGCCGTAGCCGCGCACGGACGCATCCCAGCCGACGAACTCGCCCTCGACGGCGTGAGCGACGACCAGCGCAACGGCAATGACGAGCCCCGCATACGAGAGCGCCGCCGCGAGGTTTTCGCCTGCGATCTGCTCGGCGTCGTCGTACGTGGTGAGCATGCGGAAGAGGAGCGTGAAGACATGCAGCGTGAACTGGGAGAGCACGAAGAACACGAGCGACACGCCGAGCCCGTGCAGGTCGTTTCCGCCGATCGCGCGCGCGGTGACGATGCCCGTGGCCACGTAGTTCGCGGCGGACGCGACCCCTGCCGCCACGTTCCCGCGCTCGAGCTCCGCCGGCAACCGCGAGGAGAGCAAGAGCTGCACGCCGAGCCGACCGGTGACACCGACGAGCGCGATCGCGGTGAACCCGAACGCCGCGACCCAGACGACGTCGCGCTCGATGTCGCCGGTGACGCCGTTCTTCACGACCGCGGCCGACACCATGAACACCGCAAACACCTGGCCCACACGCTTCAGGCGCCGTGCCACGTTGCCGCCGTTCAGGTCGTGGCTCAGCGGATGCTTGTAGAGCAGGCGCTGCATGAGCGTGAAGGCCACGAGCATGACCAGCGTCGTCGCGATGCCGAAGATCGCCAGGTAGGCCGGCCCGAGCTCCATGCGCCGAAGGTACCATAGGGTATAGTGCGCGCGTGAGCCTCGTCGGCATCTTCGGTCGCCCCTACGTGGACCTCTCGTCGCTGCTGGATCTGTCCGGGCTTCCCGACGTGCACGAGGAGATCTGCCTCGCCCTCGCGAAGACCCCGCTGGACTACACGGGCGGCAGCCACCGCTCCATGGGCATCATGCCGAAGGGCCACGAAGCCGAGGCGCACCGCGACTACGGCGAGGTGATCCGCGCCATGACCGACGCACAGTTCGAGACCTTTCGTTCGCTCGCGGACACCGATGTACCGGCGGACGCGCGCGCCTCCGGTGAGTTCGGCGAGGAGCGCGACCACCCTCTCTCGCGGCGCCAGATGCTCTGGCTCAAGGTGCGTTTCGGCGTGTATTTCCCGTGGAAAGCGTACGTGGAGCTCATTCCGAACCGCACCTGGAAGGACAAGAGCGACCCCACCGGCAAGGAGTTCACGGCGCGCGCGAAGACCTTCTTCCCGAAGACCGTCGCATTGATTCACTCGCTGCCATTCACGCAGGTCGGGCGCGCGAACATCATGGGCCTCGAGGCGAACGACCACGGCACACTCCACCGCGACGGCGAGCCGAAGGATCAGACGGCGCCCGATCAGTTCATCACGCTCTGTCCCGCGGGCGACAAGCGGCTCTATGGGTGGGACGAGGAGTCGCGCGAGAAGACCTTCGTCACGGGGCGCGCCGTCTGGTTCAACGATTTCGACTTTCACGGGGTCGACGCGGAGCCCCACTTTCGATACTCCCTGAGAGTGGACGGAATCTTCAACGACGATCTCGTCGCGCGCATCCGCGGCGCATGTCAGGAGTCCGCGTGACGGACCCCAGTGAGCCGCTTCAGCGAGACGAGCTGGTCGACAAGCCCGGCATCGTGGGCGCGCGCTGGTGGCAAGACGGCCTGGCTGGCGCAGATCCCATGGCGCGCCGCACGGCGCTGAAGGTGCTGTTCGGTGCGACGGTCGGCGTGGCGGCTGTCGGCGGGCTCGTCGCGCTGCTCGCGCGGAAGTCGTCCGGTAGCAGCGTGTCCTACGGCTCCGTCGACGACTACGACACTTCGCAGACGCGCGCGGCGCTGGCCATGCAGCGCGAGTACGGCTGGAATTTCGGCGCGTCGGGAGAGCCGCTGGTCTGGGACGGCGACACGAGCATGCCGTTCTCGCGCGCCGCACTGGCGACGCTGGTTTCAGATCTATCGCCGTCATCTTCGTCGTACCGCCCCTTCTTCGTGCCCACGCTGCTGGAGTCGGTGACGGCGCAGCGCAAGACCGTGCCCCCTGCGGATCCCGGCACGTTCGTCCCGGTGCAAGAGGTGCTCATGCCCATCTTCACCACGGCGATGGGCGTGGCCTTCCGGACCGGGCGCGCGCTTGCCAGCCTCTTCGACCGCACCAAGATGCCAGACGCCCCGCAGCAGGTGGCTCTGGTGGTAGACCTTCCTGGGCCGGAGTCGATCGCGTTCGCCGCAGGCGCAGCGGGCATGTTCGACCCCGTGATGCTCATGGACAACTGGCCGCATCCGCGCGGCGTGGTTCGCTCACATCTCGCGCTCGCCGCAGCCGCGTATTTCCAGCCGCTCTTCGCGAAGGCGCGGGCCACGCGCAAGAAGTCGCCGCCCATGTTCATCCTCGATCGCGGTCGGCTCGCGTCGTACACGGACGACTCCACGCACTTCGACAATCGGTTCGTGGCCAAGCTGCCCAGCTACGCGCGCGTGAAGGGCGAGCAGCTCGCGCATGTGCTCTACGTTGCGCCCACGTCCCGCGACACGCTGGAGATGGACGACCTGAACGACGACTTCGTCGCGATGGTCGCGTACGGAATCAACGTGAACATGGTCGCGGCAGACTCGTTCGGTCCAGACCCAGCGTCTGGCGCGAGTGCACCTGTTACCACGCCCGCGCCCTTCCCGACGCCGCCGCCCGGCTCCGCGTCGGACGCCGGGGCGCACGATGCAGGCGCACGGCTCGACGTGAGCTCCCCCATCCCCAACCCCGACACGCCGCTCCACTACTATGGACGCTCGGTCGCGACGCACCCGTGGTTCTGGACGGACTACCGCACCATGGGCATCTATTCGCAGATCGCCACCGCGCGCGAGCCTGATTTTCCCAGGCCCGCGTCCGGCTACGGCCCATCGGCGCGGAAGTCACCTTTCTCCAATGGGCTCGGTAGCCCTCAGCATCCGACGCCCACCGAGTTCGGTACGATCCCCGTCATCGTCGCCGTGGGAACAGGCGTGGTGGTCGGCGCGGCGATGAGCCGGAGCGGGTCGTGGACGCGTGCTTCAGGATGGGGTGGAAGCTAGTGGCGCGCTCGATCTTCGCCATGGAGCTGTGCTTCCCCTTCCACGACCAGCTGCACGCGTCGCTGCGCGCGCACGTCCGGTCGCTGCCCGCCTCGATGGGTCACCACCAGAAGTGGGAGTCCTACCGTGGGCTGCGCGAAGAGCTCGGGCAGAACCTCTCGCTCGTCGAGCGCGGCTGCTGGGACTACTTCGACGAGAACAAGAAGGCGAAGAGCGACTACCGCATGTGGGTGCAGGGCATGCTCACCGACGAGACCGCGCGCACGGAGCCCTCCGGCCCGATCGATCCGTACCGCGGCGGCGGGCGCTACATGACGCTCACCATGGCGTTCCTCATGGTCGCGAACTCGCCCACGGACACCGCAGTGAGCGTGCTCTGCCGCGTCCCCGAGTCCCGCTTGTGGGACCGCTCGACCTTTCAGCACATCCTCCGTGGCCTGGGCATCCTCAACTTCGCGAGCGTGGAGAGCGACGTCCTCTATCTGATCCCGCGCGACGACGACTGGAGCCTCACCGCCGAGGACATGTCGCAAGAGAAGTTCAGCTACCTCCGCCCCGTGCGTTAGCTCAGAACCACGTCTCCCACACACCTGGGTCGACCTCGGCGGCGTGCAGCGTGATCGAGATCCGGTCGCGGGTGCCCGAGAAAGCCTGGATCTGGTGCAGACGGTAGCTGTCCATCGCGAGCACCGCTCCGACGTCGTACGTGCAGAGCTCGCTTCGCGTCCGAGCATCGGCGCGCGTCGCATGCTCACGTCCGTGGTAGCGCGCGTCCCACAGGCGCAGCCCTCCACCGCGCTCTGGTGTCTGCAGCATCACGACGATCGAGAGCGCTGCCCTCTGTCCCTGCGTCTGACGCTCGTTCAAGCCTTCCACGTCGAAGTGCCGCACACCGCCCTTCCGCGCGACCTCACCACCGGCCGGAAATATGTGTACGCCGGCGCCGCACCAGCCGCGCCGCCCCCGCACGTGACCGCCGGTGATCTGCGCGCTGAGCTCACGCATCCAGGCCTGCATCCTGGGGAGTGTGCGCTCGACGAGCGCGTCCGACTCGCTCGCGCCTGCGAAATAGGCCTCGCTCTTGCAGGTCTCGACATGCGTGTAGAATGCACGTCCGAAGGAGAACTGCGCGCCGCCGAAGTCGGCATTCCAGTGCTCACGCGCCGCGGAGATCGCCTTCACCATGCGCGCGCACTCGTCAGCCGGCAGCATGCCAGGCACCACGAGTGACAGCGGCGGCGATGCGCCGAACAGCGTACGCGCAGCCCCCAGCTCCACCGAGTCCCCGAGCGCCGCGACCATGCCTTCAGATGTATCATCGGCGCCGCACCCCATGGATCACAAGAGCAAGGTCCGCGTGAGCAAGCTGATGAGCCTGGGGCTGCGGCACGAACCTGCTGCGCTCGGGCTCACGCTCGATGACGCCGGCTGGGTCACCGTCGACGCGGTGCTCTCGGGGCTTTGCGCGAAAGGCGAGGCCGTCAGCCGCGAGGACGTCCTCGAGATCGTCCGCACGAGCGACAAGCAGCGCTTCGCGCTCTCACCGAATGGGGATCGCATCCGCGCGAACCAGGGGCACTCGGTCGACATCGCGCTGGGGCTCGAGCCGCGGGAGCCGCCTGCGGAGCTGCTTCATGGCACGTCGGAGGCGGTGCTCCCCGCCATCCGTCGCGACGGTCTCTTGCGGATGGCGCGGACGCACGTGCATCTCTCCCCGGACGAGAAGACCGCGAACATGGTCGCGATGCGGCGCGCGGGCCCCACGATCCTCCTGCGCGTGGACGCCGCGCCAATGCACCGCGACGGCCACGTGTTCTTCTGTTCGGAGAACGGCGTATGGCTCACGCTCGCCGTGCCGCCGCGCTATCTGCGCTTTCCTGACGGACATTGACCACGTCCAGCGCCTCGAGCGCACGCGCCTCTGCCTCGCGCCACGTCGGTGCGGGCCAGATGCGCGGGCTGCGCGAGTACGATTCGCCGAACCACAGCAGCATGGGGACGATGCCGCGCATCGAGTCCAGGATGTCGAACCTGTCGTCGATGAAGCAGGTGATCCCGAGCTTGTCGCAGATGGGCGCCTTCTCGGGGCGCGTCTTGCAAAAGCGCAGGTTCTCCTCCGGGATCTTCGTCACCTCGAAGAAGCGGTGATGCTCGAGCCAGGCACGGCTCTTCTTCTGCACCCCCGCCCCGCACTTGGAGACGAGCCACACGCGCCCCTCGTAGGCGACCGTGAGCCGGGCGAGCGCCTCGAATGCGCCTGCCATTGCGGGTGCCTTCAAGGAGTCCTCCAGGGAGCATCCAATGAATGAGGTGTCGGGGCCGTCGCCGTGGATGATCACGCGGCCGATGTCCACGCCCAGGCGCGGAATGAGGTTGGGATGTCGTTGTGCGTTCATGATGCAGAGAAGATGACCGCGGGCGACTATCTCCGCCAATGATGTTTGGTTAGTATGCATTACGAATTGTGATGATTGAATCCAGCTGGCTCCTCTCCTTCGCGGCGTTTGCGGAGGACGCGAACATGTCTCGCGCTGCAGAGCGCCTCCACCTCACGCAGCCCGCGGTGCACGGGCACCTGCGGAAGCTCGGTGACGAGCTCGGGGTGCCGCTGTACCGGCGCGCGGGTCGTGCGCTCGTGCTTACAACGGAGGGCGTGGAGATCGCGGCATTCGCGCGCGAGCATCTGGAACGCGAACGAGCGCTGCGCGCGAGGCTCGTCGGTGAATCACGCGCGGAGCCCATCGTGCTTGCTGCGGGCCCGGGCGCGCTCCGCTATGTCGTGGGCGACGCGCTCCCGGCGTTCCAGCGTTCCGCGAAGGTCCGCATCGAGGTGCGCGCGCTCGAGGCCGCGCCGGCGGTGCTCGCGGTCCGTTCGGGAGAGGCACAGGTCGGGGTGGGCGTGCTCCTCGCGATGCCGGAGGATCTCGCGTGCGCCAAGCTCTGCTCCGTGGACCAGGTGCTGGTACTGCCACGGACGCACGCCCTCGCGAAGAAGCGGAGCGTGCGCCTGCGCGAGCTCGCGGACCAGCCGCTGGTGCTGCCACCCGAAGGACGACCGCAGCAGCAGGCGCTGACGGCGGCGCTGCGCGAGCGAGGCATCGAGCCGGTCGTGGGCGCGGTGGGCCGCGGCTGGGAGGTGACCATCAAGCTCGTGGAGCTGGGCCTGGGCCTGGGCGTGGTGAACGCGTTCTGCGAGGTCCCGAGGACACTGGTGAAGCGCCCCCTGCCAGAGCTGAGGCCCGTGCCGTACTACGTGTTCACGAGAGAGGACGCACGGCCAACGGCAAAAGCCCTCGCGAGAGCCCTACGACAAGCAACAACGACCTAGACGACGACTTCAACCTCGACTTCGACGTCGACCTCGACCTCGACCCCGACCCCGACCTCGACCTCGACCTCGACCTCGACCCCGACCCCGACCCCGACCTCGACCCCGCCCTCACCAGGGGGCGAGGAAGCGCATGATGTAGAGCGAGATGGTCTCTCCGAAGAACAGGAACTCGAAGACGCCCAGGATCAGGAAGGGGCCGAACGGGATGGCGGCTTGCATGAAGCCGGTGCGGTCGTCAGCCAGGGGATCGTTGTCGAGGGCGGCTTGCGCTTCCTTCTTCTCTTCGTCCGTGCCGTGCTCGGCGTAGTGACGGAGCTCCGCGATGTCCTTCTTGACGGACTCCGGCACCTCCACCTTGTGACCGGTGAGACGCACGGCCACCGTGATGAGTGAGCCCTGGATCGCGCCTGCAAAGAGCACGTACGCAAGGCCCATCCACCCGAACCACGCGCCCGCCAGCGCGAGGAGCTTCGCGTCACCCATGCCCATGCCGGTGCGCCCGCGCAGCCACTTGTAGACGACGTTGAAGAAGAACCAGATCGCCAGGAACGCGCACACGCTGCTCGCGATCGCATCGATCACACCGACACCGCGGAGCTTCGCGGTGGCAAGCCCCACGATCGTCCCGCCTATCGTGATCTGATCGGGCAGGATCATGTGCTCCATGTCGATGAACGCGGCGGCCACGAGGCTCAGGCAGAGCGCGAGCTCCACGAGGAACAACAGGCCGAACTTCCACTCCGGGATGTGCGTTCCATATGCGCCGGTCACATGCATGAGCACGCCCACGGCCATCATGCCGCCGATCAGCTCGACGAGCGGATACCGCGGGCTCATCCGCGTCTTGCAGCAACGCGTCCTGCCGCGAAGGATCAAGTACGAGAGGAGCGGGACGTTGTCCCAGCCTGCAATGGGCTTCTCGCAGCTCGGGCATCGCGAGCGCGGGCGCACCACGCTCATGCCGAGCGGCACGCGATAGATCACCACGTTCAGGAAGCTGCCCCACAGCGATCCGAACACGAACGCCAGGATCTGCAGGACGTGGGGGGAAAATTCCTCGAGCGGCAAGGGTGCATGAGAAATACCACGTCGTGGGTGACTTCATTCCAATCGTTGCGATCCTTCGGGATCTTGTTAGACGTGCGCGCCTTACTGATGCTTCTTCCCGTCATGCCCGACAGCCCGGAGCCGCGAAAGATTCGACGGGCCATCGATGCGCTCCTTGCGGGCGAGGTCATCGGCTACCCCACCGACACGGTCTATGGGCTGGGCTGCGATCTGATGAACAAGAAGGCGATCGATCGCCTCTACCAGATCAAGCGGATGGACAAGAACCACAACCTGGCCTTCATCTGCCCGGACCTGTCCGAGATCGCGCGCTTCGCGATCGTGGAGAACCACGTCTATCGCGTGCTCAAGCGCTTCTTGCCTGGCCCGTACTGCTTCATCCTGGAGGCAACCCGCGAGGTGCCGAAGATCGTCCACATGAAGCGCAAGACCGTGGGCATTCGCGTGCCGAACAACCAGGTCATCCTGGACGTGGTGCGCGGGCTGGGGCGCCCGATCATCTCCACCACCGCGCAGCTGCCGGGGGAGGAGCCGTTCATCGACGCGAAGGACATCGACCGCGCTTTCAAGGGCCTCGGCATGGTCCTGGACGCGGGAGCAGGCGGCATGGTCCCCACCACCGTCATCGATCTCACGACCATTCCTCCGACGATCGTGCGCGAGGGCGCCGGGCCCATCGACGAGTTCGTAAAATAGCGGGATAATCGGGGCGCATGCGGAGGCGAAGGCTCGGTTCAAGCTCGATGGTGCTCGCGGCGTTCGTCGCGGTCGCCTTCGCGTGTAGCTCGCAGGCGGCCACGCCCACCACGTCGGTGCAGTGGAACGTGAAGAGCCTCACCACAAAGAGCAAGACCGGCGAGGTCACGCGCGCGGAGGTCACGGGCTATTTCATCTTCACCTCCGCCAACCAGGCCGGCGCCTCGAGCGACGGAACGCTGCCGCCCTCGTCAGGCACCTTCGTCGAGGACATCACGCTCACGCGCGTGCGGCGCGTCCAGTCCGCGACGTACACCGTCAACGACCAGAAGACGCTGAGCCTGCTGGTGGGCGATCACAACCAGACGTACGCCTACAAGATCACCACCATCAGCGGCGTGCAGACCATGACCTGGGACGGCCAGGACGAGACCGCCGCCCACTGGGTGCTCGAGGCCACGGAGACGCCGGACGCCGGTAGTGACGCCGCAACAGACGGGCCGGACGCCGATTGACGCCACCTGACGGGCTTCGCGCACCCTACGGCAGCATCACGCGCAGATCGCCGCCCACGTCTAGCAGCGTGGCCAGCGCGCGGTGGTGCGCTCGCTTCGCCCAGCGCGTGGCGTCGATGAGCATGTCTGCCGCTTCCGCCGCGAACGAGCGCTGATCGATGGCGAGCCTTGCAGCGATGAGCGAGGACAGGATGCACCCACCCCCGTGGAGCTGCGGCATGGCAAGGCGTGGGGAGGTGAGCTCGTAGAGCTCCCCATTCACGAAGAGGAAATCCGTGGCGCTTCCCGAGCCCATGTGGCCGCCCTTCACCAGCGCCGCGCCGTGCGACAACCCCGCGAGCGCCTCCGCGGCGATGCGTGCATCATGCACACTTCCGATGCGCCTCTTCAGCAGTGCCTCAGCCTCTGGCACGTTCGCAGTCACGAGCGCCGCGCGTGGCAGGAGCTCCTTCCGGAGCGCGCGCACGGCGCTGTCGTCCAGCAGCCGTGTGCTGCCGCGCGTGGGACGCATCACGGGGTCCACCACGAACGGGATGTCCCTGTGGATGGCCGCGAGCTCCGCCACTGCCTTCACATTCGCCGCGCCGCCCAGCGCGCCGACCTTCACCGCGCGCACGTTCTGGTTCGCGAAGACCGCGCGCGCCTGACGCGTGACGAACGCGGCGGGTACGGGCTTCACGTCACGAAGGCCGGAGGTCGACTGGACGGTGAGCACCGCAGCGACCGCGCAAGGAAACGCGCCTGTGCGCAGGATGGCGCGCGCGTCGGCCAGGATGCCCGCGCCGCCGCCCGGATCCAGGCCCGCCACGGACAGTACGCACGGTGCGGAGGTGACCTTCGAGCGCGTGAGCTTGGGCATGAGCCAGGGCAGGATACCGGAAGCACGGACGCGCGACACCAGTGTACAATGAGCGAATGTCAGCCCTGCTCGAGGCATGCGCCGCGCTCGCCCACGACGTGAGGAGTGCAGCTGCGGCCGGTGACGAATCCCGCAAGGTCAGCCAGGCGAGCGTGGGTGCGCTCGCTGCGACGGGCGCGTTCAAGATGCTCGTTCCGCGCGCGTACGGCGGGCTCGAGTGCGAGCCGTCGGAGGTGGTGCGCGTGATCGAGGAGGTCTCGCGCGCAGACTCTGCGCTGGGCTGGTGCCTGATGGTGGGTGTCACGTCGGGGCTCCTGTCCGCGTGGTTGCCAGCGGACGTGGGGACGCGGCTCTTCGGCGAGAAGGACGTACTCGCGTGCGGCGTGTTCGCTCCATCAGGAGAGGCAGTGGAGCTGCCCTCGGGCGAGCTGCGTGTGCGCGGCAGGTGGGCATTCGCGAGCGGCTGCGGTCACTCCGCGTATCGCACGCTCGGCGTGGTCATGACCCGCGACGGCAAGCCGGTCATCGGTGACGACGGCGAGGTGGACCTGCGCCACGTCGTGCTGGACGCCGCACAGACCAGCATCGTCGATACGTGGGACACGTCGGGCCTGCGCGGCACCGGCAGCCACGACCTCTCCGTGGAGGACGCGGTGGTCCCGCGCGAGCGCGCGATAAAGTTCATTGGTACGGCGCCCCAGGTGAAGAGTGCACTCTACACATTTCCGCCCATTGGACTGCTCTCGCTCGGCGTGGCGGCGGTATGCATGGGCATCGCACGCGAGGCGATCACCGAGCTCGTGGGCCTGGCGCAGAAGAAGAAGCCCGGCGGGGCCCGGCGCACCATGGCCGAGCGCGAGATGGTGCAGGTGCAGGTGGGCGAGGCGAACGCCTGCGTGCTCGGCGCGCGCGCCTACCTACTCTCGACGGCCGACGAGGTCTTCGCGAAGGCGACGCGCGATGGAGCGATCACCGACCATGACAGGGCCGCCTTGCGCCTGGCCGCCACGCACGCGACCCGCGCCTGCGCCCACGCCGTGGATCTCATGTACGAGGCTGGCGGCGCGACGGGCATCTACAAGCGGAGCCCGCTCGAGCGGCACTTCCGCGACATCCACGTGGCCACCCAGCACGCGATGGTGGCGCCTTCCACGTATGCGCTCGCGGGGCGCATCGCGCTCGGCCAGCCCGTGGAACGCACTGCTTTGTAAGGCGCCGATCACCGTTTCGGCGTGCGCTTTTCGGGGGCGCTAGCCCCATCGGTCGCGATCGACGCGTGAGCGGCTCCGGGGGCCTTTCGAGCGGTGAAACAAGCGGGCTTCGCCATGCGTCCAACATCGCATGTCGAGCCAGCCCCAGTTCCCGCAGTGGACCACGCCCTATCGCGCCGGCCCGGCCCCCACGCCGGCGTGGGTGCATCGCAAGAACAACAAGCCGCCGCCGTTTCGCCTTCGTGAGCTCGCGGGCCTGCTGGGCGTGGCGCTCGCGGTGGACATCGCGCTCTGGAACGGCGAGTGGTTCGGCTCGGGCGGTATCGGCGCGGCGATCATGCTCGTGGTGGTCCCGCTGATCGCGCTCGTGGTCGCACGGAAGACGCGCCGGACCGCGCGGCTCTTCGTGCTTGGCGCGCTCCTCATCGGATGCGCTGCGAGGGCCGTGGTGGCGCCGAACGCGGGTTCGATCCTGTCCGGGCTCGCGCTGGTCTTTGCGTTCGTCGTGGCGCTGCGCATGCGAAAGACGTACGTGCCCGAGATCGTCGCGTCCGTGTTCTCGTCGATCGATCGGTTCCCTTCGCGGGTGGGAGCCACGTTCGCCGGCGTCCGCAACGCGTATGCGAAGACCCGGATGGGCCGCTTCTCCGTTCTGCCCGTGGTGGTGCCGCTGGGCGTGGCGGCCGCGTTCCTGGGCGTCTTCGCGCTCGCGAACCCGATGGTGGAGCACGCCGTCACCGCGGGCTGGGCTGCATTCGCCCGCGTGGTTGGGTTCCCGCATCCGCTCCGCATCGGCCTGTGGGCCGTGACGTTGATCGTGGGCGCCACACTGTTGCGCCCGGCGTGCCACAAGACGCTCGCGCCCGAGGCGGCCGTCACCACGGGCGAAGCGACGAGCACAAACGTGCAGATTGCACGTAATACACTGCTCCTGCTCAACGTGATGTTCGCTGGCTACAACGTGCTGGACGCCGCATGTCTCTGGGCTGGCGTTCCGCCGAAAGGCACCACGACGCAGATCTACGCGCACCAGGGCGCCGCGTGGCTGACGGTGGCGCTCGCGATGCTGACCGTCGTCGTCGGCTACCTGTTCCGCGGCGCGCTCGCGCATGATCCGAAGGCCCGGCTTGCCCGCATCCTGTCGTACGTGTGGATGGGCCAGGGGCTGGTGCTGGCGCTCGGCACGTATCGCCGCATCGGCATGCACATCTCCTACAGCGGCCTGTCGGACCTCCGCATCGTGGGCATCCTGGGCACCACGCTTGTGGTGGGTGGCATGGCGCTGGTGCTCACGAAGCTGGTTCGCACGCGCAGCTTCGGCTGGCTCGTGCGCCGGCAGCTGGACGCGTTCGCTGCCACGTTCGTGCTGTACGCGATCTTCCCGACGCACCTCGTCTCCGCCAAGGTGAACGTTGCGCGCATCGAGCAGGGTGAATACCGGCCCGTGCTGCACATGTTCCGCCAGGCGGCCCAGACCGAGAGCGCAACGGCCCTTCTTCCTCTGCTCCACCACCAGGACGCGCGCGTGCGCCAGGGCACCGCGGCACTGCTCTCCCAGAAGCGCGAGCAGCTGGAGAGCTCCCTCGAGCAGGAGACCTCGTTCCGTCAGCGCGACCTGTCCGCGCAGCGAACGCTCGATGCGCTCCAGGCCGCGAGGCCCGAGATCGACGCTGCGCTGGGCAACGCGTCCACGAAGGGCGCCCGAGCGGTCTTGTACGATCTCTCGAACGCCGCGAACGAGGGGGCCTCGCTCGAGGAGCTGCTCTCGATTCCGAGCGCGGAGTATCGCGAGGGCGGCGAGAACACGCGGGGCTACGTGCAGTAGCGAGAACGAGCCGTTCCGGCGCTGCGAGTTTTGCTACCTTCGTTCGCCGGAGGTCAGCCCATGCCCGCAGGGACGATGATGAACGTGCCGCTCACCCTCACCCGGGTGACGGAGCGGTGCAAGACGGAGCTCGCGCATGTGGAGGTGGTCCACCGTGAGCCCGACCGGTCGATCTCCCGCACCACGTACGGGCAGGTGATCGCGCGCGCAGAGGCCATGGCGCGCGGCCTCTCCGCGCTGGGCATCAAGAAGGGCGACCGCGTCGCGACGCTCATGTGGAACCATGCGGCGCACCTGACGGCGTACTTCGGTGTGCCACTGTCCGGCGCCATCCTCCACACGCTGAACCTGCGCCTGCACCCGGACGAGATCGCGTTCATCGCGAACGACGCGGGCGACAGGCTCCTGTTCGTGGACCACGTCCTGCTCCCCCTGTTCGAGAAGTTCCGCGCGCTGGTGCCGTTCGAGAAGGTGTTCGTGGTGGGCGCGAACGGCAACGTCACCGGGACAGACGTGGACTACGAAGCGTGGCTCGCCGCCGCACCGAAGGAGGGCGCGCTGCCCGAGCTCGCCGAGGAGGACGCGCTTGGCATGTGCTACACGAGCGGCACCACGGGCAAGCCGAAGGGTGTAGTGTACACCCACCGCTCCACGCTCCTCCACGCGATGGTGACGGCCATGCCGGACTCGCTCTGCCTGTCGCGCGCCGACACTATCCTGCCCGTGGTACCCATGTTCCACGTCAACGCGTGGGGCCTGCCGTACGCGGCGGCCCTGGTCGGCGCCAAGCAGGTGCATCCGGGTCCGCACCTGGATCCTGCGAGCATTCTCGATCTCATCGAGAGCGAGAAGGTGACCATCGCGGCAGGCGTTCCCACGATCTGGCTGGGCATCCGTGATGCCCTGGACGCCGCGCCCAGCAAGTGGAAGCTCGCGCCGGGGTTGCGCATGGTCGTTGGCGGCGCCGCGGTGCCGGAGAAGCTGGTGCGTGATTTCGATCGTCTCGGGCTCATGCTGATCCACGCGTGGGGCATGACAGAGACGTCTCCGGTGGGCCTGGTGTCGCGCCTCACGCCAGACGTCGCGGGTGTGGACGAAGACACGCGCTACAAGCTCCGCGCGAAGCAGGGCGTGCCCGTGCCGTTCGTGGACGTGCGCGTACGCAACGAGCAGGGCGACGTCCCACGCGACGAGAAGACCAGCGGCGAGGTGCTGGTCCGCGGCCCGTGGATCACGGGCAGCTACTTCGGCATCGACGCGAAGGATCGCTTCACCGACGACGGGTATTTCCGTACCGGCGACGTGGCGAACGTGGACCGCTTCGGATACGTGCAGCTCGTAGATCGCATCGCCGATCTGATCAAGAGCGGCGGCGAATGGATCGCCACGGTGCAGCTGGAGAACGCGCTCATGGGGCATCCAGCCGTGCGCGAGGCGGCGGTCGTCGGCGTGCCGCATCCGAGGTGGAGCGAGCGTCCCATCGCTGCGGTCGTGAAGAAGGAGGGCGCGGTGGTGACGGAAGACGAGCTTCGCGCGCATCTGGCGCCGCATTTCGCGAAATTCTGGCTGCCCGACGCATTCGTCTTCATGGATGCCATCCCGCGGACGTCCGCTGGCAAGTTCAAGAAGACAGAGCTGCGTGAGATGCTGCGCGAGCACTACACAGCCACCTGAAGGCCCTCGCGTATGTCCCACGCCCTCGTTCTCGTCTTGCTGGTCCAGTCCACAGACGCGACGGATCCATCGACGAGCGCCGCGATCGAGGCCGCGCACCGGACGCTGGGCGCGGATGCCGTGGTGAGGCTTTCCGGATACGCGGACGCCCCCACCGACGAGGCGATGCAGAAGGTGTCGGAGGGCGCTGACGCTGTCGTCACGGTGAGCTGGTCCGACGGACACCGTCACGTGCACCTGCGCATGCTCCGCGTGGTGGACGGCTCGTGGGTCGACCGCGACATCGGCTTCGATGCGCACGATGCGTCGCGTGAGCGCGGACGCACCATCGGTTTTGCGCTCGCCTCGATGTTGCCGGAGAGCGCGGATCGCCCGAGCGACCAGACCGGCGTGGGGACCGTCGCAGGCACGCCGCCCGTCGACGCGGTCCCGGTGATTCCTCCGCCGACGCTGCCGAGGACGTTTCGCGGTGCAGCATCCGCCACGGGGCTTGGCGCGGCGGGCATCGGCGGTTACGGCGGCGGGTTCGGTGGCGGCCTTGCGCTCGAGTGGTACGTGACCCCTTGGCTCGGGCTCCGCGCGAGCGCCAGCGGACGCAGCGGCCAGGTCGGCCCCGTTGCGGCCACGGCGACCGTGGTCGCGGGTGGTCTGGGAGCACGGGCACGGCTGCTGCGACGAGGGGCACTCGAGCTCGGCGGAAGGGTAGACATGCTCCTCCTCTGGGAGCAGGTCAGTCATCTCGACGCGGACGACACCGCGGCCCTGCAGCATTCACATCTTCTGCCCGCCACCAACATCGCGCTCGACTTCGCATGGTATTTCAACGAAGCGACGGGACTGCTCATCGGCGCAGGCACCGAGATCGCGTACGGCCAGACCGACCTTTACCTACGCATGCAGAAGGCCGCAACGCTGGTTCCCGTGCGGGGATTCGGGGAGCTGGGGTTTCGGGTACGCTTTTGACACAACTGCGGGATGTCGCCGTCCCAGCCTCGAATCTACGTAACAATCGCGCCGTGGCAACGGGACAATACCCGGCGTATCCGGGGACTACTGGCGGCAGCGAGCGACAGGCACCAAGCGTCGCTCGGTCGCTTCAAGGGCCCTGACAGCGGCCCCGCCGCGTTTTTCACGCTGCCGCGCGCAAGCCCGAACGAAACTGAGAACTGGGACGCAACTTCCCGCAGTAGAATTAAGTGCCTGCTACGAGGGCTCGATGGGTACTGGATTCAACGAAGACATCTGATGGCGCCGCCTTCGCACAACTCGCGACCGCGGCTGCGCTTGGTGCGGGGAGAACCAACCAGTGGCACTTCGACGAGACAGACGCCTGCGCCGACCCTCGACGACAGTGAGCTTCTGGCCGCTCTTCGCGCCGGGGACCGCAGCGCAGCGACCGCATTGCACGACCGGGCCCGGCCTGTCGTGGACCGCACCATCAGGCGCCTTCTGGGAGCGGGGGACCGGGATCACGAGGATCTCGCGCAGCTTGCAATGATTGAGCTCGTATTCACCATCGATCGCTACAGGGGCGACTGCTCGCTCGACTCGTGGATCTCCACGTTGTCGGCGCACGTGGTCTACAAGCAGATCCGTCGTCGCGTGATCGAGCGACGAATATTCGATGGCGTCCTTGTGGAGACCCTGCAGACCACCTCGCGATCCGACGTGGGTCGCGAGGCGCAGATGCGTGACACGCTCGATCGCGTCGCGGGACACCTCCGCGGCATCGAAGAGGGCAAGGCGTGGACCTACGTCCTCCACGACGTGTGCGGGTACGACCTGAAGGAGATCGCCCAGATCACGCAGGTGTCCGTCGCGGCAGCGCAGACGCGGCTGGTGCGCGGCCGGCGTGAGCTCGAGGAGCGCATGGCGAGCGATCCGGAGCTCGCGCACGTGCTGGCCGAAGAGGGGGTGTCATCATGACGGCGCCCCGCAACGCCGGACCGTCCGCTGCGGGGGCTGCCAGGTTCCTTCGTGAGTCGGTGAAGCTCGAGGGCGCGCCGCCGTCATCGGAAGCACGTGGTGCGGCGATCGTCGCTATCGAGCGCGCGATCGCGACACGCAGCCGCCGCAAGCGTGTGCGTCTGGGGCTCGGCGTCGCCGCTTCCGTCGCTGCCGCCGCGGCGATCGTGCTCGGCGTGTTCAGGGTGCTCCCGTCAGCTGGTGACGCGGGCGTGGCGAGCAGCACGCCCCTGCGCGTGCACCCGGTCTCTGGGTCCGCGCAGAACGGCATGCGCGCGACCGTGATCGCATCCAACGAGTCGGACCTGATCAAGGCCACACCGCTACGCGACGGCGCCCTCGTCTCCCACGGCCAGCGGGTGATGACGCCCGCCGACGGCAAGATCGTCCTCGCACATCCCAGCGGCACCGAGCTCACGCTTGGAGGCGGCTCGGACATGTCCATCGTCGAAGATGATCAGAACCGCATCTACTCGCTCGGCAAGGGCACGCTGGACCTGCGCGTTGCGAAGCTCGAGACGAGCGAGCGCCTCGTGGTGCGGACCTTGGATGCAGAAGTGGAGGTGCGCGGTACGCGCTTCCACGTGGAGGTCACGGATCCCACGACCACGTGCGACGGCCACGCCACGCGCGTGAGCGTGGACGAGGGCGTCGTCGTCGTGCGCCGCGACGGGGCAGAGGCCCGGCTCACCGCAGGCCAGTCGTGGCCCACCTGCATGCAAGTTGCCGGACCGCAGCCTACCGGGCCCGCGCTGCAATCGAGCACGCCGCCGTCGCCTGTTCCGTCCGGCGGGCCGTCGGGTGGGATCACGCGCGACCCTGTAACTCCGCAGGTGGCCTCCTCCGGTTCATCCGGTTCGTCTGCCTCCTCTGGTTCCTCCACCATCGAGCAGAATGATCTCTTCGACGACGGCATCGAAAAGAAGCACCGAGGCGACATGGCTGGCGCGGCTGCTTCGTTCGAGCGCCTTCTCGCGAAGTATCCTCAAGGACCACTCGCCGAGAGCGCGGCGGCGCAACGGGTCAAGGTGCTCCGCACGTCGAACCCCGCGCGCGCGAAGGTTGCGGCACGCGAGTATCTGAGCCGATGGCCGCGCGGATTCGCACGGGACGAAGCGGAATCGGTGCTACGGGAAGCTCCGTGAGGGCAACAACGTCAGCGTTGATCGCAGGGCTCTCGATCGCCGCGGCCCTCACGTTCTCTGCGTGCTCCGACTCGTTCTACTTCGACGGCACCGGCAGCAAGCTCGGTGTCGGCGATGGCGGTGACCCGGATGGCGCCGCAGGCGACGGCTCGAGCGGCTCGCTTGCGCGCTGCGCGTCGGACCCCGACTGCCGTCTGGCCAATCTGTACTGCGACCAGTTCTCGGGCGCGTGTGTCGAGTGCGTGCGCGATACGAACTGTCCAGCGACCTCCCCGCGCTGCGACGGTGCTCTCCACCGCTGCGTCAACTGCGGCGTCAGCGGGGACTGCAAGGCGACCCCGCCGGAGACCGCGATGTGCGAGAGCACGACCCACACGTGCATCGTGACGTGCTCCGAGAACATGAAAGACACCAGTTGCCCCGCGGCCACGCCGAAGTGCCTGGAAAACCAGGGTCTGTGCATCCAGTGCCGCTCCAACGCGGACTGCGTGGGCAACGGCACCAAGCTCGAATGCGACCCGCTGACGGGACGTTGCACGGAGTGTGACCGCGACGACGAATGCCCCGGCCACAAGCCTCGCTGCGACCGCTTGCACGATGTCTGCGTGGAATGCACCAGCTCCGGTGACTGCCCAGCAGGCAAGCCGCTCTGCGATCCATCGACCTACACCTGCGTCACGTCGCACTGAACGCACCCGCGAGATGTCCCGGGCTCGAAAGCGCGTTGTGCAGCGCCCGCAACCGGTGCGATAGTCGTGTCCATGGAACTCCCCGCCAAGTTCGAGGACGCGCAGAAGAGAGTCAAGGAGCTGAAGTCCGCGCCGGGCAGCGACGACTTGCTCGAGTTATATGCATTCTACAAGCAAGCCACTGCCGGTGACGTGTCAGGATCGCGCCCGGGCATGATGGACTTCAAGGGTCGCGCGAAGTTCGACTCGTGGACCAAGAAGAAGGGCACGAGCAAGGACGCGGCGATGGAGAGCTACGTGAAGCTCGTGGACAAGCTCACCGGCAGCTGACCAGCGGTAGCGGGCGCCGGATTCGCATCAGGCCTGCTTCCAGTGACGGTGCCCTTCGGAGTCGAACCAGAGCAGGCGGTCGAGCACCTGCGGCCCGGAGAGCGGGACGTCGGTGTGATGCTCCGCGACCAGGCGGAGGTCCTCGTCGTTCTCGTGTGACGCGAGCACCAGGAAGTCCACCATCGCGATGAACGTTGCGGCGTGGTTGCCGGCCTCCGCCATCTCCGGGCCGAGCACGAATGCGCGTGCGGGCTGCGGCATGAGCGGGACGCGATCTGGGACGAGGAGCGCGCAGAGCTTGCTCGCGGCCTCCACCAGGAACGCCTCGTCGCCAAGGCGAGTCCACGCGCTGCGGACGACGTCCTTCCACGCACCGGTGGCGAATGTGGGCGCGGGGGCGTCCAGCGCCTGCAGCAGCTCGAGCCATGCCTCGCGGACGGGGGTGAGAGCCCAGCGACGCATGACGACCGAGCTTGCGGGGCTGTTCACGAGCCAGCTCGCCGGCAGCGCGAGCGCAAACCGGTCGCCGAGCGACACACCCTTGTCCTTTGCGGAGCGGAGGGCGCTCGCGGAGAGGTCGTAAACCCGCGCACCGGGGAGGCCAGCGCGCAGCGAGAGCTTCCGCAGCGCATCTTCCAGCATCCAGGTCTTGCCGCCCGGGAGTGGGATGGGGAGGCCAGCGCCATCTTCGGCTCGATCGTCGGTCACGAAGGTGAGCGTACACGCTCGACGGCCCTCGTTTCACGGCATACGCTCCATTCATGGCGACCAAGAAGAAGGCAACGAAGTCCAAAAAAAGGAAGGCCGCGCCGAAGAAGAAGGCCGCACCGAAGAAGAAGGTCGCACCGAAGAAGAAGGTCGCACCGAAGAAGAAGGTCGCACCAAAGAAGAAGGCCGCGCCGAAGAAGAAGGCTGCACCGAAGAAGAAGGCTGCGCCGAAGAAGAAGGCTGCGCCGAAGAAGAAGGCCGCGCCGAAGAAGAAGGCTGCGCCGAAGAAGGCACACGCCGCAGCCCAGACGGCTGCGCCGAAGAAGAAGGCCGCGAAGAAGGCGCCCGTGCAGCGACGAGACGCGACCGGTCACCTGAACCCGCGTATGGCCGCGGACCTGCGGCGACGAAGCCGCGAGGACCGGGTGGATAGCGGCGCCAACGCGTTCCTGAAGGGCGCGCGTTCGGATGACGATCTGGCGGAGGTGCTCGGTGAAGAGGCCGTGACCGCGATGACGGGCGGAGACGATGTCGGCGAAGATCTGAACCGGCTCCAGGAAGAGGAGGTCGGCGGGCCGTTCGTGAGCACGACCGGCAAGCAAGAGTTCGGACGCGGCGTCGATGCCTCGAACCCGCGCGGCGCCGAGCGCGAGCCCTTCCCGAAGGTGTAAGGGACCGATCGTCCCGAACGTTCTTCGAAACATGGGCATGTGAGAGGCTCACCCGTCGTACACTGTCGAGGGGTGGGCTTTTTCGTGTCTGGAGGTAGTCCCCATGTTGAGATGCTCGACGTACGTGCCCCTGCTCGCCCTCGGCTTCGCGCTCACGGCGGGATGTGACAACGGCCCCGAGAAGCCGGGCGCAAGCTCACCGAGCGGTGACGAGGGCGCGAAGCATCCGCTCCGCAATCAGCCAGGGCCTGACTTCTCGCGAGACATCGTCGCGAACGGCAAGGGCAAGGCGGGCTTCGGCTCGTACAAGGGCAAGGTGCTCATCGTCGACTTCTGGGCGACGTGGTGCGAGCCCTGCAAGAAGTCGTTCCCGAAGCTCCAGGAGCTCTACACGAAGTACAAGGGCCAGCTCGAGATCGTCGCGGTCTCCGAGGACGAAGAGAACGCGGGCCTCAAGGACTTCGCCGACTCCCACGGCAACGCGAAGTTTCCGATCATCTTCGACGAAGGAAAATCGATCGCGGGCAAGTGGCATCCGGACAAGATGCCGTCCACGTTCATCGTGGACAAGTCAGGCGTCGTGAAGTTCGTCCACCTTGGCTACCACGACGGCGAAGAGGCGGACATCGAACGCGAAGTGAAGGGCCTGCTGTAGCAACGCCAACGATTCATCGCGTCGACGCGGCGTCCCGTCATGAGTTGTCATCGGCGTGCGAGCCAGCAACACGTGTCGGTCGCCCGCAACACCCGGAAACAGTCGGGCTCTGATTCCTCCGACCACGAGACCCAGGTTGACGGCCTTACCGGATGATTGACAAGGGTTGGCCACCATTTCGGCGGGCATGTTTGCTGCTCTGTTCCAGGTGTGGTGTGCCCGAGTGGCTTCATCGTACCGACAGCGCTCGCGTGGCTCGATGCTGCGAGCGGTGACAGCGGCGATTGATCCGCAAGGGCTCCCACGGCAAAGCCAGAATTCAACCGGTCGCTCTTAAGTCGGACACGCAAGTGCCGTTCTGCTCCCCGCGCGCTCGGGGGAAGCAACGAGGCGCGAGCGTGAGTACACACGGCGGCGCGGACGCGTCTGCGTTGCCGTAACCCGACAGGAGTTGACCCTATGAATCGTTCGTTCCTTGCACTGACACTGTCTGTGGCATCCGTGGTGATGGGCTGTTCCGCACGTGGAGAAGAGGCGCTGGGCACGACCGACCAGGCGCTGTCGAACGTCCCCGCGTGCAGTGGCGGCGATGGATCGAGCAAGGCGCCGTTCATCATCGGTGCAGCATGCACGTATTCTCCCACGGCTGCCTCCAGCGGCGCGCCGGCGTTCTTCGCCTTCGAGTCGCCAATCCCGGCAGGCGCGAAGCTCAACATCGCCGCGGCGACAGCGGCGGGCGGCAAAGGTGTTGTGACGACGGCGCAGCAGAATGCCGACGGCTCGTGCGGACAGCTTCTCGGAAGCCTGGACAAGGCGCCGCAACTGCCGACGGCAGTCGTGCCGATCAAGGGACAGTGCATGGTGCTCGGCCAGGTGTCGGGCTCCGTGCTGATCGGGAACCCGCCGTCGCCCCCGCCATCAGATGGTGGTGCAAACCCGCCGCCATCGGGAGACGTCTGCGCCCCACTCGCGGACAAGAACGCCGCGCTCCAGATGCAGGTCACGCAGCTCACCGCGCAGGTCGCGCAGCTCAAGTCGCAATGCGGAAGCGCCGCGCCCCCAGTTGCTCCGGCCGCGTGCCAGGCGCAGCTGGACGCGATCAGCAAGCTCGTGAGCACCGTCCAGTCCGACGTCACCAAGCTGAGCGCCGCCTCCGCGCACTGACCCAAACCCTCGTACCCAAGGCAAGCGTCAAAGACGGGAGCCGCAGAAGCCGCACGAAACCGCACGAAGCCGCGGCAAGGGATTCGTAGCCAAGGCGAGCGTCAAAGACGCGAGCCGCACGCCCGAAGCACATGCTCGAACGCAAACCCGCTCGCGCAAATGCGCGAGTAGGGTTGGCGGAGAGCAAGGGATTCGAACCCTTGGTTAGCTTGCACCAACACCTGATTTCGAATCAGGCTCCTTCGGCCACTCGGACAGCTCTCCACTGCCCACATTCGTAAACGGTGGCTCGCTTGTCAAGGCCGATGGCGGGGTGCTGGCGTTTTGGAGTCGCCCAGCCACCCGAACGTGGCCGTCAGGTGAGCAGCTTCTTCACGAGGAGCTTGTCGATGAGGTCCTTCGAGTAGGTCGAGAGCTCGCGGAACACGACGCCCATGCCGTCCTTCTCGACGCGCACGACCTCGCCGGCGCCCTCGATGGTCTCGATGCCGTCCATCACCACGGTGAAGTGGAGATTCACGCGCGTGCCCACGGGGAGCACGTGCTGCGCGCGGATGAAGACGCCCGTGCGCGAGATGTTGGTCACGTACTCCTGGATGAACGCGTCGAACGACTCGAACTCCTTGTTGATCGTGACACGCTGATCTTCACGACCCGGGATGGCCTGGTCGCTGGGCTTCTCGCTGGGCTTCTCGCTGGGCTTCTCGCTGGGCTTCTCGCTCATAAGCACTGCCTCGTGACGGGCTCAGCGCCCGATGAGATCGAACTGCTCGATGTGGTATTCGCGGCGCGGCACGACCTGGATCTTCCGCTGCGTCTTGCTCTCCGTCTGGGCGACGGCCTCGCGCTCGGCACCGTTCAACACGTCCGCGACGGCGGGGTGCGCGTTCACGATGACCGAGTAGCCGGCGAGGTCGTTCCGCTTGCGGCGGATCTCGCGCAGGATCTCGTACGCGATGGTCTCCTTCGACTGCAGCTGGCCGGTGCCATCGCAGTAGAAGCACGGCTCGTTGAGGAGCCGTCCGAGGCTCTCGCGCGTGCGCTTGCGCGTCATCTCGATGAGGCCGAGATCCGAGATGCGGTTCAGCGTGGTCTTCGCCTTGTCGTTCTGGAGCAGGTCGTCGAGCGTGCGACGCACCTTCTCGCGATTGGCGGATTTCTCCATGTCGATCAGATCGAGGATGATCAGGCCGCCGATGTTGCGGAAGCGAAGCTGGTAGGCGATCTCTTTGACGGCCTCCAGGTTCGTCTTGAGGATGGTCTCCTCCATGTCCTTGCTGCCCTTGCCGACGAAGCGACCCGTGTTGACGTCGATCGCGGTGAGGGCCTCGGCCTGGTCGATCACCAGGTGACCACCGGAGGGCAGTGGGACCTTGCGGGAGAGCGCGCGGCCGATCTCGTCCTCGATGCCGTACTCGTCGAAGATGGGCTCTTCTTCCGTGTAGAGCTTCACGTCCTTCACGCGATCTGGCGCGAACATCTCAACGAAGCGGCAAAGGCGCTCGTGCTGGTGCTTGTCGTCGATGACGACCTCCTCCACCTCGTCGGTGAAGAGATCGCGCGCGACCTTGAGCACGATGTCGAGCTCGGACGACAGGAGCGACGGCGCGTGTGCGCTCTCGTTCTTCTTCGCGATCTCGCCCCAGAGGCGGACCAGGTAGCCGACGTCCTGCTTCAGCTGCTTCTTCGTCAGGCCTTCGGCCACCGTACGCACGATGAGGCCGCCCGTCGGGGGCTTCACGCTCTCGATGACCTCGCGCAGACGCGCGCGCTCCTTGTCGGAGCCGATCCGCTTGGAGATGCCGATGTGATCGACCGTTGGCAGGAACACGACGTAGCGGCCCGGGAGCGAGATGTGGCTCGAGCAGCGCGCGCCCTTCGTGCCGATCGGATCCTTCGTCACCTGGACGATGATCTCCTGGCCTTCCTTCACGACGTCGCGAATGGGCGTGGTCTTCGAGATGCGCGGGATCGAGCTGCCGCCGCGATCACCGCCGCGGCCGCCGCTGCGTGAGCGCCCGCCACCACCACCACCACCACCACCGCCGCGAGTTCCGCCTTCACGCTGAGCTCCGACGTCGCGACCGCCACCACCACCGCCACTGCCACCGCCTCCGCCGCTCTGTCCGTCGCGACGACCGCGACCACGACGACCACGACCACGTCGACCGCCGCTGCGGTTCGGATCCGCGGAGCGCGCAGCGACCTGCGGGACGGGCTCGTTGGGGTCTGTGATCGTGAAGCCGGGGAGATCGCCGAAGTCGTCGTCGTCGTCGACATGCTTCGCGGGTGCTGCAGCGGCTGCCGGCGCGGGCGCAGGCTTGTCCTCGCCTTCGCCTTCGTCGTTGACGTCGTCGCCACTGTCCGCGTCTTCGTCATCCTCGTCGTCTTCGTCGGTATCCAGCTCGGCGCCGGATGCTGCGGGGCCAGAGTCGGGCGGAAGAACGCCGGAGACGTCGCTCACGCCGTGCGTCGACGAGATCGCGTGCGCGATCACCGGCGCGGAGCTGGGATCGTGGTGCTCTTCGTTGATGAGCAGACCCGACTCCTGAGCGGGGGGGACCTCGTCGCTGATGTCGTCGTCGTGCGGGTCGTGGCCGGTCGTATCGTTGGGATCCGCGCCAGCCTCTACCGCCTCTGTTGCAGCGGCGTGCGCGTCCTCCGGCGAAACCGCGGGCGCAGCGGCTGCTGCCTCCTCGCCCTCGTCGTCGGCCTCGGTCTCGGCGGCAACGGCGCCTTCGACGACCTCGCCGCGCGCGTGCTTGCGTCCGCCTGCCAGGTACGAGTCGAAGTCGTCGGGCCGGATCAGGTCCTCGACGTGGAGGAACGCGGCGCGCTCCTGACCGATCTCGATGAACGCAGCCTGCAGTCCCGGCAGCACGCGCGTGACCTTGCCGAGGTAGACGTTGCCCACGGTATTCGCGGCATGTCCGCTTCGTTCGATGTGCAGCTCGGCGATGACGCCGTTTTCGATGAGCGCTACGCGCGTCTCGCGCGGATCAACACTGATGACGAGAATGTTCTTGGCCATGGACGGAATCGACTTTCCCGCTCAGGCCTAAGGCAACGTGCGATGCAATCATGTGCAGAGCGCACGCATCCCTCACCGGGAACGCGTGGCTCGACTCCGTGCCAACGTCACACGCGCCATCTCCTGAGGAGGTGGCCGCGCCGCTGGGCGCGCCTTTCGAAGGGCAAGCGTAACGATGATTTTGCGGCATGAAGAAGCGAGCCACGGACGTGTTAGCGGTGGAGGGGCCGAAGGACCCGGGCATAAGACCGCGCGTGCGCCATCAGAAACCCTGAGGAGGACACGCGGCCGAGCAAACGAACACGAAACTCTCCCCGCGACATGCGGGAAACAAACCTTCGGGGCCGCACGGAACCGGGCCGCACCCCTACGTGTCCCTTACTGCAACCCCCCACGGAATGGAAGATGCTCCCCCCGTAAACGTGCCCGTGCCCGCGCCCGTGCCCGATCCGGCGCAAAAACCCGGCGAATCCCGCTCAAACCGGCGATGACCGGGAGCAACAAAATGGGAAAGGCCCCGTCACACCCTTCCGCGCTACCGTTGCTCCCTCTCGGGCCTGGCGGGGTTCACGTTTCCGAGTCGACGAGGCCAAACGTCGCGCTTGCGACAGCTTCTTCAGTAGCCGAGGATGCCGCCCTCCGTCGAGCCAAAACGCCATGAGCCAAAAACCGCATCTCCGAACCCTCCGTCCCGTCCTCTTCCTCATCAGCGGCATCGTCGCGATGACCAGCGTGGGCTGCGACAACAAACCCAGCGCCGGTCCGACCCCGCAGCCATCCGCGACCCCCACGCCGAGCGCGACCGTCGGTGAGGCAGGCGCGACGGCCGCCCCCGCATCGGCCGCAGCGAACGTGGACAACGACCCGCTGGCCGGTCTCTCTCTCGGGACGATCTTCCGGGACGACGAGGATCTTCAGCTCGATGGCGCGAAGGAGAACTGGCGGCTCGAGTGGGCGCGAGCTCCCCTGCCCGACTGCATGGGCTCTGGCTGGGACACGTGCCCGTGCGCGGGCTTCGCATTCGGCGAGCGCGGCTCCATGGACCTCACGCGCACGCGTCCCGGAAAGCCGGACGAGCGGCTGCGTCTGGACGCGCTCTTCGCGGAGAACGACACGCGCGTGCAGCGCTGGCCGGTGACCCGATCCGACACCGACGGCGCAGGTCGCTCGGACGGCGGCGGCTCGCTCGACAGGATGGGCATCTCGATGCGCCCCATCACGTCGATCATCAAGTTCGCCGACTACGATCACGATGGTCGCGCCTCGGAGTTCCTGCTCCAGGTGGCCGCGGGTCCGTGCGGGCACACGCCCACCATCGTGGTCGGCGTGTCCAAGTCCAATCCCAAGCTCCACGCGTTCGGGACGAGCGACAAGCCGAACGAGCCCTTCGCTCTGGACCACGCATCGGACTGGGAGAAGGTGCGCGCCAAGCCCAGCGCGGACATCGTCAAGATCGCGTGCGGCGATCACGGCGCCACGGAGCAGACCATCGTGCACGTCACCGCCGACGGCGATCTCCACGCGAAGACCGAGACGAAGAAGTGCCCCTAGTTCGCGCCTCCGCGCCTCCGTCGGCGCGCGCTATTTCGGCGGATTCACGGTGCCGCCACCAGGCTTGCAGCCGTCGGCCGAGCTCTGGATCGCAGCGAGCGCGGCGGTGAACACCGCGGGATCGCCACCACCGACGTTCCACGCAAGACACGGACCGGCGCCGTTGCCGCATGCATCGGTGATGGTGCCGACAACGTCGGGGTGCGAGGGCGCGTTGCCGCCCGTGGCGATCTTCTCGAGGTTGGAGAAGGTCGCTCCCTGCATGCCGATCACGTAGGTGTGGATCGTGGTGGCCTTGAAGTGCGCGTCCAGCAGGCCCGAGAGATGGGTCAGGTCCTCGTCGCAGCCGTTGGGGTCGCCGTCGGTGATGAGGATGGCGATCGTCACCCGACCGGGGCGACGGTTGGCCGCGCTGAACTGGGTGAGGCCGCGGATGGCCGCCTCCGTGGGCGTGCCGCCGCTGTTGTTGTTCGGTGACGTGGAGTTGAGGAGCGCGTCGAACGACTTGGTCGGGAGCGTCGTGAAATCAGCGGCCGGAAGCGCCGCGACGTTGTAGCTGGCGCCCGTGCCGCAGAGCGCGTCGGTGTGTGTGTCGAGCGGGAAGAACTGGATCGCCGCCGCCTGATCCTTGGAGCCGGCCGAGTTGAAGTAGCCGGAGAGCGCGTTGATCGAACGACACCACTTCGAGGTGGTCGTGTCGCCGATGTTGCAGTCCTTCCCCATGCTGCCGGAGCGATCGAACATGATGAACATGTCAATGGGCGCGTTGCACACGCCTCCGTCGCCGCCGTTGCCGGAGCCGCCCTCGCCGTTGCCGTTGCCACCGCCGCCACCGAAGCCGCCGCCGCCGCCGCCACCGCCACCACCACCGCCTCCGCCGTCGGCGCCGTTACCATTTCCGAACGCGCTGTCGCCACCGGAGCCGCCACAGGCGATGCCGAGCGCGCCGAGACACAGGACCAATGCTGCGGCGGTGCGTCGAAGGTTCATGCACTTGATGGTACTGGAGGATGGGTGATGTGCCACCCGGGAAAAACCGTCTCGAAATACGGCACGTGATGGCTCAAGCCATCATGCACAGCTCGTCGAAGGCGGCGTAGTAGGCGCGCCTGAACGCGGTGACAGTGGCAACTCCTGCTGCCGCCCTGTGCGTGACCAGGTTGCGCACCTGCGCGAGCACCGAGAGCGAATGGATCAGACGCACCATCCGCCCGCTGTCGGTGCACGCGATCTGGAGAGCGTTCTTCGCGCCCGAGGCATGATCTACCGCGAAAAACAGCATAATTCTCGCCCACTCCGTCACCGACGGCGGCGAGTCGAAGCCCCTGCTCCGCCGCTCCGACAGGTCGCGGAGCGCGTTCGGCATCGAGCGGAGCGGTACCTCCACGGACACGTCGCCCACCTTCACGGGGTCGGTCCAGCGCTCCGCGATCCAGCGCTGGTAGGCCGGCCAACCGGCGCCGAGCATGCTGCTGGATATCTCGTAGACCACCCCGCCGCCCTCCGCGAGCGTGCGGAAGCGGGGGCCGAGCCACGCGTGCATGTAGCCCTCCAGGCACTTCATCCAGAGAACGATGGCGGCGGAGAGATCTGCGTCGTCACCGCCCGTGCTCTGGGCGTGGAGCATCTCGGCGGTCCGCAGGCTCTTTGCGAGCGGCTGAAAGCCACGCACGGCGGAGAGACGCGGCCATGCGGTGAACAGCTCCTTGATGCGGTCATCCACGCCCGTTGCGCTCGGCACCGTGGGCCGCGTGGCCTCGAGCGCGAGCACCTTGAGCCCGAG
>JBBRNJ010000025.1:0-101878 GCA_038230375.1 Polyangiales bacterium | reverse complement strand
GGGCTGCGCTTGCGGCTGCCGTGATCTCGGGCGTCACGCGCGGCGCTTCCTTGCACGATGCCCCGAGAAGGAGCGACGGCAAGAGCAGCATGGCGTGGCATCGGGACTTCACGACGGAGCGCCAACGCCCGCGCTCGAGCGTTCATTCCCTGGGCTCGGTAACACGCTTCGTGACACCCGACGGGGCACTACATCGCGCAGCAACGGAAGCCCTTGGTGTTGTCGGCGCTGTCGCGGTTCTGGGTGGCCTTGTCGGAACAAGTGGAGTTGTTGTCATCGAAGGCGCTCGAGCGGATGTAGCAGCTATCGGTTGCGCCCCCCTGCGAGTCACAGCTGTCGACCCACTCCACCACGTTGCCCATCATGTCGAAGAGGCCGGGGTAGCCGCCCTCGCAGTCAGCCGACGAAGCGACGTCGACAGGCATGCCGAGTCCGCGCGACAGGTCGTTGCAGAGGCCCGCGCGGAACGAGTTGCCGTACGGCTCTGCCTGCTGCCCGGCGCGGGAGCATGCGCGGTACCACTAGTCCACGTTTGCGGACGCCAGGTCCGCCAAGGCCGTGGGGCCGCCGCCGATTCGCCCGCAGAGTCGCTTGCCTGCCCACGCGCAGAACGCATAGGCGTCGCACCAGTCGATGCAGCTCACTGGTGACTTTGCTGTCTTCACCAGCTGCGCGCAGGAAGGGGCGTAGGCGGTGTTCCATGCGCATGCCGTGGGTTGCCCGGCGGTGTTGCCGTTCTTGGCGACGATGAACTTCCCATACTCATCGTTGGTCACCTCCGTCGCGTCGATGCAGTAGCCGTCCACGCGGATCATTTCGCCGGCCGTGCTCGGGCAGTCGTTGGTCGCGCCGTCGACGCCGCCGTCCAGCGTTTGGGACGCGTCCGTGCTGCTCGCGCCCTCCGCGCTGGCATCCGCGGCCTGCGCATCCCCCGCGGCTGCGTCCGCTGTCCCGGCGAGGCCATTCAGTCCGACGAGCACGCTGCATGCGGTCAGCGCCGCTGCACCAAAGACGAAGGCGCAGCCTGCTGTCACCGCTCGCACAGTCGCGCCTCCCCTCATGGCGCGAGTGTAGCGCTCTTTCGACGGACCTCCGCGACGAACGCGCTCTCCCAGGCGGTGAGCTGCGGGGCCCTCCACACGAGCCAGAAGGATGCGGGTGGGAAGAGCGCCGTCACGTCGCGCACCACCACGCCGCGATGCGACGGCAGCTGAGAGTGGAGGGCCGAGACGAACGCGATGCCCAGACCCTCTGCCACGTAGGCGAGCGCGGCGGCCTTGCCCTGCACGTCGATCCACGGGGCCGCGCCCAGCGGCGACAGGACCCGGCTCACGCGCTCCATCGTGAAGGACGGCAGCGTGTAGCCGATCAGCGGCTCCTTCGCGAGCTGCTCCGCGTTGAGCTTTCGTCGCTTCGCGAGCGCGCTTTTCCGGGAGAGGGCGACGAAGAAGCGGTCCTTGCCCACGAACGCGGAAGACAGGCCGACCGGACGCGCCTCGGAGCGGACGATCGCCACGTCCAGCTCGCCGTCGCGCAGCAATGAGCGGCATGCGTGAGACCCGCGCCGCGACACCTGCAGCTCCAGGTCAGGAAACTCCGCGCGCAGGCGGCGAAGCACGCCGGGCAGGATCTCGGAGAGGAAAGCACCCGTGCACGCAACGCGAAGGCGACCGCGCTCCCTGCGACCTGCGCGCAGCTCGGCGGCGAGCGCGCCCGCCCGCGTGGCGACCGTCAGCACGTGCGCCCCTGCAGGCGTCAGCGCAAGGCCTGCCCCGTGTCCCTCGAGGAGCGGCGAGCCCGCGTACGCCTCGAGCGCGTGCATGCGTCGCCGAAGCACGCTCACGTCCAGTGACACGGCCTGCGCAGCGCGTGTGTAAGCGGACCCCGCGCGCTGCTCCACGAGCCGCGCGAGCGTGGCAAATGCGCGGAGGTGCTCGAACAGGTCGCCGGGGTACGGAGGGAGCTCCCGCATCCTCGCAGCGTCTCATGGACGTGCAAAAAACGCACGAACATGCGGCAATAGATGCGTGGCATGCACGAATTGCCACGTCACGATGAATGCATGGGCAAGCGATCGATCCCGACGTCGTTCTTCGTGTTCACCATCGTCCAGCACCAGGGGCGATTCCTGGCCGTCCGCGAGCGCAAGGGCAACCAGGGCTGGTACGCGCCAGCGGGCCGGCTCGAGGCGGGCGAGACCATCGCGGAGGCCGCGGTGCGCGAGACCATGGAGGAGGCAGGCGTGCTGGTGCAGCCGTTTGCGTTGCTGCGCCTGGAGCAGCAGTGGTATCCGCCAGAGGTGGGTGAGGAGGTGCCGAGCGCCTGGCTTCGGTTCGTGCTCGCGGCGCGGCCCGTGGGCCTGTCCATTGCGCCGAAGACCTTCGCGGACAGGCACAGCCTGGAGGCGCGATGGCTCACGTTCGGTGAGCTCGCGCGCCTTCCGCTGCGTCATCCCGAGGTGCTGGAGCTGTTCGCGCTGGCGTCACGCGGCACGACGCCCGAGCTCGATCTCACGCAAGTGGACCTCGGGATGGCAGCGCGCATGGCGGACTGACCGACGTTTCAGCGCGTGGTGCGGCGGACGGGCGTCCAGCCTTCGAGCGCCGTACGCGGCACGGCGTGCATCGCGGCCAGCCCCATATCCGGCTGCTCCAGGACGATCGCCGTCGCCTTCTCCGCGTCCGTCCAGCCGCCGAAGATCAGGGCATGGCCGTGGCTCTGCAGCGCATCGCCGGGCGTGAGGTCGTCGGTGCTTGAGAGCGTTGTGGATGCCGGCCGCGGCGGGGGCTCGTTGCCATCCACCATCTCTGCGCTCTCACCCCACGCCATCGCAAGGAGGCCCGTGGAGTCCGCCTGGTAGCCGCGGTGAAGCCGTCCACGGCCTCCCACCACGCCGTCGTCCAGCCATTCCAGGGCGCGGGCAACGGACACGTTCTGCGCGTTGTCCTCGGTGCCGGCCGCACGACGCAGCTCGTCGCAGGCCGCGGTCTCCATGTTCGCGCGGGTGCACGTGGCCGTCGCGGCAAGCACCGGCGCGCCGTCCTCCGGCAAGGCCTGTCGGGGGCCACGCGCCGCGCAGGAGAGCGTCACGAGGAGGGCGAAGAAGAGGGGGGAGCGCACGGCATCCGTGAGGTGCAAGCGGTGGGCCGCGCCCGAGGTCCACAAATCCAGCCTGGAACGCATGACCCAGGGCGCGCACCACCCGCCCGCAGGATCCGGGTGGGGCACGCATGCCTCTCGGGCGAGGTAGGAGTGTCGCGTGGACGCTACGATCGCAGCCGCTGCCCAACCCACCCGGAAATTCTCTTCCGACGACCCCTCGAATTTTCCGGGAGATCCGGGCGCCGTCCCGGCTTTCTGGCGGCGGTCCACGCAGGTGGGTGTGGCGCGCACGTTGCAAAGGCGCTCGCGCGCACTCATGCGCGACTTCACTGCGAGAGAGTCATGAAGAGCGTCGTTCTTGGGGCCTGGGGCACGGCTTGTGTTGGCAGCATCGGCGCGATCGTTCTGTGCGTTGCGTGCGCGGCGGACGGCGGTGTCGGCGGAAATCCTGGATTCGTTCCAGACGAAGGCGGCGCTTCCGGCCAGGGCGGGGACGGCGGCGTCCTCAATGGCGAGGGCGGCGCGGGCGGCGATGGCGGCTCCTCCGGAATGGGCACCGAGGGTGGCGCTGGTGGCGATGGCGGCGGCGGAGGCTCTGCTGCGGTCCCGTGCGGCACCGCGTTCTGTCGCGCGGACCAGACCTGCATGGGCAATGTCTGTCAGGCGGCTGCATGTGTCGGTCCGTCGGTCCCCGGCGACTACGCGACCATCTCCGCGGCGATCGCCGCGCTTGCGAACGCAGGTACGGACGTCACGATCTGCCTCAAGGCGCAGACCTATCCGAGCTCCACGTTCACCATCACCGACACGGGGAACCACCAGAAGAACTTCAAGCTCGTCGGCGTGTCGGCCGACGCAACGATCATCCAGGGCGCAGTCACGCTGGGCACCGGCTTCGCGAGCGCGAGCATCACGGGCGTCACGATCGACGGCCAGGCCAGCTACGCGCTGCAAGCCTCGAACGTGCCCACCACGTTCACGCTCACGGCATCACGACTTCGCGGCAGCTCCACCACTTCGCTCTACAACTTTGGCAGCATCACGTTCGACGGCGTCGACGTGCAACCCGCCATGACCAACGGCTACGCCATCCAGATCACTGCGCAGAATGCGAGCACGGCGTCGCACTTCGTCCTGAAGAACAGCTACGTGCACGACGCGGCGTACTGCGTCTACGCGTCTTCCGTGCAGACCGTGGACGTGATGAACAACACGCTCATCGGCTGTCAGAACGGGATCTATGGCTCCGGCGGCGGCGCGCTGAACTACTGGAACAACGTCATCGCCAAGAACACCGCCAACGGCGTGAACATCTTGAGCCCCGTGACTGTCACCCACGGCAACAACGCCTTGTGGGCCAACATGACCAACTACGCTGGGCTCGCGGTGGCAGGGATGGGCTACGTCACCTCGGACTGCAACCTGGACACGCACTCGCCACCGGCTCTCGGCGCGAGCTCGCCGTGCAAGCACGCGGGTGACCCGATGCACGCGCCCATCGTCGACTACTACGACGTGACCCGCAATGCGCCGGTCGACATCGGCGCAGTGGAGACTCCGTAGCACCGCACGACAGACGGGGTACGATCTCGGCATGGGCTCCTCCAGGCTCCCGTGGGCTGTCGGCCTCACCATCTCGATCGCGATCGTGATCACGGGCTCGGCCTTCGCGTACGCCGGAGCCCTTCCGATCTGGCTCGCGCCCCACAACGTGGACAAGGTCCTCCACTTCGCGATGGCCGCCGCGCTCGCCTTCTTCACCGATGGGGTGCTCGCGCGGCGCACGCTCATTGCGGGCAGGATCCACCTGCCACTCGCGACCGTCGTGGTGCTCGTTCCGGTTGGTCTCGAGGAGTATCTGCAGCGGCTGAGCGAAGTGCGGAGCTCCAGCATCTGGGATTTCACCGCGGACGTGCTCGGAGTCGCGGCTGGAACGCTGGCCTCGCGTGCGGTCGCGCGACGTCTCCGTGGTAAGTGCGAGGCGTGAACGAAGAGCTCCCCATCCACGCGCTGCGTGCGTCCTTCGACGAAGCGCGAGCAAGGGGACCGGTGGTCATCTCCTCGCCCACCGGGTCCGGGAAGTCGACCGAGGTACCGCGCTGGTGCGACGGCAAGGTGCTCGTGGTGGAGCCGCGTCGCGTCGCCTGCCGCAGCCTTGCGTCGCGCGTGGCCGAGCTCGAGAGCACGAGGCTGGGCGATCGCGTGGGCTACGTGGTCCGCGACGAAGCCGTGATGGCGAAGGACACTCGGATTGTATTTGCAACGCCCGGCATCGTGCTCCGCAGCGAGTCGATGCTGACCAGCGCCGATGCGATCATCCTGGACGAGTTCCACGAGCGCAGCCTTGACGTCGATCTGCTTCTCGCGCTGCTGGTGCGACGGAAACACACGGGCCTCATCGTCATGTCCGCGACGCTGGACGGCGAGCGGGTCGCGCGCCACACGGGGGCGACGTTTCTCCGCGCAGAGGGCCGCATGTTCCCGGTGGACGTGCGGTATCTAGCCACCGGCGCCGCGCTACCGAGCAGCGAGGATCTCCCCATGCGCCTGCGCACGGCGGTGGAGCGCGCGCTCGCCGAGACCGGCGACGTGCTGTGCTTTCTCCCCGGCAAGTCGGAGATCGAGGCCTGCGCCCGCGCGCTCCTTGGCGTGGCCGCAGAGATCGTGCCCCTGCACGGCGGGCTCTCGCTGGAAGCGCAGCGGCGCGCCCTCTCGCCTCACGAGCGGCGGAAGATCATCCTGGCGACCAACGTGGCGGAGACCTCGCTCACGATCCCAGGCGTCGGCGTCGTGATCGATTCCGGCCTCGTCCGTCAGACACGTTACACGGACGGTCGTGGCTCGCTTGCGCTGGTCGCCGTGGCGGAGGACTCCGCCGCGCAGCGCACGGGGCGCGCCGGGCGAACCGCTGCCGGCGTGTGCCTCCGCATGTGGAGCGCAGCCGCACGCCTCGAGCCCGTGACCTTGCCCGAGGTGCACCGCGAATCACTGGTCCCGCTCGTGCTGGCCGCCGCGGCATGGGGGGAGAGCCCCGAGGATCTTCCGCTCTTCGATCCGCCAAAGCCGTACGCACTGGCCGCCGCTCGCGCCGATCTCGAGGCGTGGGGCGCGCTCACGAAGGGCCGCACGGGCCTGACGGACGGCGGCCGCGGCATCTTCTCGCTACCGCTCGATCCGGCGCTCGCACGCCTCGTTCTCGAGGGAAAGGCCGCGGGCGCGCTGGACGACGCGATCGATCTCGTGTCGGCGCTCGCCGTGTCGCGCCCCATCTTCGTGGGCCCGGCGCCGGAGGATCGCGGCGACGACCTTCGTCTCGCGGGCTGCGACGCGACGGCGCTGATCCGGGCCGTGCGCATTGGCGTGCCGGGTAGACATCACGTCTCGGGCAACGCGCTCGAGGAGGCGCGTCGTATTCGCACGCGGCTCCGGCGCGACCTCGGGCTCGCGGCGGGCGCGCTCGACGACGCAGAGGTGGATCGCGAGAAGCTCGCGCGCGCGGCGATCGCGGCGGATGCGCGCGTGGTCCACGTTGCACGCCCGCGCGGCCGCGATCTGGCGTTCACGAACGGAGGCACGGAGCTGGAGCTCGCGCGCGAGAGCGCCGTTCGCAACGTCCGCGACGTCGCCGCCATCGTCGTCTACGAGGCACGAGCGTTCGGGGCCGGGCGAGATGCGCGATTGCTCGTGACTTGTGCGTCGTCGATCCCGCTCGCGTGGATTGCACGCGCCACTCTCGGTGAAGATCGCCTTGGTGCGGTGCGGCTGGAGCACGGGAAGATCATCGCAACGGTCGAGCACGTCTTCGCAGGGCGGGTCGTGCAGACGCGTGAAGAGGCGCCGCGCGGTGACGTTGCGCGAGCGGCGATCACGGAGCTCTTCACCCGCGGCAGTCTGTTCCGCGAAGCCCTCGCGCTCACGCGTGAACGTCTCGCGCTGCGTTCCCTGGCCGCGCAGCTGGCGGTGCGCGGGCACCCGGCTGGCCTTTCGGCGAGCGAGCCCGTTCCAGATCTCGCGAGCTGGACACGCGCGCGCGTGGCGGCCCTTGGCGTCGAGACGGGCGAGGACCTGGCAATGCTGTCTCCCAGGGATCTCACCGCGGATGACGTGCCCTTCGAGGTGCGGAGCGTCATCACCCGTGAATTCCCGCGCACGGTGAGCGTGGGCGATGCCGTCTACGAGGCCGACTACAATCTCGCGTCGAGCAAGGTCGTGCTTCGCATGATCAAGGGCACGCGGAAGGACCCTCCGCCGCTCTCATACCTCCCGCGCTTCGAGGGGCTCGCGATCTCGATCGACACACCTCGAGGGGTCACGGTGCTGCGCGGCCGCTGATCACTTGCGTCGTCCGAACTCCGGGTAAGGGGACACGGATGAAGTGGGTGGCGGGCTCGCGGAAGGCGGGGCGAACGGTAGCGTGCTCGTCTGCGAAGGCGCGGATGGCGCGAAGACCGGCTGCATGGGACGGGGCGTGGGTGTGGGCGCCGTGCCTGGTACTGCGCTCGGTGCGGGGCCACCGGAGATGCAGACGCTCTTCCAGTCCTCGCTCGGACCCAGGAACAGCGTGCCGCCCTTGTCACGAACGGAGATGCGCCCCTCCATCACGTGCACGGAGGTGCGTGCTCCGCAGTCCGGCGTGGTGGCGCGGGCGACCGTGAACACCGTACCGTGCGCCTCCACTTCTGCCTCGTCGGTCTGGATCAGAAAGCGCTCGTTCGGACGCAGCTTTGCCACCGTGGCCGTGACTGCGCCCGACCTCACGCGCACCACACCGGCATCGGGGCCATTCGTGAGCGCCGCGCTCGATCGCGGATCGATCCGGACGCGGGTGCCTGCGTTTCCGAGCGCGAGCGTCACGTCGCCTTCTCCAGTGACGATACCTTGCTCGTTCGCGACCGCTCCGTGAGCCGCCAGCAGCTCGTTGCCGCCCGCCGTGGTGAGGAACACCTCGCCATGCACCTCTTCCGCCACGATGCCCGGCCCGCGCGGAGTCGTGGCGCCGGCAGATGGGCTCGACGCGACGTTGGTGTTGCCCTTCGATGTGACGATGCTCCACGAGCCGGCGGCCGAGAGCAGCACCGCGGCCGCGACGAGGGCGATCGTGGCCCAGCGCCTCCGCGTTCGCCGCTTCTCCCGGAGCGCGAGCTCGGCGCGAATGGCCACGATGGTGCGCTCGCGGCGCGCGTCGTTCAAGACCGGCGCGTCGAGCGGCTCCTCGGCCAACGCCTTGGCCACCGCACGTGCGAGGAGGGGGACGGTCATGTCCAGTCCTCCATCTCGCGGGCGAGCGCGGGGTCATCGGTCATGAGGTGGGCGTGTACCGCGCGTCTACCGCGGACCAGACGTTGCTGCGCCGCGGCCACGCTGACGCCGGTGATCTCGGCGATCTCACGCAGGTCGAAGCCGACGACGTCGTGCAGCAGGAACGTGTACGTGTTGTCCGTCTCGATCGCGCCGAGCATCGCGCGGATGCGGGAGAAAAGATCGCGCGCGACCATACGCCGTGTGGCATCCACGGGCTCTGCGCGCTCGGGCGGATCGCCGTTTGCGTCACGCGCGCCGTCGAAGTAGCGGCGGTGCAGCTTACGCTGGCGAATTTGCTTGTATACTACACGTGCTGCGATCTGCGCGACCCAGTGCTCGAGCGAGCACTCGCCGCGGTAGCCATCGACGGACTTCACGAGCTCGACAAACGTGTTCTGAACGCAGTCGTCGTGATCGGGGTCTCCCCGCCCGAGCAGCCGACGCACCGTGGAGTCGACCCGCGGCCGCAGGCGGTCGTAGAGCGCGTCGGCGGCGTGCACGTCCCCGCGCTGCATACCGGCCAGGAGCTCGGCGTCGTCGAGCAGCGCCGCAGGCCTGGAAGGCTCGGTCGGGGCGCTCCGGACGAGCGTCAGTCTGGGCTTCGACGGATGGGGCACCACTGATAAGGAGAGTGTCTTCCGGGAAGAATTTCCAGACAAACAATCTGTGGTCGAGCTGTCTGGTTTTTCGGGGCTCCGGGCACAGGACCCAAGACCCGGGAATGCTTACCCTATGACCATCGCGAACCATTCCACCCGCATCGGAGCCGCGATCGCCCTCTTTGCCATGAGCAGCACGCTCGCAGCATGTGCCGTGGTGTGGGGGTTCGAGGACCCGCTCGACCCGGCTGCGTCACCTGCGCTGGTCGGTGACGGCAGCATCGCGGAGGGACGCGCGCCGGGCTGCGAGAACGAGAAGGCCGACGAGACGGCGGGCGTGTTCGTGGTCGGCGGAGACAGCGCGGCCGACGCAGGCACGGCGGAGGATCCATTGTGCGGCGCCAAGGACACGCCATGCGTGCACATCGCCACCGGGCTTGCGCGCGCGCGGGACCTCGGCCGCACCCTCGTGTACGTCGTGCGCGGCACCTACACGGAGTCGATCAGCATGCCACCGGGCGTGACGCTGCAAGGCGGATGGAACGCGCTCCGTACGGGCGCGACGATCACCTATGCGCGCGCGTGCGCGGAGCCTCCCGGCAGCACTGTCACCATCCAGGCGCCGGAAGACAAGGCAACAGCGGTGCTCGTGGATGACACCGCGCAGCCCGTCACGCTCAACGACCTCACCATCAAGAGCAAGACGAAGCCACTCGCATCAGAGTCCGTGTACGGCTTGCGCGCGCGCGGCGACAAGAACGTGCCGCAGGTCACACTGACGGACGTCTTCGTCGTGGCGGCGGCCGCCGGCAATGGCGACCCCGCGAAGTCTGCGACGCTGGGCGATGCGGGCGCGGGCGCGTGTCAGCCGCCGTGGGCGGGCGCGGATGGTGGTGAGGCAGGTGCACCGCCTGCGGGCGATGCGGGCTCGCAGGGTGCGCCGCCTTCGTCCTCGAAGTTCGGGCCCGACGGACTTGCCGCATCGAATGGTGCCGACGGTGCCCCGGGCGTGCGCGGTGACAATGGCGCCTCGCCGGTCGCGCCCACGCCGCTCAGCTGCTTTGCGAGCTGCACGCCACCGACAATCCTCGGCGCATGCACCGGAAATCCAGGCACGCCGGCCTCAGGAAAACCAGGCGATTCGGGCTGCGGCGGTGCTGGCGGTGGTGGCGGTCATGGCGGCGGCGGCGGCGGAAGCTCGGTGGCGGTCTACGCGTGGAACGCGATCATCACGACGACACGCGGCGCCCTGACCGCAGGAAACGGCGGAGCAGGGGCGGTCGGCAGCGCGGGCGGCGCCGGCGGTGCTGGTGCGCAGGGCGCGAACGGAAGCGACTCCGCGTCATGCACGACGGGGTGCGGTAGCGGCACGGTGGCGACTGGATGCAGCGGTCTCACCAGCGGGAAGAGCACCGGCACGGCGGGCACCAAGGGAGCGCTCGGTGGCGCGGGCGGCGCCGGGAGCCCAGGCGCGGGTGGCGACTCCTTCGCGATCGCGCTCGGCGGCACGGGGAAAGCACAGCTGGATCCATTGACCTTGCTCGCAACGGGAGTGCCTGGCAGTGCGCCGACCGGTGGCGTGCCGGGCAAGGCCGCGGCAAAGGGAGCGCCATGAGCGCTACCGCAACGGAGTCGCAGCCTACCGGCGCGTTCGGCGAGATGCTGATCGTTCCGGGCACGATCCTCGGCGGCAAGTACGAGGTCGACGAGATCATCGGCGAAGGCGGCATGGGGATCATCGCCCGCGCGACCAACATCGACCTCCACACCACGGTGGCGGTGAAGATCCTCCAGCCGAAGCTGCTCCACGACGAGGTAGCGCTCGCGCGGTTTCTCCAGGAGGCCCGCGGCGTGAGCAAGCTGCGAAGCCCGCACATCGTTCAGATGCTCGACGTCAACTCGCATCCGCCCGAGCCGCCGTTCATGGTGATGGAGCTGCTCACGGGTGAAGACCTGGACTCCATGGTGGTGCGGCGTGGCAGGCTGCCCGCGAAGTACGTCGTCGAGCTGGTCCTCCAGGCCTGCGCGGGCGTGAGCGTTGCGCACGCCGCAGGGATCCTGCATCGCGATCTCAAGCCGGCGAATCTGTTTCTCTCGCGCGGCGACGACGGCACATGCATCCTGAAAGTGCTTGATTTCGGCCTGATGAAGGCCGCTCCGTCCACCGACGCGAAGCTCACGCAGCCGAACGACATCTTCGGCTCGCCGACCTTCATGTCGCCCGAGCAGATCTCCGGCGAGCCGCTGGACGAGCGCACGGACATCTGGGCGCTCGGAGCGATCCTGTTCGAGCTCGTCACGGGGGTGGCGGCGTTCGGCGCGGAGACCATCCCGCAGACGCTGGTCAACATCGTCACGCACGAGCCGCCGGCGGTGTCCTCGCTCGTGGACGACGTGCCGCTGGCCCTCGATGCGATCATCGGACGATGCCTGGCCAAGGAGCGCACGGCGCGCTTCCGCAACGTGGCGGAGCTCTGCGCCGTGCTCGAGCCGCTTCGCTCGCGGGTCGATCTGCCCGCGCTCCTTTCCGGCGCGCCGCTCACGCGCTCGGTGGCACCGCAACGAGATCCCGCCGCGACGCTCGACGAGCCGCAGCTTCGCGCGAAGGAGACCACGGAGGTGCGCCTTCGCCGCAGGCCGGCGCGAATGGGTGGGGTACTGCTGCTCGTGCTCTTCGGTGCCGTCGTGGGCGGCGTTATCGGTCTCGTTGCTTACAGCTCGAGGAGCGGCGAGCCCGTGGCGAAGAACGTCTCCACGTCCGCGAGTGTCGCGACCTCCGCGCCCGCATCCGCGCCCACCATCGCGGAGAGCGCCCCGGGGGCGAACGTGTCCGATCTTCCGCCCGCGCCGGTGACGACCGCCAGAAACAACAACGCCGTACCCCAGCGCCCAGCGCCCAGCATCGCGTCAGCCCCCGCGTCCTCTCCGGCGCCGGCATCGTCTCCCGCCCCCGTTTCCGTCGCGCCTCCCAGCGCGCAACGTCCTCCTCCTGCAGCTCCTTCCACGGATCCATACCCCGAGTTCGGACGGCGCAAATGAACCGCGGATCGCTCATCACTTCACTGCTCGCGGTGGGCCTGTCGCTCGGCGCCGCGAATGCTCATGCAGCTCCTCCGCCTGTTCCGGCTTCATCCGCTTCATCCGCTTCATCCACCGGCGACGAGAAGGCCGCGGCCGAGGCGCTCTATGTAGAGGCGCAGCGGCTGATCGGGCAAGGCAAGTTCGCGGAGGCGTGCCCCAAGCTCGAGGACAGCCAGCGCCGGGATCCAGGCATCGGCACCATGTTGTACCTGGCCGACTGCTACGAGAAGGTCGGACGCGTGGCCAGCGCCTGGGCGGAGTTCCGCGAGGCAGAGGACCTAAGTCACAAGGACAACGATCAGCGCGCGGAGGTCGCGAAGCGTCATGCAGACGCGCTCGAGCCGCGGCTTGCCCGGCTCACGATCAAGGTGTCGCCAGCCGCGGACGTGCAAGGGATGATCATCCGCCGCGACGGCAAGGCGCTTGGCCCCAGCGAGCGCGGGGTGGCTATTCCCGTCGACCCGGGCCCGCACGTGGTCACGGTGGAGGCACCAAAGAAGAAGCCATGGAAGCGACCGTTCTCGATCTCCGAGATGCCTACGAACACCGACCTCGAGATCACCGGGCTCGAGGACGCGCCCGAACCACCGCCACCACCGAAGACCACGATCATCCAGGACGAGCCGACCAAAGGAAACACGCAGCGCGTCGTCGGTCTCGCCACTGCGGGCGTCGGAGTCGCGGGCGTGACGATCGGCATCATCACGGGGCTCGGCGCAAAGTCCACGTACGACGACTCCGCAGGTCACTGCACGGGTAACTTCTGCGACGCGACCGGAACGCAGAAGCGGCACGCGGCCTACGACAGCGCCACCGTGTCCACGATCTCGTGGATCGCGGGAGGCGCGCTGCTCGCTGGCGGCGGGGTGCTCTACTTCACCGCGCCGCGCTCAAAGGTCGTGAACGTGGGGTTCTCGCCCATGTCGGGAGGCGTGAGGGTTGGCCTGGGAGGGGAGTTTTGACCATGGATGTAGCGGGCAGGGCAGGGCGCGTGCGCGCAGTCGTGATGCTGATCACCTCGGCGCTGGTCGTGCTTGCGTGCTCACATTCGAACGGCGGGTCGAGCGGACCGCCAACGCTCGAGGACCAATGCCGCTCGCCGTGTACGCCCACCAAGGGGCACCCGTGCGGCGCGCCGGATCACACCGAGTGCGTGAACACCTGTGTCGCTCACATCGAAGGCCGCACCGACAAGTGTCGCCAGTGCATCCTCGGCCTCTCCGGCTGGCACGGGACCACGTGCTCCTGTGACAAGGCGCTAGGCGGATTCGGCAACCTCACATGCACGGACTGCACGTGGGTGGGCAATGGCAATGGATGTTCAACTGACTTCTCCAGCTGCTCCACCGCGAGCTCGTGCAGCGGCTACGTGATTCGCGAGGCCACGGATCCCGCGTGCGCCGCCGACTGCGACGTCTCGCCGATCGTGGACGCGGGGCAGGGCGGTTAGCGCAGGACGCGGTCGTTGTTCGAGCCCGCGTGACAACCCATGCAGGATGCAACACGTCCTGCGGCAGTGACCTCGCCTTCGGGGGTCAACGTGCCGTAGATCCAGCCTCCGTCGGTGCCTGCGGTGCCGGGTGCCTTCTTCAGCATCACGTAGAGGCCGACGATCTTCGAGGCGAGATACAGCTTGTCGCCATCCCTCATATACGGATCGAAGCTGCCTCCGCCGGCGACGCCCTCCGGAGCGGGCTGCCCGCGCGTGCCCCTCGCGAGGATCGCCTGGCGCTGGTCCTCGGGTACGAGCTCGGGCAGGTAGCTCTCTTTCACGATGGCCTGACCCGGCGCCCCTGCGCCCTTCGGCGACGCGCCGAGGTAGGCCGTGCGGTCCTTCGCGAAGAGTGAATAGAGCTTGCGCGCGTGTCCGCCTGCGTCGGCCCGGCTCATGCGCGCCTTCCCGGGCTCCGGCATGCGGCACAGGTAGGGGGCCCATCGGGTCTCGTCGTCCACGCGGCCCCACGCACGATACTCCATCGCGACCTTCTTCAGATCGTCGACGAACCGCGGGTCGATCTCCTCGCGGGCGAGGGCGGGGATCGGGGTTGGGGTCGGGGTTTGGGTCGAGGTCGGGGTTGGGGTCGAGGTCGGGGTCGAGGTTTGGGTCGAGGTTTGGGTCGAGGTCGGGGTCGAGGTTTGGGTCGAGGTTTGGGTCGAGGTTTGGGTCGAGGTTTGGGTCGAGGTTTGGGTCGAGGTCGACGGGGCTTCCGCGGAGATGCGATCACCTCCTCGTGTGCAGCCCACGACGAGCATGACTGCGAAGAGCGCGAGGCTGGATGACGTCCTCACGCTCTTCCGGTCCATCGAGCGGCGCTGCCTAGATATCAAAGTAGAGGACGAACTCGTGCGGGGTGGGCCGCATCCGGATCGGGTTCAGCTCCTTCGTCTTCTTGTAGTCGAGCCACTCGTGGAGCGCGTCCTTGGTGAAGACGTCGCCGCGGAGGAGGTACTCGTGATCGTCCTCGAGTGACTGGAGCGCCTCCTCCAGGCTGCCGGGCATGTGCGGCACAGTGGAGAGCTCCTCGGGCGAGAGCGCGTAGATGTCCTTGTCCAGCGGATCACCCGGGTCGATCTTGTTCTGGATGCCGTCGAGTCCGGCCATCATCATGGCCGCGAACGCGAGGTACGGGTTCGCGCTCGGGTCGGGGAAGCGGACCTCGATGCGGCGCGTCTTCGGCGACGGGCCCGTGATCGGGATGCGCACGCTGGCCGAGCGGTTGCGGCTGGAGTACGCGAGGTTCACCGGCGCCTCGAAGCCCGGCACGAGCCGGCGATAGCTGTTCGTGGTGGGGTTCGTGAACGCCGCGAGCGACTTCGCGTGCTTGATGATGCCGCCAATGTAGTGGAGCGCGAGCTCGCTGAGGCCCGCATAGCCGTCGCCGCCGAAGAGGGGCTTGCCCTCCTTCCACAGCGACTGGTGCACGTGCATGCCCGAGCCGTTGTCACCGAAGAGCGGCTTCGGCATGAACGTGGCGGTCTTGCCATGCTTGCGTGCGGTGTTCTTGACGACGTACTTGAACCACATCAGCTGGTCCGCGCACGGCAGGAGGCGATTGAACTTCATGCCGATCTCGCACTGGCCGCCGGACGCGACCTCGTGGTGACCGACCTCGACCTCGATGCCGCTTGCCTGGAGAGCGAGCATCATCTCCATGCGGAGGTCGGCGAGCGTGTCCGTGGGAGGCACGGGGAAGTAGCCCTCCTTGTGGCGCGTCTTGTAGCCAAGGTTCGGGAACTCCTCGCGGCCGGAGTTCCACGCGCCCTCGACGCTGTCCAGGTAGTAGTAGCCCTCGTTGGGCTTCGAGTGATCGAACCGCACGTCGTCGAAGACAAAGAACTCTGCCTCCGGACCCATGTACGCGGTGTCGGCGATGCCCGTCTGCTTCAGGTACGCTTCGGCCTTGCGCGAGATGTGGCGCGGGTCGCGCGAATACGGCTGCTTCGTGATCGGATCGTACACGGAGCACACGATCGAGAGCGTGGGATGCGCGAAGAACGGGTCGAGCTTCGCGGTCTCAGGATCGGGGATCATGAGCATGTCGGACGCGTTGATGGGCTGCCACCCGCGGATCGACGAGCCGTCGAACGCAATGCCGTCCTCGAAGAGTGCCTCGTTCAAGCGGGCCGCCGGAAGAGTCGTGTGCTGCCAGACGCCGGGGAAGTCGATGAACTTCAGATCGACGAACTTCACGTCGTGTTTCACGCCCAGCTCGACTGCTTCTTTCGCTTTCATAGGTTCTCCAGGTGCTCTCTCTTCTTGCTGCGTTGTCTTGCTGGCGGCCGCACTAGATCGCGTCCTTGCCGCGCTCTCCGGTGCGGATGCGGACGGCCTCTTCGATGGGCGTGACGAAGATCTTGCCGTCGCCGATGCGGCCGGTCTTGGCGCTCTTCTCGATGGCGTCGAGCACGTCGTGGACGATCTCGTCGGGGACGACGACCTCGATCTTCACCTTGGGGACGAAGTCCACCACGTACGCGGAGCCGCGGTAGACCTCTTTTTTCCCGCCGGTGCGTCCGAAGCCCTTCACTTCGGTCACGGTCATGCCCTGCACGCCGACCTCACTGAGGGCGTCCTTCACTTCGTCCAGCTTGAAGGGCTTGATGATGGCCTCGATCTTCTTCATTTCGCGTCCGTGCTCCGTACCTTGGAAGGGGCCCGATTGGAGCCGCCAACGCCTCTCCTGGCAAGGGACAAACGGGGTGTAGCGCGGCCCGCGTTTCGGCAACGTTTCGTCGCACGCTTCTACACACCCGCAATGGCGCGGTTCCGCTAGAAAGTGACGGAGTGGCTGGTTCCCAGGACAGGCTCCCTCTCGGCTCGTACCCCACGCCCGTCCACGACATGGCGTTCGGTGAGACCCGCGTCATGGTCAAGTGCGACGACCTGACCTCGCCTGGGTATGGGGGAAACAAGGTCCGCAAGCTGGAGTACGTGCTGGCGCGCGCGCGCGAGCGCAGGAAGACCCGCCTGCTCACCGTGGGCGCCGTTGGAAGCCATCACGTGCTCGCGACCGCCATCCACGGACGCGCGAACGGCTTTCGCGTGCACGCGATCCTGATCCCTCAGCCGTGGACGCCGCACGTGGAGAAGAACCTTCGCGTGGGCCTCGCGCACGGACTGACCGCCGAGGCCGCGTGGGAACCCAGCCTGTATCTGCGCGTGCTCGCAGCGATGGACGCGGACACGGAGTACATCTCGCTCGGCGGCTCGAACGTCGCGGGCTCGCTTGGCTATGTGGACGCCGCGCACGAGCTCGCGGTCCAGGTGACGAAAGGTGAGCTCGCGGAGCCGGACGAGATCGTCGTGGCGCTGGGCTCTGGCGGCACTGTCGCCGGGCTGCTCGTAGGGCTCACGCAAGCGCAGCTGCGCACGAAGGTCGTTGGCGTCTCCATCGCGAAGCCCGTGATGATCGTGAAGGCGCTCTGCGCACGGCTCACGAGCCAGGTCGCACGCGCGTGCGGCGTGGATGCGGAGGAAGCGCTTTCACGGCTCGTGGTGGACGGTACGGCGGTGGGCCCCGGCTACGGGCACGAGACGGCGGAGGGCAAGCGCGCGTCCGAGCTCGCGGCGGAGGCTGGCCTCAAGGTTGACCCCACGTACACCGCGAAGGCGCTCGCATCCGCACTCGCGCGCGCGCGAGACAACGAGAAGCAGCGGGTGCTCTTCTGGAACACGCTGTCCTCCGTGGAGCTCTCGCTCGACGCTGCGCTCGAAAGAGAGCCGCTGCCCGACGACCTTCGCGCCCTGCTTTCCGGACGGCCGCGGGACGCATCGAAGTGACCGACAAGGCGCATACGCCCAGCGCTCCGCGCTCGGAGCTCGTGGCGCTCCTGTCGCTGTCGTGGCCCATCATGCTCGCGCAGCTCGGCACGATCCTGATGTCGCTCGTGGACACGGCGATCCTTGGTCGCGTGTCCGTCAACGACTTCGCCGGCGCATCCATCGGCCGCGCCATTGGCTTCGCGGGCGCCACCATGACCATGGGGATCGCCACGGCGCTCGAGCCGCTCGCATCGCAGGCGCTCGGAGCGAACGAGCCCGGTCGCGCCTGGAGTGCCTTCACGGCGACCTTGCGCGCGGCGGTGCTCTCGTTCGTGCCAAGCTTCGCTTTCGCGATCGCGGTGACGTTCGTGCTTGCGCCGCTCGGCGTCGAGGCGCCCGTGATCGCGCGTGCGCGCGCGTTCCTCATGGGGCAGGCGCCGCAGATGGCGTTTCTGGGCGTATTTCTCTCTGCCAAGGTGTTCCTGCAGGCCCATGGGATCACGTGGCCGGCCATGGCGGGCGCGGTCGTTGCGAACCTGGTGAACGTCGTGGTCTGCACGGTGCTCGTGCGTGGAGACGCGGCGCTGCTGGTCGTGGGGATGCCTGGCGTGGGGTTGCCCGCGCTGGGCGCGTTCGGCGGCGGGCTCGCGCTGTCGGTCGCCACGTTCGTGCTCATGATGTTCGTGCTCCTGCCGGCGTTTCGCCTGCGCCCGAAGAAGATGTCAGACCCCGTGCCGGCACGGCTGGTATGGAAGCTGGGCGCGCCCGTCGGTCTGCACATGCTCGCCGAGTACGGCATCTTCACTGCGGTCGCATTGCTGGCGGCGAAGCTGGGCGCGCGCGTCGCCTCTGCGCACCAGATCGCCATCGCGCTCTCTTCGTTCATGTACATGGGCGCGCTGGGCGTTGGCGGCGCGACGGCCGTGCGCGTGGGCCTCGCGGTGGGCGCCAAACGGAGCGCGCGCAAGCCGGGGTTGCTCGGGCTGGGCGTGGGCAGCGCGTTCATGTCGCTGGGCGTCGTGTTCTTCGCCGTGTTTCCGCGGCAGCTCACGGATCTCTTCACGGACGATCCCGACGTGATCGCGCTAGGCGCAAGCCTGCTGCGCGTCGCCGCGATCTTCCAGCTCTTCGACGGCGTGCAGGTCGTGATCGGCGGTGCGCTGCGCGGGGCAGGGGATGTGCGCTTCCCGTTCGTCATCAACGTGATCGCCTACTGGCTCATAGGCCTACCCGCCGCGCTGCTCCTGGGCTTCACGTTCCACTACGGCGCGGTGGGCCTCTGGGTCGGCCTGACGCTAGGCCTGGTAGCAGACGCACTCCTCCTGTCGGCCCGCTTCATCCTGCTGACCCGACGGGTGATCGAACGCGTCTAGCTCCGAAGTGGGGAGGTCAAACTGCGGCCTGTTTTGCCGCGCATTCGTTGCAGCGAGCGCCCTTCTTGACCTTGCCCGTGCTCCCTAGCGGTTTGATGCATTCTACACAGAATGACATCTGTTGCGCGCAGGCCTCGCAATAGAAGATGCCCCAGCGCTCGAAGACCTCGACGCGGGAGTCGTCGCCGCAGTGTCCCGGCGTGTGGCAGGGGCGGGGCTCCTTCACGCCACATCCCGCGCAGACGCAGAGCGGATGCTGCGAGACCAGCTTCGCGAGCTCGTCCCCCACGCCGCCAAACGGCGCGATGCCGCTGCCGCGACAGAGCGGACATGCGGTCGCGAGCCTGCTCTGTACCGCCGCGCGGATGAACTCGCTCTTGTTGGGCATCGCATCCAGCAGCGCGGCCAGCTCCGGCTCGACCTTGAACGCGACGATGTGCTTTACGGGGCGGGGCTTGCGAGGCATTGCGGTTTTACTACCGTAATACCGGATCGGGCTCGGCGCCACCTCACTTGCCGAAGGAGACCCGAACGTCGTCGATGGTGCCGTCAATCGGCTCTCCATCCACGGTGCCAAACACGACGTGGAAGGCTTGCGCGGAATCGACCGGAAACGCGGGCAGTGAGAAAGCATGGGCGCAGTCGACGGCGATCGAGACCCCCGTCGCGGTGAGCTCGAACTGGAAGAGGTGCGTCTTGTCCGGGACGCTGACAAACGTGCTCGAGCAATCGCCAACCATGGGGCAGGTCGTGAACCGGACATTCGCGTCGACGTTCATGTCTCCATACACAATCACCCTCGACACTCCATTCGAGAGCTGCAGGATCGGGAGCTTCGTCGCGATCGACGAGGCTATCCAGGTCTTGATGGTGAGGTTCGCGGAGACAAAGATTGTCTTCGTATCCGCCGACGGAATCGGAACGCTCAGGTCGCCGTCCACGTCGAGCGTTCCTTTCGCCGCCACATGCAGGTTGCCTGCCCCGCATTCGTAGACGACGCCGGACATACCAACGTCTCCACCAGGCTTCCAGTCCTGGGGACATGTGGCGCTGGAGAAATCGTAGTACTTGCACGACGGCGTGTCGGGCGGGCAGCTCGTGGGGGTGATGCATGCGCCTCCCTCGCCGCCGCTTCCGGGTTTCGCGTCCATCCGGCCATCGTCCGTGCCGCCGACCGCATCCGTGCCCTTGAAGGATGCGCAGGCGACAAAGCCCGGTGCGAGGGCAAGGACAATGAGCCAGGTCTGGCGCATCATGCAAGCGTACCAGAGGGTCTGCGAGTCCATCTCCGTTTCAGTCTTCGTCGCTGCCTGCACGCAGCTTCGCGAGCACACCCAGATCTTCGAGTGTGGACGTGTCGCCCTGTGCGGTGGTGGCGCCGCTCGCGATCTCCTTCAGGAGCCGCCGCATGATCTTGCCGCTGCGTGTCTTGGGGAGCGCGTCGGCGAAGCGGATGGAGTCCGGGCGCGCGAACTTCCCGATCTCGCGATCGATGTGCTCCGCGAGCTTGTCTTTGGTGGTCTTGTCAGCGACGTGCCCGCTCTTCAGCGTGACGAACACGACGAGCGCCTGGCCCTTGAGATCGTCCGGGCGTCCGACCGCGGCCGCCTCTGCGACCATCGGATGGCTCGCGAGCGCAGCCTCGATCTCCGCGGTGCCGATGCGGTGTCCCGCGACGTTCAGCACGTCGTCGATGCGCCCCACCACCCAGAAATAGCCGTCCTGATCGCGGCGCGCGCCGTCGCCAGTGAAATACACGCCGGGCATCTGCGCCCAGTAGGCGGTCTTGAACCGCTCGTCGTCGCCCCAGAGGGTGCGCGCCATGCTCGGCCACGGCTTGCGGATGACCAGCTTGCCGCCCTCGTTCGCGGCGCAGGGCTGGTTGTCGTCCTTCACGACCTCGATGTCCACGCCGAAGAGCGGGAGCCCCGTTGCGCCGGGCTTGCTGTAGCAAGCGCCAGGCAGCGTGGTCAGCATGATGCAGCCGGTCTCGGTCTGCCACCACGTGTCCACGATGGGGCAGCGGCCGCCGCCGATCACCTTGTGGTACCAGGTCCACGCCTCCGGGTTGATCGGCTCACCCACGGAGCCGAGCAAGCGAAGCGATGACAGGTCCGCCTTCTGCGGGAACTCGTCGCCCCAGCGGATGAACGCGCGGATGGCGGTGGGCGCCGTGTAGAGCACGGTGACGCCGTGCTTCTCGATCACGTTCCAGAACCGGCCCGGATCGGGGAAGTTCGGCGCGCCCTCATACATGAGGCACGTGGCGCCGCACGAGAGCGGGCCGTACGTGATGTAGCTGTGGCCAGTGACCCAGCCGACGTCCGCGGTGCACCAGTAGAGATCGCTCTCCTTCACGTCGAAGACGTACTTGGTGGTGACGTGCGCGCCCGCGAGATACCCCGCGGTGGTGTGGAGCACGCCCTTCGGCTTGCCCGTGGAGCCGGACGTGTAGAGGACGAAGAGCGGGTGCTCCGCATCGAACGCCTCGGGGTGCTTTGCGAGCTTCAGTGCGGCTTCGCTGGGCGGGTTCGACAGCGCGTCCTCCCACCACACGTCGCGGCCGCTCTTCATCGCGCACGGCGCGAGATGCTCACCGATGCGCCGGAGCACCACGACCTTCTCGATCGTCGGCGCTTGCTCCACGGCGGCGTCCGCCATCTTCTTCAACGGCACGACGCTCCCGCGGCGCCACGCGCCGTCCTGCGTGAGGAGCACCTTGGCCTTGAGGTCGTTGATGCGGTCGCGCAGCGCCTCTGCGGAGAAGCCGCCGAACACGACGGAGTGGGTGGCGCCGAGGCGCGCGCACGCGAGCATGGAGATCGCTGCTTCGGGGACCATGCCCATGTAGATCGCGACGCGGTCGCCCTTCTTGACGCCCATGTCGGAGAGCGCGGCGGTGAGGCGCACGACCTCGCGATGAAGCTCGAAGTAGGTCAGCGTGCGCGTGTCTCCCGGCTCGCCCTCGAAGATGATCGCGGCCTTGGTGCGGCGCGCGGTGTGGAGGTGGCGATCGAGACAGCTCTCCGAGGCGTTGAGCTTCGCGCCGACGAAGAACTGCGCCTTCGGCAGATCCCACGTCGCGAAGGTCTTCCATGTCTCGCGGAACACGAGCTCCTGCGTCTCCTCGCGCCAGAACTCCTCCGGGCTCTCGAGCGACTTCTGGTACATCGTCGTGTACGCCGCGTGCGAGCCGACGCGCGCGTGCTTCACGAACTCGTCCGACGGGGGAAATTTTCGGTCTTCCTTGAGGCGGGACTCGATGCTGTCGGTCGTCATGGCCGGGAACCTACACCCAGAAGAGGGGCGTAGGAAGAGGCGGAGGCCGCGTCATCTGCGATGCAATCCACGCGACAATGAGGGCGTCGGACGTGACGGCCCACGCGGTGAGGCCGAGATCGAAGTCGCGGTCGGCGGTCTGACCACGGCGCGCTTGTGCTGTTCCTGCCGTAGTCGCATCATGGACGGTGGAAGGAGAAACGCCATGCGCCTCTCCAGGTTCGTCGCCGTTGTTGGGTTGTCGATGTTTGGGTTGTCCGTTGCGGGCTCCGCGCGCGCGCAGCAGGCGCCGCTGGCGGCTCCGCCATCCGTCGGGTTGCCGCAGACGCTCGTGATCCCGCTGCGCTCGGGCGATGCATCGCCGGACTCGGCCGGGCTGCCGCTCGACATCGGGATGATGCCGCTGCGCCTCTCGCTCTCGTCTGGTTACTGGCCGCAGGGCAAGACGCTGCCCGGCTGCGCAGAGCGCGCGGAGCAGAGCGGCGACACATGGAACTTCTTCCCGCTCCAGCGCGCGGCCGCTGTGCACCTTGTCCCGAACCTCACGCTCGTTGGCTTCTCGACCACAGCGTGCATGGTGGACGCGAACGCCGGCGTTGGCTTGGTGTATACTGCACCAATTCGCAAGGACCTCTGGATCGTGGGCGCCGTGGGCGGATCCATTCTTCCGACCACGACCACCACCTACGCGCCCCGTGCCCGCGCCGACGCGCGGGTGGACCTGGTGTGGAAGGCCACGCCCGACCGCGCATTCACCCTTGGCGTGGGCCGGCGCGGCGTGTTCGTGGGTGGCGCGTTCTGACACCGTCGATTCACCATTGCCAGTCGCCGCTGCCTGCCGTTTCATCGCGGCGTCGACATCCACGGCGCCGCGCGCGCCCACAAGCAGGAGCATCACAATGGCGGACGCGAATATCGGGGACTTCGTTTGGCATGACCTCCTCTGCAAGGATCCCAAGGCGGCGATCGCGTTCTACTCGGAGGTCGTCGGCTGGAAGACGCAGGCGTTCGGTGACGGCGGTCACTACACCATGTGGGTCGGCAGTCAGGGCCCGCTTGGTGGCGTGATGCAGCTGCCCGAGGAGGCCGCGAAGATGGGCGCTCCTCCGCACTGGATGGGCAACGTGGTCGTGGCCGACGTGGACGCGAGCGCGGCGCAAGCGAAGAAGCTCGGCGGCAAGGTGCTCAAGGAGCCCTCGGACATCCCCACCATCGGGCGTTTCGCGGTGATCGCGGATCCCCAGGGCGCGACGATGTCCATCTTCAAGCCCGCTGCGGCGATGGCGCTCCACGACACGTCGAAGGAGGGCGAGATCTGCTGGAACGAGCTCATGACGAGCGACAGCGCCGCCGCGTTCGGCTTCTACTCCGAGATGTTCGGATGGAAGGTCCAGAAGGAGATGGACATGGGTCCGATGGGAACTTATCGCCTCTTCGGGATCGGCGAGAAGCAGCTCGGCGGAATGATGACCTCGCCGAAGGGCTCGCCCATGCCGCCGATGTGGGTCTATTACAGCGAGACGTCCGATCTCGACGCAGCCATCGCGCGCGCCACCAGGCACGGCGCGAAGGTGATGAATGGCCCCATGGACGTCCCCACCGGCGGTCGCATCGCGCAGCTCATGGACGGGCAGGGCGCGGCGTTCGCGCTCCATCAGGCGGCGAAGAAGAGCTGAGATGAAGCGAACGTTCGGTCACGGCTTCCTCTTGCTTCTGATCGTGGCTTCGCTCACGGCGTGCCCGCTCGGGCGCGGGTCGAAGAAGCTCGGTGAGAAGTGTGATTCGAACAACGACTGCGCCGCCGCGCGATGCGAGGCGCAGCTCTGCACGACGGTCTGCAAGACCGACGCAGACTGCGCCGGCGCGGCGACGAAGATGGCGTGCAAGGGGAACACCAAGAGCGACACGAATCCAGAGGCCAACGGGGCGTGCGCCGGTCCCTGATGGGAGCGCGTCGCTCGTCAAGCCGCGGAAGATAGCGCGCGTTCCACGGCGCTGCAGACGAGGTCGGGCGTGAACGGCGTCTCGAGCACCTCGACGCCGTAGAACGCCGCGAGCTCGCGCTGGTCCCGGGACAGGCCCCGGCTCGAGAGCAGGAGCCCCACCCGGGAGGCCGCGGCGCGCAGCGCTGACGCGAGCTCGAGACCGCTGCGGGAGTCTCGCAGATCCGTGAGAACGAGATCGACGGGGGCCTTCGCGCCCTCGTTGCCCTCCATGACCCGCTCGAAGGCGTCGCTGCTGGTGGTCGCGATGGTGACCTCGTAGCCGCCCGTGCGGAGCACCTGGGCGACGAACGAGCGCGAATCCTTGTCGTCCGTCACCAGGAGCACGCGCGGTGCGACACCAGCGCGAACAGCGGCGCTCTTGCCCGGGGACGCGGTGCGCAGGCCGGATGCAAAACGGGGTGGTCGGGAGGGGCGAGCCATCAGCTATGAGAACAGTGCGCGGGGCCGCAGGAAACGATCACGCGAAGCGACACTATCTGCTCCCACGCGAGATGGAAACCTCTTTGCGTCCGGGGATGGGGCCCCGGTCCGCGCCTACGGATGCAGGGGCGGCCGCTTCACGTAGACAGGCTCGTGATACCCTGTGGAACCATGTGGCGACTGGTCACGCGATTCGCTCTGTTGGCGCTCCTGCCCGGGTGCAGCCTCGTAGTTGGCTTCGCGGACCTGACCGGCGGTGGCTCGCAGGATGCTGGCAGCGCGGGCGCGGACGGGGCTGTGGCGATCGATGGAGCCGCTGCGGGAGGCGACGCCATGTCAGCGTCGGACGCGACGGAACGGGATGGCTCAGGGGCAAAGACAGATGGCGGCGTGAACTGTCCGCTCTCGTGCACGTGCCCGGGGAGCGACTCGTGCACGTTCGTCGGGGCCAGTGGCTCGCTCATCACCTGCAAGGGCAGCTCCGATTGTCACGTGACGTGTCCAAATGGGTCGTGCACCGTGAACTGCGGAGAGAACGCGGACTGCTACGTGACCGGGCCGAACGTCATGTGCGTTGAGACCGGCAACGGCACCTGCCACAGGATGTGAAGCCGGAAGATCATCGACGGGACCGACGGCCGTCGCGGACGCTATCCCGTGACGGCGAAGAGCTGGGGTAGGAGCTCGCCGCTCTTGCCCATGACGGTGTGCTCGAAGTCGCCGGCGTTGTCTGGTGACTCCAGGTTGACGAGCCAGGTCTCTGCGCCGCGGCTCCTTGCCACGCGCGCGATACCGGCCGCTGGTTGAACCATCCCCGACGTGCCGCACGACACGAACACGAGGCGCGTCCCGGCTCCTGGTCTGAGGAATGCGTCGATCCGCGCGAGGTCCTCGGACGCAAGCGCCTCGCCGAACCAGACAATGTGCGGACGCAGAAGCGCGAAGTCCCCGCGCGCATCGCACTGCGCGCAGCCAGGGAGGTTCTGCGCCGTGTACGAATCGCGATCGTCGAATGCAGGCCGATCGCAGCGCGAGCAGCGGGTCTTCCACAGGCTGCCGTGCATCTCGATCACGCGGCGGCTTCCCGCAGCCTGGTGAAGCCCGTCGATGTTCTGTGTCGCGAGCAGGAAGCGGTCCCCGAGCTGCTCCTCGAGCGCGGCGAGCGCGGCATGGCCCGCGTTCGGTCGGACGTCCTTCGCAGCGGCGCGGCGCTCGGAGTAGAAGCGCCAGACCAGGGCAGGGTCACGCAGGAAGCCCGCCGGCGAAGCGACGTCCTCCACGCGGTGCTCCTCCCACAGACCAGCGCTGCCACGGAACGTGGGAATGCCGCTCTCCGCAGACACGCCAGCGCCCGTGAGCACCATCACGTGTGTTCGCGGGTCGAGCTTTATCTGGGCAGGGCGAACCATGACCCGACCAGTATGAGTACTATTTACTCTTTGTCAAGAGAGCGTCGCGAGGCAAGCCCAACGAGGCGAGGATCCCCTGCTCGTCCGCGAGCCTCAGCAGCAGCGCGGCCTGGCGCTTCTTCGTCGGCGTGCCCGACCTGGCGTCCTCCGCGAGCCGGTGACGCAGCACCGGGCGTGTCAGGGAGTGCGGGCCGTTGTCGAACTCGACCCCGCGGAGCGCGCGGGACATCATGAGCACCGGCCAGCCTGCGTCGCGGCACGCGTCCGCGTTCTCCGCCCAGCGCGCGATCTGGCCACGGTCGTAGGCCGCATCGGAGAAGAACCCGAGCGATTGAACGTACTGGAGCTGGAGATTCGAGATGTCGCCGGTGTAGCTCGCGATCGCGGCGCGCGCCTGTTCCTGGGTGCCTCCGAGCAGCAGCGTCAGCGCGGCGTCGTCGTGCAGCGCAGGGTCCGCCAGCATGGTGACGATGGCGGGCGCGACGTCGGCCGGAGCTCCCATCAAGCCGATCGCGCGGGCTGCCGCCGTGCGGATGGTGGGCTCGGTGCCACGCGCGAGGAGCGCCGCGAGCACGCGCGCCGCGTCCGCGCTGCCGGTGTGGGCGAGCCCATCAAGGTAGCAGTGCGCCACCATGCGCTGCTTGTCGCCGCCCTGCGCAAGCAGGGCCTTGCGCGCGGCCGCCACCAGGTCCGCGTCGGTCGCGACCCACGCGAGTGCGTTGCACGCCTCCAGGCGCGACTGCTCGTTCTCCTTCGGGTCTTCGATGTACGTGACGAGCAGCGGAGTCGCGCGAGGATCCCCGAGCTCCGCGAGGCCCTGCGACGCACCCGTTCCGAGCGCGCGCAGGGACATGACGAGCACGGCGCTGCCGCCGCTCATGGCCGCGTCCATGGTGGCGTCCAGCTGCGCCGGACGTCGATTGAGCTGCCGCGCGAGCACCGCGAACGCATCCTTGTCCCTCGTGCGGCCCAGGTAGCGGAGCGCGGCCTGCGACGTGGCGAACGCGGGAGAGAACGACATGCTGCCCTTCGCCGGCAGCGGCTCCTTGGGCTCTGCCCACGCGCGGAGCTTCGGCAAGATCTTGCTCGAGCCCGCGGTGGCCAGGAACCGCAGCCCATTCGCATGCGGCTGGGCCCTGTTTGTGAGCCACGTAAGCACGGGCGCCTCTGCCGCTCCGCGCAGGTCTGCGTGGGCGTTCGGATGCATCGTCGCGAGATCGGCGAGCGTCCGCGCGGCGCGTATGCGCTCGCTGTCGTCCCGGCGAAACTCCGGATCCTGGGTCTCGTCGTAGAGCGAGAGCGGGTCCTGTCCCATGCGCCATCCAAGGACTGGAGCAGCCCGCACATCGCCCAGCGCGCCGAGCAGGAGCGCGGCCTCTGTCTTCCAGTGCGCAGCTGGATTGCGCTCCAGGTAGGACGCAAGCGTGTCCGCCGCGCGCGGATCGCCGAGCTCCACAAGCTGGTCCATGACAAGCTTGGTCTCGTGCTTCACATGATCGCGCCCACCCGCGGGATCCACGTCGGAGAGCTCGCGTAGAAGCCTGGCCGTGGCGATGTCCTCGGGAACGGGCGTGGGCCCGTGTCCGCCATCGAGCGAGGACATGTCCGTGCTCGCGCGTTGCAAGGGCGCGGGTGCAGCGGGTGTGATGGGCGCTGGTGCAACGGAAGGAGGCTTCGCATCGCCTCCACATGCAGCGAGAACACAAAGAAGCCCCAGGGCAGCAGCGGCGGGTCTTGTCATGGCGTCAGGCTCCACTCCTTGAACGTGCGGTTCTTCGCGCGGGCCTTGCACGTGTCGGCGCCGAAGCTCACGTGGAGCTTGCCGTCTGCGAACGTGATGATGTTCGGGTCCATGTCCTCGTACATGCCGCCCAGGTTGGGGTCGGCCCAGCCGCGCGCCCGTCCGCCCTCGAGGTCGTCGTCGTCCTCACCTCAGAACCTCGCCCTGGTCGCCAGAAATCTCCTGATCCCCGGCACGACGATCTCCGGCCTCTCCAGTAGCGAAAAGTGGCTCGATCGCAGCAGCGACACGTGCTCCGCGTTTGGCATTCGCCTCGCCATCTCCTTGCTCTGGAACGCGGGCGTGAGCATGTCCAGCTTGCCACTGTAGATGAGTGTCGGCGCCTCGATCTGCGGGAGCACATGATAGAGCGAGTGCGCGTCGAGCTCCTGGAACAGACGCAGGTAGTTCGGGAAGCTGGGGCCGAGCACGTCGTCCAGATAGCGGGTGAGCAGCGGTGACACCTCCTTCGCCTGCGTGCCGGCGAGCACACGCATGCCCAGGTAGAGCGGCCACTCGGAGTAGCGCGAGACACGCGCGAGCTGCGTCGCGAGGCCCTTGTGGTCCTGCAGGAACTCCAGCAGCGCGTGCAGCCGCTTCGGCAGGAAGGGAATGCTCACGAACGGCTGAAAGCCGGTGGAGAGCGTGTGCCCGTACGTTCCGTTGATGAGCACCAGGCCCGCGACGCGCTCAGGGTATGACGCCGCGACGTCGAGCGACACCTGCACGCCCATGCTCCATCCAACGAAGACCGCGCGCTTCACTCCCTCCGCTTCCAGGATGGTGACGATGTCCTCTGCGTGATCCGTCACGCCCAGACGACGCATCGAGCGCGGCGAGTCGGAGGAGAAGAGCCCGCGGTAGTCCCACGTGATCAACCGGTAGTCGTGGCGCAGCGCCTCCAGCGCAGGGGTCCACGCGTAGAGCCGCCCGCCCAGCCCGTTCGCGAGGACGATCGTGCGGTCGCCCTTACCCAGGGTCTCGTACGCGATGCCGGTGCCATCACGTGCGACGAGTCGCTTCTGGGTGACGGACTTCTCCCACTCCGCTTGCATCGCCTCATACTACACGCATCAACGGACGGAGAGCACGCGCGCGGGGGCGGTGGTCGGTGCCATCGACTCCTTCGCGATGCGCGCCGAGGCCTCCGGCACCGTGTATGTGCCGGTCAGCGCAAACCGCACGGGCACGTCGATCACGGAGACGCTGCGGTCCACGGCCCAGCGCAACGCGAGCACGCCCTGGATCTCCGACACGACCGCGCCTTCGCCTCCCTTGCCGATCGCCTCCGCGAGCGACACGCCCGGCGGCAGCGGAATCCGCACGTCCACGAGCGAGGCCTGTGGCAACGAGTGCCTCAGCATCACGCGCAGCGTGTCCACGTGACCAGCGCGCGCCTCGGCCGGCCAGACGATCTCCATGTTGACGGGGGAGGACATGGGCGGCGTCGGCCTTGACCACAGCCGCAGTACGGGACGCTCCAGGTCTGCGACCAGTCCTGGCCCCTCGGTCTTGACGATCACGTCCAGCACGCGCGCCGACAGCGGCACGCGCACCGAGCCATCCTCCGGCACGATGACGTCGGTCGTGTACGCCGGCACTCCCTCGCTGGGCGGCACCATGACATGAACGCGCGTCACGCCGTGGCCTTCGAGCTGCGACGCGAGCAACGCCTGCGTGACCGCGAGGGTCGCCTCCGAGGACCCGTATCCGCCGTTTGCATCGCGCATGCGCGAGAGCCGCGCGAAGAGCACGTCCGCGGTCGCGGGCGGGTTCGACACCTTGACCGAGCGAAGCAGCGCGGCGATGACCAGCGCGCGATCGGCGCGACCCGAAGGCCCGCTCATCGTGCCGTCCTCCCGCAGCTCGATGGACGAGCGCAGCCGCGCCACCGCGGATGCGTAGAGCGCCGCATGCTCCGGGTGCTCTGCGAGCGCCAGCACGAACGTCGCAAGGCGCGTGGAGCCTGCGTTGTGGAGGCCACGAGACGCCTCCGCCACGAACACCCCCCAGCACGGCAGCGGATCCTTCGTTGGTGCCGGCAGCACGCGCAGCGGGTCCAGGTTCTCCTCGTTCGAGAACGTCGCCACGTAGGTCGGCGGACACGTGGCCTCCGATGATGGATCGTGCACCACGTGTGTGAGCGCGTCGAAGCGCGTGGACTCGGTGAAGCTCCGCGTGGAGCCCTTCGACATCATGCGGTAGCGCCCCTCGGCGCGCTTCTCGAACGAGGCGGCGATGTCGGCGAGCGCATGCTCCCGCGCGCCCTTCCGCGTGAGCGCCCATGCACGCACGCGCTGCGCGGTCTCCAGGGCGTCGAGCAGCGCCGGGAGCGACGACTGCCTCTCCGGCTCCAGCGAGTCCAGCGCCCACGCCACCGCCTCCGTGTACCCGCGCGAGAGCACCAGATCGGGCGCGTCGCGGAGCTCGTAGCCGGTGTCGAGCTCGAGCCCGAGCGCGCGCTCGCCATCCACCCAGGCCACCTGCGAGAACACGCGCTTCTCGCCTGGCGGGATCACGTCCCATCCGTGGGTGAGCACGTCCTCCGCAAGGCCAGGAGCGCGCGTCTTCACCGTGAGCTCGGCGTGTCCGGTCGCGTTCGCATGGGCTCGTACGACCGTCTCCGTCATGCCGCGCGGCGCGACCGTGACGATCTTGGTCTCCGTTGGGCTCTTGTCGGCAAGCACACCGCCGCGCGTGATCTCCACCGTTGCCTGCACGGGGTCCTTGGTGCGGTTGCGTATGCGGAGCCGCACGTCGGCGGTGTCGCCGCGCACCCACGTGGCGCCGGCCTCCACCTGCGATGAGAGCGGGACCTCCGCTGGAATGTCGATGGTCGTCGACGCCGTGGCGGCGTGATCGGGGACGCCCACGAAGGCCACCCGCCACGTTGTCTCCACGGCGCCGAGCGGAATGACGATGTGTGCCTTCCCGTTCGCGTCCGTACGCACCGGCGGTGAGAAGTAGGCGTCGCCCGTCGCGATACCGCTGGTGCCGCGCCCCGAGCCGTGGCCGATCGTGCCGATCTTGCCAAGGCCGATTCCGCTGCCCGAGCCGCCGCCACCTTCGCCAACACCCGACAGACCGAGCCCACCGGCGCCGAGCGTGGTGCCCGTCAGCTCGTCGAACAGCGACTGCCATCCGGTGACGGTGTTGTCGGAGACCTCCATGTCCCACTTGGCATCCACGATGCGGTCCTCCTGGACGGCCGCGGCACAAGGCGAACCGGAGCGGACCACGCGCTCGAACGGATCGCGTATGTCGTCTGCGGTGCCTATGAGGCCGTCGGGTCCTGGCGCGCGCAGGTCGTAGCCGCGCACCACGGAGAGGAACGGGACAGGCGCCGCGTTCGTCTTCGAGAACTGGATCGTGCCGCCCCAGGGATCGAGCAACAGCGATGCTTCCAGGCCGTGTTCACGAAAGACGCGACGGAGCAGCGCGTTCGGATCCTTCCATACCGGCTCGTCGGGATCGAGCTGTTTTTCCCTGCGATAGCTGCGTACGGCCGCGAGTACGCGAAACAGCTTCAGGCGCGTGATGCGCCTGGCCACGTTGTCGAACGTGACCTGCGGATCCACGGCGACCAGGTCCGCGAGCGCGAGCGGCTCACCGCCCGGCGTGCGCGGCGGGTCGGTGATCGCGTCCGTCACCAGCGTGAAGAGCTCCGGGTTCCACACCCAGCGGCCGTTCTCGCGTCGCCGGACGTCCATGAGCTTCTCCGGGCTCTCCGTCGACTCGAACACGGCACCTTCGAGCGAGCGCAGCACCTCTCCGAAGGCCTTGTCGAGATCCTTGGACGCGTGGGAGCCCGGATCGTTCAGCGGCCCCTGGAACGAGGCCGGCAACGACGCGAACAGATCACGCCTGCGCGCATCCTGTTTCGCGTCTCCCTCGAGCAGCGCGTTGCAGTCGTCCATCGAGCCCAGCGACCGACACAGGCGAAGGCGCGTATCCAGCGAGTCGATCACCACGCGTCCGCCGCCGAACGCGTCCGTGACCACCGCCGCCACGGTGCCCACGAGCGGCTTGCCATGGCCGTCGGTCATCTCCGCTTCGATCTCGACCTTGCCCATGGGCGCCGCGCGTCCGCCAGTGCGCTTCACCGTGAGCATGGGAAGGATCCTGGGCGCCACGAAGACGTGCGCGCCGATCGTATGCGACGCCCGCGCAGCCTCCGGAGTGACCGACGAGAGCGTCCACGAGCCCATCGCCGCGTCGGCCGGTAGCGTCAGCATGGCGGAGTCCTTGCCGGTCGGGACCCACGCGCTCACGGTCTGCGCTGCCTCACGCGCGCTCGCAAGCACGCTGAGCGCCGCCTTCGATGCAGCGGTGCCGCGCGCGCGGTCCACGGTCACCTTCACGGTCTCGCCCGGATGTGCGAGCGGTGGCGTGGCGCGCACGATCGCCTCGGCGTCGCGATCGACGGGGACGCACACCTGGAAGGGCTCCTTGCGCTGCGCCAGCGCAGGGATTTCGTGCGTGGGGCGAATCATCACGGCAGCGGCAATGCCGCTCGCGCACGGACCCACGCCCCTGAATGCGCCCACGCCCAGCGGCGCGTTCCAGTGGATCTCGGCGCTGCCTGTGGTGTCGGTCGTGACGTTCTGAGAGAGCCCGTCGCCGGTCACGAGGAACTCGCCGACCACGCCCTCGCCGTGACCAGAGAGCACGTGCAAGTAGACGGACTGCGTGAGGCCGGGGACGATGGAGGTCGCCTCGGGGGTGAGCGTTGCATCCGAGGTGGGCGCACCCACGGACACCGACGTGCGCGCGGACAGCGCGTGCCCCTCGACGAACGTGCGCATGACCAGGTTGATTGACGTGCCGGCTGCCTTCACGAGCGTGGGCGCGTTGGTGATGCCATGCACCTCTCCAGCGCCATCGCTCGTGGCCAGCGTGGAGATCTTGAGCCACTCCTCTTCTGCCTTCTTGTCTGTGGCCTTCGGAAGCTCCAGGCCCTTCTGTCCGATCCAGTAGCGGACCTCGTGGTTCGGGATCACCTGGCCCGTCGCGTCGCGAAGGCGCAGCACGAACGGCACGGCGTCTCCAGCGAGCACGTCGGGTGTCGTGGGCTGCATCTCCACGGAGACAGTCGGAGTGCCCGGCGTCTCCTGGCGCGGGCTGAGCGCGATCGTGGTGGTGGCGGACGTGCCACGCGCGACGCGGGCGTTGAGGTTCCAGGACCACAGCGGCTCGTCGATGCGCGGGATGGGCACGCGCAGCATCGCCATGCCTGCGTCGTCGGTCTCCACCTCCTGCGCGTGGCGTGCAACGCCACCTTCCATGAGCTCGATGACCACCTTGGTCTTCGCGAGCGGCTCGTGGTTCCTGGTCTGCGTGGCGCGGACCCACGCGGAGATCGTGCTGCCGGGGACGACGCGGGAGTCCGTCGTGAAGAGCTCCACGGAGCTCGCCTCTACCCGCTTCACGGTCAGCTCCTGCGTGCGCACGTGTCCGCCGTGGCGCACGGCGATGAGCAGCTTCAGGTCCTTCGGATAGCCCTCCGGCACCGCCACAAGGAGGCTGGCGCGTCCCTCCGCGTCCGTCTGCTGCTTCACGGAGGGCGGCAGCACGCTGGTGCCGTCGAGCGTCTCCGGATCCCAGCCTGCCTCGATGTCGGCGTGGGCGAGCGGTACTGCGCGCGTGACCTGCGGAAAGCCGTACGACAGCACCGACACCGGGAGCATCGTGCCGGGCGCGACCTCCGCGGGCGCGTGCAGGAAGATGTCCAGGCCGCGCGCAGCAGGATCCTCCGGGGCCGACAGGCCGGTGGACACACAGGCAAGCGCAGCCAGGTGGGCCACGAGAACAAAAGGCAGGGCGTTGCGCAGGCGCTTGCGCGCGGTGGTGGTGGTCACGACCCAAGGTGACACGGCGAGTTGCCGAGAGTTCCGTAAATATCGCGCACACCAGGTGGAATTCGAGCTGTAATTCTCCATCGACATGGGACGGGCCAGTGCACACGCAGACATCGCGGCCTCGGTAGACCGCACGCTGCGCGTGGAAGCGCGCCGCGCAGAGCTGATGCTCGCGTCGGTGCGCACGATCGCGCTCTTGCCCGTGGTTCTACTCAACTCGGTGCTCTATTTCTTCCCTGCCGAGGCGGGTTTCGCGCATGTGAACGTGTGGCTGCCCCTGCTCGCGTTCGTGTGGTTCTCGGCCGCGGCGGTCTTCGCCATCGCGCTTCGTCGCGGCTTCTATCGGCCGTGGGTCACCACCGTCATCCCCGTCACCGACGCGCTCCTCATCTTCGCGACGTTCACGAACGCCTGGCGCCTGGCGCTCGACGGCGACACCGAGGTGCGTCGCGGCGTCGTGATCGTGTGGTCCATCTGCGCTGCGCTGCTGGCTGCATCGGGCGGCCTGCGCCTCACGCGGAAGTCCGCCATCTTCACGACGGTGCTCGCGTTCGTCTCGTACCTGGGCATGATCGCAGTCACCACGCACGTCGTGTGGACGTTCTATGGGCTCAACATGCTCATCAGCGTGGGCGCGCTGGGCATGTGGATGGTGAGCATCATGCGGCGCGCCATTCGCAGCGAGGTGAGCAAGGTCACCCTGCAGCGATTCTTGCCGGATCGCGTGATCGAGGCCGCCGGCACGAACCCGCTCGCGCTGCTCACGGAGCCGCGCAGCATCGACGCCACCATCATGATGACCGACCTCCGCGGCTTCACCACCATGGCGGAGAAGATGAGCCCCACGGAGGCCTTCGCGCTATTGAACGAGGTGCAGGGCACGTTCGCGCGCGCCGTGAAGGACCAGGGCGGCACCGTGGACAAGTTCCTGGGCGACGGGATGCTCGCGGTGTTCGGGGCGCCCGAGGCGCTGGAGGATCATGCGGCGCGGGCGGTGGAGGCGTGCATCAACATCCGTCGCGAGATCGTCGCGCTGAACGCCGCGCGCGAGAAGGCGAGCCTACCGGCCCTCAAGATCGGCGTTGCGGTGCACTCGGGGCCGGTCGTCACTGGATGCCTGGGCAGCGGCTCGCGTCTCGAGTTCACGGTGATCGGTGACACCGTGAACACGGCCTCGCGGCTGGAGAGCGCGACCAAGGACAAGGGGACCGACGTGCTGGTGAGCGGCGAGACCACGCGGCGGATCGCAGAGCAGGCGGGGGAGCAGGAGCTCGCGATCTTCGAGCCGCTCGGCGACATACCGATCCGTGGGCGGAAGGAGCCGCTGGTCATCAACGGGCTCAAGGCGCGGTGAGGTCCGCTGTCGCTTTATGGATAGGTGTGCTCGTAGCCACATCCGCCTGCTCGCTCGCCACCAGCTTCGCCGGCTACATCGGCGACCAGTCTGTGGCCGCCGATGCCGCGCTGGTCGATGCAGGTTCTCTGGTCGACGGTTCGCTCGTGGACGGTTCGGATGCAGCCGCGCAGGGCGACGCTGGGGGGGACGGCTCCGCGACGGTCTGCCGTCCGGGCTTCACCGGCGCGACGTGCAGCGACGCGTGTCCCAAAGAAAGGGCGGGGATCGCATGCGAGCTGTCGCTCGTGTACGGCCTGGACGTGCCGACGAGCGCGGCCTGGACGACCGCAGCGGCGGTGCCGTACTCGAGCAACCATGCATCGGCGTTCAATGCGCTCTCGCGCGTGGGCTACCACCTGGTGCTCGACCAGGACGAGATCTGGATCGAGATGGACGCGTTCACGCAGGACGCGACGCAGCTCGGTGTGCCAGTGACGTACACCTTCGACGCGCCCGTGAGCAACGTGATCGTCTACTCGTTCTCCGCGAACCAGAAGAGCGTCCTTGCGAAGACCGGCGGCCACGTCCAGCTGTGGTCCAATTGCTACGATCCCGACGCTGACGGGGGCACCTACGACGGTCTCGACGTGATTCAGCCGGCCATGCCGAGCTGCTACGGCACGATGCAGATCAACGTCGGCGGCGCCCCGGTGCTCGGCTTCCACAGGTGGGCGGTGTCGGGCAACGACATCGACATCGGCATCGGTCCGGGTCCCGACACGAAGCACCTCGACTGGACCTTCGTCGCGAACGCCGGGCAGTTCAAGACACGAAGGCTCGAGGTGTACGCACGCTGACAGTCGCGTACGAGTGAGTCGTGGACGTGGACCGCTCAGTGACCTGCGTCGCCGGCCCCGGCGTCTGGTGGTGGCTGTACGGGAGGCAACGCGCTGATCGGGATACGGGACTGACCGCACACTGTGTTGCTCACGTTCACGGGCTTCGTGCAGAGCTGGATCAAGACCTCGGTCCGGGTCGCCTTTGCGACCTCGCTCGCCGCATAGAACGGGAGCGTCAGACGGAGATCGATCGCGGCGACGTCACCATCGTGAGTGGTCGCTCTCGTCGCACCGAGCAGCGAATACTCACTGGAGGCGTCGCCATCCGCGATCACGGCGAATGCTTCGAGCGACAGCACGTCGGACGGATCTTCTGCGAAGATGTCGAGGACGACGTGAGCGGCGCCGCTCGAGAGATCGATCGAGGTCGGACCCATTCCGGCGCGATTGTCCCGGAGCGCAGCCAGCGGCGCGAGCGGCGCAGCCAGATCGCAAGGGTCACGTCCGGCGCGCGCGCTCCGATTCGAGAAGTTGCGCGCGATCTCGAACGGGTAGTCCGCTGCAGTCGCCAGGTGGTCGTTGCAGAAGTCAGCTCCTTCGGTATCGCCATTCCCGATGCTCGGGCGCAGCGAAGGGGCTGCGATTCCCACGTCGAGCGTATTCCACGCCGGTATGGCCGGGTCGGGATCCATCGACATCTCGATGAGCTCGTGCGTGATCGCATGAGTGCGTGTCGCAAGGTCATCGGCATTCGTGGTCGTCGTGCACGCATCGAAGTAGGCGTAGGCAATGTGCCGCTGGTCCTTCGTGACGACGCCCGAGTGCGCGCCGAGCCTGGCAGAGCAGTCGTCGGAGAGCAGGGTGACCTTCGGCGGAAGGAAGAACATGAGGGCGTGCTCCTCGGTCAGAGCTCCGAACATTCCGGCGGCCTCGCTGTCCACGACCCACGCTTCGAACGCCCCCAGGTCCGGCGTCGCCAGTACAGGGGGCACCTCGGCGACGACGATCGTCCTTTCGTAGAGGGCATCGCCGACCCCGTACTCGCCGACGGCATCACGCCAGAACGGCGTGCACCCGTACGACTGCATCAACGCCTCCGTCTGCCGCCGCATGGTGTCTTCCCCGAAGAAGACCGCCACAATGCGCGGCGCCGTCATCGTACGTCCGCCCAGGTTCTTCAGCTGCGCCAGCGGGTGAACCGAGAAGAAGGCCTGCCGACGGCCCTCCATGCCGAGCTCCGTGATCGGCTCTGCAGCTCGTGACTCGGTGCAACGCGTCACCGTGGCGACGACGATCTCGTTCGAACCATGGCTCTCCGTGCAAGCAACCCCGAACGCGAGCGGCAGGACGACGACGGCCCTACGAAGCCACATCATGGCCCCCGTATAGCACTCGTATCTGCCCCCAGAAGGCAAATACATTTTCGCCGAGCTGGGCGCCCGAATGGTCATCGCGCCGAGGCGGATGTCACTCCGCGCGCCACCGCGAAGACTACGGGCAGGCGCCCTTCTTCTTCACGCCCACGCCTGCGGTGTTGGCGGTGCACGCGTTGCCGTAGGTCTTGCCGTCGCAGCCGCAGGCGGGATCGACATCCGCGGTGCACACCTGGGGACGCTCGGCGCATTGACCGGGTTTATCGGACGCGCCGCAGTCGTCGCCGGGGACGTAGTTGCAGTACAGGGTGGCCAGACATGCCGCAGCGCCACGTGTTCCGCACGACTGCCCCACGCCGTTCGCGGTGCCGGGGCTCGCGGTGCCGGGGCTCGCGGTGCTGGCAGTGCTCGTCGCGGGCGGGGTCGCGGCCTCTGGCTGCGCTTGCGATGGGGTGGAGAGCACTCAGCGGTGGGCGTCGCAGAAATCGTCGACCGCGGTGGCTATCGCGTCCTCGTCGTCGGCCGCTGCACGGTCGAGGCCGATCCGGAGCTTTTGATCGCGCGTGAGCTGTGAAGCGACCCGGAGGCGCGCGCGGCTGATGTCGTCGAGCCCGAGGCGGCGAAGTGCGACCGCGGCGCCGAGCCGGACGTCGGCCGGAGCGTTGACGTCTTCGATCGTGGCGATCAGCGCCACTCGCGGGATGGCGATCTCCCTGTAGGCCGCATCCGGTGATCGGCCTGCAAGAACGCTCCACCAATCCGTAAACGAGCGCCCGCCGCGACCAAGCACGGCGGCGAACGGATGCTGTATCGAACGGTGGGCAACGACGGCCTGGTCGAGGCGGACGGTGAGCTCGCGCGCGAGGTGGCGGCTGCGACGCGGAAAGCGAAGGCCGATCCGTTTTCCGGTCTCGAGCGCGAGCCAGACCACAGGTCCGTCCACGTCGGTGCGCAAGAGGCGCGGGTAGGGGATGAACTCCGCAGAAGGAAATAGCGCGCCACGAAGCCGGAGCCCGTCCGTCCCCAGCATGACGACGACCTTCCACGGCGTGGCGAGCCCCGCCAGCATGCACACGACGATCGTGAGCGCCATGGACACGGGCAAGAGGGGCGCGCCCCTCCACATCGCATAGACGAGCAGCCCCACCGAAACGAACAACGAGACGAGGAGCGTGAGCCGAACCAGGCTCCGCCTGCTCGACTGGCGGACGACGACGAACGTCGCAGGCGGAATCGCCATCGCAGACGTCTGGAGTCTCGTGTTGTTTCCCACGCCCGGCACCTTCCAATCCTAGCGCCCCGAAGGCGCACGAGTCACTGTCGCGGCAAGGTGACAGCGGCCCGCGGAGTGGTGGAGCGGTGACCCATACCCGGGAAAACAAGCCATGCGGGTTCCGTGTCGCCCGCGCCGCAAAACACGCACTCGGCGTGCTTGCATGCGCCTTGCAACAGAAGTCTGGATGCTCCGCCTTCCGCGCTCTCTTTCGGTTGCCGTGCTCGCTATCGCCTCGGCCCTTGCTGGCTGCGGCTCCTCCCAGGATCTCGGAGATCCCGGCGGCAACTCCGGCACCGGCGCGTCGAGCAGTGTCCCGAAGTCCATCGAGCCGAGCGGCATCTACAAGATCGAGGGCTCTCCGGACTACGCGTGGCTGAAGCTGGAGGCTTCGGGCCGCTACGGCGTCTGGAGTGCGGGCGACATCTGTAACAAGGATCCCGCCACGGCTCCGGCGAGCTGCCTGATCCTCGGCACGTACGTCATCAACGAAGCGCAAGCCGAGATCTTGTTCACCGACGACAAGACCGGCACCGCGGTCGCGTCGCCGTACGAAGTCACGGCATTCGCCATCCCCGGCACCACCTCTACGCAGAACACCGGCGGAGGATCGAAGGGCGGCGGCAGCGGCAGCGGCAGCGGTGGCAGCCAGAAGCCCGTTGCGACCGCCTTCAACCTGTCGAAGTGCATTCAGGCAGCCATGGTGGCGTGCAGTCTCTGGATGGGTGCTCCCGAGCCCGTTCCGGAGATTCTCAGGCCACTGCCTCCGAGAGCCGGGCAAGTGAAGTCGGGCTGAGCGCTCCTCACATCACGGGGCCGCAAGCTCGATGATGTCGAAGGCTGAGCGCGTTTGCGATACGCGCTCGACCTCCAGGTCGGCCGCCGCGAAGAGGTCTCGGAGCTCGCGTAGCGTGCGCTCGCGACCAGGCATGAGGGCGAGCATGTTCATGTCCATCAATGCGTTCGGCGATGGGCGGCCGTCCTCGGGGATGATCGCCTCGACCACGACGATGCGACCGTGCGGACGGCTGGCTGGGTCAGTGCACCCAGCGCACGGTGATCTCGCTGCGGGCGTTGATGGCGAACCGTGTGCCGTCGAGCGGCATGTCGAAGCCCGCGCGCAGCGGGTCGAAGCCGATCCCAAGGTGGCGTCCGTCTGCCACTAGTACCGCGACACAGTGGAATCGACTGGTTGGATACGACTCGTGCCCGAACAAGCTAGACTCGCCGCGACATCGCAGTCTCGGCGATGGCAATCGGTCCATTCCTCTGTGGCGCGGTACTAGGGCGCAACCTCCACTGGAACACTCTCGGGCAGGCCCATCGTCACGTCGACGGCGCGGTCCGTGGAACGAGCGCGTACTCGCGCACTACAACGCAGGCGTTGGCAACTGACGGCAACACATCATGTGGCGTCGTCGTCACGTCCCCGCTGTCGTCGGTCGCTCAGAACGAAACGGGAAGGTCGACCTGCGCCATCTGGTACCGAGCGTCAGCGATTGCGCCGTAGAGTCCCGCTCCGTAAGAGATGCCGGGGCGCGCAGTGGCTCCCTCCGCGATCTTGAAGTAGGCGCGGATGCCGCCCGCGGCGCTCAGGTTGTCGCGTTGCGAGGAGTCCTTCTGCACAGCGACGGGATCTGACAGGTAGCGCATGTTGCGGAGCTCGCCGCCCACGGAGAGCCGGTTCGGCAGTATGAAGTAGCCGACGAACAGCGCAGTCGTGGAGTTCACCTTGCTTGCGTCGGGGGACTTCTTTTCGCCCTGCACCCGGAACGACGGGATGATGTTCGCCTCGAGCTGCGCAGTGAATGGCCCGCGCACGTACGCCAGATCGCCACCGACCGGGAAGCCCACGTCGTTCATGGCAAACATGGTGTTGTCCATGCCCGCGCGCGCGAGGGAGGCTGATTTCACGGCGATCGTCATGTCCGAATTCGGCGTGTTGCCGCCGCCAGCGCCGGTGGGAAGCCCTACGGTCCCCGATGCGGCGATGCGCCAGTGCTCGTTGAGGCTCGTTCCGAAGAGCGCTCCGACCGTCGCATTCGTCGTGCCGGTCGCGGATTCGCCAGTGGTCACGGGCGCACTGCTCATCACGCCCCAGCGCGCCTGCAGTGCAAGAAGGCGATGCACCTTCACGGACGCGGAGAACAGGCTCACGGTCTCGGTGTAGCCAAGGTGCGAGCTGGCGCTCCTGTACGGCGCGATCGTGGTGTCAAGGCGGAGCCCAGTGCTCGGCGCAAGGCCGCGCAGCTGGATGGCCGAAACGGCTTGAGGCGACGGAGGGGCTACATCGAAGCTCTCCTTCCTGCCGGCCTGGGCGGTGTCGGGTGCGGCTGGGGCTTGCGCAGCGGGGGCTGGCGCCGGCTCCTGCGCGTAGGCGGCCGAGCTGAACGTGGTCGCGAGAATCATGGGGGCGATGACGAGGGAGTGACGCATGCGAAGACCTTTCGTTTGAACTGCAGATCCGGGAACGGCTTGGGTCGCCGGACCATGAGCGTGAATCGCATCACGCGGCGTCGGCGAGCTCGATTTCCTTGTTCGGAACCATCTTCGCCACGCGGCTTGCGGCTGTCTCCGTGAGTCGGGTGCCGGCCCGGACCAGCAGGACGCCTGCGTCGTTGGTGATATCGCTGGCGACGACCATGCCTTCGCGCAGATTGGTCGCGCGCAGCTTGATGCGGCCCTGGCTTCGCACGGCGACGACGACGTACACGACGTCCTCGCCATTGCGGAAGGTGAGGACTCGCTTCGCCTCCACGCGCTCGACCAGCTTCGGAAGGGACACGGCGGCGAGCGGCTTCGGGGGGGACGCCGCAAAGCGGAACTCCTCCGACAGGAACGCAGCGCGCACCGCGCCCATTCCGGAGTTCGCGAGCTCCAGCAGCACGTCCTTCACCACGTCGTCGTCAACGATCGAAGGATCGCCCGTGAACATGGCGGCAACGTTCTTCGCCGTGGCTGCCGTGGTCACGAAACTGATCTCCAGCCCCAGCTCGTTCTCCACGTCCGTGAGCGAGATGCTGGCGCCGATGCACCCGTGTGGAACGCGAACGTTACCGCCCACCTGGTTGAACGGGCGCTGCAGGTACTCCGCGCACATGCCGCGGAGGATGTCGTCCACGGCTGTCCACGCGTGCGTGAGCAGGAACCGAATGCCGCCCTTGTTCTGAACATTCGCCGCCGCCGCCACGCCTTCACCACGAACGACTGCCGCGAACGACAGGCGACGCAGCGCTGCTTCCAGCTCCACGACGCGCTCGCGCAGCTTCCGTTCCAGGCGCACGATACGTTCCGACGAGCGCACGTGGTCGACGATTTCGCTGGGGCTCGCGGTCGAGAGCACGACCTCGTCAGCGCCGCTGCTATTTGCAACCGCGCGCGCGTCGGACGTGTCGCCGTCCACGATCGCGATGAGGGCGCGGTACGCACCATCATCGCAGCCGCCGAGCGCCTTGGCGTACGCCGCGATCGCATCGTGCGCCTTCCGCGCGCCCATCACGACGATGTCCGGCATCTCGTTGGCGACGGCGTCCGGCCCCCGATCCGACGGGACCACCTGTGTGGCGTGTCCCGTCTTGCGGATCATCTCTCCCAGCGCCGCGTACTCGCCGGCGACCTCCTCGATGACGATGACGTTCATGGCTGGCTCCTCTCAGAATTCCTCGTAGCCGTTTGCGACCTTGCCGAGCTTCGGTGCCGCCTGCGCTGCCGGGCGAGCAGCGTGGAGGTAGGCAACCTTCTTGCCGGCGGCCGGCGCGGTGGGCTTGGTGAGGGCACGGGCGGGCGGCTCCGTCCCCAGCTCGAACCTGGCGATGCGCTCACGAAGATCGTTTGCCTTGTCGGACAGCGAGATGGCGGTGGCGGAGAGCTCCTCCGTCTGCGCTGCGTTGAGCTGGGTCACCTGGTCCACCTGCGTCACTGCGGTATTCACCTGCTCGATGCCCGTGGTCTGCTCGCGAGACGCAGCCGCGATCTCCGCGACCATGTCCGTGACGCGTTTCACGCTCTTCACGATGTCCTCCAGCGTCTCGCCCGACTGGTTCACCTGGAAGGTGCCCGCCTCGACCTTGCTGGACGAATCCGCGATGAGACCGCGGATCTCCTTCGCCGCGGTCGCCGTGCGCTGCGCAAGGCTTCGAACCTCTGCAGCGACGACACCGAATCCGCGACCTTGCTCACCGGCGCGGGCCGCTTCCACCGCTGCGTTCAGGGCCAGCAGGTTCGTCTGGAAGGCAATCTCGTCGATCGTCGTGATGATGTCGGCGATCTTCTTCGACGACTTCGTGATCTCGTTCATGGCCGCGACTGCGGACTCCACGACCTGACCACCGTGCTCTGCAGCATCGCGCGCGCCGTTCGCGAGCTGCGACGCCTGCTGTGCGTTGTCCGTGTTCTGTTTGACCGTCGAGCTGATCTCTTCCAGGCTCGCCGCGGTCTCTTCCAGGCTTGCCGCCTGCTCCTGTGCGCCACTCGAGATCTGCTGAGCGCTCGCTGCCATCTGCGTTGCTGCCGCCGATACTTCGATGGAGATGCTCTGCGCATTCGCGAGTGTGCTCTGGATTGACTCGAGAGAGGCATTGAGCGCCACTGCGAGCTTCCCGATCTCGTCCTTGCTCTGGTGCTTCAGGCGCACGGTCAGGTCGCCCTGAGCAACCGTCTCCAGCACCTGGACCGAATCCTTCAGCGGGATCGCGATTGCGCGTCCCACCACCATGGCGCAGACGAAGGCGAAGAACATCGCAACGATCGTCGAGCCGCCCACCACGTTGCGGCTGTGCATGTAGCGCTCCTGACTCTTCTCCTGCTCGCGCTTCGTGAGCTGGAACTTCGTCGCCAGCAGCGCGTCGATCTCGGCTCCGATCTTCATTCCAACCGCGGTGGCTTCCTCGAGAAGCACCATGGCGCGCTGGTGGTCGGACGCGGAGGCGCGGATGGCCTCGCGCGCGAGCCGAAGATAGTCGACAGTCATCCGCTTCGTTTCCTCCACGCGCGTGATGTTGTCTTGCAGAATGAGTGAGGCCTGGAGTTCGTTCAGCGTCGTGGCGAAGGTTCTCTCCGAGTCGTCCAGGGAGCGTAGGGCATGCTCACGGCCTGCTGGGTCGTTGGCCAGAAGTCCTGTTCTGTAGTTCTTCGCGATGACAAGGCGCTCCATGTCGGCGTGCATCGCCAGCATGACCCCCTTCAGGTCGCGATTGTAGGCCGTATCGACGCTCGCGTTCGTTTCCGCAACTGCCGTGATGCCCACATACCCGACGCCCGCGAGCATCGCCGCGAGAAAGCCGAAACACAGGAACAGCTTCTTCGTCGTACCCAGATCATTGAACCAGCTCATCGTCCATCCTCCATCCGTTTACCAGATCCGTTATCCGAGGCCGCGCGAAGAATGGCGATCGCCATTCGATCGAGCGGCACTATTTGCTCCACCCCGCCCGCGGCGATTGCCTCTTTTGGCATCCCGAAGACAACACACGTGCTCTCGTCCTCTGCCAGCGTCGATGCGCCCGCGCGCCGCATTGCGAGTAGCCCCTTTGCCCCGTCGCTCCCCATTCCTGTGAGGATCACGCCCGTTGCGTTGGCCCCCGCCGCCCTGGCGCAAGAGTCGAACATCACATCCACGGACGGACGATGATGACCGACCGGTGCACCAGGAACGAGCACGACCCCATAGGCCGCACCACTACGCACTATCTCCAGATGGCACTCGCCACCTGGTGCAATGAGCACGTGCCCGGTGACGAGCGCATCTCCGCTCTTGGCTTCCTTCACGCGGACCTTGCAGAGCCCGTCCAACCGTTCCGCGAACTGCCGCGTGAACACGGGTGGCATGTGCTGCACCACGACGATGGGCGGCGAATCGGGCGGCAGGCGTGTCAGGATCTCGCGCAGCGCCTCCGTGCCGCCGGTCGAGGATCCGATGACGACGATCCGCTGCGTCGTGCGCAGCCGCACGCCACTGACGGCGGGCCCGACGATGGGGGTTGACGGCGCAACAGCGGTCTTGCGGACGCGCGGACGGGAACGAGCCGCAGCTTTCACCTTGTTCACGATCTCGCTGCCCACCGTCGCGGTTCCGCGCGTTAGATCGATCTTCGGCTTCGTCACGAAGTCGACGGCACCCAGCTCCAACGCCCGCAGCGTTATCTCGCCGCCACGCTCCGTCAGGGAGGACACCATGACAACCGGCATCGGCGTGCTCGCCATGAGCTGCGACAGGAATGTGATCCCATCCTGCTTCGGCATCTCCACGTCGAGCGTCAGGACGTCCGGGCGAAGCGCGCGGATCTTGTCGCGCGCCGCCACGGGGTCCGCCGCCGCGCCCACCACCTCGATCTCCGGGTCCGAACTGAGGATCTGGGTCAACAGCTGACGCATGAGCGCCGAGTCGTCCACGATTAACACGCGAATCCGCTTCATCGATAGACTCATGGCAACCCGAAGAAGGTTATGTCTTGTTCGATGGGGGGCGGCGACTGCGAGATGCGAGCAAGCACCCTCTGCTCCTCGCGATTGATCTCCGCGATTGCGCCGATCTCCTTCACGCGAGCAAGTCCGGAGTCCGTGTCGAAGAGGACTGACAGCGCGGCTCGGCCACCAACCTTCTTGCCCGCCACACGGATACCCTCGTCTTCCAGAAACCCGATCGCAAACTCGGCGTTGCGCTTTCCGACGCTAGTGGATAGAGCGCCGCCCATCGTCGCTCCGCCTCCGAACACCTTCGCGACAAGACGGGAGCGCTCCGCGCCCAGCTTCATGAGCGCGTTGATCAAGAGCTCCATCGAATGCACGCCAAAGTGCGAGGCGTGACGACTGGAGCCGTTGTCTGCTGGCAATAGGAAGTGATTCATCCCACCGATGCGCCTCTCGGGGTCATGAAGGCACACTGCGACACATGAGCCGAGGGTAGTGCGAATGACGCCGCCCTTCGCGCTGGCCTGGACTCCGCCGACCTGAATGGCGATCTCGGGCCCCGTGCCGAACGATGGCATACCGCCTCCCAGTATCGCGGGAACGGGCGACGGCGGGATGACCGCGCGTCCGAGCAGCGCCCCACGGACCGTGGGACGCGTGCCGCTCTTGGGAGCCGGCGGGATTCCGTCCGCCCTTGCATGGATGGTCTTGCCCATCGGCGTGAGCACGTCGGCAAGCCAGTGCAGGTTCTCCGAGTGACCGCTCATCAGGTACCCCGACGGCTCGAGTAGGCTGGCGAGCGCCTTGAACACCAACTCTTGTGTCAATCTGTCGAAGTAGATAGCCACGTTACGACACATGATGGTGTCGAACTTGGTGCGGATGGACCATGTTCCGGGGTTGACCAGGTTGAGCCGCCTGAACGTCACCAGCGAGCGAAGTGGCGCCACGACACGTTGAAGTCCCCCACCTTCTGGAGCGGGCTCCAGATACTTGGTGCGTAGTGGCGGTGGAATGTCGGCGACCGCCAGCTCGTCGTAGGTGGCGGCCTCCGCCGTCGCGAGCACGTTCGTATCCAGGTCGGACGCGAGGATACGGATGTCCCATCCGCTGAAGGAGCCCAGGGCATCCGCCAGCGTCATGGCAATGCTCCAGGGCTCGTGTCCCATGGAGCATGCTGCGCTCCAGATCCGGATCTTGCGTGGCGCGCCAGCCTGGGCTCGCGCGATGCACTCGGGGACAAGTCGATCGCGGATGAAATCGAAGTGATGTGGCTCTCGAAAGAAGCTCGTCTTGTTCGTGGTGATGCAGTTCACCATCTCGCGCGTTTCATCGCCTGTCACCTCGGCGGCAAGGAACTGCAGGTACTCGCCGAACGTCGAGATGCGCAGGTGACGAAGGCGGCATTGCAGGCGCCCCGCGACCAGGTCGCGCTTCTGGTCACCCAGGTGTATGCCGGCAGCTTCCTGGATGAGCCGTCGAAGCGCGTCGAAGTCCCGGCTGTCCAGCGGAACCCGCTCGATTGTGACGCCCGAGCTCACGCGGCCAGACCAAACGGAACGTCCGCGCCGACGACCCGGTCCGTGTCAAGGAGCACCACGAACCGGTCCTGCGTGCGCGCGATTCCGGAGACGAGGGACGCATCGACGCGACCGCCGAGGTCGGGTGAACGCTCGATCGCGCTCTCGTCGAACGAGAGGACGTCGGACACGCTGTCCACCACGAAGCCGACTGTGCGACCTTTCACCGACAGAACGATGATGACAGTGAACTTGCCATAGGGCTCCGTCGCAAGGCCAAGGGCTCCGCGCATGTCGATGACGGGAACCACTGCGCCGCGCAGATTCATGACGCCGCGAACGTGCGGGGGTGTCTGCGGCAGCGCCGTGATGGGACAGATGCTCAGGATCTCCTGCACGCGCAGGATCTCGATCGCGTACTCGTCCGTGCCCAGCGCGAAGCTCAGATACTGGCCACGCTCACTGGACTTCGCGTCGCTGGATTGGGGGGTGCTCATGCGGCCTCCGAGGCAGAGTGTGACGCGAGGGCCGAGACGTCCGTGATGGCGCCCGCGCGTGGTGTGTTGCGTGCAAGTGATTGAACGTCGATGATCATGGCGACGCGTCCGTCGCCCAGAATCGTCGCTCCCATGAGGTAGTTCACCTTGCGGTAGTTCACCTCCAGGCTCTTCACGACGAACTGGGCCTGGCCGATCACGTCGTCCACCAGCAGTGCCAGGTTCGTGCCGTTGGCCTCCACGATGCACAGGAGCGCCCGTGAGGGATCTCGCTCTGCGTCCGGCTCGCTCATGAGCTCGTGCAAGCGAACCATCGGGACCGATGTACCGCGCATGTCGATGACCTCGGAGGTGCCGAGCACGCCGCGCACCTGCGCGGGCGACGGCCGGAAGGACTCGAGGACGGAGAGAAGTGGCACGACGAAGGTCTGGCGGCCTACGCGGACGGCGAGCCCGTCCACGATCGCCAGCGTGAGCGGAAGGCGCAGACGCATTGCGGTGCCGCTGCCGAGCTGCGTCGAGAGCGACAGTGAGCCCTTCAGTGCTTCGACGTTGCGCTTGACGACGTCCATGCCAACACCACGTCCGCTCACGTCGGTGACCTTCGCCGCAGTGGAAAAACCGGCATGGAAGATGAAGTCGTGGATTTGCTCGCTTGTGAGAACGGCCTCGGGCGAGACGAACCCAAGGCGCTCCGCCTTGTCGCGGATCTGCGCGGTGTCCAGACCCTTGCCGTCATCGCTGACCTCGATGATGACATTGCCGCCCTGGTGGAAGGCGCGGATGCGAACGATGCCCTCTTCGGGCTTGCCCTTCTTGATGCGGTCCTCCGGGAACTCCAGCCCGTGGTCCACGGCGTTCCGGACTAGGTGGGTCAACGGGTCGGAGAGCTGCTCCACCATGCTCTTGTCGATCTCCGTGCCCTCGCCTTCGACTACCAGACGCACCTTCTTGCCGACGGCGCTCGCAAGATCACGGACCATGCGCGGCAGCCTTCCAAACACGCTGGCGAGTGGCACCATTCGGATGGACATGACGCGCTCCTGTAGCTCGCGCGTGTGTCGGTCCAGGGAGAGCAGCGCCTCGTTCAGGCGCGTCTCGGCCTCATTTCCGCGGTCGCGCGTCGCATCTACGATCATCGCCTGCGCGATCACGATCTCGCTCACCAGGTCCAGGAGCTTGTCGACCTTCTCCGTGGAGACACGGATGGTCCCTGCAGGCGCACCGGGATTCTTTGCGCTGTTCGCAGCGTCCTTCACGGTCACAGGACCTGGCTCGACGGGCGCCGGCTCGATCTCCGTGGCTGCCGCCCGCACGGGTACGGCGACTTCTTCGATCTTGAACGCACACAGATCGTCCACGAACGCGAAGACCTCTGCGATCTCCGCGTCGGTCTTCTCCGTGCGAAGTCCGATGCGAAACGAGAGATGCATCTGTTCCGGGTCCAGAACGTCCAGCTCCGGCACCGACGTCGCATCGACGTCGCGCGAAACGATCTCACCGAAGTCCGCAAGGTCACGCAGGATCGCGAGCGGGTCCATTCCGCGCGACATGAACTCGAGCTTCGGCAGAACCCGCACGATGACGTCGCGCGCGCCGCTCTTCACGGCGACGGGCTCCGTCGATGTCGTCGTGACGGGCACCGTGTGCACGAATGCCTCGAGCGCGAGCCTGATCTGGGCGGCCTCGGGCGGCGCCGCGGTTCCTTCGCGTGCGGCCCGAACCAGGCCTCGAAGCACATCGACGGACGGAAGAAAGACTTGAGCCAGCTCCCGCGAGTAGGCAAGGCTACCGGCGCGAAGTCGATCGAGCACCGTCTCCAGCGCGTGGGTAAATCGCGTGACTTCGGTCAGGCCGAACGTTCCACTGGCGCCCTTGATCGAGTGCGCCGCTCGAAAGATGCGCGCGACGACCTCGAGGTTGCCCGGAGCATCCTCCAGCTCCAGGAGGCCGTTCTCGAACGCGGTCAGATGCTCCTCGGCTTCCTCGAAGAACATCTCGAGGAGCCCGTCCATGTCGATGTTGATCTCGGACATGGCTTCACGCCGCAAGCTTCTGGACGACTGCCACGACCTTGTCCGGGTGGAATGGCTTCACGATCCACGCGGTGGCGCCCGCCGCGCGCGCCTCGTTGCGAAGACGCTCCTCCATCTCGGTCGTCAGGAACACCACGGGCGTGAACTTGTGGCCGGGGAGCGCGCGGAGCTCCTTGATGAGCTCCAGGCCGTTCATGCGCGGCATGTTGTAATCCGTGATGATCAGCGCGAGCTCCTTGCCCGTCGCGGCCTCGAGCCCCGCCATCCCGTCCGGCGCATCGATCACCTCGAAGCCGAGCTTCACGAGCGTCTGAGAGACCATTTTTCGGATGATCATCGAGTCATCCACGACGAGTGCTACCTTCGACATTTCTCTTCTCCTTCGAGCTCATTGCCAGCTCCAGCGGTTTCGATTGCCCTTCGGGCGCTTCCGTCGCCAACGACCAGCGTGAAGGTTCGCTCGCGGCGCTCCGTGAAGCGCTTCGCCGCGAACAGGAGCTGGACCCCCGCGCCGTCCAGCTTTTCAACCTGGTCCACGAACACGACGACGTTGCGATGCGGCGTCATGGCGTCCAGCAGCTCCTGCCGCAGCGCCGCAACGGCCGCGATATCCACGGTCCCGCGAATAACCACGCCAAGCGGACCTTCCCCTGTATCCGTGACCTCAAGCTGAGCGCGCGCTGCCATCGTCTTGGGAAAAACGGCGCCGCCCGTGACGCGATTAAGGTGCGCCTGACCGTTTCGGCCAGGAGCCAGCGGAACGTGGCCGCAGCGCCGACAGTGGCGGTTCCAAGGGCCGCGCATCGCGGCGCTCGAGCTGGAGCGCGTCCTCGATGATGTCGCGGCGCTTTTGGATCGCCGGGGTCGGGGATCGGGGCTTTGGCCGCATTGGCGTGACCCAGCGGGGCGAGGCCGGATCGAGACCCCGCCGCGCAGTTAGCGCGCATGCGGCCTTGGGGTGGGATCAGGGCTCCCACGGGGGCGCCGACGCGAATCGCTCGCGCGCGAGATCGACGAAGGCGCGGACCCGCGCAGGCAGGAAGCGGTGCGCTGGGTACAGGAGCCAGACGGAGCCCACGTCGACAGCGTCCGTACGGAGCACCGGGACGAGGCGCTTGCGTCGGAGGTCGCTCGCGCAGGCGAACTCCGGGAACAAAGCGATGCCAAGGCCTGCGAGCGCGGCGGAGTGCGCCATCGCGAAGCTCGTGACCGAGATGCGCGCTGAAACCGCGACGAGCCTGGGGCCGCCAGGACCGGGGATCGGCCAACGCGCGGGCCCGCCGTCCGAGACCACGATGCAGTCGTGGTCGGCGAGCTCCGCGACCTTCGATGGCGCGCCGCGCCGCGCGACGTAGGCCGGGCTCGCGCAGAAGCGGACGCGCGCTGCGCCAAGAGCAACGCCAGAGAGCGCGGCGTCGTCGGAGCGGCCGATGCGAAAGGCGACGTCAAAGCGCTCCTCCACGAGATCGACGCGGCGCCGTGTGAGGATGACCTCGATCCGCGCCTCCGGCCATCGCCTGGCGTAGTCCTTCACGAGACCCGTGACGAACGCTTCGCCGAAGACTGGATCCGCAGTGACACGCAACGTGCCGCGCGGTACGTCATTCACATCGGTCGCGGCGCGGTTCGCGTCCCCCGCGAGCCGCACGATCTCGGCGCAGCGCTCGGCATACGCGGCCCCCGTGTCGGTGAGCGTCAGTCGACGGGTCGTACGGTGCAGGAGGCCGACGCCAAGCGCGCGCTCGAGCTCCGCGATCCGGCGGCTGAGTGTCTGCTTGGGAACGCCCAGAATGCGCGCGGCTGCAGTGAAGCTCCTGGCCTCGGCGACGCTTGCGAAGAGGCGCATGTCCTCGATCCGGATTGTCTCATTCATGGGACGACATGGTCGAAATATAGCGCATTGTCTCGCTGCCCGCGGAGAGGTACAGGTGATCGCAACCCATGAGCGTCGACGTCGTCACCGAGATCGTCATTGACCGCCCGCCCGCCACCGTCGCCGCGTACGCGCGCGAGCCGGACAACGCGCCGCTCTGGTACGTCAACATCAAGTCCGTCGAGTGGGAGACGCCACCGCCGCTGGCCGTTGGTTCCCGCGTCGCGTTCGTCGCGCGGTTCCTTGGTCGCCGCCTCGCTTACACCTACGAGATCGTCGAGCTCGCGCCGGACGAGCGTCTTGTCATGCGCACGAGCGAGGGGCCCTTCCCGATGGAGACGACGTACACCTGGGAGCTCGCACCGTCGGGTGGGACGCGAATGACGCTGCGAAACCGCGGCGAGCCGTCGGGCTTCGGGAAGGTCGTGGCGCCGCTGATGTCGAGCGCGATGCGCCGCGCGAACCGGAAAGACCTCGCGGCATTGAAGTCCATCCTCGAGTCCGCATAGGCGACCACTGCACGCCGCATTTGCTTCTTTGTTCGCGCGACCTGGGATACGCCGCTGCCATGCAGCTACGAACCACGGTTGTCGGCCACACAACAGCGAGCACCGCGCGCATTCTTGGCGTCTTCGAGGTTGGCGCTGGCACCGCGCGACTTGCGTATGACGACGGCAGCGGACCACGCTCGCTCGACGTCGCGCTCGAGGACATCCGGCCCTTTGGCCGCGCCGTCTTCGCGCTCGCCGGGCTCTCGGCCTCCGCGAATGTCCGCTATGCGCTCGCGGCCGAAGCGGACGTTGCAGCGCTTCAGGCGCCCGCCGCCATGCTTGCGGGTGGCGCGCGCTCGTTCTGGCTCCTGCCCACGAACCGCCCGCTCCGCGTGGGCCTCGTGAGCTGCAACGACCTGACCAGCAAGCAGTACCCGCCGGCCAAGCGCGCTGCGCTCTGGCGCGCGTTGCAGCAGCAGGTGAACGCGCGCAACGTCGACCTCATCATCCACGCGGGCGACCAGATCTACGGCGACGAGCGCCCCCACGGCCTGCTGCCCGGCGAGGATCACCTGGAGGCCTACAGGCGCCACTACGTCAACACGTGGACGAACGCCGACGTCGCGGGCGTGCTCGGCTCCTGCCCGTCCGTGATGATGTGGGACGACCACGAGATCTACGACGGATACGGCTCGAACGACAACGACTCATCGCCTGACGCGCAATTCCGCTTTGGCGCCGCGACCCAGGCGTTCGAGGACTTCCAGGTATGCGTCAATCCGCCGCGCTTTGACACTGGCAGTTACGCCTGGAGCTTCGACTTCAACGGCATCGGCATCCTTGCCGTGGATGGTCGACGTCATCGCATGTACACGGAGCACCGCGTGCTCGGCGACGAGCAGTTCCAGGCTCTCGCCCACACGCTCGCCGCGCTCGCCACCAAGGGCCTCAAGCACCTGTTCGTGGTGGTGGGCACGCCGCCGGTGTTCGTGCCCATCCTTGCAGCGCTGAAGCTGTCCGAGGCATTCGGCACGGGAATGACCGACGATCTGAGGGACGGCTGGGTATCCCCGAACAACCAGGGAGAGTGCCGCCGCTTCTTGCTCATGCTGCTGAACTTTGCGGCCAGCAGCGGCACGCAGGTGAGCGTCGTCGCGGGCGACATTCACCTTGGCTCGCTCGGACAGATCGACACGTCGCTCAAGCTGGGTCCGAGCGCGACGTCGCCCAGGCTGTTTCAGATAACGTCGTCCGGCGTCGCGCGGCCGCCTCCGTCGGGGCTCGAGTCTGCCCTGCTTGGACTGGTGGCGAATGGCGCGTCCATGGACCTCACGTGTCCGGACTTCCACGGCAGGCTATTGCCACTTGCCGGCTCGCCCGAGAGGCACGTCCTGACGCACCGGAACTTCGCAATCCTGAAGGCCTGCGATGCCACGGGCAATGGCTGGGACGCCAACGGCAACCTCTGGGTCGAGATCTTCGCCGAGCTCGAAGGCGGAATCCGCATGCTGCAGCAGTCCCTCCTCCGCGCCTGAACAACGTCAGCTGCGGCGCGTGCTGCGCTCTCCGCGCGATGGTCTTGCCGACCACGTCGAGCGCGAGGTCGTCGAGGCGCTTGAAGCGCACGCAGCCCTTGCCCATGTCGAGCTTCTTGCCGGTCTTCTTGTACTCGTCCACGAACCACTTGCTGAGCTTTGCATTGCCGGAGATGCACATCATGTAGAGCGCGACATGGGCCTTCTTTGCTGCAAGGTTGATGAACGGTAGACCGCACGACGGTCGGCCGGAAGCGCGGCGAGGTATTCGTCGACACTGGAAGCAGCCATGGGTCCGAACCTATCACGCCGGACCGATCGCTGATTCGCGTATGCTCGCCGCGTGCGTGCCGATAAAGCCGTTGTCGCGAGCCTCCTCCGGTTCATAGGGCGAACGCTCTGGGGATTCTCGCCGAACCTCATGCCCGACATCGCCGAGCAGCTCGGCGGTGTTGGTGCGGTGTCATGGTTCGTGCGGAACATGCCGCGCTACGAAGCCGCGCTGAAGCACCTTGGCCCCCTCCGCACCCATCTCGTTTGTGCGGGCATCTCGCTCAGCAACGGATGCGGCTATTGCGTGTTCGGCCACGGCTACGCCCTGGTTCTTCATTTCTTCAAGGAACGCGGCGCGCTGTTTCCGCTCGACGAGACGTCGCTGGTTGCGATGTGCAAGGACGAGCTCGGCGTCCGTCGGACCGCCCTCGAGCGGGCCGCAGAAGAAGCCGGGCTCGAGAGCGAGCTCAGCTCCCTTCGGCGTGCGTTCGCGCTGCAAGATGGGACGCTCACTCCAGCCGACGACGACGACCGGCGGCTCGCACACCTCGTCCAGATGTTCTCGGTCCTGAATGCCTGCGGCATCCATTTCGACACCCGGCCCGATGAGGCTCACGATCCGATCAACAAGGACCGCGACCTCAAGCGCCGCTACCGCGACGCATCCGCTGCAGCCAGGGGCGCGCAGGATTGAACGCCAGACGCTCTCCGTGTCAGCGGTCGTCTTTTCCGGGGACGCGGCCGTCTACCTCCACCACGTCCATGCGGGAGGAAGTGGAGGCGGATGAGGATGACGCGGCGGGTTCCGTGAAGGTGCCCGGGTCCTCGTCGAAGACGAAGCTCTGCGCTCGCGGGCGCATCGGTGGCGGCGGACGTGCGGCGACGGGGGCACGATGGGGCGCTGGTGGTGCTGCCTTGCGCGCGGAGGACGGCTTTGCCTCCTGCTTCAGGACCACGGTCTCCGTGGAGTCCGGGAGCGTGCGCTTGAGGAGCGACGGCGGCGGCTGATCCTCGGGCGTGGGGACCGCGAGCAGCGGCGCGAGCGCCTTCGCCTGCTTGATGGCCCCGTGGAACGACTCGGCAAGGTCGCGTGCGGTCGCGAAGCGCTGCTCCGGGTCGAGCGCGAGGGCACGTGCAAACCACGCGTCCAGGAGCTCCGCGCCCGGCGCGCCGACCACCGCGGAGGCGAGCGGCGGCTTCGTTGTCGAGATTGCGACCATGAGCGCGCCAAGCGCATCGCCCGTGAATGGAAGCGCCCCGCACAGACTGCGATAGGCAACCACGGCGAGCGAGTACAGATCGCTCCGCGCGCCCGGCGGCTTTCCTTCGAGGAGGATCTCGGGCGCCATGTACTCGACAGTGCCGGAGAGATCGCTCGCGGCGGTCTTGGCGATCATCTCCGCGACGCCGAAATCCAGGACCTTCACGAGCAGTCGCCCCGCCTCGTCCCGGGTGAGGAACATGTTGGCGGGCTTCACGTCGCGGTGCACCACACCAACCGCGTGCGCCCGTGCGAGCGCGCGCGCGCCGTGAACGATGATGGTCTCCGTCTCGACCAGATCGAGCCGCGTCTTGCGCGTGATGCGCGTCGCAAGATCTTCACCCTCGAGCGCCTCGTAGACGATGTACGGCGAGCCGGAGCCATCCACGCCGCGCGCAAGCACGCGCACGATGTTGGGGCTCATCATGCGCGCAGAGAGCTCGGCCTCCTGCTCGAACAGCCCGAGCATCTCCGTCCGGTTCTTCACGGCGGAGCGAAGGACCTTCACCGCCACCGTGATCTTCCGCGTGTGGTCCTTTGCGAGCCACACGCTGCCTACGCCGCCAGCGCCAAGCCGCGACAGCAGCTGGTAGCGGCCTTCGATCACCTGTCCCTGAGAGAAGCTTACGGACATCGACTCCAACGACTCTACGCACGCGTGCGCCGCAGGTCTACGCACAGCGATTGCCGCAGCATTGCCGGGCGTGCCTTGCCTGCAGAGAAGCAGCGGCCGCTACTCGAAGGGAGTGACGTATGCCGCAACGATGCGCGAGACACGAGCTTCCATCCGCGCGCGCGCGGCGATGACCTCTGGCTCGTTCTGCAACGGCGCGAGGAGTGGGCATCGCGTCAGCCACGCGATGTCGAAGAGCGCCCCGCGTTCCCCGGCGACGATCTCTTCGATGGCACGCGGATAGTCGCTCCCCACGCACGCGATCTCCGCGCGAATTTGGCTGAAGAACGCATTCAAGCGAGGTGAGATGCTGGCCGCAGGCGGGCTCACCGAGGAAAGGTCTAGCTTGCCTCCACCCGCAATCAGCTCGAGGAACCCGACCGAGACGCTACGGGTGGGGCTCGGGTTTCCCAGGTCGCCTGACAGCAGCTCCTTTGCGAGCTCACGGTCGCGCGACCAGAGGCACAGACGCGCACGAATGGGGAACATGTGCTTGTCGCTCGACTCGAGCGTCGAGGTCGCGAGATCGCGGTCGCCCGCGAGGTAGTGATGGCGCGCGAGCGCGACACGCGCCTTGTCGAGCCCTGGCTCCAGCGTGATCGCCGTCTGGAGATGTCGAAGGCCCTCCTTGCGATCCGCTTCCGAGAGGATGCGACCGAGCACGTCGTGCGCGTCGGCGGAGTTCGGGGCGAGAAGCACGCCGCGGCGAAGCGAGGTCATCGCCGCGACCTCGTCGCCCATCTGGAATGTCAGGTACCCGAGGGCGACGTGGGCGTCCGCGAGCGTCGGTGCAGCCCGAAGCGCGACCTCCGCCTGCGCCTGGAGCCCGCTCGCGAGCTGGGCAAAGCTCGTGGGCTGCGAGGTGTCTCTGGACCCCGTCGCACGCCCGATCTGGACGCGCGCCATGACGTAGGCCGCGATGATCCGCGGATCGTTCGGTGTACGCGCGAGTGCCTTCTCGAAGAGTGAGGTCGCGTCTTCGTCGGACTCTTCGACCAGGAAGCGGCGAAATGCTGCGCGCCCACGGAGATAGAGATCCGCGGCCTCGAGATCGGCGACCGCGCCCCGCTTCTCTGCGTCGAGATCCACGGCGAGAGCCTCGGCCACTGCCTGCGCGACTTCGTCGTTCAGCGCGAGCATGTCGACTTCGACGCCTTTGAAGCGGCGCGCCCAGAGCTGAAAGCCGTCCGCGACGCTGACGAGGCGCGCCGTGATGAGGAACGATCCGGGCGCGCGCCGCACCGAGCCCTCCACGACCACGTTGACGTCCAGCTCACGCCCAATTTCCCGTGGATCGCGCTCGATGCCCTTGTACTTCATCACCACGCCGCGCGAGGTCACACGAAGCTTGCGACCCGCGCTCAGCAGATCGATGAGATCCTCCGTGAGCCCGTCGGCCACGTGCTCTTCCTCGGGCGCGCCTCGGTTGCGAAAGGGGAGGACCGCAACACGACGAACGCCGACGTGCGGCAGGACGTCAATCGCTGGCGAAGCGTGCAGCATGGCCTTGGCGCCCGGGGACTCGGCCGGCATCGTCAACCCGGCGAGCACGGAGACAACGTCCTGCATGTTCGAGAACCGATCATCCGGACTCTTCGCCATACAACGAAGAACGATCGCCGCGAGCGCAGGCGGCAGATCGGCGCGTGCGCTTCGCGGGTCCGGCGGTGGATGAAGAAGCCGCGCTGCCGCGACCGCGATGACGGAGTCGCCGCGCCACGGTAGCTCTCCCGTCAGCATCTCGTAGAGCATCACGCCGAACGCATAGATGTCCGCGCGCGTGTCGATCGCGGCCCGATCATCGACTTGCTCGGGCGCCATGTAAGCGGGGGTACCAACGAGGCCCGCGAAGCTCCTCGCTGCGTCGCTGGCTGCCGCGGCGCGTGCGATCCCGAAATCCATGACAATGACGGCCCCGCCCTTCTCGATCATCACATTGTCGGGCTTCAGGTCGCGGTGCACGACGCCCGCAGCATGGGCGGCGCCGACACCTGCGCAGATGCCCGAAGCGATCTCCACAGCGCGCGCGATCACCAGCCGCTCGCGCGCGAGGACCGTCGAGAGTGCCTCGCCGTCGATCAGCGCCATCGTGATGATCTTGTCTCCGCCATGCTCGCCAATGTCGAAGACGCGGCCCACGTTCGGGTGCGTGATGCGGCGCGCGAGCTTCACTTCCCGACGAAATCGGTCGATCGCGCCAGGCGCGCCGACGAGCTCGGGGCGGAGCACTTTCAGTGCAATGATCTCGTCCAGCTCGAGATCGCGGGCCTTGTACACGTTGCCCATGCCACCCGATCCGAGGAGCCCAAGGATCTCGTAGCGGCGATCGAGCACGGGGTGGTGTGCGCTGCCCGCAACCGCGGTGTCGGGCGCGGCCAACGTGTCGTCGTCTGGATCTGCCGCCACACCAGAGGATCGCGAGGAGCCGGGGACGTGTCAATCAAACCGTCCGTTCCCTGCCCATCCGTCGCGTTCCAGGACCCATTCCCGGGCAAATCGCCCCGGCTCGCGCCTCGCGCCTCGCGCCAGCGCAGCCGGCATTTGGTAGCCTGGAGGAATGGGAGGCGGCCTGAAGCTGATGATTGCGATGGGCACCGTCGGCCTCGTTGCGGTCGCGTGTCGGCAGATCGTCGGAATTCACGACGACGGGTCGCCTCTCGTGGATGCCTCCGATGGTGATCTCGGTGGGGCTCTCGCATACGGGCTCGCGCTCGCTCCGGGTAGCTGCCGCGCCTGCATCGAATCGCGCTGCTGCTCGGAGGCGCAGCGTTGTGGGAGCTCGAAAGAACCAGCGTGCAGCGCGCTCGCCACGTGCGAGCTCGCGTGCAACGGCGACGCTCGGTGCCGATCGCAGTGCACGGTCGACCATGCCATCGGTCCCGTCTCCTCGCTTCCGGCGCTCGAGGCATGCGCCGCCACGAGCTGCGAAAATGAGTGCAATCTGCAATGCGGTGGTTCGCTCGCGTACATCCCACCGAACGCGGCGGACAAGTGCCAGCAATGCGCGACCGTGAACAGTTGCTCGGAGTTCCAGGCGTGCTCGAACGACGCCGCCTGCCTTGCGCTCTACCGCTGCCGCTACGCGTGCGTGACGCCGGACTGCGCGACCGCGTGCGACTCGGCGAACGATGCCGGCATAGCCGCGTTCAATGCGCTTGCGAGCGCTGGACTCAGTCATTGCGTGCAGGACTGTCAGCTGGGAGACGACTTCGCGTGCATCGGACACGTGACGTGGCCGTTCGCGAAGGCAAGCGCGATCGACATCACGCTTCACGTGAGAAACTACTCTCCGCCCTACGCGCCAGTGTCCGGAGCCAACGTGAAGCTGTGCGCTGCATCGGATACGGGGTGCGTCACGCCGCTCGATGCGAATGGTGTGACGGACGCGAACGGGGACGCGCACCTTCGTCTGGCCAAGGTGGTCGATCTTGCGCCGCAGGTGTTCTTCGATGTGGACTCACCCACCTTCACGCCACATCGCTTCTACCCCGGCTTCCCGTTCAGCGCTCCCAACGCCAGGCTGATCCAGGAGGTTGCCATCCTGGACAAGGCTCTCTACGCCAGTGTGTGGACGCAGGCTGGCTTCCCGGCACCCATCGCCGGACGAGGCCACATCGTCATCGAGGCTGCGCTTTTCTCCCAGCGCTCGGCGTGAAATTGTCGGCGACGGACCTCGACTCCAGCGCAGTCCCGTTCTACTTCGCGAACAACACGCTTTCGCGGACTGCGACCGCAACCGACGGAATAGGCCTTGGCGGCTTTGAGAACGTTCCCACCAGCACGAACCTGACGATCAAAGGCTTCACCCCGCCCCCCGGCAATACGCAGTTCGGTTCGATCGTCGTGAACGCAAGGCCCGACAGCATCACCCAGGTCGGTCTTCAACCGAACCCCTGACCATCCCTTCGAACACGTGCGCAAGCGGCGCGCGGTAACGCACGTTCTGCGGTTCTACCCGGCGTGACGTAAAGACACGCCGACAATCCCGCTACCCGCGTCGGGCACTTCTCTTGCAGTCATCGAAGGCAGGAGCCCCCCCATGAACATGACGACTATCGAACGCAGGCAGTTGGCACTCACCGTCACGGCCCTCAATCGATGCATCGAGACCTGTACGGACGGCGAGAAGGGCTACGGCGCTGCGGCGGCCGATGTGCGAGACCCACAGCTCAAGTCGATCATGTCGAGCTACGAGCGACAGCGGGCAGATTTCGTGACCGAGCTTCAACGCACCACCGACGGACTCGGCGCGACTCACGAGAACCAGGGCACGATCGGCGGCACGCTTCACCGCGGCTGGACCGGTGCGCGGATGCAGATCGAAGGTCGCCGAGACGACGTGGTCGTGGACGAATGCATCCGTGGGGAAGCCAACGCCCTGGCTGCGTACGACAACGTGCTCGAAGGCGACCCGGCGTTCGGCGGCGCGGTCCTCGCGCTCATCGTGCAACAACGAGCAGCGATCGCCGCAGCACTGGAGGATATGAAGAATCGATTGGCCTTCGGCGCCGGAACAGGCCCAAACCCCAGCCAACGGGTCCGGTGAGATGAATCCATGTGCTGACATGAAGCGACGCGGGCGATGCCGTGAATCATCTCACTCTTTGCGGCGGCAGTGCATCGCGATCACGCCCGACTTGAGGCGCTTCGTAGCGAGGAGCTCGAGGTGCCTCACGCGCGGAGAGCCCTGAAACAAGGTCGGTCCGTGACCTGCCAGGACCGGGTGCACGACGAGGCGATACTCGTCGATGATCCCCAGTCGCTCGAGCGCGGCGCCGAGCGTGGTGCTGCCGACGAGCACACCGCGTTGCGCGCCCAGTCCCGCATCACGCGCGGCGCGTTCTTGTCGCGCAACACCGCTGGCCAGGCCTCCTCCATGAGCTCGTAGGTGGTGCGCCCGTAGAGCACAGCGCCCGCTGCGTCCATCAGCTGTGTCCAGAAGCGGAGCATCTGGTCATCCACGATCCCCACACGATGATCGACGCACCCGTCCAACGTCACATTGATCGCGAAGGTCAGAACGCCCATGCCGCCGAATCTACGACGCCGCGCCGCCGGCGGGAACGTCATATGCTCTGATCATGCGACATCGTTGGCGGAGAACGTCGTGCGCTCACGAATCCATCGGCGCGACCTCTGACGGGCAGAGGGTGACGAGAAGCCCGTCTAGCTGCTCGTGCATCTATCGGCGAAAGAGGGCGTGACGTATGCGCATTGGTCTCCAGGGGTGGGGCTCGGAGGGCGATCTCCGGCCGCTCATTGCCCTCGCTGCGCGTATCCGCAAGAGCGGTCACGAAGCTCGCCTGGTGCTCACGCCGATCGACGGGAAGGACTATCTGCCGCTCTGTGAGTCGCTCGGTATTTCGCTCCAGACGGTCCCCGAGCGCATGGACCTCACGCTCCAGCAGCTCGTGCGCAACGCCAAGAGCTCCGATCCCACCAAGCTGATGACGGCGGTGCTCGACCTCACGTTCAATCCATATCTGGAAGCGATGTACACGGCCGCACTGGACTTGTGTGCGGCCTCGGACGTCGTCGTGGGCAGCAACCCCTGCTGGCTGGTGAAGGCGGCGTGTCTCCGAGCGGGCGTGCCCTTCGTGTCCCTCGATTACATTCCAGCTCTCGTTCCGTCGCGGGAGGTGCCTCCGGTGATCTTCCCCGCGTGGCGATGGCTGGCTCGGCCCGCGTGGGCGCTCACGCACGTCATGATGGACATGGCCTTCACCAAGGCGCCACGGAAGTTCTTCGCGGAGAAGGGGCTGCCAACCATCCGTCATGCCATCCCCGACGTGGTCTTCTCGGATCGCCTCAACCTGCATGCGGCCAGTCCGTCGTTCTGGCCACCGGCCCCGGATTGGCCCGACATCCATTGCACGTGCGGCGAGTTGCTCATGCCGCTCGAGGCCGAGGCGTGGGCACCATCCACTGCCCTTCGCGCTTTTCTCGAGGAGGGATCGGAGCCGGTCTTGCTGACGCTCGGCTCATGGGAGCACATGGCTGCCGAGCGCGTTCAGAAGCTTCTCATGGCGTCTGCGCGTCACGCAAAGACGCGCGCGATCATCCAGACCAAGACGAGCAACGACGAAGTGCGAGACGGCGATCTGTTCATCCTTCCCTGGGCACCGCACCGCCGCCTTGTTCCGTCGTGCTCGGTGGTGGTGCACCATGGTGGTGCGGGCACGACCCACATGGCCCTCCGAGCGGGGAAGCCGTCGGTGGTCCTGCCGTTCATCATCGAGCAGCGGCTCTGGGCAAAGCGCGTCGAGCAAGTCGGCGCAGGTACCGGGCTGTCGTTCTGGAAGGCGACCCCGGAAAAGGTGGGGGCGATGATCCGCGAGGCCGTCGATTCCGCGTCTCTTCAGCGAGGGGCTTCAGACATGGCGAAGGCGATGGCCGGAGAGGACGGTAGCGGCATCGCGACACGCCGACTCGAAGGTCTGGTGAGCGGCGCAAGCTCAGCGGCGGTCGGCGATGCCAAACGGCAGGATTGAAGAGCGCGCCACTCAGGTTCACACTCCCCCCATGCCGACCTCGGAGACCTTGGAGCGCTTCATCGGGCGCGTTGTCGAGAACAAGCACGCGGAGGCGATCGAGGAGTTCTATCTCGAGAACGGGTCGATCCAGGAAAACCAGGGCGAGCCGCGTGTGGGACGGGCGGCGCTCGTTGCGCAGGAGCGGCGCGTGATGTCGCGTGCGCTCAGCGTGTCTTCGCGCTGCATTCGCCCCGTGTTCGTGGCGGGGGACAAGGTGGTCATCCGCTGGGTCTTCGAGTTCCAGTGGCTCGAGGGTGGACGCACGCGGATGGAGGAGATCGCCTATCAGACCTGGGAGGGAGAGCGTATCGCCTCCGAGACGTTCTTCTACGATCCGGCGCAGCGCACTCCACGCTGAGCCCGTCGCGTGCGGAACCAGACCGCGACCGCCGGTGTCATCGCAGTTGTGGTACTATTTTCTGGATGGACGCTGCGGAACGAAAGCGACGACGGGCCATGTGGACCACCCGCGTCGTTCGAACGCAGGAAGAAGCGGACGCGAACGACGTCGCTTTCTGGCTAGCGATCCCGGTTGCGGACCGCGCCAAGGTCACATGGGAATTGAGCCTGGAGCTCCATCGCATCGCACACCCGGACGAGCCGCATGAACCCCGACTTTCTCGATCTATTGCGCGCGTTACTCGACGCTGATGTGAAGTTCATGATCGTCGGCGCGTACGCGGTCGGCGTACATGGGCATCCGCGCGCCACGAAGGACCTCGACGTGTGGGTAGACGCGTCTGCGGAGAATGCTCCTCGTGTGATCGCTGCGCTCGGCGACTTCGGAGCTCCGCTCATGGGCCTTACCGAGCAGGAGCTTCACACCCCAGGTGCCGGACTCCAGATCGGTGTTCCTCCCATGAGAGTAGACATCATCACCAAGATCTCAGGACTGTCCTTCAACGATGCGTGGCCCTCCCACATCACCGCGAGCTTCTCCGATGGCCTCACGTGCCCAGTGATCGGCATCGAGTCGCTCATCAAGAACAAGACGGCGTCGGGACGGCCCCAGGACATAGCCGACGTGGTGGCGCTCGAAACGATTCTACGGTCGCGGACGTGACCGTTCGGTCGCGATGACTCTTCTCAGACTCGCGAGCGCGTCAGAGGGCCGGGCGATCCTCGCAGCGGAGGATGACTTCACGCGCGCGCTCGGCGGGTTCGACCGCTCGTTCAGGATGCGCACGAGCGCGCCGGTCGGCGACGCGGATCTGAGGCGATTCCTCGGAGAGCAGGCGGTCGACTTCACTGGAGAAGAGGAGGCGGCGTGGGAGGAGGCAATCTCCGCGGTCGCGCATGGCGCGCGGGGACTCGGCGCGATCCTCCCGCGCGAGGTGCTCATCGTGAAGACGACCGGCCGCGAGGAACGCGACCACGCGTATACGCGGGCGAACGCGATCGTCCTGCCAGCAGCGCGTGTGCAGAGGCTCCGAGGCGAGAGCGCGCTCCGCCTCCTGGCGCACGAGCTGTTCCACATTGCATCCCGGAAAACGCCCGCACTCCGCGATGCGACCTACGCTCTCCTCGGGTTCGCGCCCGTCGGTCCCATCACGCCACCGCCCGAGCTCGACGCCTCCCGGATGACGAACCCCGACGCCCACGCGCTAGGGCACTATTTGCGGCTCGGGGAGCACGCGTTCGTTCCGCTCCTCACCTGCCCACTGCCACTCGCAGACGTGCTCGAGCGAACGTCGGTGCTCGGTGTGGTGCGTGTGACGCTCCTCGAGATCGACCCCGATGCCGGGACGGTGGTGCGCGACACCGGTGGAGCGCCCGTTGTGGTCTTTGCAGAAGCGACAGACTGGTCCCCGCGGATCGCGCGAAATTCGAAGTACACGATCCACCCTGAAGAGGTCCTTGCCGACAACCTCTCCCTCGTCATCCGCCGTCGCCTGGGCATCGCGGCAACGCCCGCCGATCCCGAGTTCCTCGCCGCCTTCGAAGAGGCGCTCAGTCGTGGTGGCTGAGCGAGAGCACGTGACCCTCGGGATCCTTGAACCACACAACCTGCGTGCCTGAAGGCGCCTTCCAGATTCCCAGGTCGTCCTGAACCATCCCCGGGAAGCGCTCGAACGTAACGCCGCGCTCCATCAGCGCGCGGACGGTCGTCTCCATGTTCGAAACGTCCCAACCGAGCGCGGTGAACGGATGCGGCGTGACCTCCTTCACGACCTGGATTCGAATCTTCGTCCCGTTCGCGCCGTAGACGAGCGCAAACGCGTCTGCGTGGATGAGAGGAAGGCCGAGCGTGGTGCCATAGAAGGCCTTCGCCACTTCGACGTCGCGGGTGGAGATGAAGGCTACGAGTTTCTCGTTCAAAAGCATCGCGCGAAGGTACGCGCCGCTGGCCCGACGTCAACGGAGACCGGCCGACGGACGGCTCAGTTCCGGCGCCGGAACTGGAGCCATCACGCTAGAAAAGCCGGGGGATTTCGAATTTTCCGGCGGCAGATTTTCGTGCGAAGTATGCGCGCTCGCGTTGGCGCGCGGTCCGCGAATCTTCAGCGACCGCGGACCTCGCGCGCGATGGCGGAGAGTACGTCGCGCACCTTGTCGATCTCGCTCGCGACCTGTTGGCGCTCGGCCGTGGAGAGGTCGCCGTGCAGCGCGCGCACCCGCTTCAGGGTGGCGGCACCGCCAAGCGCCTCCTGGATCTTCTTCATGCGTCCCACGAGCATGGGCGCGGTCAAGCGAACCGGCTTCGCCTCACCGCTCTCCGCCATCAGCGCGCCCACATAGGCGGCAGTCTTGATCTGGGTGAGGTTGAACTTTGACACGTGCTGCGCCGCCTCGCGCAGACGCCGGTCGTCGCGCAGCGGGAGAAGGATCTCCTTCCGGCCCGCGTCCAGACCGTGCCACGCCTGATCGCCAATGCGCTTGTCGTACGCGGCGAGCCGCACCGCGACGTAGAGCATCTTCTTTCCGATCCGCAGCGTGGGCCCGCCCGCACGAGCAACCAGCTCTACCCAGATCGGATTCTTGCTCTTGTCGTCAAGCGCGAGCGCCGCATCGTTCGCGAAGACTTCGGACAGGAGCCAGCGTCCGAAAGACATCATGCGGGACTCGAGCTCGTCCGCCAGGTCCGTACCCATGCGGAGCGCTTCGTCGAACAGCTTTCGCTCCGCAGCCTTCAAGCGCACCGGCGCGCCACCGTGCTCGGCGCGAACCACCGCAGAGGGACGCGACCGAGAGGCGCGGGTCTTCACTGGCTTTCGCATGCCCGCAAAATACACCAATCGCACCCATTCTGGTTCACCCTTTGGCGAAGGCTGGACCTTCGTCCATCCGCCCGCGCACAAGCGCCGCTCTTCAGCGTACCAGGATGCCGGTCATGCCCCTTTCGACGTTGCGCTGCGACGCGCCCACCAGCCTCACCAAGGTCGTGCGGTCCTTCAAGGGGCGCGCGACCCACACGCGGTATGCACCGGGAACGACGGCGGCCTCCAGTACGCCCCCATCAGCCTGCTCACGTTCCTGGCCGGCGTAGGCCGAGTCGAAGATGAAGAGGCCGCCGGATTTCAGGTCGACAGTGAACGACGTGGGGACCCATTGGTCGGGCGTGACCGCCGCAATCATCGCGACGACGTCGGTCTGGCCCGCGGGTCCGAAGTCTCGAATCACGACCAACCCGTCATCCCACCGCAGCGCCGTGGTGCTGCATTCGCCGTCGAGAACGAGCGCAGAGCCGCCACCCACCGAGACCATCCACGTCGAGTATGAATCCGAGATGGTCACTCGCTCGTCCGGCGGGTCACAGGCGCGTTCGTAGTCACAGTCACGCACGGCTCCTTCAGGGAGCGCGCCCTGCCAAGAATCCACGAGATCGCGGGGGATCGCGATCAGCGGGCCACCGTTCGAAATCACACCTGGGAGCTCGTCGACCATGGGGTCCATTCATCCGCATCGCTGCTGCGTGTGCAAGCCGCAACCGCCCTTGCCGGCCAGGTCATCGGCTCCACCTCGTCAGGCAGCGAGCCGCGGATGCGAACCTCGAGCGCGGGGTAAACACCGCCGAAGATCCGAGTGGCCGGCCGACTCCGGGGCGCTACACTCCGCGTGCCTCGGGCAACCGCCGGCGCCGCTCCAACCGCGTTTCCCCACGTCCAACATGACCACCGATCCTCCGATTGCGGCAACCGACGTTCACGAGTTTCGCGCCATGGCCGCCCGGTTCGCCGCCCGGCTCGGTCTTGCGGCGGACGACAATTCCAGCGTCCTGCAGGCCGACGCGTGGATCGACAGCGCCGAGTTCCGCGCTGCCTGGGATTTGAACCGCGCGGCGGCCGTCGCGGAAGTTGGCGCGTAGGTCGGGTTCTACGCGGCGCAGCTCCGCCAGGTTCACGCTATCGCACGAAGCGGCACGCTCCTTCCTGGCCGGGCGTGGGTAGGATTCGACGTGTACAACAGCACGGCCCGCACCTGGCCGCCCACCCCGTGAGCGTGAGCCGCTGGGTATATGCCCGCGCGAATTTCACGGGAAGCTGATGACGGGCGCAGGCTGCGAAACTCTCACCGCGTCCGTCAGACCGTTGCCAAGGTTTCCCGCGTCGTTGGTTCCCCAGCACTCGATCGCGCCGGCGGTCGTGAGCGCGCACGCGAACGCGTTTCCCACTTCCACTCGTTGCGAGCCGCTCTCGAGCCCGACTGCGGCGGCGGCCGGTGCGTAGGTCTCGAAGCCTGGCTCCCCGTAGCCGAGGTCCGCGCTCTTGCCCCAGCACTTCGTCGCGCCAGAGATGACAGCGCAGGAAAAGCCGTTCGCGGAGATGCTCGTTGCACCTGCGCTCACGCCGAGCACGTCTCCCGGCAAGCGCACGTTGCGAATGATCCCGGTCATGCCGTCCCCGAGATCGCCGGAGTCGCCTTCGCCCCAACACTTGAGCGCACCGGTCTTCATGATCACGCACGTCTGTCTCGGCCCCGCCGCCACGTAAGCGACATCTGTGCCCAGCGCGCTCACATCAACTGGAACGCGCTTCGACGGGTCTTCCGTGCCGATTCCAAGCTCGCCCCACGTGTTGGAGCCCCAGCATTTCAACGCGCCAGTCGCGAGCACCGCGCAGCTCTGGCCACCGCCCACGCTGATCTGCACGGCGTTGGTGATGCCGATGACGTCGACGGGCGGCAGGAACGAAGGCTGGTCGTCGCCGGGCGAGTGCGTCGAGTTGTTCCCGAGCTTGCCGTACTCGTCGTGGCCCCAGCATTTGACGGAGCCGCTCCCGACGATCGCGCATGCATGGTCTCCGCCGGCGGACACGGCGGTAGCTCCAGACGTGATGCCCTTCACGTCGACGGGGACGTTCGACGCCTGCATGCTGCTGTCCGTGTAGACGATGCCGGTTCCGAGCTGACCGCCATCGTTGTTTCCCCAGCACTTCACGCCGCCCGCAGACGTGACGACGCAGCTGAAATCGTCTCCAGCGCTAAGCACCTTGACGCCCGCGGTCAGCCCCGTGACTTGCACCGGCACGGCGTGCCGCGTGGTGTCGTACGGCGCGCCGTTGCCAATCTCTCCCTTGTCGGAATAGCCCCAGCAGCGGACCGCACCCTCCGTCGTCAACGCGCAGGCGTGCGCGGCGCCCACCGAGAGGCTCGTCGCCTTGGCGGATGGGAGCGCGGCGACGGCAGCGTCGGCCGGGTCGGGCGTTGACGGGTCGTCGGCCGACGAACCCGACGTGGACGGGGAACTGCACGCAGAGGCAGCGAAGGCAATCGCGATGACCGAGAAGACGTGTGCGCTTTTCATGGGACACGAGAGTGCAATCGGCGGGCCGTCCGTTCGCGGCGCGATTCGAGCTCTTTTTAGCTGTATTGATGGTGGTTCACACGCCCTGGGTCACGGTCACGGTCACGGTGGGTCACGGAAGATGTAGAATCGTCTGCATGGGCGACGATCTCACGGGGACCATGGCCGGAGAGCCGAAGCGGTCGTCCTCGTCCTCCACGGATCCTGGTCTGGTCCTCGTCTATGCGCAGGATCGCAGCGCCGTCCCGCTTGTCATCTTGCTCGAGCCCGGCAGTACAGTGCTCGGACGCGAGCCCCCTCCTGGCGGTATCACGCTCGCGTTGTCGTCCGTATCGCGCGTGCACGCACGCGTCACGCGCCGCGGCGATCGTTGCACCATCCACGATCTTGGAAGTCGCAACGGCATCTTGGTCCGTGGCAACGTCGTCGAGTCCGCCGAGCTCTCGGATGGAGACGACGTCAGGATCGGCGATGCCATCTTCGTCTTCGTGGCGGAGAACGCGCGGCGCCATATCGACGACGGAGGCGCGGATGAGCACGATCACGCTTTCATCGCGTGCGGCCCGGCGACGCGTCGAATCTTCGACGATCTCGCGTCCATCGCAGCGTCCACCATTCCTGTGCTTGTCCTTGGTGAGACCGGAACTGGCAAAGAACTGGTCGCCGCTGCGACGCACGCCGCGAGCCGTCGCAAAGGCGAGCTGCGCGCGCTCAACTGCGCGGCGATCCCCGCGACGCTGGTCGAGAGCGAGCTCTTTGGCGTGAAGAAGGGAGCCTTTTCTGGCGCCGACCGAGATCGCCCTGGCATCGTGCGCGCGGCCGACGGTGGCACGCTGTTCCTCGACGAGATCGGCGACCTGCCGCTCGAGATCCAACCGAAGCTATTGCGCCTCCTCGAGTCGAACGAGATATCGCCAGTGGGAGGGGCGCGCACCGAGCAAGTCGACGTTCGCATTGTCTGCGCGACCCATCAAGATCTCGACGCGCTGGTCGCGGAGAAGCGCTTTCGCGCGGACCTGTACTCACGGATTCGCGGGTACGTCGTCCACCTTCCGCCGCTGCGTGCACGCAAGCAGGATCTCCATTTCCTCGTGCGTGCGCTTCTCGCGCGTCTCGATCGCAAGGACGCAGGGGTGTCGGTCGCCTTCATGGTGGCGCTGGCGCGCTACGACTTTCCGTTCAACGTCCGCGAGCTGTTCTCCATCCTGCGCCGGGCAGTTGCGCTCGCATCGAAAGACGAGACCCTCGACACGAAGCACCTGCCAGACGAGCTCCTCACGCCGAAGAAGAAGAGCGCGGAACGCAGCGGGGCCGGCGGTCCGGACCGTGGCGACGACACGGCCGACGCCAACGAAAACACCAAGCCGGCGGTGCCCACGCCCGACGAGCTACGCGCCGCGCTGGTGGAGCACGGCGGTAACATCGCCGCGTTGGCCCGACTCTTCTGTCGCGATCGCTCCCTCATTCATCGGTGGCTCAGGCAACACGGGCTCGATGCGGATGCGTATCGGCCGCGGTGAGACGCTCTACGGCTTCGCGAGCTTCATGACGCCACCTCTCACGCCCCAATAGATCGCGTCGTTGTCGACGGCGATGCCCCAAGGCAGATCCTGATTGACCGCGACCTTGGTAGCGCCCGCACCGCAACCGGTCTGCGGACACGCGAATACCGCGCCTGCGACAACGCCGCCGTCCGACGCGGTCGCGCGCGCAGTCCAGTATACGAGCTTCGCGTCGATCGCGAGCGCACGTGGGTCGCCGTTTGCGACGCCCAGCGTCTGGACTGCGCTGCTCTTGTCGGCGGGCACGCGCGCGATGGTGCCTGGGTCGCCGACGTTGGTGCCGGCCGTGCCCCAATAGAGGAACGAGGGCGCGCCCGGAACGATGACGAGATCACGACCCGATTGGCCAGCCGACCCAAGCAGAACGCTGCCTCCGTCGGCGGGGATGTTGCCGTACACTTCGCCGCTGAAGTCGTTGAGCCAGAACGTGCGCGGAGGTTCCACGACAACGGCGACGGGAAGCGCGCCGCTCGTCATGGCGACCAGCTTCACGACGCCACCATCGATCGGCTTGCGGGCGATCTGCCCGCCATTGTGATCGGCCCAGGTGACGAACGTTGGATCGAGCGTGAGCCCCGTCGGCTCACCTGGATTCGCCAGCACCTCTGGAGCGCCGACGCATCCGGCGACGGGACAACGAGAGACGATGCCCGAGCCCGTGTCCGCGCACGCCCAGTAGACGTGCGAGCCGTTGACCGCGACCCGCTTCACGAGTCGCGTGTCTGCACCGGACGCGAACGTGCTCACCGCGCCGCCGGTCTTGGCAACGCGGGCGACCGCGCCGGTGTTGTAGTCGAAGGATGCAAAATACACGGAGGTGGAGTCCACCGCGACGCTCGAGACCTCGCCCGCGAGCGCGCCGATCATCTTCGGCTGGCAAGAGCCACCTAGGCAGTCGCCGCCGAGGCAGGAATGACCGCAGCGTCCGCAGTTGTTCGCGTTCATCGATACATCGCCGCAGCCACCGTCACTCCCATCGGCGATCTTTCCGGCGTCCGTGCCGCCGCTCGCGTCGGTCGGCAGCTTGCTCATGCCGTCGGACACCGAGCCGTCGTTGTCGCTGAAGCCGGGTTCGCCCTCTGCGGGCGTGAGATCCTTGATGTCGATCAGCAGGCCGCACGCGGGAATGGCGGCCACGAGGGTGAGTGCAAGGATGCGTTTCAAAAGGCCCCCGTGACACCGGCTCCGCCGAGGCCGATCGTTGGCGTGATGTACACGCCCGCGGTCGAGGAAGACTTTGGCGAGACGAAGAACATGATCGCCGCACCAGTGAGGAGCGCTCCGCCGGCGATGAACGAGACCGTCGACACCGCGGCCCAGTCGCGGGCTGTCGAATTGTCCCCTCTCGCATGCGCGTCCGCGCAAGGCCCGCTGTTCGGACAAGCTTTCTTGGACGCGTTGTTGCTGCTTACGGCCGCGAAGCCGGCGCTTGCACCAAGGCCGAGCCCAACGATTCCGACGCCACCGGCGACGTACGCAACGGTACGTAGCGTGGATCTCTGCGCTTTCGTGTCGCTCTTCGGACTCGCGGGGTGCGGGTCGTCGATCTTGGTAGTCGCGTCGGGCGCTCCGGCGTTTTGTGGTCCAAACGCGATCTCGATCGTCACGCTAGAGCGCGGGGCCAGGTCGAACGCGTTCGTCCACTTGGACCGGCCGCTCGCGGTGGCCTCGATGACGTGATGCCCAGGGTCGAGCGGGATGGATGCGCCGAGCTCCGAAGGCAGGACCTTTGCACCGTCGCGTGTGATCACGACGTCTGCGGGCGTGCTCGTCGCGGCGACCAGCGTGACGCGACTCAACGTGGGGGCGAGCGCGCTCGCGCGGTCACGAGCCTTCGTCTCCCACTCGGCACGGTTCGTAGCCCTGTAGGATGCCGCCGCGGTGAGGTACGTTGCCCACGCGCTCGCGCTGCGTCCTGCCTTTTCGTAGCAGAGCGCGAGGTTGTATTCCGTACCCGCCCCTGGGTCGAGTGCCTCGCTGCCTTCGAACTTTGCGCACGCCGCGGCGAGGTCGCCCTTTGCCATGAGGGTGCGCGCCTCTTCGAACAGCGCCTGCGCAGCGGCCGTGTCGTTACCTGCACGTGCAGTGCTGGAGTGGCTCATCGCACAGATGGTGACGAGGCCGAGGAACCATTGCGCGTGGCGAATGCGACGCTTCACTTGCGGTCCGAAGGCGCGTCTGGATCGGATGTTGGTTTCGGGGGAGCGCTCCCGCTCGGCCGCGTCGACGGCGTTGGCGTCGCGGTCTTGGCGTGTGGGCGGTCGGTGCTGACTCCGGCAACGGTCGCCGACGTTGTTGCCAGCGGCCCCACGGCATCACCCGATGAAGAAGATCTCTGCGGGGTCTGCGAAGGGGCGGACGGCACAGTCTCCTCGGATGGCTGAACCGGCCACGACGTTTCGACCAGAGTCGGCCGGCCAGTGCTGGCGCTGCCTGCGCGCTCGCGCGAACTCTCGCCCCAGGCAACCAAGATCGCAGCCACGGCAATGACCGCCGCAACGCCGACGATGCGCCAGAACCTCGAGCGGCGCGCCCCCACGTTCGCGTTCGTCGGGCCCGCAAGGCCGCTGACGGTGGCTTCGCTCGTGAGCTGCGTCGACGACTCGTGATGCCTCGACCCGCGCTCGGGACGCGTCGGCGGTGGCTGTGTCTGCGGTGGCGGGTCGTCGTAGCGATGCGGTTCCGGTCTGGTGGGTGGTGCTTCCGCGTCCGACTCCGAGGTGTCGACCCTGGTGGTCACCGTCCGCGAGGCCTCTGAGGGAGGGGGCGGCGATCGCATGGAGTTGCGTTCCACATCGGAGATCAGAGCGTCGCTTTCAGCGATCTCCGCGCCCGCGATTCGCTGGACCCACGGCGTTATCTCGCTTCGGCTCGCAGGAACGATCAGGCGCTCGAGATCTTTGGCGAGCTCGTTGCACGAGCCGTGACGTTCGGACGGCTCGCGCCGGAGCGCGCGTTCGAGCACTGCGTCGATCGCTACGAGCGCCGGATCGCGGAGGTGCCTGTACTTTGCATCGATGACGATCGGGAGGAGCGCCTCGCTCGAAGGACCCTCGAAGTAACGTTCGCCGGCAAGCAGCTCCCAGATCACGATGGCCGCGGCGTAGATGTCGACGCTCGCGGTGCTCTCGCGGTCCGAGAGGCGCTCCGGCGCCATGTACGCGAGCTTGCCTTTGACCGCCCCCTCCTCCGTGGTTTGCAAGCGGCCGAGCGCTTTCGCGATGCCGAAGTCCAGCACGCGCGCGACGCCATCGACTCCAACGAGAACATTTTGCGGCGACACGTCCCGATGGATCAGGCCGAGCGCCCTTCCACGCTCGTCCCGTGCGTCGTGCGCTGCTTGGAGCCCGTGCAGCATGTCCACGGCGATGGCGACTGCAATACGTGGCGGAACGCACCGCCCACTCTTCCGTTCTGCCGATGCGAGAAACGACAGCGACGGTCCCTTGACGTACTCCATGACGAGCAACACTTCGTTCCCCGCGATCACGACGTCGTCGATCGAAACGACGTTTGGATGGCTCACCCGCGCGGCGATTCGAGCCTCGTCGAGAAACGCGTTCACGAACTCGCGCTCCTTGCTGAGATGCGGATGAAGGCGCTTGATCGCCACGAGACGCGAGAATCCCGCGGGGCCGATCAGGCGCCCGAGATGAACGGCGCCCATTCCTCCCGCGCCGATCTGGCCGAAGAGCAGGTAGCGGCCGACGGTCTGTCCGTTCGCGAAGTCCTCGGTCATGCCTCTGATGAGGCTAGCACTCATCGGCCGAGTTTACAGCCCCCATCGCCGGCGGCGCTATCCGCCGCGCCGCTCAGCCGCGCGGCCATTCGAGGGCGACTACGTCAGTGCGCCCAGACGTCGGCGCTCGGTTTGATGCCGCCACCACACACACCCACGCACGAACCGTTGATGCCGTCGTGGATCGCAGGCCGCAGGCCGTGCACGCCTTGGTCATTGTTGCCTCCAAGCTGAAGGCGTCTGTTCGCCGACGCCGCCGGCGCGCTTCCGTGGTCCGCGGTGTCGCGGTCACGGGTGGTCCCTCCGCTGCAAGCGACAGTGGACGCAAGCAAACACGCAAACAGCACAACCACCATCTTGGTCATCTTCAATCTCCTCTTCGACGGCCGGTGGGCCATCTGCTTGCTCATGGCTGCAAGCACGGTGCCGCAAAGTCGTGGCTTGAAAATCCCGTGACTTCCACGCTGGGAGCGCCATTGAGGAGCGTGACCGTGACCGTGACCCTGGTGTGACTCCGCGCTCGCGCCGGCGCTGGCGCAAAACCAGCCGCGATAGAAGCATCGAATCGTTTGGCTCGCGGTAACATCGCGCCCATGAAAGTGAAGCCGGTCGCCGCCTCGAAGAAATCGCGCGCGCTCGAGACGGAGATCGATTTCGAGGGCAAGAAGCCCTTCTACCGTGCAGTCCAGCTGGCGACGGACGCGGTTGGTCCGTCGAAAGTGGGCGCGTTGTTCGCGCGGCTGCCCCTCCCGACACGAGCTGCGGCATTGCTCGACATTTTTCACCACGGCTTCGCGTACGACCTGGACGAGTCGCTCTACGGTGACGTCGACTTGCTCGCGGGCATTCGTGGCGCCGAGCTCGCGACGTGGGCGAAGGGCGAAGCCGACCGCATGATTGCGCTCGCCGAAGAGCGGAGAAAGACGGGGCGGTTTCGCTTTCCGGTGGAGACCTATTGTTGGCCGATCTTCGTCGCCTTGGTTCGCGCGGGCGTTGCCATCGAGCCGCGATGGGATGCGCTGTTACCGGTGGGCACCAAGGGTCGCGGTTTGCGCGGCGCCACCATGAAGGAGTGTCTGGCTGCGATTCCGGAGGAGCGGCGCATGAAGGCGCTGGTCGCTTCACTCGCGGCGTGCCCCGCCGACGGTGGCGCGTGGCCGGCGTTCGAGACGCTGAGCCTTTATCCTGCAAAAGAAATCATCGCGTGGCTCCACGAATCGAAAATTGTTCCAAACAACGTGGGGCTCACGAAGGACCTCAAGGCCCTCGCCAAGAAGAACAAGCGTATCGCGGATGCGCTCGCCGCCGGAGCGCGCGGCGGCCCGGTAGCGGCTTTGCTGACCAGCATTTCAATCGAGAAACCAAGGCAACTCGCTGCGCTCTCGAACATTCAGCAGAAGCAGCTGCGGGCCGCGGGAAAGGCCTACGACGGGAAAGATCTCGGCGCGGCTCTTCGAATGGCCACCGGTCAGAGCGAGACCTCGCTCCGGAGCACGCTCGAAATTCGCGCGCTCGCCGACGCGTCAAAAAAACACGTGTATGACGCATTCCTCTACGAAGGCGATAGCGGGGTCATCTTTCAGGCGGGTACGACCAAGGTCGTCGCGCAGGTGGTTCAAGGTTCGGTCGCGCACAAAGACGAAGGCCTGGCGCTTGGCCTGCGGGACGCGATCACCACAAAGTCTCGCGCCGCCACGAGCAAGAAGTCGAGCACGGCGAAGACGGCGCGCTTGCGCAAGTGAATCGCTCGCCGAGCAGCGGCGTAGGATGGATGCACCGCGTAGTCGCTGCTCTTGTCTTCGCATGTATTCTCGCGACCGTCGCAAGCTCCCGCGCAGACGATAGCGACGCGGGCGCGACCGATGCCGGCGCCGACGCGTCGCGGCGCCCGTGGGACTGGGAGGTGGCCGAGGCCAGGGTCGAGCACGAGAAGCACCTCACGTTTCGCGAGTTGGTCGTGCGATCGAAGGAGAGCTATCGGGAGCGCCGGGTCGTTGATGCACTTCGGGATGCGCAACGCGCGGTCGCGTTCGCAGAGGCAAGCGGTGACACGGCAGCGATCGCAGAGGGCCGCGAGCTCCGAGATCTCCTCATTTCGGTCGCGGGACACGTGCGCTTCGTCCTTGCGCCCGGCGCACACATCGAGTCGATCGGCTTCGACGTCTCCGAGGTGCCGATGGACGCGCTCGGTCGGACCTTCACGGTAAATCCCGGCGATCACGAGGTGTCGATGGCGGGTCTCGTCGATGGCGAGATGATCGAGAAGACGATCGAGATCTATGTCGAAGGCGGCATCGAACCGACTCCGATCTCCGTCGGCCTCACCCACGAGGATCTCGTCGACCTTCGCAAACAGAGGTGCGTCAGGAGCGCGGTCGACGAGGGCGAGGCTCGCAATTGCCGGCAGTACGGGAGGCCGCACGCCTGCGCTGCGTGCGAGCTGACACCCGCCGCCCCGCCCGCTCCGAGCGCCGCGCCGTGGGCTGCCGTCCTGGCGCTCCTCCTGATCGCGTACGCGCGCCGCTCTGCCTCGCCTCACGTCATCCTTCATGGGTCTTCACTGCGTCGCGATGCCGGCGCGCCGCCCGCGCAGGACGAACTTCTGGACCTTGCCCGTCGCCGTCTTCGGTAGCTCGGCGATGAAGTGGAAGCCCTGAGGGCACTTGAAGTGGGCGAGGCGCTCGCGCACGAACACGCGGAGCTCCTCGGGCGTGGTCGTCTTGCCCTCGCGGAGGACGATGAACGCGTTCGGCGCCTCGCCCCACTTCTCGTGCGGCATGCCTACGACCGAGACCTCCTGCACCGCCGGGTGGTGGATGAGCACGCCCTCGATCTCCACGGAGGAGATGTTCTCCCCGCCGCTGATGATGACGTCCTTGATGCGGTCGCGGATCTCGATGTAGCCGTCCGGGTGGACCACCGCCGCGTCGCCGGAGTGGAAGTAGCCGTTCCTGATCGCGAGCGCCGTGGCCTCGGGATCGTTGTAGTAGCCCTTCATCACCACATTGCCGCGGACGGTGATCTCGCCGGTTGTCGCGCCGTCGTGTGGGACCTCGTGGCCAGCCTCGTCGACGACGAGCAGCTCTCCCGACGTGACGTACTCGACGCCCTGGCGCGCCTTGATGATCGCGCGCTCCTCGAGAGAGAGCTTCGAGTGCTCGGGCCGCGCCTCGCACAAGGTGATGAGTGGAGCCGTCTCGGTGAGCCCATAAACATGGGTGATCGTCCATCCGAGCTCCCCCTCGATGCGCGCGATGGTCGCGGCCGCAGGAGGGGCCCCGCCCGTGAGGACGCGTACGCCGCGTGGAGCTCCAGCGCGAAGCTCGTCGGGCGCATTCGCGATGCCGATGAGCACGGTCGGTGCTGCGCAGAGCATGGTGACCGATTCCTTCGCGAGCTCGGCGAAGATCTTCGCGGGCTCGACGCGGCGCAAGCACACGTGGGTCCCGCCGACCGCCGTGACGGTCCACGTGAACGTCCAGCCGTTCGCGTGGAACATGGGCAGCGTCCACAGGTAGCGCTCCGCGGCCGTCATGTGGACGTGGATCAACACCCCCACGGAGTTGAAGTACGCGTTGCGGTGCGTGATCATCACGCCCTTCGGGCGCGCGGTGGTTCCGCTCGTGTAGTTGATGGTCAGCAGATCCGTCTCGGCGATCGCGGGACGCGGGAGGTCGATCGCGGCGCCAGGCGCGCCCGAGGAAAGGAGCTCCTTCTCGTAGTCGAGCCAGCCATCACGCGCGCCCTCGAGCGCGACGAAGTGCGTGACGTTCGGGATGCGATCGCGAATCGAATCGACCATCTCGAGGTACGGAGGCGCAGCGCAGACGATCGTCGAGCCGCTGTGGCCGATGATGTACGCAAAGTCGTCCGCGATGAGGCGGTAGTTGATGGGCACGAGCACCGCGCCGAGCTGCGGAACGGCGTAGAAGGACTCGAGCGTCGCGTGCATGTTCGGCGCGATGTACGCGACGCGATCGCCCTGCTTCACGCCGAGCCGAACGAGCGCGGCCGACCACCGATCACAACGATCGAAGAACTGCGCGTAGGTGTAGCGGACGTCTCCGTCGACGACGGCCTCGCGGTCGCCGTACAGGCGACGCGCACGGCGCATGAACTCGAGTGGCGTGAGCGGCGTTTCCATGGATCTCCTCGGGAGCAGCCGCGAGAATACGTCATGGCGCCGCCCAACGGGACAGCCGATCGGACGTTGAGATGAATGGCGGATCGCGCGGACGGGTCGCGGGCCTTGTCGAGCGCTACTGGTGCTCTGAGCGCGCGCGGCCGTCCCGTCGGTCACCGGCTTCGGCGCTCCGGTACTTTCGTCGACCGTGATACCCTGAGGCTTCATGAGAGCCTTGTCCCTCTTCGCAATCGTCGTCGGGGCGGCGGCGTGCGGTGCCTTCGGGGGCAGTGACACTGTCCCGCCCGGGGGTGACGCGGCCGACGGAGGCGACGCTGCAGCGGGCGATGGCGCGGCCGGCCCCGGGATCTCGGGCCCGGCGAAAGATCTGGCGACCCATCAGCAGACGCCCACGGGGATCGTCGTGGACTCGACGAGCGTCTACTGGCTCTCCGAGGCGTCGTCGGGCAAGGCGGGATCCATCTTGAAGGTCGCAAAGGGCGGCGGGATGCCAGCGGTGCTCGCCTCCAACCTCGCGGGCCCGAACTCGCTCGCGGCGAGCGCTACGACCCTCTACTTCACTGACAACGACCCGAACGGCGGGAGCTATCAACGTCTCCATCGACAAGACAAAGGCGGCGGCGGCATCTCCGCCGACATCGTGCAGGTCAACGCGAACGACCACGTTTTCGGCTGCAGCGTGCAGGGCACCTCCGTCTTCTTCGCGCTTCAGAAGAACGGCTCCGTCAGCTACCTCGACACCACCGCGTGGACGGCCAACTCGGTCGTCCCGGTCGCGATCGCGCTCGGTATGGTGGGGCTGGTCGTGGCCGACTCGACGCATGCATGGGTCGGGGTCACGGGGCAAATCAAGCTCGTGCGCAGGAGTGATATGACCACGACCGTCTTTGCGACGGTGACCGGCACGGTGCGCGCTCTCGTCATCGACGAAGCGAGCCAGACGGTCTTCTGGGCGGATGACTCCTCGGTGTCCGCGCTGGGAAAGAGCTCTCCGGGCGCCGCGCCGCTCGTCTTTGCGTCGTCCGAGCAGGCTCCTTCGGCCATCGCGATCGACGCAACGACCGTGTACTGGGCAAACACCGGCGACGGATCGATACGGAGCGCGCCCAGAGGAGGCGGCGCACCGACGACGCTCGCGAGCGGAGAGAGCGAGCCCCGCGGGATCGCCGTGGATGACTCGGCGCTCTACTGGACGAACTACGGCGACGGCCGCGTGCGCGTCATTCGACGCTGAGGCCGAGCACGCGCTACTTCGCTTCGGTGAACACGTATTCGTGCTGCGCGTCCCTGAGGACGAGGACGCGCTTCTTGTCGCGTTCACCAACGACGAACTCGAAGCCCTCAACGCCCGGGTCGACCGTGACCATCGACATCGTACCGTCGTCGTTCTTGCGCGAGGCGACCACGCTCTTCCACTCGCCAAAATCGAAGATGCGTGATGCACCGCTGGAGCGCACCGTGACGTCGCCCAGCGCCGAGCTCACGTAGCGCGAGGCGAGCTTCGCCGTGACCGCGGGGTCGGGCGGGAGCACCCGGCGCGTGCGCTCTTGATCCAGGGCTGCCTTGTGCGCGGCAAGGCTAGCGGCCAGATCCTCTTCGGCCTCGGGGTTGCCGTCGAACATCTCCTCGAGGGTCTTCCGGATGAACGGTCGCAAGAAGCGGCCGCCGTTGTCTGCGTTGGTGAGGATGACTCCTCCAATGCCGAACTCCGGCATCCAGAACATGTCGCTCTTGTAGCCAATCATGCTGCCGCCGTGATGAACCACAGTGACGCCGTACTCGGTCTCGTCCTCGAGTCCCATGCCATAGGTCGTGTGCTCACCGATCGCGACGTACGGCTTGCGTCGCGCGGAGAGCGCCTCCTCCGATACGAGCCGTTTGCCGTCGGGCAGCTTGCCCCTTGCGAGCTCCATCTGCACGTAGTGCGATAGGTCCGCCACGCTGGACCACGCGCCGCCAGCAGGGCGCAGCGGATAGACCGCGTGGTTCACGTCCATCGATGCGAGCGCGGGTCTTCCGTCGAATCCCTCGCTGTGAGGCGACGCGAAATTGCCCCTCGTGGCTTTCGCAAAATCGAAGGTCGTTCGCTTCATGCCAAGCGGTCCGAAGACCTTCGTGCTCATCGCTTCGTCGTAGGCTTGCCCGAGCTCCTTCTTGGGGTAGAGCACCGAGCCCGCGACGAAGCCGCCCGCCGACGCAAGCAGGTTGGAATACTGGAATGTCTCGCCGAACTTGCTTGTGGGTTGGAAGGTTCCAAGCAGCGCCATCTCCGACTTTGGCGTGGCGCCCTTGAACTCCAGGAGCCACTCGAAGTCCTGTCGCGGCAGTCCCGTGCACGCGCAGACCAGGTGCTCGATGTGTACCTTGCTCGTCGTTTCAGCGTCTCCCAGCTTGAAGCTCGGGTAGACGCTCGTGACGGGCATGTCCCACGTGAGCTTCTTTTCATCCACGAGCTCTGCGAGGAGGAGCGTGGTGAGCGCCTTCGTGTTGGAGGCAATGATGAAGAGCGTGTCCGCGTCGGGCTTACGGCCTTTGCCAAGCTCACGCTCGCCGAACCCGCCTTGAAAGAGCACCTTGTCGCCTTGCACGAAGCTGACGGCAAACCCCGGCACTCCGGCGGCTGCGCGCGCGCGCTCGAGCATGTTGGTGATCCTGGAGAGCCGCTCGGCATCGAGCGCGTGCGGTTTTTTTCCGGCGAACGACTCCTTCGTGTACCCCGGGGGGAGCAGGCTGTCGCGCACGAGCGCGAGCGCGGAGAGGCGCTTCTCCACCGTGGCTTCGCTGCCCACGAGCAGCGTCACATTCCAGACGTTCTTGTTCCTGCGCACCCTCGCGTGAATGACGAGCTTCTCGTCGGGGGAGGTCTCGTACTCGATCAACTTCTGGTCCGTCCATCCATGGCGCGAAGGGCGGGGCGCGGCAAGGCGCACGGGGCGCTTGAAATCCGGCCGCGAGATCTTCCATGCCACCGCGACCGCCGCCTCCGCGCTGTCCGCAGCTACATCCGCGATGGTGATCGTGAGATCCGTCTCGGGGCCAGTGAGAACGATTCGGTCCGCGTTCGCGTCGAGCGTGAAGCCCGCGGGGGCCATGAACGTGGCCCCTCGTGCCGTCTTTCGCGGTGAATCCGCGGTCAGCACTTCTCTGGTGCTGGGAGCGGGCACGGGCTCCGTTGCCGGAGGAGTGGGTGCCGGCGCAGGCGGCGCGAGGGTCGGTGTGACGGGAGGCGGCGCGGTTGGCGCGTCAGCTCCGCACGCGAGCGCGGTCAGCGCCAGGAAGGTGAGCGGAAGGGCCAGCGCTGCGCGACGGTGCTTCATGAGGCCCAGTGTTCCACGGGAACGACGCTTGGCTAACAAAAGAGAGCGCGCCATGCCACGAACGCACCGTCACTCCGTTCGCATGATCAGGTGGAAACCGAACTCGGTTTCCACAACGTGGCTCACGTCCCCCGGGTGCAGCTCGAAGGCGGCGTCCGCAAAGGGTGGCAACACGTACGACCGCTCGATGGCGCCAAGGGAGCCCTCGCGCGAGACCGCGCCCTGCTCTTCGCTGTAGTCACGAACCACGTCCGCGAACGACTGTCCGCCCTCCAGCTTCGACCGAGCCTCCTGCGCGCGCAGGCATGCGTCGCCGCGCGTGCGCGTCACCGTATCGGGGGCCTTCTTCGCGCCCGCATACTTCACGAGCACGTGCTTCACGCTCACCTTCGCGGGCTCGTCCGCACGGCGCTCACGCTTCGCTCCGGCGACCGCGAGGCACTTGTCCGCAGCGCTGTCCGCCGCGCCGCCCGCGGGAGTCGCCGCGGCCGTCGCCTGCGTGCCGCCTCCACACGCCAGCGTCGTCACGAGCGCGACCATCCCGAAACCCAGCGTCCATGTCTTCATGCCGCACAACCGTACACCACCCGTCCTTGGGCCCCGCGCTCGTGTTGCTCGGGTACAATGACGACGGGGAGTCGATACCGCGAGCGCCGAAGGTCATCTCTTCGTCGATCCCGCCTTCGCCGAGACATATAGTTCTCTATCGGTCCGCCATCATCGAAGATTGACTGGGCATCAGAACGGAATCAGGCCCTTCGTCCAGGCGGCTGGTGCTGGAATTGTTCCGTTCAGAAAACCCGCCGCGAAGATGCTCCGACGCAAGTAGGTAATCAAGGTTTCGTCGGTGAGGCCGAAGAGCGGCGGATCCGCCAGCGGTCGATCCACCGCGACGAAGAGCGTTCGTTCCGTCGCGTACCGCGACTCGGGGTCGAGCCCCAGGCGAACCGCCACCCGCGCGCGAAGGCTCACGGGGAATGGCCGCTTCCAGTGGCCCTTGGGCGCCTTCACCAGGAAGAACGGAACGAGGGACAGGGGATCTCCATCGATGAGCGCAGGCGCCGGATTGTCGAGCGTCCGTTCGCGCGCGATCGTGAAGTCGACCGCGCCGACGATCGTATAGAGGGCGCGCAACGCGGCCGGGATCTGGAGGTGCCAGTCCGCCTCGAATTTCGCGAGCTCCGCCACGATCTTCGGCTTCGGTGCGATGAGCGATTTGGACGCTGGCTTGAAGGGAACCTTGGCCTTTCGCTGGGTCTTCAGCAGCGTCTCCACGTTCTTCCGTACGCGCCGCATCGTCTCCTCGGCGACGGCGCGGACCTCTTCGGCGAGCGCAGGATCGGCGGCGGTGACACCCAGCGCACGCAGCTCGTTCCATACGGCGTCGTGTTCGCCAGCCAGGTAGCGCGCGAGGAAATCGACGCGCTTCGGGACGGGCGGTGGCGGCACGGCATGGGCTTGTGCGGCCACAACTGCCGCGTCGATTGCATGCCTGGCGAGCGCAGGATCGGCGGCCGCGACAAGCTCCTCGGCGACCGCGCCAAGGCGGGGATGTCTGGCAAGGGCAACCAGCAGCTCGACCCAGCGCGGGTCATTCGACAGCACGGGATTCGTGGCGGTTCGAGGATCCAGCAGATGGGTGACGGCGTGTCCGCGTCCCAGGAATCGACCATGGAGCGACGACAGGATCTCGCGCGCAAGCATGGCACCGGCTCCAGTGGACAGCGCCTCCGTGGTGAAGAACGGCGCGAACAGGACGAACGCATCGTCCGGAGCAAGGTCCAGGAGCGTGCGCGCGGCGCTGCGCAGATTGCCGGCCGAGTGCTCCGCGTCCCATGGGAATTGCCGCTCCGCGACCGCGCTCTTCATCGAGCGCAGAAGCGCGTCGCGCGCGGACACGCCTCCGATCGCAAGCAGTGCGGTCCACATGTGGTCCCAGCGCGTCGGCGTCCGGAGCGCCTTCAGTGCGATGAGCTCCGCAGCCGCCTCGTAGTGCAGCCCGCCAAGCCGTTCGATGAGGAAGGCCTCTGTCTTGCTGTGCGCCTCCTCCAGCGTCATGAGGGTGTCGAGCACGTGAAGACAGCGCTCCGGGACTGCAAGCTCCGGTCGGGCCGCGAAGGTGGGCACGTCGATGTGCATGATGTGCCCCAGAAGCACCAGGTCGAGAAACGCGTCGAACGGAAGGGTATGGGCTGACTGTGCAAGTGCGTTCACGGCCTGCTCACGCACGTACCGTTCGTCGTCGTTCGCAAGACCCGATTCGAGCTCGCGTTGACGGCCCATCGCAGCGATGACGCCCTCGGTGCCGGTCAGTCCGTCGGGCGGGGACCTTTTGAGCTGGGCGCTGACGACCGCCGACACGAGCTGCGCGAGCGCGTAGTCGACGCGCCTTCCACGGCGGTCAGCGAACACGGCAAGCGCGGCGTCCAGGGTGGGCGCGTGCGTCTTCAGCTGGATCTGCTCGCTGCGGTAGTCGGGACCGTGCTTGCGCGCCTCGAGGGGGATCCACGGTCGGGCCATGCCGTGGCCGTAAGAGAGGATCGCTTGCTCGACGATCTCGGCGCCCGCATCACGCAGGTAGGCGAGGTGCGCGGCATGGACCACGTCGCCCAGACCGCGAACAACCTCTGCTGCCAGCGGCGCTGCCGTCTCCGGATCGACGCGCGCAAGCAGGCGCAACGCGCGGCTCCCGGAGCGCGCGTCCGTGCCCACGAGCAGCTCGTTCAGCTCGCCCGCCTCGGTGCTGGGCAGAGGGACCTCGGCTGCGATCCGTGCCGGGTCCACCGCGCCCAGGCCCCTCCGCGCGTTCTCGAGCGCGCCATCGTAAAACGCCATGGCGAGAGTGTGCCCTGCTCCCAGGTCGAAAAGCGAGCCTGATGTCCGCCGCGAACGCCTGGGTCACGGCGATGGCGCTGGGACCAGGCCCGTGAAGGCTCCGATGCGCACAGGGACAGTCATCTCCGTGATCAACTTTCCAGTCGCCGCGACCTTGAACCTGACCGTCACCGGACCGGGCGGGACGTTCGCCCAGCCGCCTTGACCACTCTTGTCGGTCGCCATCTGCATGTCGTCGAGCTTCGATGCCGCGGTGTTGATGTATCCAAGGTGGGCCGACGGAGCGGACCCGACGAGCTCCGCGCTCACGCCGTCGACGATCTTGTGCGCGCAGTCGTGCGCCTCGAACCCGATGATGCCGTACTTCGTGGAGTCCGATGCGAAGCCGTCCGCGGTGCTGAATATGACGCTGAGCCCCGTGCTGCTCCACTGGACGCGCTGGTATGGCGAGGAGTCGCCGAGGAGCGGCGGGTAGACTACCGTGAGGTTTGTCACGTCGTTCATCAGCGATGCCTCGAAATAGCCCGCAAACCCCTTGGTTCCGAGCGGTACAACGACCTTCGCGTCTCCGTTCGAGTCCGTCGTCACGATGCCGCCGTCGCCCGCGCTCGCGCAGGTGACGTCCGAGAGATCGGGACACGCACGCACCGCGATCCCTGCGACAGCCTTGCCCTGCACCGGCTCGATGAGGTGGACCCCGATGGTCGCGGTGGTGCCCGTTGGCGTCCCAGGGACGACGGAGCCGATGCAAGACCAGTCCCCGCTGCCGGCGTCCACCGTGCCTGCGCCGACACCTGTTTCCGGTGCGCCGCCGTCCGTGGCGACGAGTCCGCCGTCACCGTCGGCGATGTTGGTGCTCTTCGAGCTGCATCCCACGAAGGCGACGGCAGCAGCGAGCGCAGCGAATGACGTGAGCGCGAGCGCAGTCCCCCGGGTTTTCATGGGTCGATTCTACACCGCGTGCGGAACAAGCGAACGCAAAACGCAAACCCCGATGACGCGGTAGTGTCATTGGCGGTGACAAATGATCTGCGCTCGTGCATAAGCGGACAATGCGGAATTATCTGACTCTCACTCTCTTTCTTGCCACTCTCACGTGTGGTTGTTCGAGCTCCAGCAGTCCGGGAGGCCCTGGTACGTCGGCCGAAGGGGGCGCCGGAGACGCGGCTGCCCCGGGCACCGACGGCGGCATGGTTGCCACGAACGGCACTGTGCACGTCACCTACAATCTCGATGGCGCGGGCGACAAATCGTTCGACTGCGTGGTCGACCCCATGCGCGTGTTCCTCCATCACACCGTCGCTGGCGGTGGCGAGATCACGCTCGGCTGCGACGACGGCTCGCCCGGTCTCCAGTTCACGACGATCGGCGTCGGGGTGCCCGACATGACTGGCACCTTCAACGAGGGCCAGAAGTCCGCTGTCACCTTCAGCCAGGGCACGTTGCAGCTGTCCAGCGGCGCCAGCGCGACCGGTGCGTCGTCGCCGCCACAGCACACCGTCACCCTGACGTCATGGGACCTCGCCACCGAACATGCCGTCGGCGAGGCGAACCTGCCGTCGTTCATGGACAAGGGAAACTCCACCAAGATGCACACGCTCACCATGAAGGTGACGTTCGACATCACCTGCACCGAAGCGAAGTGATCGCGCCAAGAGGTTTTTCGCCTGACGCGCCGAAAGGCACGTATACATGGTGATCACGCTCTTTCGTCGCACGAGATCCCGTGCAGACAAGATCACAGGGGAACGCATGAAACGTCTTACCGTCACCGCCATCACATTCTTCGTCGTCGCTGCCGCCGCGTGTACGTCCTCCAACACGGCCTCCAGCCCGGACGCAGCGTGCGATTCGATATCGACCACGGTATGCAACAAGATCAAGACTTGCTTCCCCGAGCTCTTCACCTTTGCGTACGTCGACGTCCCCACGTGTGCAGCGCGCGAGAAGATCTCCTGCCTCAATGCGCTCAACGCGAAGAGCACAGCGTTGACCCCGTCGGTCGCGCAGGCTTGCACGTCTGAGCAGAACGATCTCAGTTGCGACAAGATCCTTGGTTCGTCGCGCAGTCCGACGCCATCGTGCAAGCCGATTGCTGGCACCCTTGCCGCGGGCGCAACCTGTCAGGACGACGACCAGTGCCAGTCGACCTACTGCAAGTTCGGCACGGACGCCGCCTGCGGCGCATGCGGGACCCGCGTCGCTGCGGGCGAAAAGTGCACCGCCAGCAGAGATTGCGAGTTCGGGCTCGTGTGCGGCGGAAACGGCACGTGCGTGGCGCTCGCTGGTGCGGGCGCGTCTTGCGACACCTCCAAGCCGTGCGCCTCTGGCCTCTATTGCAAGGGCGCAGGCGCAGGCGCGACCACGGGAAGCTGCTCTGCCTACAACCAGGCCGGTGACGCGTGCACCGGCAATGACTGTGATCAGTTCAAGCTCCTGGTCTGCAGTCCGACCTCCAAGGTCTGCCAGACCGCCAAGTCTGCGACCCCGGGCTCGGCCTGCGGGCTTCAGGGCACGGACATCATCCTGTGTCAGGGCCCGGGCGCCATGTGCGCGACGGCCACCGGTGGCGGCACCGGAACGTGCAAGGCGGGTCTGGCCGACGGAGCCTCTTGCGATGCCACGGGCACGACCGGGCTCTGCCAGGCGCCTGCCCGCTGCGTGAGCTCCGTGTGCACGCTGCCCACCACCTGCGGCGGCTGACCCGCCCGCCCATTCCTCGAGCGAAGCCTGCTTCTGGCTCCACGGACACCGACTCGGGTACGCCGAATGACACTTCGAATCACAGATGAGCGTTCCAAATCGCGGCTCGCGAAGTGGGGTGCGCCTTCGGTTGCCATGCTCCTGCTCGTCACACCCGTGCTGTTCGAGTGCAGCTCGAGCGGGGCGCATGCAACGGATGCAGACGCTGCAACCACGGACGACGCCACCGCCAGCGACGCGGGCACACCGGACGCGATCGGGACCACGGTGGACGGCGAATCCACTGATCCCGCCTGGGCCCCGATCCTGGACGGCGGCATCGCGAGTGCGAATGCGTTCGCGGTGCCGGTGTACATCAATCACTCCTATCGGATCGTGCCGGCGGCCACATTCGCCGCGTTCGGTACATCAAAGTGGCTGAATGAAGAGTTCGCCTATGTCGAACAGCGCACGACCGACACGGGTGACAGCGGGACTGGCAGTTACACGGGGGCCTATCCCACCTTCGAGCGAACCTACCTCGAGCTCTTGGTCGCCGGAACGTTCGGCTCCGCCGTCGGCGTGTCGGGGATCGGCCTTGGCGACGAGACACCCTCTGGGAACGACAAGGTCGCCCAGGCGTTCACGTCGTCCTTCGGTCCCGCGAACGTCGTGACCGCGACCCGCACCCATGTGGTGGACGGTGGAACGGTGCCGTGGTTTCACATCACCTCACTCACGGTCTGGCAGCAGATCGCCGCCTGGGACATGGAATACGTGACGCCGGAGGGCGCCTCCACGCCGCCGACCCGGAAGGAGGACCGCGCCCATTTCTACGACGCGAAGAAGCTCGCGCGCAACGTGGTCGCGCTGAAGTATGCGCTCACGGCCACGGACGAGCAGCTCCTTGCGCAGGCGCTCACGGTGGTTGGTTGGGACGTGATCTCGGACGGGGCGAGCCTCATCGCTCATTCACCGGACGACAATGGGGTCAAGCGGTCCATCTTCGTCATTCCGGCGACCGCCACGATGGCGGGACTCGTGATGGTGGGCTTCTCGCTCAACCGCATTCCCGAGTATCGCAAGGAGGTCCTCGGCGACGCGACCCTCACCGTTGGGGCGAACGGACTTCCACTCGGGGAGCTCTGGTTCGTTCCGCCGCCTTGAGCGCCGGACCGATGGGCGACGGCGAGATCCTCACGCGCGATGACGGCACGCCGCTCCGTTGCTGGATCTACGGCCAGGGACCGACCGTGGTCCTTGCCCACGGCATTCTTGACTCGCATGTCGCATTCGAGGAGATCGCGCCGGTCCTCTTGAAGAGCGGACGGCGGGTCATCATGTTCGACCAGCGCGCGCACGGAGACTCCGGCGCGGGTCCGGAGCCGATCTCTCCTCGCCTGATGGCCGGCGACTACGCGGCGATCCTTTCGCACTACGACGTCACGGATGGCGTGCTCGTCGGTCACTCGCTGGGCGCTTTTCTGTCGGTCGTGTTCTCCATCCTTCACTCCGACGTTGCCAGGAGCCGCCTCCGGGGCCTGGTCCTCGTGAGCGGCCACGCGGGCGACGCGGCGAAGGACAATTTTCAGAATCGCATTCACGCGGCGATGCTCGAGCACGGCATCGCGGGTCTCGCGATGCGCAGCGATTTCGCGTCGCGTCTCCTTCTCAGGCCCCTCTTCGGCAAGCGCCCCGAGCGGCGCGTGCTCGATGGCATGATCGAGCGTCTCCGGCGCGTGAACATCGCGAACATCCTGCCCATCCTGAGAGCTGCCCTGGCGGAGTCGTACTACGATCGCCTGGGGGAAGTCCCCGTGCCAGCGATCGTGATTCGCGGCGATCTCGATCGCACCTGCCCGCGATTCCACTCAGAGAGGCTGGGCGCGGAGATCGCTGGGTCACGCACGCTCACGCTGCCGGACGTTGGACACATGGTTAACTACGAGGCCCCCTTGGCGATCGTGGCGGCAATCGAAGAATCTGCAGCACGGAAGACGCAGTGATCGGCTGCGTGTATTCTGCGCCAATGCTGACTCGTCTCCTTGCCCTGGCTCCATTTGCTCTCGCTGCCGGGATCGCGTGCGGTGAGACTCCTCCGCCGAAGGACACCACTGCTGTGGCCAGCGCGAAGCCGATCGATGCGCCTCCGGTCGCGGCGATCATGGATGCTGGTGCTCTGGATGCGGCGGTCGTCGTTGCGCCGGGCTCGCAGCCGATGGCTTGTGAAGGGGCGACGTTGCGTACCGGCTCGAAGCAGTACTGCTTGATGACGGCGCGGCGCCCGTTCGATCAGGCCGCCTCCGAGTGCGAGCGCATGCATGGTCGTCTTGCGGTGCTCGCGGACGCGGACGAGACGAAGGCGGTCACGGCGCAGCTCGTGTCGCCGTGGGGCTATGGCAGCGCCATGTGGCTCGGCTGCTCCGACGAGGAGACCGAGGGAAAATGGAAATGCGACGGAAAGGCGCTCGCATACAAGAACTGGCTGCCCGGCAAGCCGGACAACACGACCGCGCTCGAGGACTGCCAGCAGTGGCTCGCGGACTCTGGTCAGTGGAACGACGGGTCGTGCAGCACGGCGCTCGGCTACATCTGCCGCGGCGACGCAAAGCTCCAGTGCACCGGGCGCAAGGTCACGTCGGGCAATGCGGTGTTCTGCGCGCACGGCGACGACATGAAGGACTGGGATAGCGCCAAGAAGGCGTGCGCGAAGAGCGGCGGCAAGCTGGCCGTCCTCACGAGCGCGGAGGAGAGCCAGGCGCTCTTCGCGGCGCTCAAGCACCCGCTCGCCATCCCGTCGGCCGAGCCGGCGGAGGGTCTCTGGATCGGGCTCACCGACGAGAAGGACGAGGGGAAGTTCCGCTGGTCGAACAACGCGATGATGTCCTACGGCAACTGGCTCCCGAAGCAGCCCGACGACAGCAACGGCGGCGAGGACTGCGCGACGCTCACGCTGGGCGATGGCCGATGGAACGACGTCGACTGCATCCGCGCGCTCCCGTACCTCTGCGAAGCAAGCAATCCGGGAAGCAAATAGTCACGGGGGCCGTCAGCCAGGGTCAGGGTCAGAGGTCAGGGGTCAGCGGCGGGACAGGTGTTGCGCTGGGCGGGGCGGCGGCGGTCGTGGTGCGTCGGACCAGGAGCACGGTGCCCACGATCACCATCGCGGCCAACGCGAGCAGGATGATCTTGGTCCGCGTGGTCTCGGGCCCCACACCGAGCTTTGCAAGGGCGAGGCTCAGGAAGTTGCTCATGCCGTGCGCGAGCATCGATGGGCGAATGCTGCCAGCGCGGAACGCGAGCCACCCCAGGAACATCCCGACGAGCGCCGCGTAGAGCCCTTGCTTCAGGTCCATGTGGAACACGCCAAAGAGCAATGCGGAAAGGATGATCCCGCGCGCGGGCCCCAGCGCGGCAACGGCGCGGGTCTGCACGAACCCCCTGAAAAATAGCTCTTCCGCGATGCCCGGCACGACCGCAAGGCCAAGGATGGAGACCGTCCATGCAGGCCACGAGGCCTCGTTCACGCTCTTCGTGATGACCGCCAGCACGCCGTCCTCGCGGAAGCCGAACAGCTCGAACGACTGACTGAAGAGGAAGCCGCCCGCGAAGGTGCACAGCGCCGCGGCCGCGATCGGGAGCGCACCGAGCCGACCGCGCGCCAGCCGCAGGCGCTCGGAGACCGCGTGCTTTCCGAGCCGCGCGCCGCCAACGGAGACCATCGCGAGCACGAGCCCCGTCGCCCCCGCCGACGCAGCAAGGCCGGGGAGCGACATCGCCCATGTGCCCACCGCCTCGAGCCCAGCGGTCAGCCCTAGCTCACGCGCATAGAACGCGAAGACGACGCCCGCGAGGAGCACGTTCGCGAACAGCATCCCGAACACCGCGGCGAAGAACGCCACGACCACGGGCCACATCGCAGGGCGGGCGGGTGTCGACAACGAAGGTCCGTCTACCAAAGCGGAGCTCACAACGTCGAAGGGACGTTGGGCGCGTAGATCGACAGCGAGTGAATCACCGCGTGCGGGCTGTTCTTGGGCTCCGCAGCAGAGATGCAATAGCCGGTGGTGTTTGCGTTCATGCCGTTGCCGTAGGTGATCTGGCCTAGGAATCCCGTGGAGTAGTGCTCCTCCGCGCTTCCTGTGTTGCAGGGCGAGGTGGTGGGATCGCAGCCCAGATCGACCTCGAGGGAGAAGCTCGCTGGCGGCGCGCCGACATCCACGAGCCCTGGCGACTGACCCGCGGGTGCGCGCCACAGCACGTAGAAGAGCGACTGGAACGCGCTCGTCGCGAGCACGAGCTCTGCGGAGTCGCAGCAGTTCAGCACCACCGCCTTGCCTTGCGTCTTCAGCAGCGTCACCTCCGCGCCGTTCACCATCATGCGCGGCGTGTCGCCCGTGCAGAACGTTCCAGCGCCGGGAAATCCGGCGAGGCCCGAGTCGGTCGTGGAAGAGCCCCCTTCGCCGCCACCGCCACCGCCGCCGCCACCACCGTCGCCATTGCTATCGATCGTGGATTGCTTGCCTCCGCATGCGGGCGCCACGGCGACGAGCGCAATGGCCGCGACCGCGAGAGCAGCGCTGAACGTGAATGGTGTGAGGCTTCTCATGGCAGAGGTGGAGCACAGCATAGGACGGTCTCCATGTCACACGCTGCGTTCAAGATCGTCGCCCTTGGGGCTCGTCCACACTCAAGGAAAGGCGCCGCGGAGCACTGCGTGCTGCTTGGGTTGCGCCGGTGTGCTGCATGCCGCGGTGACGAAGACGTCGCCCGTCACGCGCGCCCATACCCCTTCTGGCACGCACGCGTCGCCGGTCAGCGTGGGCATCGGCACGCGTGTCCATGGTGCGCCGACCCGCTTCTGCAACAGCGCGCCGTCCAGCACGATCCAGAGCTGGTTCGCCGAAGGGGCTGCAAGGGCCGTGAGCTCTGCGCGTCTCTTGTTCTCTGTCGGCTCGGGCGGGTCGACGACGGCGAAGCCGCTTCCATTTCCCTGCGCGATGTACGCTCGCGTCTCCGTCCCGCAGCTCACGGTCCCGGCGACGACCACGCCGTCCGGATCGCGACCTTGCAGGAGCTGCGCGTTGATCTCGCCGCCGTCGCACCGATCGGGAAGCGGCAGCACGTCGGAGCGTACGAGCACCCCGTTCCGTCCCCAGTGCTGCACGAACGTCGCCGCGCTGTTGTCCTTGACCCGCTGGCCCAGCCCGCGCAGCGTGCCATCCGGCATCGCGTGCAGCGTGAACATCTGCGTCTTCTCTTGAAGCTTGGGCAAAAACCGCGCAGGGCCCGCGATCGCAACGATGCGATCGCCCGGCCACGTCTGGTGCGCCACGCGCGCGAACGCCGCACCTTCTGGATCGGGGCGCATCATGGCCAGCCCGAGCACCGTGGCGTCATCCACGAGCACGAGCTGCTGGACGCGCGCGATCCATGGTCCGTCGGTCTTCCGCACGCGTTCCCACGCGGCGCTCTTCCAGGTGTAGAGCTCCATCACGGACTCTTCGCCAGCGCTGCGTGCGACGCCCATCCAAGCAGAGGTCGGCCACACGCCGCCCATCGTCACCACCGTGTTGCGCCAGCGATGTGGCGGTGGCACCGAGCTCACCGTTGGAGGCGCACCAGCGTCGACGACCAGCGGACGCAGGTCGGTGCACGCGCTATCTGGACTCACGGCGCCAGTACAGACGGCGAGCGGCGCTTCGCTGGTGGTGAAGAGCAGCGTATCCTTCGCGAACGGAAACGCCGCGATCTCTGCAGCGTCCGTGAACAGCACCTTGAACGGGCTCGCGGGCGATGGAGCCGGTGCGGGCGGTGAGCTCGAGACCGCAGAGGGCACGATCACCACGGCGACCTTCGCCGCTGGCGACGGAGAGGGAACCGGGGGCTGAGGTGGCGTACCGCACGCCAGCGCGGTGACAGCCAGCGCCAGCGCGAGCGCGGAGACCGGCACTGTCAGTGTTCGAGGGGAGACCATGGCTCGACAAGGGTACACAGCATAGGATTGTCGCATGTCACACGTTGCGTTCATGGGAATGGGCATGCTCGGGGCCGGCTTCGCGAGCGCGGCGCTCGGTCGAGGCGAAGAGGTCGTGGTGTGGAATCGCTCGGCGGACAAGATGGCGCCGCTCGTTGCGAAGGGCGCGCGCGCAGCCGCAACACCAGCGGACGCGGTGCGCGGTGCGTCTCGCGTCCACCTGATCCTGTCTGACGACGCCGTGGTCGACGCCACGCTGGAGGCCGCCGAGCCAGGCCTTGCGAAGGACGCGATCATCGTGGACCACACCACCACGTCGCCCGAAGGCACCGCGCGGCGCATCGCGAAGCAGGCGCTCGCGGGCCGTTCGCTCTTGCACGCGCCGGTGTTCATGTCGCCGCAGATGGCGCACGACGCGAAGGGGCTCATCCTCGCGTCGGGCCCGGGCTGGCTGTTCGCCAGCGTGAAGCCGCACCTGGAGAAGATGACCGGCGAGGTCCTCTACCTGGGCGAGCGGAGCGATCTCGCGGCGGGCTTCAAGCTGTTCGGCAACGCGATGATCTTCGCGGTCCTCGGCGGCATCACGGACGTCTTCGCGATGGCGCGTGCCATGGGCGTGGCCCCGGAGCACGCGCTCACGCTCTTCGCCAAGTTCTCCCCCGCCGGCACCGTGAACATCCGCGGCGCCAAGCTCGCCAAGGGCGACTTCACGCCCAGCTTTGCCGCGACGATGGCGCGCAAGGACGCACGCCTCATGATCGAGCTCGCCGAGAGCGGCGGCCAGCACATGTCCGTGGTACCGGGCGTGGCGGCAGCACTGGACGCCGCGATCGCGCGCGGCCGCGGCGAGGCAGACTGCTGCGTCATCGGCGAAGAGATCGTGAAGCCGCTCCCGGAGGAGGCGCACCGCGTACTGACGCAGCTCTCGCGTTGCCACATGCGCACGAACGAGATGCTCGCGGGTGTCGATACCGGCGAGACCAGCATCGGCGATCTGGCTGCCTTCTTCGGCCGCAACGTCGCCCGCCACGAGAAGGACGAGGAGGAGTCCCTCATCCCGCGCCTGCCTGCCGCGCGCGCGGCCCTTGGCGCCGGCGTCAAGGGTGAGCATCGCGAGCACGAGCGCCTCATCAACGAGCTCTCCATGCTCGCTGACGGTGCCGCGAACGGGGAAGACGTCGCGAAGGATCTGGCGCGGATCACCCAGGAGCTGAAACACATGTATCATGCACATATGGCGCTCGAGGACGCGGTGCTCTTTCCCGCGGCGGCGCGGGAGATCGACGGGGAGGGGTGGAAGAAGATCGCGGCGGAGGTGGATGGGAGAAGGGGAGGGGGCGGAGGAGGTGGAGGAGGAGGTCGAGGTGGAGGTCGAGGTGGAGGTCGAGGTGGAGGCGGAGGTGGAGGTGGAGGCGGAGGTGGTTCGGGTGGAGGTTCGGGTGGAGGGGCACGGGGGGACGGATGAAGACGACTTGCATGGTGATGAGCCTGGCTTTCGTTGGCGCTTGCGGCGAGCCCAGGGTGAATGATCCTGCGGCGCCGGCGACTGTCGCGTCGGTGCCGACGTCGACTTCGACTTCGACTTTGACCCCGACTTCGACCTCGACCTCGACCTCGACCGCCGCCGTGGAGAGCTCGCTTCCGAACGAGCCGCCTTGCGTTGGTGTGGAGCGGACGGTCGCGGCGATGCGTTCGAAGTTCAAGGCTTGCTATGAAAAGGGCCTCGTGAACGATCCGACGATGGAAGGGAAGGTGATCATCACCAGCACCTTCCAGAAGGACACACCGACCGTCGCGACGTTGTCGTCGAACAGCGGGCTCAGCGCGGAGGTCGCGGAGTGCATCCGGCTGGTCGTGAAGGCGGGCACCTTCACGTGTGAGGCGGCGGGGCCAACGACATTGGCTATTCCGGTTCGGTTCGTCCTTGCGGGAGACGCGGGCTCGGGGTCGGGGGGAGCGCTCGGCGCCAACATCGACGCTGGTGCGCGCGGTGGCACCATCAACACGCGGCGGTGAGGCGCAAGCCGCCTCGGGGTGGATCGCTGTCTCTCATGCTGTCGATCCAGAAGGGTCGGCTGAGACCCCGTTCGCCTCTGTAACATGTCGGAATTATTGCGAGGTGTAATTATCCCACACGGGCACACATTGTGCAGTTCTTCGGGGTATGCGCGCTCTCGCTTCTTCCATCGGTCTTTGCATCGTCACCCTCGTCGCAGGTGCAGGCTGCGCGGCCAACGTCGACGACTCGCAGGATGAGGTCGGCAACTCGGAGGACTCGGTGAAGGTCGACACAAGCTCACCGCAGGCGCGGGCGCAGTACGACGCGAACCTCGCCTTCGCGAAGAGCTACAAGCCGCAGTGCGCGGCGAAGACCGCCGGTCGCCCTCGCGTGATCGTCACTGGCTTCGGGCGCTTCATGAGCGTCACCAACAACGCGACCGGCCGCATGGTGAGCTCGCTCTCCGGGGTCACGTATCCCGAGACCACCCCGCCGGCCGACGGTCACGTGGACCCGCCCGCGCCGCAGCTCGCCGTGACCACGACGACGCTCGATCTGCCGCACGCCGGCAAGGTCGATGTCTGCGCGATGATCCTGCCCGTGTACTGGGATCTCGCAGCAGTCCTCATCGCCAAGGAGGTCGACGCGTTCGGCCCTTCGTTCGTGCTCATGAACGGCGTTGCCGGTGATCGTCAGCCCACGTGGATCGAGCTCGGCTCCGTCAATCGCGCCGCGCCGCTCGACGACGGTTCGAACCAGCTTCGCCCCGCAGTCGGCAAGAACAAGAGCTACGCCCCCATCGTCTCCAGTGCCACGAAGGCCGACGGCGCACGCGGCCTCCTGCTCTCCTGGGATCATGTTCACGCCGCCGCCGCCGCGACCATCCAGAAGCACGCCGCTGACATGGAGGGCGCCGAGCGCTTCGATGCGTTCGTCTCCGGCGTCGAGTTCGCTGGCTTCCCGCGCGAGTCGAACACGTACCTGTGCAACAACGTCACGTACGTCACGAACTACCTGATGTCCTATCCCGGCAAGAGCGTCTCCCTCATGCAAGCGAGCGTGAAGAAGGCGGGCGCCGCGAACGATCTTCCGGTGGTGATCAAGCGCGACGTCCGCGATGTGCCGCGTGTCTTCATGCACTGGTCCAGCGAGCTCTCGGGCGCGCACGTGGCTGCTGGCGCGGACGTGATGCGCGCCGTGATCGACGCACAGCTGACGGCAAAAACTGCAGGCGAAGCGCCCACCAAGGGCGACAACGCGCGCGCAAATCCGGACCTTGCAGGCGGCGCATTCTTCTGAGCTCACCGGGCAGCTCACGCGCGAATCGGGCATGAATAGCGCCTCTCTGCGCGTATGTCCCACAAGAGCGCTACGTCTTGTGAGGCGCTATTGAGATGTGCACGTCATTCGGTTCGCGGTGAATCTTTGCGGTGTCACGGCACGCCGCGGAGGATTCATGCGAAACATCACAACGTCACTGTTCATCCTTTCCTCGTTGGGAGTCCTTGCGGCCGTTGGCTGCGGTTCGCCGTCGGGTGAATCCGGATTCGATGTTGCGCAAAATCCGGACTCGACGAACATCGACACCGACGGTGGTCCTGGTGGCTCTGGCCCCAGCCTCGGCGGCGGCGGCGGCGCTGCGGGCACCGCGGGCCTCTCGCTCGATCCCAAGAACACAACGGTCATCATCGACACCGCGCAGATGCCGGCCACGGCTGGCACGCTCGCCTACAAGGTCCTGAACGGCACCAAGGACATCACGGCCGGTGGCAAGTTCACCCTCAGCGACGCCACGCTCGGCGCGTTCAGCGGCGCAAACTTCACCTCGGTCGGCTCGCTGCCCGCGGGCGTGCTCGGCAAGAGCGCCACGGTCTCCGCGGTCACGCCGGATGGCACCGCGCTCGGCACGCTCACCGTCGTCGCCCTCCGCAAGACGGGGACGCAGCGCGACTTCTTCTTCGTCGAGCCGTACAAGGACACCCCGAACCCGACCACTGACACGCTGAAGTTCAGCACCAACATCCAGCGGGTCGACGTCGCGTTCGTGATGGACACGACGGGCTCCATGAGCGGCTCGATCAACAACCTGAAGACCGCGCTCGCCGGCACGCTCCTCACGCAGCTCCAGGCAGCCATCCCCAACGTGTCCATGGCCCTCGTCGATCACAAAGACTTCGGTCAGGGTGATTCGTGGGGCGTCAACGTCCGGCAGGTCTCCACCACCAACATCAACCTGATGAAGACGGCCGTCAACGCGATGTCCGCCAACGGCGGCGGTGACCTGCCCGAGGCGCAGATCGGCGCCATGTTCTATGCGCTCACCGGCCAGGCCAACAATGGCTCGCCCTCGATCGCCGCGCACACCCCCGCAGCCGGCACGTTCGGCGGCGTGGACTTCCGCAACGGCTCGGTTCCGGTGGTGGTCGAGGTCACGGACGCAGACTGGAAGAACCCGTCCGGCAACGTGAACCTCAGCCAGCTCGCGCCCGCCTTCATCGCAGCGAACGCAAGGTTCGTCAGCGTTGCCGCGAGCGACGGAACCGGAACCGAGGGCCAGGCGAACACGCTCTCCGACCAGACTTCGAGCGCCGTCCCCGCGGCGGCGTTCGGTGCCGTGGCGGGCTGCAGCGCGGGCCAGTGCTGCACCGGCGTCAACGGCGCCGGCCGCAGTAACAACAACGCGGGCGGTCAGTGCCGCCTGAACTTCCTCCACCAGAGCGGCAACGGCGTCAGCACTGGCATCGTGAACGCCATCAAGGCCATCTCGGTCGGCTCGCAGTTCGACGTCACCGCGAAGGCCAGCAACGACCCCATGAACGGCAGCGGCGTCGACGCCACGAAGTTCATCAAGGCTCTCCGCGCCCGCGACGAAGGCGACGCCGCCAACAACTGCCCCGCGCACGCCGCGAAGGACACCGATGGCGACGGCATCAAGGACACGTTCACCGCGGTCGTCGTCGGTACGCCGGTCTGCTTCGAGATCATCCCGGCCGTGAACACCACCGTCCCGCCCACGAAGGTCCCGCAGTTCTACAAGGCCAACGTCAATGTCGTGGGCGTGCAGGGCAACGTGCAGCTCGACAATCGCGCGGTCCTCTTCCTTGTCCCGCCGACCACGCCCGGCGTGAACTGACGCCGCACGCTCACTGCTGGCTGCGTGGAGTCAAGCGATGACGACCCACGCGCACGTCCACGAAGCCGCCTTGCTGCGCGACGCGCCGTAGCTCCGTCAAGAGTACGCGGAGGCGATCGTAGACACCCGCGTCGAACGCGGCGAGCCGGCTGCGAAGCGGTGGTGGGCGCGGCACGACGTCGTCATGAACTGTCCCCGAGAGTTCACGGCGGGCCGTGATTTTCCCACCCGAGAGCACGAGCAGCTGCGCGTTCGGATGGCCGTGCTCGCGAAAGGTCACGTGCGCGTCGCAGAGCAGCGCGAGTGCGCGCGCGCGCCGCACGAGTGTGCCCTGGCCCACGATCACGCGCTCCAGATAGCGGCGTATCGCGGCGGCGTCCCAGCGCGGAGGTGGCTCCGCGCCCTCCGCGCCCACTGCTTCCTCTGGTCGCTCGCTCACCACGATCCGCGAGGACGCTTCCAGGATACGCCGCCGTGGAGAGCGCTCACCGCCGAGCTCCAAGGCCGCAAACGCTCGCCACACTTCGTCGAAGAGGGCCGCGTCTGGCGCGAATGCCGTGGGCACATAGACCGCTGCGGCGCGCAGGTTCGGTACGGCCTCCTCGCCACGGAGCAGGGCACAGATCGCTGCAATGCCCCGCGCCGCGAAGCGCGATGGGAGCGGACCGATCCGGTGCGTGGCGTCGGCGGTCGGCGCAGCGTCCGCCCAGTCCTGGGTGAGGAACCACGCTTCGCGATCCACGCTGCGAAGATGCACGTTGTAGGGCGGATCAAGGCGCTTGATCTCGTCCGCCTCCAGCAGCGCGGCTTCGAGCGCAGTCGCGGTAGGCGTGGCGTCGATGTCGTGCGCCTGCGAGAGCATCTCGAGCGACCGCTCCGTCGCGCGCGCACTGGTCGTGAAGTGGCTGGCCACGCGCTTCTTCAAGCTCGTCGCCTTACCCACGTAGAGCACGTCTCCGTTCGGCCGCAGAAATCGATACACCCCCGGTTGGTCCGGGAGTGCGCGCCGCTTCTGCAACGCGATGGGGAACTCTCTGCTGGACGCGGGCGGGCGTGTCGAGGTCGCCTTCGCGAGCAGCCATTCCCGCAGCTCGCTCCACGTGTGAACGCCGGCCTCCGCGAGCCGCGGCACCATCGCGCGCCACACGAGCGCCGTCGCCTCCACGTGCCCCTTCGAGCTGCGCACCATCTCTGGTGAGCCACCCAGGTGTCCAGCGAGCGCCCTCAGGTTGCGTCGCGGCAGCGTGGGAAATAGCCGGCACGCGATCGCATGAAGGCACACGATCTCCAGTGGAAATGGCTCTTCCGCGCTGCGGCTTGCTGCGTGCAGCTCGTGCAGTTCACGGAAGAACGGTAGCTCGAACCGCGAGAAATGGATCACCGTCGGGATCTGTGCGCCTGCGTCGCCTGCGTTGCCGGGGCGCGCCACGTCCGCGGCACGCAGAAGCCGTGACCACGCATCCATACGCTCGACGCTCGCGGCCGCCACGGATTCGCTCCAGCCGGTGAGCGTACGGATGGCGCGCGGGACGGGCCGCGTCGTCGCACGTGTGACCCACACGGCCTCGCCAGGAGTAACGTCGTGCTCGCCGGTGGTGACGCCCCAGCCCAGCGAAAGGACGTCGCCGTGCGCGGGCGTTGCACCGCTCGACTGGCAGTCCGCGACGAGCACACTCATCGCGAGCAGGGAGCCTTCGGGAAGCACGGGTTCCAGGACCGCGATCGTAGCAAACTCTTCGGCGCCGCTGATGCGCCCGCGTTCGGGTAAGATGTCGCGATGCGAAAGTGGTTCCTGGGCGCGATCGTAATCGTGGGGTGTCAGAGCTCGTCGTCCAGTGGGGTCGGCGCTGCGCCTCCGGCCTCCGTCACCGCCATGGCCTCGGCCGCTCCCGCTGTGATGCCCTCGGTCGCTTCGTCAGCCGCGCCCGCTGCGTCCGTGCCGTTCGTGGTTCCGGACACCATCATCGCGCAGCACGTTCTCGTCACATACAAGGGCGCGAAGGGCGCGCCCCCAACCACGAAGCGCAGCAAGGACGAGGCGCGCGCGCTCGCCACCAAGGTCCGCGACGAAGCAAAGAGCGGCAAGCCGTTCGAGGAGCTGGTCACCGCGTACTCGGAGGATCCCGCCTCCAAGGATCGCCTTGGTAGCGTGGGCAAGATCACGAAGGACAAGGTCGTGAAGGAGTTCGCCACCGCCGCCTTCGCGCTACGCGTGAACGAGATCAGCGATGTCACCGAGAGCCCCTTCGGCTTCCACGTGATCAAGCGCTCGCAGTGAGCCGCTCGATGAGGCGCGTCGCACCGCTGCTCGTGCTCGCGGTTGGCCTCCTTCTGGGGGAGGGCGTGGCGCACGCGCAATCGAACTATGGAAGCACGCCGCTTGGTGGGCGCAGCGCGCTCATGGGCAATACCGGGGTCGCGCTCGCCAAGGATGGGTCTGCGCCGTTCCTGAACCCCGCCACCATCGTCCGCATCGACGACGCCAAGTTTGCGTTCAGCGTGAACATGTATTCTGCATCCATCTCGTCGTACTCGAACTGGCATGCGCCGGGGCCGCTGGATCAGAAGCGGTATGGCACGCTCGCGCAGGACCAGACCAGCGAGACGCAGGGGCGGCTGGATGCGCTCCCGTCCACGCTCTGCTTCTTCTTCACGCTCCGTGGCCTTGGGCAGACCATCGGCGAAGATCACGAGCGCGAGGACGCGCAGCACCGAAAGGGAAGGCAGAAGCTCGCCGCGTGCCTTGGCACCACGGACCGCGGAGCCGTTGACTACCCCGCGCTCAACTTCCATTCCGCCGGCAACACCGTGGCGCAGGCGCAGTCTTTCACGCGCAACTGGAGCCGCTTCCAGGTCGGCCCCACATGGAGCGCGTACCTCACGGACGATCTCGCGGTCGGCATCTCGTTCCACGGCGCGTACACGCAGTACGAGGCCTACCTCTCGTCTTCCAACATAGGCACCGACGTGAGCGGCCACCCCACGGTCGCGTCGTACAGCGCATCCGCCAACGCGCACGCGCTGGATCTGGCTGCGATCATCGGCATGACGTATCGGCTCGGCCGCGGCACGCATCTCGGTGCCAGCCTGCAGACACGCGCCGGTTCCATCTTCGGTAGCTACTCAGCGAACGAGTTCGGGAGCTTCCAGGGCTCTGCCGCGCAGGTGTCGCTGGCCCGTGGTGACTTCGCAGCGCCGGTGCCGTACCGCCTATCCCTGGGCCTGGGCGAGGAGTGGACGCGGGTTCGCGTGGAGACCAACGTGTCCGTCTACGCGCCCAGCAACCCGTCGCTCTCTGCGAACATCCACGCAGACGACACCATCACCGACGGCAACACGGTGCGCGTACGCCCGCGCGATTTTACCGTGGGCCTGAACGCAAACGCCGTCGTGAACGCGGCCATGGGGTTCGAGTACGGCGTCTCGCGCGATCTCAGCGTGCTCGGCGGCCTCGCCACGGATTTCTCTGCGGGCGATCGCCTCTCTCCCGTGACGCTGCCCGCGCTCGGTACGTTCACCGAGTCGCGCGAGCATCGCGCCATCATGTCCACCGGCCTCGCGTCGCACGGAAACACGGCGGAGATCCTCTTCGGCTTCCAGTTCGGGTATGGCTGGGGCAAGGCGTACGCGGTCGACAGCCTGGTGCAGCCGAGCTCCCTCGGCGTGGTGGACGTCCGCAACTACAGCGCCATCGCGATCATCGGCGGTAGCGCCGACCTGCGCGCCATCGAGGACGCCGTGAAGGGCGTCGAGCGCGCGGTCGTGCCGAAGATAAAGTGATCAGCGCGGCATGCGGGCCGCATGGCGGGGCAGGAGCCCGGCCAAATTCCCGGGCTGGTATATACTGCGATGATGAGTGTATCCCGTCAGGTGCTTCCTATAGGCGTCGCGGCGGCTATGGTGACGGTGCTCGTCGCCTGCTCACCATTCAAGGGGACAGATACCGCGGCTCTTGATCACGACGCGTCCACGTCAGAACCAGGGGATGCGGGCGGGACCGCGGACGGCAGCTCTCCCATCGTCGCCATGGGCTGTCCACATCCGGGCCAGGGCCCCGACATGGTCAGGATCGGTGACGTGTGCATCGACTCGACGGAGGTGACGTGCGGGCAGTTCGGGGCGATGCTCAGAAGCACGAACGTGCCTGTGCTCGTCGGCACCTGCGCGGGCACCCTGCCGCCCACCACCCTCATGCTCAATTGCCCAACCGCAGTCACCGGAGATCTCTATCCCCAGACCTGCATCACGACCTGCGAGGCCGAGCTGTTCTGCACGTGGGCGGGCAAACATCTCTGCGGCGCTCGGCCCGGTGCGCCACCGGTGACTCCGCCCACGCCTCTCACGTCGGAGTGGATTCACGCGTGCACGGGCGGCAACAATAAGGCAGAGCCCCCTCCCTCGGGGTGCAACGTCATGACCTCCGCGACCGCGGCGATCCGGCAAGTCAAGCAGTGCGAAGGCCCGGCTGGCGTGTTCGACCTCATCGGGAACGCCATGGAGCGCACGTTCATACCCAGCACGGTGACGAGGTACTACACCGCCGGCGATTCGTACTTCTTCAAGAGCAGCACGGCAGGAAACACCTGTGTGAACGTGGACGACGACGAGGCAAGCTCGCGCGCAGCGGACATCGGCTTCCGATGCTGCGCGACGCCCCCCTGATCAGCAACCGGGCGCGGATTGCGCGCCCAGCTTGATTCGCAGGATCTCGTTGAGGTCCTCGGCGATCGAGAGGACCTTCTGGCAAGCGGCCCGCGCGCGAGCCTGCGCGTCTTCGTCCGTGGCCAGTACGAGCAAGAGCTTGCGACCCAGCTCGTGGTGGTGCTGCTCGTCAGGCTGGATCACGTCGATGTATAGCTTGGCGGTCTCTTCGTCACCCGCGGCCTGACAGAGTTCGATGAAGGCGCGGTTCCTCACAAGCGCGAGCGCCTCCCGCGTGAACTGCCCAGCGGCCACGCGCGACACTGTGTCCGTGAGGCCGAGCAGGTAGTTCTGGAGCGGACTCTTGGGCTTGTCCGCAGCAAGCTGTGGCAGTGCGCTCGTGTCCACGCCAAGTGCGTCGAGGCGCTTGCGGATCAGACCGAAGTGCTTCGCCTCGTCCCCGGCCTGACGCGCGAGCGCGAGCTTCACGTCGATCTCGGGGGTCGACGGTAGCCACGCGGCCGCGAGCTCCGTCGCGTCGAGCTCGTTCTTGAGCGCGAGCACGAGCAGCTCCTTCACCGAGAGCGCGGGCTTGTCTTCCGGCAAGGGTGCAGCGGCGGGGGGGGGGGCAGACCACCCCCCCCCCCCCACCCAGCAAAAAAACAAAGCCCAAAAACCCCCCCCCCAGCCCCCCCCCCAGCCCCGCGAGCGGGC
>JBBRNJ010000024.1:0-104528 GCA_038230375.1 Polyangiales bacterium | reverse complement strand
GAACGACGGCGCCGACCCCCGCCCAGAACCACCACTGGCGCGTGAGGACGAGCTGCTCTTTCACCATCGGCGCCTGGATGTCCGAGCGCCCGCCGGGGCCAAGGGTCACGGTGGAGGAGTACGTCGCGTAGCCGGCGCTGCGAACGTCGATCGAATATGTGCCGGGAGGCCTTTTCACGGTGACGGGCACGACGCCGACGTCGAGCCCCTCGATGCGCACGACCGCATTCCCGCGCGAGGACTCCACGTGGAGCGTCGCGTCGAGGGCGATGAGCGAGAGGTGGAGATCGGCATGCTGGCCGACCGGATAGGTCTCGCGCGACGCCTGCGGCGCAAATCCCTGCTTCTGGATCACGATGTCGCGCTGGCCGGGATCCACGGCGGTCTCGAATGACGTCGGGAGCTCCGGCGACGGATCGGCAGCAGCGGAGATACCTGCAATATACAACTTACTGCGACCGGTCGGATCGAACGCGAGTGGCTTGCCGTCCACGGTGACAGTCGAGCCGGGCGGCTCGATCGTGATGGTGAGGTAGACAAGGCGCGTCTCGATGTCGCGGATGAATCCGTTCATCTCGTCCGCGAGGGAGGGCGCGAGCTGAGTGTGATTGTTGTCCGCGTCCAGCGCGAGTGACCGGTAGAACGCGACGCGCGCGCGCGTGAGGTGACCCAGCCGCAGCTCCGCGACGCCGATGTTGTAGAGGCTCAGCGAGTGTGGCTTGATCGCCTGCGCGCGCTCGAACCATCCAAGCGCGTCGGCCCATTGTTGTGCGGTGACCGCGTCCACGCCCTTCTGGAAGGCCTCACCGGCTTCGTTGCCTTCGGCGCGAGCGGCGGGCGTGAAGAGCGCGAGGACGAGAAAGGAAAGGATGGCGATCGCGGTCGCTGCTCTGCGCTTCATGTCACCCGTCGTTTCGGCTCGAGAAACATCGTCACATGCGCCGCGAGGCGCGAACTCGGTGACGAAAGTATCACGGAAAAGCGCCAGGGTCCCGGGCTGGAGGGCCGAGCTTCACCCGCCTGTTCAGAGGGCCGTTGCTGACTGGACCATCAACCGGACGCCTGGCGCGCACGCACGGATCGCCGCCACCTTCGTGCCGCCGTAGAGGCTCTGGACCGTGATCCACCCCGAGTCGAATGCGAAGCCGGCGACCGCCGTCGACGGCTTGAGCGCGTCGAACGAGACGCTCTCACCATAGCCACCGACGGTCACGCGATCACCATCCTTCGCGTCCTGGCCCAGCACCCGCAGGCGCAAGGTCCCGGGGCCCTTCTTGGTGAGACCCACGCGATAGGCGGCCATGCTGGGCTCGCACACCTTCGTGTCGTCTCGCTTCGGCTCCTCGATGCTGAGACAGCTCGCAACGCCATCGCAGCTCGCGTCCTGCACGATCTTCGCGTTGCCGCGGAGCGCAAGATAGGGCGCTGCGCCCGTCGCGGCCTGCGAGAAGTCCACTGTGTCCAGCGCCGTGAGCGGCAGCGGCGTCAGGTCCAGCTGGAGCGCGGCCCGCGGTTGTCCGCTCCATGTGGTGCCCGTCGGAAAGAAGACGGTCCGCTTTTGCGCGTCGCTGGACGGCGACGACGTCTGCTCCCCCATCTGGTTGAAGAACCAGACGGCATCCAGATTCTTGATACCGAACGAGTCAGTCAGGTCGAAGCGCTTGCCGGAATCCACCGAGAGCTGCACCGAAGAGTCCACCGTGCCGGGTTGCGACAGACGGATCGGATCCGGAAGGCTCGGCACCGCCTGATTGCCGGCGAAGGTCCACCCGAGCGCATTCACGGCGACGGGCGCATCCGCCTCCACTGTGAAGCCCAGGGTGACGGCACCCTTCAGCACCTTCGCGGCGCCGCCATCGAAAGTGCCATTGCCGGTCGCAGTCACCACGTCGCCCACGTTCAACGAGCCGAGACCTTGCGGCACCGTGATGTCGGTGATGCCATCCACGTGCTCGGCGGCATCGGGGTTCGAGGCGAGCACTGTCGTTCGATACGGCAAGCCGGCGAGCGCCAGCGGCGAGCCGAAGTGGATTCCGTGCGCGGGGTCTGTTGCGGGAGTCGTCACGTCGAGCTTGGTCCCATCGCGATCTTGGGCGCCTTTCAGCGACACGCTCACGTGATCCTTGAACGTGTACGTGGTGACGGACACATAGAGATGTGAGGTCGGCGCGAGAAGGAGCCGACCGAATAGCTCGTTGCCGGTCGCGTCCTTCACGGACGAGAGATGGAGACGAACGAAGCTGTCCGCGATCACCGGCGCGTCATCTTGTGTGCTGGACGACGAAGAGCATGCGCCGACGAGACCGACGAGACCGACGAGGCGAAGCGTACCGCGAAGAGTGACGAGGCGAAGGAAGGGGATCTTGGTCATGGGCATGGGCATGAGCAACCACGGTACCACGCACGAATACGCGGTCGTTCTGCACCCAACGCGCCCACGCGTGGCCATCCATTCACGAAGGCGGGCGTGAACCAGCGAATACGGCAAGATCTATCGGGGAAACTTGCTGATTTTCGGTTGAATCAGCCTCGTACTGCGCCGTCCAATGGGACACCCGCGAGCGCAATATTCGCGACCGAAGGTCGCTCATCTCGCGGCGGGCCGTGAATCCCGCGCCGGATCGCCGATCCATGTCACGATGGGGGCGATGGCATCCATGAGATCCCACCTGCCCGTCGTTGTCGTTGTGGCAGCGAGCGCACTCGCTGCATTGACCATTGCCTGCGAGGACCCGATGCCTCCGAAGACCCCCACGCCCACTCCCCCTCCCGCGGTGTCCGTCTCTGCCACGGAGGCGCGGCTCGATGCTTCCACCCCGGTCGCGACCATCGCGCCGCCGCTTGCCGCGAAGAAGGCGCACGTGTCGAAGTGGCATGGCGAGGACGTGAATGACCCTTATTTCTGGCTGCGGGAGAAGGCGAACCCCGAGGTCATCTCCTACCTGGAAGCGGAGAATCGCTACATGGTGTCGAAGACGGAGGGCACGCAGAAGTTCGCGGATGCCCTCTACGCGGAGATCCTCTCGCACATCAAGCAGACCGATCTGGGCGTGCCGGATCGCATCGGTCGCTACTTCCACTATTCGCGCACGGTGGAGGGCAAGCAGTACGCGATCGTGTGTCGGCGCCCCGCGAAGGCGGACAAGACGTACGACGCGGCGGCGACCGAGGAGGTGGTGCTCGACTCCAACGTGCTCGGAGAGGGCAAGACGTTCTTCGCGCTCGGCGGCTACTCGATGAGCCATGACGAAAAGCGGGTCCTCTACTCCACCGACACCACGGGGTTCCGTCAGTACCAGATGTTCGTGAAGAACGTGGGCACGGGCGTGACGTCGCCGGTACTGGCCGAGCGCGTCACCAGCTTCGTGTGGGCAGCAGACGACCACACCGTCTTCTTCACGACGGAGGACGCGACCACGAAGCGGTCCAACCAGCTCTGGCGCGTGGACCTTTCTGGCGGGAAGCCGGTGCTGGTGATGGAGGAGAAGGACGAGCTCTTCAACCTTCGCGTGGGGCGCACCCACGATCACGCGCTGATCGTCGCGGCCAGCACCAGCACGGACACCTACGAGCAGCGCGTGCTCTCTGCGAAGACCCCCACCGCGGCGTTCCACGTGGTGGTGCCGCGCGAGAAGGGCCACAAGTACGACGTCGAGCATCGCAAGGGCGTCCTCTATATCCGCACGAACAAGGGCGCGAAGAACTTCCGCCTGGTCACCGCGCCGCTCGCGGACGCGAAGGAAGCAAACTGGAAGCCGTTCGTGGACCACGACCCGCACGCGCTGCTGGAGGACATGGAGATGTTCGCTGGCCACGTGGTCGTCTACACGAAGACAGAAGGGCTGGAGCGTCTGCGCGTCATCGACCTTGGCACCAAGGCGCAACGCACGATCGAGTTTCCGGAGCCCGTGTATACTGCACGTTCCGCCGGCACGTTCGAGTTCGACACGACGCACCTCCGCTTCCACTACGAGAGCCTTGTCACACCGCCCAGCGTGTTCGACTACGATCTTGCGACGGGCGCGCGCACGCTGCTGAAGCAGCAAGAGGTGCCCGGCGGATTCGATGCGTCACGCTATGCGTCGGAGCGAGCGTGGGCCACGGCACGGGACGGGACGAAGGTGCCTATGTCGATCGTGTATCCAAAGGACTTCAAGAAGGATGGCAACGGGCCATGCTTCCTCTACGGCTATGGCTCGTACGGCTACGGGATGCCCGCGTCGTTCTCTGCGGCGCGATTGCCGCTGCTGGATCGCGGGATGGTCTACGTGATCGCGCACATCCGCGGCGGCGACGAGATGGGGGAGGCGTGGCACGACGACGGCATGCTGATGAAGAAGAAGAATACGTTCTTCGATTTCATCGACGCGGCGGAATGGCTCATTGCGAACAAGTGGACGCGCAAGGAGCGCCTGGTGATCGAGGGTGGCAGCGCAGGAGGCCTGCTGATGGGCGCGGTGGTGAACGAACGGCCGGATCTGTTCCAGGCGGTGCACTCCGCGGTTCCGTTCGTGGACATGATGAACACGATGATGGACGCGTCGCTACCGCTCACCGTCGGTGAGTATCTGGAGTGGGGTAACCCGAACGAGAAGCCCGCGTTCGACTACATGCGCTCGTACAGCCCATACGACAACATCGCGGCGAAGGCATATCCAGCGATGCTGGTGACCACCAGCCTGAACGACAGTCAGGTCATGTACTGGGAGCCCGCAAAATACGTGGCAAAGCTACGCGCCACGAAGACCGACACGCACCCGCTGCTGCTGAAGACGAACATGGGAGCGGGTCACGGCGGCGCGTCCGGTCGCTACGACCACCTGAAGGAGACAGCCTTCGAGCGCGCGTGGCTGATGGAGCAAATCGGGATCATGCGATGAGGGCTCAACCTGACCCGTTCGTGGGGGTCGTGCTCGACGGGCGCTACACGATCGCCTCGTTCCTCTGTGAAGGCCGGACCGCCGCGATCTACGTGGGCGAGCAGATGGTCGGTCCGAACAAGCGAAGGGTCGCGGTCAAGACGCTGCGCGACCATGTGGCGAGCGATCCCGTATTTCGCGAGCTGCTCGCGACCGAGGCGCGAACGCTGGTGTCGCTCGACCATCCGAACACGGTGCAGGTGCTCGACTTTGGCGCGACGCCCGGCGGTGATCCCTTCATGGTGATGGAGCTCGTGGAGGGCCACGTCCTCTCCCAGATCATCCGCCGCGAGGGATCGCTCCCGGCGGACCGCACCGCCAATATCGTCGCGCAGATCGGCGGCTCGCTCGCCGAGGCACATGCGAATGACTGCATCCATCAAGACCTGGAGCCGGCCAAGATCACGCTCTCCGAGGGTGCGACCCAGAAGGACGTCGTCAGGGTGCTTGGCCACGGCGCGCGTGGCATCGCGGACGTGGGCGCGCTGCCGTACATGACCGAGGAGCAGTTCAGCGGACGCCCGCTCGACGCGCGCAGCAACGTCTATTCGCTCGCGGTCATGGCCTACCAGATGCTCACCGGCACGCTGCCCTTCGACGCAGTCTCGCCCTCCGAGTGGGCGAGGCAGCGCGAGACCGCTGCGCCGCGGCCGATCGACGGTGCACCCCACGGCGCCAGCGTGCCCGCCCCCATGCGCGACGCGATCATGCGCGCGCTGGCGAAGTCCCCGGATGAGCGCTGGCTCACCATCACGGACTTCGTCGATCGCTTCACCGCTCACGGTTGAGTACGTCCGTGCGCCCGTCATGGACGCGTCCGCACGAGCGAAATGTCACCAAGGTCACCGAATTCCGGATGTCCGCCGATGTCCGGAAAGGAAACGCCGGGACGCCCGTCGGTCCACGCATGCAGATTCTCCGCCGTTCGCCGCTCCTTGCACTGGGCACCTTGGTCGCGCTCGTCACCTGCGTGGCCTGCTCCGCGGGATCACAAGACACGAATCAGAGCGACACTCCGTCGACCGGCGGGTCCGCCGCGACCGACGGTGACGGTGGTGGCGCGACGCCGGTGGGCGCCGATGGCGGGAAGGCACCTGCGTCCACGAACGACGCTGGCAGCGCGCCCTCGAACACGGGCAAGGACGGCGGCGCTGCCACCTTGACGGACGGCGGCAACGCGAAGGCCGATGCGGGGACGACCGACGCAGGCAGCGGCGCCGTGGACGCCGGGCCGCCGATCGTTGGCAGCTGCACCATGATCGTCCCAGGCACCTTCAACGTCAGCCAGATGGCGACGAAGAACCCGAGCGTCGATCCCAACGGCCCGGATCAGGCGATGCTCTGCGTCAGCTACCCCGTGTACACACGCTACTACCCGAGCCCCGACGTCCCTGCGAGCGCGGTCTGCACCACGATGACGAGCGACGACGGCTGCAGCGTCAGCAGCGATTGCACGTTCACCGTGAACGGGCTCCACGACCACGCGTTGATCACGCGGACCGTTGGCGCGGACGGCAAGCATATCGTGACGGACTACGTCCTGACCGGCACGGACAACAACTTCGTGCCCGTCCTGGACTGCTCGTTTCACAACGTTGCCGTGAGGCAGCCCTGAAGCCAGGAGATGTTGGGCCGACCTACTTCTTCACGAAGGTCGGCAACGAATCGATCTCGGAGTTCCCGCCCGAGATCGTCCCCGAGAGCTCGCATTTGAGCTGCCCAGGTCCGCTCGCAACCGACTTGGTCTTGCCCAAGGCGACCATGCAGTCCTGCACCGACTTGGGCGCGTTACCACCCTGGTAGCTCGCAGAGGTGGCGTGACCAGTCGGACCGATCTCGACGAGCATCTTGCTGTTGACCTGACCGTCGAATCCCCCTTTGACGTAGCAGTCGGAGTAGCCGTCGCAGCCGCCGGTCGCCATCTTCTTGAGGTCGCTGTCGGCCTGTGAGGCGCCCTTGACGCCGGCGATCCCGTCGATGACTGCCTCGGACCCATGCTTGACCTCCCCTTTGATGGTGACGCCGCTGGCAGTGATGTGCGACCTGCCCCCGGCGTCGAGGGCGATCGTGCCTTCGAGCGAGCCCCCGGTCAGTGCGATGCTCGCCTCCGCGCCGGCGTGCAACGCTGGGGAGCCGGTGACCTTCGTATTGGTCATGGTGACGCTGGCGTGCGCACCGGCGCTGATGGCCCCCATGCCCATGCCCGGCGCCGCCGCGGTCACGGTGCAGTCGGTGAGCGTCACCTTGCAATGGCCGCCCGCAAGGAGCGCCGGTCCGCTCGCGACATCAAACGTACGGTTCTTGTACTCGAAGGTCTGGTTGCCTCCGCATATCACCGTCTCGGTGATCGTCGCGCCGCCCCCGGCCACGGTGACAACGGCCACGCCGGCGTCGGCTCCGGCCGCTTTGCCGAGTTTTCCGCACCCGCCCAGCATCACGGGAAGCGTGGTCATCAGGACGAGCGCGGCAGATCGGAGGACGAACGCAGCAGATCGAAAGGACATGTGGGACTCCCGCAGGCGTTTTCGCTCCGCACGTGCGGGCACCCCAAAGATAGACGGGATGGTCACACCTCGCGGCGAAAGCGACATCGCGCGATGTCACCCGTTCGCGGACATCAATCCCGCAGAGACGTGGAGCTCGCCATCCGCCGCGCGCATGCCGATGCGCCACTTGCCGCCAGGTTGCAGGTCGATCTCGTGGAACGCGAGCGTGAAGCCGTCGGGGGAGCGTCCCTCCACGCGACGCTGGAGGAGGCCCGCGTTCTCCAGCACGCGCACGTGCTTCGATGCCGCCGCGAACGACATCGCGAACGGGGCCGCGAGCTCCCCGATGTTGCGTTCACCGTCACTCAGACTGCGCAGCATCGCGCGACGCGTCGGATCGGCAAGCGCATGAAACACGCGGTCCAAACCGTATGGTTCAACGTTTTTGACGAACGTCGGGCTCGCTCAGGGCCGGGGATCGAATGCCTGAGCGTCTTCGGGCTGCGAACACCCCACCGCGCGCTGTGGCGGTGGGGCTTTCCAACACAACACGGTCAGGGACAGACGCCGCCGCCGCCCTTCGCTGCGTGGTCGCAGTGGCTGCCGGTGGTCACATTGCCCGAGTAGGCATTTTCCAGGTGATACTCGCGGCAGTCGCGCGGGCCGGTGCCGGGAAGGAAGCTACCGGAGTCCGTGGTGTCGACCACCGTTCCAAACGTGGTCGGGCAGTTGCCGCCGTAGTTGCCGCCGCCGGTGCACTGCGCGTTGTACATGAAGCAGAAGTTCTCGGTCTCGGAGCCGCATCCACCGTAGCCATACGGACCGGCGTGCGGGCAATGGATCGTCGCGTTGGCTCCGCTCTGGGCTGCCACGCTCGCGTGGTAGGCGTGACACGCGAAATTGTTTCCGGCGGTTGCACCTGCGTCACCCGGGGGGAACTTGGCGCACATCTTTTCGCACGTGGCTTGATCGATGTACTGGCCGTTCGCGCTTGCACTCACGCACGTCGCTTGCATCAACGTGCAGTAGTCCTTGCAGTTTGCGGGGGGGGCGCCGTCGCCGGTGGCCGCGTCCGTCGTTCCAGCGTCAACGCCGGGATTCGAGCCTGAGTCATCGCCTGCTCCGCCAGCATCAGTGCCGGGGTTCGACGTGCCGGAGTCCGTCGTGGGCGAGATGCCTGAGTCCGTTCCCGACCCAACGCTGCCACTGGAAGAGTCACCGCCGCAGCCGACCCAAAAACCGGCGCCGCAGAGCGCGAGTGACGACACGAGCACGACATGACGCGAAGACAGTTTCATGTGCATTCTCCCCGGCTTTTTTGTGGCGCCCTCACGAGCCCCGCACCACTAGCTGGAGCATACCGCACAAAAGGGCGGCACTCCGTGTTCTTTCGTTCGAGCTCAGGCGACCCGAAACGATCCGGGGGTCACTGACGCTCATTGCGCCGTTTGGATGGCGCGAATCAGCTCCACCACGTGGCCACTGCCGGTCAGCGTCTGCCGCTGAACCGTGTAGATCTGCGCGGCTTCGGCACCGCACGTGAGCCGCAGCGAGCACGCCGTCGAATCCATGTGCGCGGCCTCCTGATCGCGCGTGTCGGCGTCGGTCACGGCCGCGGCGAGCACGCCCACGCGCGCGCACACCGCCTTGTCGATCTTGGTCGCCTCGCGCTTGCTCTTCCGTTGCGGATCGACCTGGCCGGGGGGCAGTCGGGTCGACTCCCACGGCCCGCTCTCGCTCGACACGGTCTTCGTGCACGTCGTGAGGTCGACCGCCGTCTCGTTGGAGCTCGAGCCGAGGCCCGGATGACTGAGCCCGCAGTTGTAGCTCGCTCGACAACCCAACACGGCGCCCCCATCGATGAGCGGGTGCGGCGTGGTCGACAAGGACACGCTCCTTGGTGTTGCAGTCCCGCCCTCCGCCGTGACCGTGACCGGCGCCGATGTCTGCGTGCCATCGGCGGTCACGCCCTCTCCGCGATGACACGCAGCGCTCAGCAAGAAGACGAGAGCGCCTGCGATCGATCCATGCCGCAGGTCCATCACCCCATTCTCGCACACTGGCGACTCAGGCGGAGCGCGGGGAGGCAACTGCGCGAGGAAATCGACCTACTGACTGTCTGATCATGCGTCTGTCGTGGCACTGCTCCCGGTGGAGGCCCATGCGATCTACAGTTCGTTCGTTCATCGTGACGTGCATGGTCGCGCTGATGGCTTGCACGTTCCTGACGCCGAAGTCCGACGGGAGCGCGTGCGGTTCCAACGACGACTGCAGGAGCAAGATCTGTACGACCGGCTATTGCGGTGGCAGCAACTGCAAGAGAGATGGCGACTGTGAGTCGGGGTGGACCTGCCACTACGACGACGGCATCCTGGGCATTGGCTCGTCGCAGCGGTGTGAGGGCCCCTGCAGTCAGTGCGCAGCCGGCACGTCGTGCCCCAAGGGCGGGAGCCCGAATGGACCGTGCATAGATCCGAGGCCGCATGTGGTGATCGACCAGCCCACCCACGACGACGGTGGCGTGCTGAAGATTCCCTACGGCCGGCCAATCACGTTTCACGCGACCGCCACGTCGCCGACTGGATCGAAGATCACGTTTGAATGGAGCGCAGGGCCCCAGCTCGCCCAGGGCGAAACTGCGACGTTCACGTTCGCGACCTCCAACGGCATCTCCGGCGTGTCCGTGACGGCGACGGATGACAACGGCACCACTGCCGCCGATCGCGTGAGCGTGCAGTTCTGCGCCCCGACGGACCCCGGCTGCACATAGTCAGTCGAGCATCACGGGCACGCCGCCTTTTGGAGCGTGTGTGAACCCACGCAGCGCCACGCGCGCGCGGTCTTTGTCGAGCGGACGCAGGCGGACCGTGGACAGGACCGTGGACAGCACGATCTTCATCTCGAACTGCGCGAACGCGAGCCCGATGCAGCGCCGGATGCCACCGCCGAACGGCAGATAGGAGTACGGATCCGGCTTTGCATCCAGGAAGCGCTCCGGGCGGAACTGCAACGGCTCCGGGTACACGTCCGGCAGGCGGTGCGTGAGCCACACGCCCGGAACCACAAGGGTGCCTTCCGGGATGTCGAAGCCACCGAGCGATAGCGGCTTCTTCACCATGCGACCCACGGCGGGGATGACGGGGCAGAGCCTCAGCACCTCCTTGATGGTGGCATCCAGGTACGGCATGCGATCGGTGTCGCCGCGAGCGGTCTCTATCTCCGTGACCAGGCGCGTGCGCACGCTGCGGTCGCGCAATATCAGATCGAACGCCCACGCGAGCTCCGTGGCGGTCGTCTCGTGGCCAGCGACCAGCAGCGTGACGAGCTCGTCGCGAAGCTCTACGTCACTCATCGGATTCCCGTCCTCGTCGCGGGCGGAGAGCAGCATGGTCAGCACGTCCACTCCTGGCTGTGCGTCCGTCGCGAGGGCGGCGCGTCGTTGCGCGATCTGCTCGTAGATGAGCGCATTCACGCCCTTGATCGAGCGCTGGAAGCGCGCCCAGGGCGACAGCCCGAACAGGTCCTTCCGCATCGCCGGTACGGTGCCCAGCATGGTGAGCGGTGAGGTCAGATGACTGAGAAGCTCGGTCAGCTTGGTGCGGAGCGGGCCCGCGAGCGCGTCCTCTGCGCCGAAGATCGTGCGCAGGATCACATCCATGGTGATGCTCTGCATCTCTGCATGCATGTCGATGGTGCGGCCAGGTTGCCAGCGCGCGATCGTGCGACCGGTGATCTCGCGCATGGCCTCGCGATAGGCAAGCATGCGCTCACCGTGGAACGGCGGCATGAGAAGGCGCCGCTGCCGGAGGTGCTCCTTGCCGTCCAGCAAGAGGACGCTCTTGTCCCCGACCAGCGGTCCGAGCGCCTCGTTCGCTTCTCCAGCGCGCAGCTCGTCGGGATTGCCCGTGAAGACCTGCTTGATGAGCTCCGGCCGCACGACGCACACCTCGCGTCCGAAGATGACGGTCTCGATCCCGAAGACATCGCCATAGCGTGCGTGGCAGTCCGTCAGGAACTGCTCCGGACGTGCCAGGTACTGGAGGGTCTGCGCGACAGCTGGTGAACGAGGCCCGGGTGCCTGTGCCATGCCTGAACTGTAGCCGAATCTCCGCGTACACCAGGGATCAGCCGCCGTCGGGGCACGTGGGGCCCGCGCCACCGCATGTCCGGCACATGTCGTCGATGCACTTCGGGTTGCCAAAGAACGGGCAGCCGCAGCCCGCCTGCGGAGTCGACAATGTCGCGAGCAGCTGACTGACGTGATCCCGGTAGACCTGTTCGTCGCTCACGTTGAGCGCGCCGGCGGCGCACAGACACGACCCCGTGTTGCAGATGTTGCCCACCGGCACCGCCACGCAGTCTGCGTCCTGCGTGCAGGCCTGGTTGAATGCGCTCGGGTCGACGCTGACACACCGCATTGCGTCCGCACCTGCGTCCACGCTGGCGTCCGCGGTCGTGGTGGATGGACTCGCGTCTTCGTCGCCTGCGCAGCTCCCGGTCGGACATGACCCTGCGCTCTTCGTGTCGCCCTCATCGGCAGCGGTGGGCGCGATGGCCCCTCCGCATCCGATCATCCCCGCCATGATCGCGATGACACGCAGGAGCTTGAATTGGCACGCGGCGGCACGCAGATCGACCCCATTTTTCATGTCGCGCCACCTCGAGCAACTTCCGGGCCACCGAACCCCGCACCGCACCGGGCCGTCGGTCGTGCGAACATGCTTCCGATGACGCGCGCGGCGCACCGCATCCTCTTCCTGATGCTGGCCTTGGGCTCGGCGTGGGTGGTGGGGTCGTGTGCATCGCGCTCGGCACCCGTGGCTCCCGGCCATGTGGAGGACGCATCACCTCTCGACGCTGCGGACGCTGCGCCCCCGCCCACGCCCACCTGGCCGAAGGAGGTCGATCTCACGCTGACGGCACCGGATGCCTTTCACCTCGTTGCTTCAAGGGGAAACGAGGCGCTGGTCACCGTCACCGGGATGATCGACTACGTGGAGCCGCGCACCGGTCATCAGGTTCGCGCCGTCACGTCCTATCTTGCGCGGATCGATCTGCGTAAAGGCTGCATGACGGAGACGTACGACTTTCCCACGCTCGGCCGTGCGGCGGCGACAGGAAGCGTACGGTCGGCGCTCGAAGTGCTCGCCGCGCCCACGATGGCGGTGGAGCTCGAGCACGCCCGCGCGCTGTCGCTCGCGTTCGGCCCCGGCGCAGCCCCCATCGCCTTCAGCGCAGATGGCAAGAGCGCGGTGCTGGAAGCGAACAACCAGATCTACTGGGCGAAGGACGGGAAGAGCACGTGGACACGGGTGGGCGATCGCGTTGGACGAAATCCAGTGCTCGCTGATGGCGCGCACGTGATCGTGAGCCTCGGAGCCGGCACGTATCGACCGCATGTCATCGACCTGGACACCGGAAAGCTCCACGCCATAAGCGGCAAACGCAGCAACGAGATGGCGGCGGGCGATCTCCATCCGCTCGCGGACGGCGGTGCTCTCGCCGTGGAGACCAACGGCATCAAGCGCAGACCCACGCGGATCTGCATCACGCGAATCGACACTCAGCACTACGTCGAGAAGGAGCAGGTGTGCGTCGCCGCAAACGTGATCAGCGCAAGCCTCTCCGAGCTATCCGCCGATGAACGGTACCTCGCCCTGATGGTGGAGAACCCGCAACACAATCGCGTGACGGTCTACGACACTACGACCTGGCAGAAGGTGACGGACGTCGACGGAGATCCGACGCATCGCGACGTGGATCCCCATGGACGCGTCGCGTGGGACGATGGGAACGGCACCATCCTGCTCGCGCAAGGGAGCACGACAGACAAGGTGCAGCTCCCCGCTCCCCTGCCCGGCGCGCCGCAGCTCGGCTTCGTTGGATTCGTCGGTGACAAGATCGTGGTCGGCCATCCGGCGATGGAGCGCTTCGAGAGCAACAAGCCATTGAAGACCCTCGCGGACCTCGCGCCATGCGGCTATCTCAGCGTGGTCGATCCACCCGATTCAAAGTGACGTGCCGCGGGGGATTTCGGGCGTTTCCAGATCCGCCCGTCCACCCAGAAGTGGTGCACGTTCAGCGCGGCTGGCACCAGGATGAACGCGCCGTTCTCGTCGAGCGGGGTCACATGCGGCAGCGCGCGGGCCACGCCTTCGAAGAGGAGGAGCCCCACGCCCACGAGTCCCATGAACCAGAACACGGGGCGCACCTCCGTCTTCGCGCGCTCGCGCCAGCCGCACACGGCCAGGTACTGGGTGCAATGAAAGAACGGGATCGCGAACGGAAGCCAGATCGCAAGATCTCCTGTCCACGGAGCGGTCGCGCCGGGGAGCCGCAGGCGCGGCACGATGAACCACGCCACGTTGGTCCCGAAGAGCACCCACACCATGGGCGAAAGTCCGCGGCCGCCCTTTCGTCGCGCCAGGTAGTCGCTGGCGCCGAACGATGCGATCGCAACGACGCCGACACACAGCGCGAGCGGATAGCCAAGGCCCGGGAGGATCTCGAGCGGAATGGAGCGTGCGTCATCGGCCACCTGGAACGCCCGGCTGTCGTCCACGATGACCAGCATCAGGAAGACGCCCACCAGAAGGAATGCGAGCTGCGCCAGCGAGCGAGAAGTACCCGTGAGCGGCGCGCCGCGGCGGTGTGCATACATGGAGGCCACGCCAAAGTGCTGCGCGGCGTAGTGATGCGCCGACCAGCACAGGTAGAGCGTCACCAGCGGCCGCAGCACCAGGTCGGGCCGCACCGCGCCGAACAGCACGACGCCGATCATCACCAGCGATGCAAGGATGAGCGCGTTGAAGACGTGTGGCTTCTCACGGCGCTCCTTCACCACCAGGGAGTACGTGGCGGCGTAGTGTGGATAGTTGCACAATACACCTAGATGGAGGAAGGCGATGACGATCAGCCCGGCGGACGGACGGAACGCCGCGGTCGCCAGACCTGCGAGCACGGCAAAAGCCACGGACCCGACGCCTGCGATGAGCAGGAGGTCCACAGCTGGGCTCCAGATCCATCGCGTTGGTTGCTTCGGCAGCGCGTGCCAGCGGATCGGCTCACCCACCCCACGAATCGTAGCGCATGAGCGGCGCGCGAATCCAGCGGCTACCGCTTCTGCTGAAAATGCACGATCTCGGGATAGCTGGCGCACACCCCGCGTGGTGCCGCCGGCGCCGACAGGCAGGTGTGCCCCGTCGAAAAGCTCCCCACGAGACGTACACCTACGAGGTGAACACCAAATCAAGAAAACGGGCCAAACGATGGGATTTTCCGCCAAAAGTACACCTGGTAGGTGTACCCAAAAGAAACGGAGACCGCGAGGGGAGCCCCACGTCGACCGCGACCGCGACGTCGACCGCGACGTGGACCTCGACTTCGACCTCGACTTCGACCTCGACCTCGACTTCGACCTCGACCTCGACCTCGACCTCGACCTCGACCTCGACCTCGACCTCAGATCGCTGTCAGCGATGCCTCATTTCAGCGGTTCACTTGGGGCGCTTCATGATGGCTCCGGTCCCTGGGGTGCCGTCGCCCTTGTTTGCCCAGTAGACGAACGCACCTTCGAGGACGAGATCGCGTGGGTGCTTCTGACCGGACGCGAGGATCTCTGGTCCGCCCGCGCTGCAGCCTGCAAGGGGGCAGCGACGCACGGTGCCGCCGTCTGCGGCGCTGTCCTCCACCCAGTACACGTGCGTGGCGTCGACCCGTACGGCGACCGGGTTCGATGCGGCGGCGATCAACGTCACGCCGCCGTCCGGCATGGCGGTCGTGGCGCATGTGTACACTCCCCCGTCGAGGGTGGTCATCGCCAGCGTGCCGCCGCCCAAGTCGATCGCGAGCAGCGCGCCACCCACTTTGGGGCTGAGCCCCAGGATCACGCCGTTCGCCTCATCATGGATCGGCACGTCGCGCTGCGGAACGTCGGTCACGTAGATCCGTCCCTGGTCGTCCGCGATGGCGGACGCCGCAGCAAGGCTCGTCCACGCCGTGGTGCCGTTCGCGAGCACGGCGAGAAGGGCGCTCTGGGTCGCGACGTAGGCCGATGCGGCGTTGGCCACGATTCCAGTGGCGGTGGTGTGGCCTCCGAACGCGCGAAACGAAGTGCAGGTCGCGAGGTCGATCGTGCAGACTACAACCTGGAGAAATCCGTTGAACGCGCCGCCGACATACACGGTCGAGCCGCCGCCGAGCGCCAGCGGGTAGGGCCCGGTGCCCGCAAGGAACGTGGGCTTCGCAAGCACGGTGCCGTCTGCTTCTATGCGCCCGAGGGACGAGTCGCTCGTCCAGAAGACGATGCCCTGGTTGACGGCGATATGCTCGGGCGCTTCCACGCTCGCAAGGACGATCGTCCCGGAGTCGGCGGAGCTCCCGTCCCCCGCATCCATTGCCAGGGGACCGGTGTCCGGCTTCGCGGTGGCCGCGTCCGTGCCCGCATCGATGGTCACGTCCCCGTCGCCATCCGGAGGATAGCCGTTGCCAAGCAGCGCGTTGCAGCCGGCAAGCGCAACCAGCAGGAGCGAGGCGAGCGAGACGAGCGCGACGGGCCGCGAACGCGTGCGCGGCGCAGTCATTTCGGCACGCTTCGCAGCCACCCGCCAGCACCCGCGTCGTCGCCGTAGCTCACCCAGTAGAGCGTAGTACCGTCGAGCGCGAGCTCACGCACGTTGGGCTGGGCCTTCGCCAGGATGATCGCGGGCGCGGCGCACGGAAACGGCTTCGTGCACTTCTTGATCGTATCGCCATCGGTCCAGTAGGCAGCGCCGTTGTCGAGCACGACGGCGCCCGGTGCGGCCTGTGTCGTTGTCACCAGCGTCGACGTGGGGCAGGTACTGCCCACGGTACAGATCCTGATCTCGTTCGCGGTCGTGCCGAAGGCGATGACCGTCGCCTTGAAGACGGAGAACGCGGTGGCCGGCGCTGGCCCGTTGACGACGGTCGTGGCCGTCGCCCCCGTGAAGTCGGTGCTCTTCACGAGTCCGCGCGAATTCCAGAAGATGCTGGTGGTCGTCACCTCCATGCGCTCCACGGCGTCGCCCATGGCCGCGGGCAATGCGGTGGTAATCCCAAGTGCGATGTCGTGGCCGGTGATCCCGCCGTCGTAGCCGACGAACATGGTCACCTCGCCCTGGACGGTCGACGTCACGTACCCCGGGAGGTTCTCCGTGTCCATGCTGTTGCATGAAGCGAGCGTCGGACAGAAATCGTACTCGGTGCTGCCGTTGGCGGCGTTGCGTGGCGCGGCGAGCAGCGTGTCCGGCTGGCCGGCGGTCGGCGCGACGGCGATCGGGTTGGAGCCGCCATCGTTTGGCAGCGCGTGGGACTGCGCGGTGCCGCCGTCGTAGCTGACGAAGCCGATGGTGGTGGAGCTCGACCAGAAGATGCTCGTGCTCCCGAGCGCGAGGTGCGTCGGGCCGGTGATCGGGCCCACGTAGTTGGTGAGCTCGCACTGCGCGCCGATGCATTTCTTCCCGCCGCAATTGTGTCCGCAGCCGCCGCAGTTGAGAGGGTCGGTGGTGTAGTCCACGCTCGCGTCGCAGGAAGGCGGCAACGTCGTCGCATCGGCGGAGGCGTCCGCTTTCAGGTCCGAGCCTCCGTCATGGGCCGCTGCGTCTATCGCCGTTGCATCCGGAGCGCTTGCGTCCGCCGCGGGTGCGTCGGCGTAGCCGTTGTCGAGCAGCGCGTTGCAGCCGCCGACCGCGCCCATCATGGCGGCGAGCACAAGCACGACGCGCAGGCGACCGGTCAAAACCGACCCGTCGCGAAGAGCCCCAGATCGTGCGCGCCTACCGCTGGCGCCAGCTGCCACGTGGCGGTCGACGGCGAGGTCCCCGCCGGCTTGGGCGCAGTGATCCACAGCACGAGCGCCGCCGCCGTCACGGCCCCTCCCACGACGAACGCGACGGTCGACACGTTGCCTGCGTCCGTCGCGGTCTTCCACGATGCGCGCGCATCCGGATTGCTGCACGGCTGGTCGTGGCTGGGACACTGCTTCACGGCGTCACCGTGCTTCAGGATCGAGAGGACCCCTGCACCACCGCCGACGAGCAGACCCACCGCGCCGATGCCGCCGACGACATACGCAGCCGTGCGTCGGCCACTGCCCTCCAGCCGTGGCGACGCGACTGGCGCTCGCTTTTCGGCCGGCGGCGCAACGACGACCGGAACGCTCTCGAGCGCAGGGAGCGTGAGCTCGGTGGTGGCGCCATCGCGCGATGCGATCTTCGCCTCGAAGGGCATTTTTCCCGGTGCGGATGCGCTGACGACATGGGGCCCTGCGTCCACCGGCGACGGCTTGTTCCACTCGGCGGCGGACAGCGGCGCGCCATCCACCGTGATCGCGAGACCGGTATCCGCCTGCGCGACAACGACTGTGAGCCTTGCCACGGCCGCCTCCAGCGAGGCCGCGCGATCGCGTGCGCTCTTCTCTCTCGCCGCCTTTCCCGCGGCCCTCGCCGCTGTCGCGACCTCCACGAACAGGCGACGCGCGCTCTCCTTCTTCCCCGTGTGCTCATAGCAGTCAGCAAGGTTGAACTGCGTGCCGAGCGCAGGATCCAGCTTCTGACTCAGCTCGAACTTCGGACACGCCTCGGGATAGTGCTGCGCGCTCGCCAGCGCGACAGCCTCGTTGAAGAGCTTCTCCGCCTTCTCCTCGTTCGTGGCGTCCGCGTGCGCGGATCGCGCAACCGCCGATGCAAGAAGCAGAGACAGGCAGAAGGCAGACCGCTTGCGCATCATCCGTGGCGGTCCGTGGTGAGACCGCTCGGGTCTGCGGAGGGCTTCGCGGCGGGCGGACGCGCGACCGGGCGCGGCGGCAACGGCTTCATCGGCGCACGACCCGCGTCGACGTCGACACCCGGCCCGCCGACCGCGGCACCACCCATGGACGGGGGAGGAGACGCTGGCGGAGCCGCAGACGGAATCGCAGGCGGCCCCTCCACCATCGCAAGCGCGACGGCGGGCGTGGAGGCTGACGCTGGCGGCGCCGTCACGACCTTCGCGTGCGGTCGAAACGCGATGCCGAGACCGCCGAGAACCGCAAGTGCAGCGACGACACCACCAGCGATGAACGCGAGCCGCGTTGCACGGCTCTTCTGCGGGGCGTTGTCCCACGCGGCCTCCGTGCGTGCGACCGCGCTCACGTCGAATGCGCGTGGATTCGCGCCGCTCTGCGACGGCGACGCAGCAACGGCGGCCCGCACCGACCCGGCGCTCGAGAGGAAGCTCCGGATGTTCTCCAGCGACTCGTGCGCCCGTGGTGAGCCGAACGGCGCGAGCGCGTTCGCCAGCGTGCCCACGTCCGGAATGCGCTTCGTGACGTCTTTCTTCAGGCATCCTGCGATCACGAGCTCGAGACCTGCGGGCGCCTCCGGGCGCAACTTGCAAAGGAGCGGCGCGCCCATCGTGAGGATCGACACGGAGAGCTCGGGGAGCGAGTCGCCGGCGAACGGCGGGTTGCCAACGATCGACTCGTACAGGATGACGCCCAGCGCCCGGATGTCCGTGCGCGTGTCGACCGAGCGCAAGCTGCGAAGCTGCTCCGGCGACATGTAGATCGGCGAGCCCATGAGCGTGGACGTCTTCGTCATGGACTGGTCGCCTGTGCCAACGCCATCCATGACCTTCGAGATACCGAAGTCGAGCAGCTTGATACACCTGGTTCCATCGGGCCGCTCCGCGACGAAGAGATTGGCGGGCTTCAGGTCGCGATGGATCGTGCCCATTGCGTGCGCCTCCGCGAGGGCTTCGCACGCCTCCATGACGTAGTCCACGGCGACCGTGATCGGCAGCACCCCGTGCCTGTGGAGGTGCGCGGCCAGGTCCGTGCCTTCCAGGTATTCCATCACCAGGTACGGCGCGCCCATGGCAGGACGACCAACGTCGAGAACGCGCGCCACGTGCTCGCTTCGAATCTTGATGACCGCGCGGCCTTCGCGGAGAAACCGCGCCACGTGCTGCTCGTTCTGCGCGAGCTGCGGGAGGAGCATCTTGATCGCGACGCGCTGGTCGAGGTGGATGTGCGTGGCGGCCAGCACGATGCCCATGCCCCCGACGCCAATGACCCGCTCGATCCGGTACTTCTCCGCGAAGATCTCCCCGGCCTGAGGGATTCGCGCCGGTGAGCCGGTGCTTGGTGGCAGCGTGTGCATGTGGATGCGACGATCGCCTTATTTAATAGAGCGAAAGGGCGCCGCGGCGCAAGCGGCAACCCCCCACTCACCGGCTGCAATGAGGATGGGGTGTCCGCGGTCATCCGCTGGTAGCGTCGCGGCCTCAGGCGTCTTTGCTGGGTACGACCAGGTATTTTTCGCCAGTGGCCCGCTTGCCGTAGCTGTTCATGGCTTCCATGGACAGGGTCTCGGCAAGGGAGCCTTCTCCCGAGTACGTGCTCGCGAAGATGGTCTTGAGCTCGCGGGCGATGCGCTCCTGCAGCTTCATCGTCGCGGCGGGTCCGATCTTCTGCATGAACGGGGACACGAGCCAACCGCCGACTCCCCAGGCCATTCCAAAGCTGCGTGACAGCTCCGTCGGGCCCATGTCGAGGCCGCCGTAGATGTAGACCTGCTTGTGCGTCGTGGAGCCGTAGCGGCTGTAGCCCTTGGCCGTCGCGTTGATCGCGGCCTCCATGCACGTCAGGATCTGCCCGGCGATCTTGCCGCCGCCGATCGCATCGAACGCGAGCGTGGCGCCGGTCTGGACGAGGGCCGCGGTCAGTTCCTCCATGAACGAAGGTGACGATGAATTGCAGATGTGCGCCGCGCCGAGCGCCGTGAGCGCAGCAACCTGCTCCGCCTTTCGCACGATGTTCACGAGCGGAACCTTGTCCGCGATGCAGAGCCGATTCAACATCAGCCCCAGATTGGACGCGGCCGCCGTGTGCACGAGTGCCTTGTGACCTTCGAGCTTCATGGTCTCGACCATGCCGAGCGCGGTGAGCGGATTGACGAAGCACGACGCGCCGTCCTTCGCAGTGGTTCCTTCCAGGAGGACGAGGCACTGCTGCACCTTGACGGTCCGGTACTGCGAGAACATGGCGCCGCCCAGGACCGCGACGGTCTTACCCATGAGCGCGCTCGCCGCGCCGGAAGAGCCCGCTCGCACGACCACACCAGCGCCCTCGTTCCCGACGGGCATTGACACGTCGATGCGCGCGGACATCGCCCGCATCGCCTTCTCGGGCACCGTCGCAGTGACGACAGTGCTTGCACCCGTGCCACTGACCTTTGCGGTGCTCATGTCCGCGGCGCCAAAGAGCAGGCCGAGATCCGACGGATTGATCGGGGCCGCATCCACGCGAACGACCACTTCATCGGGCGCCGGCTCCGGAGTGGGCACGCTGACGAGCGAGAGCTCCAGCACCCCATCCTTCTTCACGACTGAACGCAGCTGAAGACCCGAGCCCGAACTATCCGTCGCCATGATCTGATCTCCGTTCCGCTCGCAGGCTACAGCAACCCAGGCCGCTGGTCCGGAGTCACTGAACCAGTGTCGATTTCATGACGAACCATACCGCGCCATCCCAAGGCAGGGCACATGAAGACGTTTGCGTGGATCCAGCTGGCGTTGCTTTCGTCCTTCTCCGTCGCGTGCGGCGTGATCGCCGCCAATGGCGCGAACGGCACGAACGGCCAGAACGGCGACAGTGATGCCGCTGCCGATGGTGGCGTGGGCGGCGAAGCAGGGAGCGCAATGGGATCATCCTCGGGGGACTGCACGATCTCCGTGGATGGAACGGACGTGGTGCTACCGACAGGTGGCTCGCGCGCGTCGGCGTCGCTCGACCCGAGAGGCATGTACCTGGGCTGCGTGCTCGCCACGACGGACTCCATGACCTCGCGTGGCTTCTACGTGTACGTTCCCGACGTCACGGGAGCCGGCACGTATGACGCACTGAACGGCAGCTATTCCACGTACGGCTACGACGAAGGCGTCTCCAGCTACGAGAGCTACTACGACCTGAACGGCGTGGGGTGCAAGGTCACGATCGACGCGTTCGCGCCCACGCAGAAGGGCGGCATGTCTGCTCGATTCGACTGCTCGGAGCTCGTCGCTCAAGTACACGGCACGATCTCGGTGCGCGTGAAGGGCACGATCACGCTTCGGGGGCGCGAAGGCACGGATGCGGGACCACCGCCCGACGCCGCCACCTATGTGAACGATGCGGGGAAGCCGAGCTGCGAGATGGACATCACCGGCGCCTACAACGCACACGCCGTTGGCTACGGGGACAACTACGCGTGCACCACCACGGGCAACGACGGCGACGGATACGGGTTCGCCACGTACGCCGGTTCCACGGAGCCACTCACCATCGACAGGTCATGGTGTCCGACGTGCACGCTCGCGTTCTCTGGCAACTGCATCACCAACGTGGAGCTGGATGAAGGCATCGGCGGCCGGTACGTGTCGTCGTTCACGTGTGAGAACCTCATCGGCGCGGATGGCTCCAAGGTGAGGCTCACGGGGCGCGTGGACGGGATCCACCACCGGCCGCCGGACTGACGTCGCACACGCACGATTGACGACCGCAAAATGCTCACGGGCCGGCGAGCGCCTGCGTGATCTCGAGCCAGCGTTCGTCGGCTGTCGTGCCGCGTGACCATGCCGCCCAGACTTCCATCGCACGCTCGCGAGGGACGATATCGACGGCAACGGAGTCGGGACTCCAGCGAACAATTTTCAGGGATTGCGCCGCGCACGTGAGCGCCAGCCCTGCGGTCACGGGATCGCCGGACGGCAGGGGCCCCAGCTCCGGAATGGCGACGCTGTCCTCGCGCACCTGCCCTGCACACGGCAACGGGGACGGAGGCTGCTCGGGCTCCACGAACGATGTCGGAGTCGCCGTCGTTCCGCATGCCGTGGACAGGACAATCGCAGCCAGGAGGAACGCGCTGGCGTTTCGCATGACGCTACGACAACGCGGAACGCTCGCCGTTCCCGCAGCGTCTCGCTTTCGCGAGGCTGCGCGGGCGTACGTGCGGGTTCAGGCGTTCAAAGGAGCCCGTCCCAACCGGAAACTCGCTCCAGGCGCGCGTACGAATTTTCCATGCCGTGCTCCATTCCCGTGGCCAGCATCGCGGTCTTCATCGGCTTCCCTTTCGCTTTCTCTTCGTTCGATCAACGGGCCTTGTGGCACGAGGTGGCTTTCGCGCGCCGGCCTTTTCGGCGAGCAGCAGGTCGAGCCGGTCGTAGTTCCTGCCCAAGGCATCCCGCAACATCGCGAGCCATCGGTCGACCTCGTCGATCGCAGCTGGAGCGAGCCGACACGGACGCTTCGAGCCGTCGATTCGACGAACGATGAGGCCCGCGCCCTCCAGGACCCGGAGGTGGCGAGAGACTGCGGGCTGCGTCATCGCAAACGCGTCAAGCGGTTGCGCCGCCCCGCTCGCTCGCGCGCCGACCCGGCGTTCACCCCCAGGACGGTGTCACTTGCCGCGCCGCTTCGCCTCCACGGGCATGTTCGGATGGCGGTGCAGAAGGTTGCGGAGCTGCGAGTCGCGTTGAACGAGCGGCTGCCGAGACACGTGCGCAAGGAGCGTTGCTGGGCAGCCCGGGAACTTGGCCAGGTTGCGAACGAATGCGACCGACAAACTCTGGCGCGCGGAGAGGATCGCGGTGGTGCGACCAGGCAGCGGAATGCCGCGGAGAATCTCCAGCGCGCGCCCTTCTGTTTCGACGATGAAGGTCGCGCATTCCTCCGGAGCCGCCGTCGCGAACCTGGAGCGAAGCTCGTCGTATGCGGCCGCACGCGCTGCCTCGGGGGCGTCGTCATGCCATTCGCGATCGAAGAGCGCAGTCATTGTCTCGACGGCGGTGCTCTCTATCTCGACCGCGCTGGCCACGTAGTCCGTCTCGGGGATCGTCGCCATCACGGGACGCATCGACGGCGTGTCGCTGAGCGCCAGGCCCTTGTCTTCCAGGAACGCGAGGATGTTGTCGATCCGCTCGCCGGGCAGGCCCGTGAGGTTCATGAGCTCGTCCCTGCCGAGCGGCGCGTCGAGTCGGGAGAGCACAAACCCTTCTTCGGCGCTCAACGCAAGGTCAGCAAGTGCAAGGACAGCGTTCGGATTTCGCGACCACCGGGGCACGGTCCAAAGGTAGCACGGCTGTTCCGAACACAGGGTCTTGCCTCCGGCGCTACGTTGAATGAATCGTGCTGGCGCATCGTCGAAGAGATTGTGTCGACCCTCTCGGTGATCTTCTTTGCGGGGGCGGTCGCGCTGATGGTGGGGTGCGGTGCGACCACCTCGGCGCCGCAGGTCAACCCCACATCGCCGCCCTCGGTCGACTCGCCGCCGTCCGCCCCGTCCGCCCCGCCACCCCCGGTCAACCCCGCGCCGTCCAGCACGAGCCCCTCCTTCTTCGGAAACGCGGCCGAGGTCGGAATCGGCGACGCGCACTGCGTCCGGACCACCGCTGGCGACGTCTATTGTTGGGGGGACGGGGACGTTGGCTCCCTCGGCGACGGCGTCCGTCACTTCTCGCGTGTCCCGTTGCGCGTCGCATTGCCGCGTCCCGCAAGAGCACTTGCCCACGGTTTGCCGATGTGCGCGGTTCTCGACGATGGGCACGTGGCGTGCTGGGGCGGCTGGAGCCCGTCATGTAGCGGTGGCACCGCATTCCCCCTTCGCGTCATCGATGGCGTGACGGACATCGTGAGCGCGATGGTGACGAGCGTGCCGACCCTCGACCGTTTCTTCGTGCGCAGTGACGGCACTGTGTTTCACATGGCGCACGCATCGCAGGCTCGATCGGCCCCCTGCGAGATGCCACGGGCCGTCACGGCGGTGCCCGCATTCCAGGGAGCGGTCGCCATCTCGCCCGGCGCGACGCTTGGACTTTGCGCCCTTCTCCGCGACGGCACGGTGCGCTGCGCTTCGACCCTCGAGGCCCGCGTCGCCGTCCCCTCACCACTGCGCGGCGTGACGCAGCTTGCCGAGGGCTGCGCGATTGCGGCAGACCGCAGCCTCTCCTGCTGGGGCGAGAACGGGAAAGGCCAGGTCGGCGACGGAACGACCCTCCCGCGCGAGACCCCGGTGCTGGTGCGCGGCGCCCCCGACAACGTGAACGTCTCCGTCGGGGCCTTCAGCACGTGCGCAACGGCGGGCGATGGCACCGTCCGATGTTGGGGCGACACATCGGAAGTCCAGGTCCTTCCCGGACAGCCTCGGCGAATCCATCCCGCGCCGGTCCTGGTTCCGCTGAAGGACGTCGCGAGCGTCGCGGTCTACACCGACGATGCATGCGCGGTCACGCGCGCAGGCGCTGTCGCATGCTGGGGTGGGAAGAGGGCGAAGAGCGATCTGCCCACCGTTGTGCCTGGCTTCGGTACGGCACCGGCCAGCGTCAGCGTAACGCCCGTGGCTGTGCCAACGGGCTCTCGGCCGACGACGATCGCGGCCGGCGGCAACGTGAGCTGCGCGCGAATGGCGGACGCAACCGTTCGATGCTGGGGCGACAACGACAACTCGCAGCTCGGCGACGGGACAACGACCGACCGCACCACGCCGACGGCAAGCCCCTACTTGCGCGGCGTCCGATCCGTGCATCCCGGTGAGTACCACGCGTGCGCGTTGATGGAGGACGCGACGCTCCAGTGTTGGGGGGACAATGCCAGAACCGGCCCGGTGCCCGTCGCGGTGCCTGGACTCACCCACATCAAGCAGGTGTCTTGTGCCGCCACGATGACGTGTGCCCTCGGCGAGGACGGCCGCGTTCGTTGCTGGGGCGACCGCGACGAAGGCGAAAAGATCGGCAGCACCGAACCAACCTTCGTCGAGGGCGCACGCGACATCGACGAGCTCTCCGTCGGAGGCGGCGGAAGATGCGGGCGAACACATGCTTCAACCGCGCTCTGCTGGGGCGCCAACTCGGTGTACGAGCTTGCAGGTGGCAGGCCGAGAACGCGCACTGCTGTCGCCCCACGTGGCGTCGGTCGCGTGCGATCACTCGCCGGGTTCGAGAGTCACTGCGCGGTGCTCGACGACGGCGGCGTGACCTGCTGGGGCTACGAAGAGGTCGCTGACGTCACGAATCCGACCGGCAAGTGGACCCCTGGTCGGGCGCGAAACTATACGCACGTGAGATCGATCGTCGTTGGTCAGAGCGCCTCGTGCGCGATCCTCACGGATGGCAGCGTGAGCTGCTTCGCCAAGGGAACTTCGAGGATGGTCGCAGGTCTCTCGGCCATCGTCGAGCTCGCAGCAGGGCGGAATCACTTCTGCGCACGCGACGCCTCTGGCGCTGTGTGGTGCTGGGGCGACAACAGCCAAGGGCAGCTCGGTGACGGGACCACGACGTCACGCGACCAGCCGGTGCGCGTCGCCTTCTGACGGGTGATAGACATGGCCGTGAACGCGAGATCAGTGGCGACCGGCTTCGACCACGTCAACCTGCCACACGACCTTGCCGTCGTCGGTCGACCAGCGGGCCGGGCCGCGCTGCCACGCAAAGCCAGGGCACCGAGTCTCTTCGCTTCGCACGCTCCGCCCGCGTAGGGTGAGGGTGGCGCGCTCGCACGTGCATGCAACACGCGCGCTTCCGATCTGGCGCTCGCACGCGGCGCTCTCGCGTGAGGTCGCCTCGCCGTCTGCGTTGACGAGCATCCAGTCGTAGAGGCGACCGAGCGTGACGTTGTCGGGATTGGGGAGCTCTCGTCTGCCGCCGTCACCGGTCACGTAGATCGCGTCCACCGCGTTGCTCCAGCGCGCGTCTGCAGAGGATGGGCCCACCTGGATCCAGTCGCGCCGCGCGTCCCCACGCTCCGCATGCAAAGCGATCGTCACGTGCGCGGCGTCTTGCGCCACGACCTCTTCCCGCAGCGTGACGGAGCCGATCTCGGCTCCCGTGAAGCGATACACCACGTAGTCACCGATCTGCAGCGACCCCGATCCGCCGGGGACGGGGACGAGCGGCGCCGCGACCTGATTGGGCTCCGCTCCGCACGCGGTGAGCGCTGGAAGAACGGAAAGAACGAACGCCGCGAACACCACGGCTGGGAGAGCATCGCCATCCTTCACGCCGCGAGTGTACTCTCAGTCATCATGCGTTTGCCATGGGCCGTTGCCGCCATCACCTGTGTGCTCGTGCTGGCGTCTTCGGGGAGCGCGCGCGCAGAGACCGACGCGAAGTCGCTCTTCGATCAAGAGCGCTGGCCGGAGGCCGCGATCGCGCTCTCCGACGTCTCACGATCCCCGAGCGCTTCGCGCGCGGACAAGGAGCTCGCCCAGTACCAGCTTGCGATCGCCTACTACCGGATGCAGCTTCGCGTCCCCGCGTACGGGACCTTCTCCATGATCGCCGACGATCCCCATCATCCGAAGCACGCGGAGACGCTGATCTGGCTGGCGACGCTCGACGCTGATCTTCCGGAGCCGGCTGATGTCATGGAGCGCGTGGGCAAGTACACCGACGGTGACATCGCTCGCCTCAACAACCAGCACCAGCGCGAGATTTACTGGCGGCTCTGTTACCTGCTCGGGCGCTATCAGCTGCGCAACCGCCGGTTCGACGAAGCGATCCGGACGTTCGGGCTGGTCGCGCAACAGTCCAAGAGCTACCTGCGGAGCCAGTTCTTGACGGGGATCGCAAATGTGCAGCTGCGGAAGAGCGTCCCCGCAGTGCAGTCCTTCCAGCGCATGCTTGCGGCGATCGCCGAGGGCGGTCACGCGGACGCCGCGCACATGGGGGATCTCGCGGTCCTCTCGATGGCACGCGTCTACTACTCCGCGAGCATCCGCGCCGACGAGAACAACGTCCCCACGGTGGATCCAACCAAGCTGTCGGCCGCGGTGAAATTCTATCGGAAGGTCGACGTCACGAGCAGCGACTTCACGGACGCGCTCCTCGAGGAGTCATGGGCGCTCTACATGGCCGGCGATCATGCCGGCGCGCTCGGCAATCTGGCTGTGCTGGCAAGCTCCGACCACAAGGCGCGCCATGCGGAGGGCGCAGTCCTCGGCGCGACGATGATGTTCCAGTTGTGTCGCTTCGACGAGACGACGAACGCACTGACCAGGATGCGTGCCACCTACGACCCGATCCGCGCCGAGCTCGCGCGCGCCGAAGCCGCACTCTCGACCGACGACGACGCCGCACACGTCGCGCTGGTGCGGCGCGAGCTCGCACGCCCGGGCAGCGTCGTTGCAGACACGCTCTCCGATCGCATGTTCGCAGGTCATCTGACCTACGACGCATACCTGGCCGATGAGCGCAAACGATTCGACGCCACACCCGCAGGCTTCAGGACGTCCCCAGCCGGCGCCGACGCTGCGGACATGCTCTCTCTCGTGCGTGACATCGCGTCGAGGAACATCGGACAGCTCGCGCACGCGCGGGTCACACGCGCACGAGAGGATCTCGACACGCACCTTCGCGACGCGGGGAAGCTTACGATCGACATCGTCGCGGCGCAGCGAAACCAGCTCGACGCGAGCATCGCCACCAACATGATCCTCCCATCGGAGACGCGGGCGCCGCCAGCAACGCGACCGCACGCGCTGAGCTGGCCTCTCAACGGCCTCACCGCACCGCCAACGAGCTACCACGCCACCGTCACCACGAAGTGTGGTCGCTGACTGTTCAGTGGCATGGGTCCTGCTGGTCGGGGTGGATGTCCAATCGTGTCATTCCTGCCGTGCTTGTCGTTGCGGTGCTCCTTGCGGTCGGGGTCGCGTTCGTGCGCCCGGGCAAGGAGGCGGTCGCAGAGGCAAGGGCTCCCGAGCCGCAGCCTCTGCCTGCTCCGATGACCAATGAGCCTGCGTTCGGACCGAGCACGGTGCACGGTGGCGGTGCGTTGCCGCCGAATCATCCGCCGATCGGCGCGAGCGGGACCGGCGCGCCGATGCAGGCCGAGGATGAGGCCCCGGCGATCACGTGGAAGGTCCCCGCGGCGTGGGTGTCCGCGCCGAACACGAGCCCGATGCGACTCGCGACGTACCGCGTGCCCGCGTCTCGGCCAGCAACGGAACCAGGCGATTTCAGCATCGTTCGCGCGGGCGGAACCACCGACGCGAACATCGAGCGATGGCTCGGCCAGTTCGACGATGCGGGCCACGAGACGCGCAGACGCAAGGTCGTTCGTGGGCTCACGGTCACGATCGTGGAGGTCACGGGCACCTTCACCGGCGGGGCGATGATGCCCGGCGCTGCTCCGTCGCCGCGTGCGGGCTGGGCGCTGCTCGGCGCCATCGTGGAGTCACGAGGCTCATCGACCTTCTTCAAGCTCACGGGAGACAAGGCCACGATTCACGACGCAGAGCCCGCCTTCGAGACCCTGATCGACAGCATCACTCCTTCGTGATCGCGGGCTCGGGAGGCGCCGCCGCGGCCGCGCTTGCTCGGTTCGCGCGGCGCAAATCCAGCGCTACCACGCAAAAAAAGAGCAGCAGGGACAGTGTGCCCAGGACCTGCCCGACCGACATGGCGACGACCACCGGAATCGGGCGCGGATCCAGCACCGACCAGACCATCAGTGAAAGCGCGGCGAGCGCAACGACGCATGCCACGCGCAGGAGCCGTTCGGCTCGTTTCGGGCTCATCTCCAGGTTCATGGGTCAGTCCTCCAGTAGGGGTGGGCCAGGCCATGACACCCGCTGCTCGCGCAGCTGATGCGGTCGGCGCGAACATCGGCGAGCGCGGCTTTGTGATCGGGACGGTCCGCCCAGAGCTTGTCCTCCGTCGAGTGACACTGCATGCAGTTCTCGTTCGGGTAGGGCGCGTGAATTCGGATCTTCGCCTTCGCCTCTGCCATCGAGAGCGAGCGATAGCCGCCGAGATAGTAGTAATAGACGTGCTTCATGCCGCCCTCCTTCGTGAGGAGCGTGCCGTACATGCCGTAGTCTGCGTGGCAGACGTAGCAGTTCTTGTCGCCGAATAGCTTGTTGCGCGCGTGCCGCGCAGAGAGCGACGTGCTCGCAAGATTGTCGGAGTCGCCGGTGTGCTCCGTCATCACGTGGCACGACGCGCAGAAGCTGCGCTTCGTCGTCGCCTCGAAGCCTTGCACGTTGCCGACCCCCGCAGTGAGGATCGGAAACACGCCGAGTCCAGCGAGCAGCCAGAGCTTCGTCACGCCCGTGAGCTTGGGCCTGCGAACAAGGTAACCAATGATGATAACGGCGGCGATCGCGGCCGACGCGAGCGTGACCCACGAGAAGGGCGAGTGACTGGACGGCATCTAGAGGGCGCTCTCCGTGGCGCGCGCGGGAATTGCAACGCGCACCGGACGATGGGATGCAAGACGGCGGCCACGCGACCACGAAGCTACCGCGCAAGGTGGCTCTGTGTGCCGTCAGTGCTGGGGTGGCTCTCGTTGTGCGAGCGCGCGAATGCGGAGCCGTTGCGTCTACGCGCCGATGCGACGGCAGAGACACAGGCGCCTACGGGACTGGTCGTGCTGCAGGGCTCTGACAACGTGCGACCGTGGATCGCAACGGAGGGGCTCGTATGGGCGGGCGCGCGCCCGTACGGAAGCGACGCGACCGCAGACGTACTCGTGTTGTCCATGCGGCTTCGCGCGCCGCACGGGCTCGGCGATCTGAGGGTGGGACGCTTTGTCGTGGCCACCGGGGCAATTCGCCCCTTGCAGCTGGATGGTGCTTCGGCGCTCGCGCGGGCGCCATGGGGTGGGACGGTCGAGGCGTTTGGCGGAGTGCCGGTGGTCCCGAGCTTTGGCGCGCGCGCGTACGACTGGGTCGCGGGTGGAAGAGTCGCGCAGAGCGTTGGCTCGCGGCTCACGATGGGCGCTTCATTCGTGGAGCGACGTGTGCATGGTGAGATCGCAGACGAGGAGATCGGCTTCGATGCCGCGACCGCTCCGCTGCCTGGAATCGACATCGCCGCCCGCAGCGCCTACGACATCACGTCGCCCGGGATCACGGATGCATTGATCTCCGGGGCCGCACGCAAGGGCGACTTTCGCTACGAGCTGTTCGCGGCCCACCGCTCACCGTCGCGTCTCTTGCCGGCGACCTCGCTCTTCTCCGTGCTCGGAGATTTCCCTTCGGATCTGATCGGCAGCACGGTGCGCTGGCAAGCGGCGCCACGCCTGGACCTGCTCGCGTCCGCCGCTGGGCAAGCGGTCGGCGGAGCGGTCGGCGGCAACGGGTGGATCCGCGCGCTGCTTCGAACCGATGACCACGTGGCGACCAGCCCCAGCGGCTCGGGCAGTCTTGGGCTCGAGGTTCACAGACAGGATGTGTCCTCCGCACAGTGGACCGGCATACGCGGCATCGCGACCCAGCCGCTCTCTCACCACCTCCGACTGTCGACCGAGATAGAGATCGCTGCGCCCGACGCGCCGAGAGGACGCGGCATCGTGTGGCCCTGGGGCCTTGTCGCGCTCGCGTGGCGCTCCGGAACGGGATGGGAAGCCGCGGGCGCGCTCGAGGCAGCCTCCACACCCGTCCACAGCTTCGAGACGAACGCGCTCCTACGTGTGTCCCGCACCCTGGAGTTCCTGTGAACGTGCGCTCCCGGATCCCCGCGCGCCTGACGCTGCTCCTCCTGCTCTGCCTCTTGCTGTCGGCGTGCGCAGGCGTGCTCGGCTTCAAACGGGCCTCGCAGACGCACCCGTTCGAGCACAGAGCTCACGTCCTTGCAGGCGTCGCGTGCGTCACCTGTCACGCGGGCATCGCGACGTCGGGCGATCACGATCCGCTGCATTTTCCAAGCAAGACTGACTGCGTCGGCTGTCACACGAAGCCGCACGACACGCACGACTGCACGGCCTGCCACGGCGAGTCGCACGTCCGTGGCTCCGCCGAGCTCGCGCGCGAGCACCTGCGCTTCGAGCACCAGAAGCACATGGCGCGCGTGAAGGGCGACTGCGTGCGATGCCACTCCGAAGTGGCGGTCGCGAAGCCCGTCGCGCTGCGCCCCACGATGGCGAGCTGCTTCGGATGCCACGAGCACCAGGACCAATGGAAGGTCCGCGACTGCAACGGCTGCCACGAAGACCTCGCCGCAGAGGAGACGCTGCCCTCGAGCCACCTCGTGCACGACAGCGACTTCGTCCGTGAGCACGGCGTGCGCGCAGCGGCCGCTGCGGATCTCTGCGCGAGCTGCCACACCGAGCGATCCTGCGCGGCGTGCCACGGCCAGAACGTCCCCGCCCTCCCCGCTCGACTCGCGTTCGACACGGTGAAGATGTCCGGACTGCATCGCGCCGGCTTCAAATCAAGGCATTCGGAGGAGGCGCGCGCGCAGCCTGGACTGTGCTCCACCTGTCACTCGGAAGACTCGTGCGTCCAGTGCCACGCCGCTTCTCACATCACGCCGGGCAGCGCGACCCGAAGCCCGCACCCACCCAACTGGGTCTCTGCGTCGCGCGGCGGCAGCGAGCACGGAACCCAGGCGCGCATCGATCCGATGTCGTGCGCATCCTGCCACGGCGGCGCTGGTGAGCAGCTCTGCATTGGCTGTCACAAGGTCGGTGGCTCGGGCGGAAGCCCGCACGGTCGCGGCTTCGTGAGCAACAAGAACAAGACGCACGATGTGCCGTGCCGCTCCTGTCACGCGGTGGGACTTTGAGTCCCAGGAGAAAGGTCACCCTGGGGGCGATCGTGTTCTTTTGCGCGCTCGTCGCGACGGCTGCCATCCTGATTCATCGCTATAGCGCGGTGACGTCGGCTCCGACGGACGTGCCTCCATCGTGGACAGAGTGGAAGACCAGCAAAGGACACGCGACGCACGTTGGCAAGGACGGCGCGGGCATCGAGTGCAGGGACTGCCACACCGACCTCACCGCCGGCTTCGCGAACGTGAACGCGACCGTGTGCGCGAAGTGTCACGACAACGAGTCGAAGCACACGCACGCGGGCCTCGAGATGAAGACGGATTGTCTCTCGTGTCACATGTTCGCGCCCAACAAGGCCATGCCCACGTGCATCGGCTGCCACGACAAAGCGCAGGGGAAAACGCCTGCGGTGAAGAACCACGCGACCGCCGACTGTGCCTCCTGCCACAAGACACACACAGAGCCGAGGATCGCCGCCGTGGACTGCGCGTCCTGCCACAAGGAGCGCACGCCTTCCCACGAGAAGCACGCCGGCAGCAAGGGCTGTCTGGACTGCCACGGCGGACACACGGATGCGAGCCTGGCGAAGAACGCATGCGCGAACTGCCATGCTGCATCCGCCGGAGCGTTGAAGGTGAAAGGCCACGACACGTGCCTTGGCTGCCACAAGCAGCACGAGTTCGTCGCGGGAGGCGCTGCAGTCTGCACGTCATGCCACAACAAGAAGCCCACGTTGATGGCGGCGAGCGTGCCGATACATGCAGTCTGCACCTCTTGTCACGCGCCTCATGCCCCCGGCGGCGCAGCGGCCACGTGCGTGTCATGTCACGCGAACGTCAAGCTTACGCACGCAGGCAAGCACGCCGATGACAAGCAGGCCTGCGTGCAATGCCACGCGCCGCACGATGGCCACACGAACGTCGTCGCCAACGTTGCGTGCACCACGTGCCACGCCAAGATCGCGGGCTCTGATACGTCCGCGCACGCAGGAAAGCTCGCGTGCAAGAGCTGCCACAAGCCGCACGACTTCACGCCTGCATCGGGGGTCGCGAAGACGGCGCTTTGCAATGGCTGCCATGCGAAGGAGACCGCGCTCGTCGCGCTCAATCCGGGCCACGCGGCGTGTGCGAAGTGCCACGGCCAGAGCGCGAGTCACGCACCGACGACCGGCACCGCGTGCGTCTCCTGCCACGCGAAGGAGCAAACAGCGACGCACACGGGGCCGCACGCATGCGCGAACTGCCACGAGAACCACTCGGGGAAACCGCTGCCAACGGCGACCTGCGCGTCTTGCCACAGTAAGCAGCTCGGCTCGCCGCACCGCACGGTCGCGGGCGGATGCACCACCTGTCACGGTCCGCGCGGCGCGAACGGAACCGCGCCTCCGCCGCCTGCGTGCGTGAGCTGCCACGCCCAGGCAACGCTGCCCGCGCTGCATGCGTCGAATGGTCACGCGGTGTGCGCAAAGTGCCACTCCGCGCACACCGCACCCAGATCCGATCGCGCAAGCTGCACGACAGGCTGCCACGTCGACCACCGCAGCCATCAGCCAGACGCAAAGGTCTGCAGCGGCTGCCACATCTTCAAGAAGTGAAGGCGCGACGACGCGCTCAAGGCGCGAGATCGATGGTGCCGTTGACGTGCAGGAGGCGTCCGGTGCCCGTGATCTGTGGGACTCCCATGAGGGAGCGCGTCACTTCGGTGCCATGACAGCCAGAGAGTTCGCACGACGTCGAGGGCGTGTGCTGCGACGGCGGGATTCCATGACACGCGGTGCACGCGCTTGCGGTGCCCGAGGTGTCCGTCCAGAGGGGAACCGCGGGCGCGTCGGCAAGCTTTGCGCCGTGGCACGCGACCTCGCTGCAGGAATTGCCGCTCCACGCCGGGTTTGCGCCGCGATCCTTGGCGTGACCACCGAAGACAATCGCGGCTGCGCCGTCGAGGTGACCTTGCGCGAAGAGCGTCGTCGGGACCACGTGGCAGTTGTTGCAGTCGACCGGTCGCGCGTTCGTGGGGGTCTCGTGCTTCTTGTGTGCAGCCGTGCGGGGCCAGGGATCCGTCCCCTTGCCGTGACAGGCGCCGCAACCGCCGCTTCCGTCGCCAAGATCGACGAGGCCGTTCATGTGGAGCGGACCTTTGACGAGCGCGGTGCCCGTTGTGTTGGCCTCGGCATGGCAGCTCGTGCAGGCTCCGGGAAAGTGAGCGGCGGGCGGTGAGGTGTGGCAGTCGTTGCAGCCCATGGGCTTCTTGTCGCTCCACACGGGACGCGGACGTGCGCCCCCGCGATCGTGGCAGGAGACGGCGCACGCCTTTGCTGTGAGGTCGAAGCTCCTCTCGGGCGCGACGTTGGCGCTGAAGATCACCTCCACGCTGCCGTTGCCGTGCAAGCCGCTCATCACGTTGCTCCCCGGCTGTGGCACCGCGTGACATGTGGAGCAGGAGAGTCCCGTGGCGCTCGCGCGAGACGATTCCACGTGGGCCGCGTGCGCGCCGGCCTTTGCAGCATCTGCAGGAAAAAAGCACAGATCGCGAGGTGGATAGGTGCGTGCGCCCTGTCCGTGGCACGTGCTGCACGCAGCCGCGCCGCCGGCCTCCACGTGGCACGTGGTGCAAGCTGTCGCGCCTGGCGCAGCGATCGTCACGCCGTGCGGTCGCCCTGCCGGAGTTCCGTCGTGACAGGTGCCGCAGGCCTGTGGGTCGGTCGCATCCAGCATGGGCGTCCAGTGCGCGTTTCGAAGGACGGTGCCGTGCCACGATGGTGAACGGGGGTCCACGATACCGGCGGGATGAACGCCGCTCGCACGCGCGGGTGCTCCACCCGACACCCAGGCGGCGATGGTCGCCGACTCGTCCGCGCTGGCGAGCCCGACGTGTGGAGCTTTCGAGAGCGCCAGGACGATCGGGGCGCGGTCGGTGTCAGGCAGTGTCGTGGGAGCGCCGCCGCCACTGACGCAGCCGATCGCCCCGAGGTAGCTACCCGCGTTCCATCCGCCGGCGGGCGCAGGCCCGGTGTGGCAACCCACGCAGCGGGCGGCGAGGATCGGAGCAACATCCGTGTCGAAGACAGGTGAGCCGACATTGCTCGTGCGGTCGCGCGAGCAGGACGCGGTGAGGGACGCGAGGACGCCGAGCGTGAGGAACGCCCGGCGCCGCAAGGCTCGTTTCACGCTCAAAGCGGCCGTGCAATGGTCAGCGGGGGCGTCCCGACGACCGCGACGTACGCATCGAAGATCAACTGCTTCACGTACTTCGGGTTGTGAACGCCAAGACCACCACCGCGCGCTACGAGGATATAGTTGTAGAGTGCACCGGCTTGCGAGGCGGTGAGCGGCGGGCCGCCGGGCCTTGCTTGATCGAGGGCGAACGCGTTGTCGGAGAGCTCCGCGGGCTGAAGCGCCGCATAAGGCGCACTGGCGGAACGTGTGAGGTAGCCAGCGTTGCTGAGCGCGACCTGCAGCTCCGCCATGGCCAGGCGAACCTGGGACTGACCGCCGCCCATGTCGAAGTTGGTGCTGCCCGCGTGGCAGGACTGACAGGCGCGGAGGCGCGGGTTGAAGGAGTGGTCAGCCACGCCGCTGTTCGCTGCGATGTCTGGCATGTGGCAGTCGACGCAGTTGAGTTTCTGCTGGTGCGTCGATGTGCCGTAGGCGAGCCCTGCGTACTGGTAGCCGCCCTTTCCAGAGAAGACGTCGGCCTGCGGTCCTTCGTGCGGTCCCCAGTGGGTGCTCGTGAGCACGTTGCTGGCCGTGATGTAGGCCGTCACGTCCTTGCGAGATTTGTGGCACGAGATGCAGGTGTTTGCGCTACCAAGCGCGCCGATCGACGTTCCCGTGGAAGACGTATTCGTGGGGCTTTTCTCGATGAACGCGAGGTCCGTGGGCGTCGTACCCGCGACCTGTGGGAAGGAGCCACGGGTCCACGGGATGCCTGTCTTGTGCGGATCGTTCGCATCTGTCACGGCGTGACAGGTGGTGCAGTACACTTCTGCCGAATCGGCGGTGCCGGTATACGTCGACTCGGTTGCCGCGCCGCCATCCAGCCGGTACTCGAGCACGCCGCCAGCAAGGTTCTGGACCGTCGCGCCACCGTTCGTGCCGACCACGCCAGCCGCGCGTCGAGAGAGCGCGTCGATCGCGTGGCAATTTCCGCATGAAGCGCCGGCCGCGGTCCACTCACCGGCGATGTCGGTTCCGAGATACGTGGTGTACGCGGAGTAGTGGACGCTCGTCTTGAACTGCGCAACAACGCCGTTGAACCCGTGACACGGCGAGAGGCACGACGTGGCCACGCCACCTTCAAGCCCAGCGCCCATCGCGCCCGTTTTCCCCGCTGGTCCGGCGGGTCCGTTGGAGCCAGTCGCGCCCTGTGAGCCGGCGGGCCCGGCCGCGCCCACGCCAGGGGGGCCATCGGGGCCAGTGCACCCAGCGAGGCAGAGCAAGAGCGCAACGACGAGAGCCGGAACCGCCGCGTCAGGCGCCAATTGAGTCTTCATGCTGGTCGCACGTGCAAGGCTCTGGCCAACTGCTCACGCGCAACGAAACACGCAAAGCCTGCGCATCAAGCGCTGCTGGACGTGTGACGAATCGTTTCCTCAGGTAGAGTGGTCAACGCTCGACATGGCGATGTTCAGCTCCGATCCGGCGGTGGCGAAGAAGCAGATGCTTGCGATCGTCTTCTTGCTGACTGCATTCGGTCACACGGATGGGAAATTCGCCCTCTCCGAGAAGCGCTTCGTCCAGGAGAAGATCGCGAAGCTCGTCGAAGAGCGAATGCTCGAGGCCATGCCGGACCCCCTTGCGCGGCACGTGGCCACCGAGCGCGTCACGCTCCAGTTCCAGCGCGTCGCCGCAGCGATCGATCGCGAGATCGCCGCGCTCTTCACGGAGTCGGTCGCGGAGGGCGAGAGCACGGAGCAGTTCGTCCACGCCAGGCTGGCGCTGCGTTGCTACGAGCTGCTTCGTCCGTTCGACGAAGAGCAGCGCGCGACCGTCTTCGAGACCGTCAACGAGCTCATCCTGGCCGACGGCGTTGCCCACCCTGAAGAAGAGAAGCTGCGCGAGAACATCCTGCGGCTGCTCGCAGCCCCGATCGAGCTCGCGAAGATCGACGTCCAGAAGACCGTCGACGAACGGCAGATAGAGCTCGACCCGCCAGAGGTGCTCGTCGCGAAGGCGGCCGACCACCCGTTCTTCACCCGGCAAGAGCGGTCGTACCCGCGCGACCAGGCCGGCTTCATCAAGGACGCCAGCGACGACGTCGCGCTGGTCCACAAGGTCCTGCGCACACTCGAGGAGCAACGCAAGGTCGGCGCGGGCAAGCTCACGGGCGCCGCGACCTTCGTTGACTTCGCCGGGAAGGCCCCCTTCCTCGATGGACACGTCTACGTGCTTCCGCCCGCTCCGCGCGCGCAGTACGAGCTGATCGTCCTTGGCGATCTGCACGGCTGCTACTCGTGCCTCAAGGGCGCGTTGATGCAGACGGACTTCCTCAAGAAGGTGCAGGCACACGCCGACGATCCGGAGAACACGCCAGACACACGGCTCGTGCTGCTCGGCGACTACATCGATCGCGGGCGATTCAGCTTCGACGGCGTGTTGCGAATGGCGATGCAGCTGTTCGTGACCGTGCCGGATTCCGTGTACTTCCTGCGCGGCAACCACGAGTACTACCTGGAACATCAGGGGCGCATCCTGGCCCCCGTCCGCCCGGCCGAGGGCATGATGGGGCTGCAAGGCGTGGCGAGCGACGCGTACTTCAAGGAGTACATGCAGCTCTTCGAGGCGCTGCCGACGTCGCTCGCATTCGACCGATTCTTCTTCGTGCACGGGGGCCTCCCCCGCGACGCGGAGCTCCGTGAGAAGTGGAAGGATCTCTCGGCGCTCAACGATCCCGACCTGCGCTTCCAGATGATGTGGAGCGATCCAAGCGAGACGGAGGTCGTACCCGACGAGCTGCAGAAGGCCGCGGCCCGCTTCAGCTACGGCTCGCATCAGTTCCGAAGCTTCCTCGCGCGCATCGGGTGCTCGGTGATGATCCGCGGCCACGAGCGCATCGTCGAGGGCTTCCGCACCACGTACGACTTCCCCGACGCGAAGCTCTTCACCCTCTTCTCCGCGGGAGGCGCGACGAGCCTCGACCTGCCCGAGACCAGCAACTACCGCGAGGTCGCGCCCATGGGGCTCACCATTCGCTGGCGCGACGGCAAGAGCCGCATCACGCCGTTCGCCATCGACTGGAAGTCCTACAACGACCCCGCACGAAACCGCTTCCTCGCGTCGTGAGCGGGCATCGGGCGTCTGCGGTGGCCTTGACGGAGCGCTAGTGCTCACGTAAGCGTACGCAATGTCGACCCGCAACCGCCTTCTTTTCTGCTGGATCGTCGTCGTGTCGACGGCCGCGTGCTCGACCTCGAGCACCGGGACCACGCTGCCCGGGAACGGGACCGACGCGGGGAGCACAGTCGACAGCGGGACTGCGCCGACCGCACCTGCACGAAGCGGCCAGCCGCTGTCGAGCGCGCTCATCATCCAGTTCTGCGGGCTTGCGGTGAACACATGCAATAACCCGATGGGATACTCGAATATCAACGAGTGCGAAGCGACCATTGGCGCTTACCTTCTCCCCACCGCGTGCGCGGGCGCGGTGCAGGACCTGATCACATCGAAGTCGTGCACCGACCTCACCAGCGCCACCTCCGCGTACCACAAGGCATGCTACCCGGCGTGTCCGGCGACCCTCGCGCCCGGCGCCAACGTCTGCACGAGCGACTCGACGGCGCTGGAGGGGTGCGGGACGGACAGCACGATCCTGGTGCTTGACTGCGCGCAGACCTGCACCGGCATGGCCAAGCAGTGGAACAGCACACAGGGCTGCAACGGGACGACGTGCGCGGTCATGGGCACCAAGGGCGACAGCCAACCGTACTGCTGCTGCCAGTGAGTGCAGCTCTGCGGGGGCAGCGTCGCAACCGAGCACGCCTGCTTCGCTGCTAGGTTGAAGCCGAGGTTCAGCATGGTGGTGGAGCTCGCAGCATTCCGGGAGCGGTGGGACGCCCTTCTCGACGACCCCCAGCGCGACGACATCGCGGCGCAGCTGGTCGCGCCCTTCGACCGTGACCTGGACGAGGCGCGCGAGGCCATTCTCTCGGACGTTCCCGCAGTGCGGGCAGCGGCCATCGGGCGGCTCTTCCGCGGTGCCCTGGTCCTCGAGCTCGTTCGACGTCGGAAGCGCTTCGTGGTCGAGGACTGGCCGTATGCGCGCGAGCTGCGCGCCCGTGTCCTCGGCGCGAGCGAGGATAGCGATGACGATGACGATGACGACGAGCGCGAGGAGCCTCCTTGGAGAGCGCTTCCCGATCCGACCGATCCCTTCATCGCGTGGACGCTCGGCGAGCTGGCGGAGGGAGCGCCGGAGCCGGAGCGCGCCTCGCTGGTCCGTCGTGCCATCGACGCGTTCGACGCGATCGCCCTCTCGCCCATCTCGCCAGGCAACGATCTCGGTCCCTTCACCCAGATGGCGCACTTGATGAACGCCGACGAGGTACGTCGCGCCCTCACCGTCACCGAGCGCATGGCCGGCGCAGACTGGAGCTTCACGGGCGACTACGGCAGCCACGAGGACCTGAGCCGAGCGCGTCAGTATCTGGTCGCACGGCTTGCGGGGTTGGGCCTTCTCGATGAGGCCGAGTCGTTGCTGCCGACCATCACCGATGGTGCGTCGCGAGCGGAGGCGCTCGGTCGCATGCGCGGTCATCGCATCGTGCAGGGCAGCTCATGGCAGTCGCCACTCTGCGAGCCGCTCTTCCAGGACGGCAAGCGCTTCCTTGATCTCCTCCGAGGCCTGACACGCGTGCTCGAGCTGCCGGCGCATCCGCCGCCCGAGGCACTCCTTGCAGACTGCATTGCGCACGTACACGCCGAGCCGGATGAGGAGACCCGCACCAGTGCCGTCATCCTGATGGAGGATTGGTTTCCAGCAGGTTCACCCGAGCGCTGGTTTTCCGCTATTTGCGCATCGATACCCGCCACCGACTGGCTTCACGTCGACGCACTTTTTCGCCTGAGCGTGGTCGCGCAAACGTCCCCCGTGGGGCCTCGGGTGGTCCAGACCGCGATCGCGCGAATGCTCGCCCGGGTCGAAGGAGATCACGTCCGCTGGCTCGACGGAATCTACGCCGTTCGCGACGTCCTGCCGTTTCGCGAGGTGCTGGCACTCTTCGCGACGGCGCTCATCACCACTGCGCGTGCGTCGCGCGCGCTGCTGCTCCAGGAGCTCCACGTCATCCACGATCTGGAGGCGCTGCTCTCCTGGCTCGGCGGCGAACCCAGCCTCGGTGCAACCGCCGAGGCCATCGATGAGGTGGAGCGCCTCCTGCGGTAGGGAACGCCAGATGGCGGGCGCGCTCAGGGAACGTTTGGCTTGCCCGGGGTCGGCGTGGTGGTGAACTTGAAGTCGGCGGTGGCATTGTTCGAGTCCGCGCCGTTCGGCAGCCGTGACAGCGAGCCTGCCGCGCTATTGGAGTCGACCGCAGGCGTCGCCGTTCCCTCCACGAAGTTGAGGGGCTTCATGACGCCAGTGACGTCGGCCGCCGTGACCGCGCCACCGTAGGAGAGCGCGTCGAGCAGCGTTCCCGTGGTCTTGTCGAGCAGGCCCACCGCGGCAGTGCCGTTTCGCAGCGCGTTGGTCGAGGTCGGCAACGCAAGCCGAGCAACGCCCGCATCGGGGCCCAACACGTTTGGGCTCGCGACGAGCAGGTACTTGCCCGGCGCGAGCGGTCCGCTCAGATCCACCCGCCCATATTCGGAGGTGGTGCTGACGAGCACGAGCGCCACGTTGTCGAGATCCAGCGTCAACGCGGTCGGGTTGTAGATCTCGACGAACTCCGCGGCGTCCGTGCCGACCTGGTCGTAGTCCACCTCGTTGATCACGAGGCCGGCCGAGGTGCCACCTTCAAGGAGCGTCACGGCGCCATCCACGACAGCTTCACCCGGTCCGCCAGGCCCCACGACCAGGCCCGTGTCCCCCTGGCCGTAGCTGGAAACGGGGTCGATGGAGCCAACATCCGGCCGGGTGGAGCCCGCGTCGTCGGCGCTGCCCGTGACCTCGGAACCGCCTGCGCAACCGGCAAAGCCGGCAAGAACCATGAGCAGTGCCAGAGCGAGCCCGGCCGCGTTTTCCCGAATCTGTCTCATCAGCAACCCGAGCTTAGCTCGACGGACGGCCGCGTGCTACAGCGGGCGCCGATGCGTTACCTCCTTCGCCTGCTCGTCGCGTTGTTCGTCCTCGGCCTCGCGATCGCACCCATGGGGTGCTCGGAGGAGCGAGACCCGATCAACCGCGTGCAGTCTGCAGCTTTGCCGAAGTCCTTCTTCGTGGGCGAGAAGCTGGCGGATCCCGTCGACGATCCCGAGTTCTACATGCACACGACCGTGGTCGACGTGCCCGCGGGCGCCGACTCCGAAGGGCTCTTCACCAGCTCCGACGCGCAGCCAACCGTGCGCATCAAATGGGAGATCACCGAGAAGTCATTGCTCGCGCGCCTCACCTACGAGCGCGTCGCCGACACCGATCACACCGGCCTCCGCGCGACCCCCAACGGCCAGGTCGTGGCTGCGTTCGACATCACCTCGCAATTCGACATTCGCCGTGAGTACAACTCCGTCACTGGCGAGGAGTCGAACGTCATCCTCGAGAACACGACGGACCGCGCCTGGTACGACCGCGCCTTCTTCCGCGTCGACTGGTCGAAGAACACCATCACGACGGCCTACGAGCTGGACACGGTCTCCGCCCTCGGGCTCGAAGGCGCGATCTCCTACGAGGCGCTGACCTACTACGTCGATGATCCGAAGAGCCCCGATCACCCGGTGGTCGACCTTGCGAACGGCTACTTTGACACCACGATCAAGGTCTTCGCAAAGCCGCAGATGGTTCACGATCCCGACTGGGGCGACGTGCCGGCTTGCTACCTGACTGGCAACTTCCCGCTCGCGAGCTGCAACCCGAGCGAGGTGGTCCTTCGTCAGTCCTTCATGAAGGTCACGGACCACGACTTCGAGGCCCTCGATTACGACGGCAACCGCATGGACCTGTTCGGGTGGTTCTCGAACGATCGCCTCGGTTACGACCGGCACTACGGCGTCATCGACGACAAGTGGCACCGCTTCGCCTCGAAGTGGAACGTCTTCGAGAAGTCGCACGCCAGCCCCATCGTCGCCTGCGCGTCACCGGGCTCCACGCCGGTCGGCAAGGACCCGCACCGCGACGAGGACGCGGACGGCACGGAGGACGAGTGCAAGAGCGTCGGCCGCGGCTCGCGCTGCGACGTGTTCCGTGGAGAATGCACGCTTCCGTTCCGCGACCGCAAGGTGAAGACCACCGTCTGGTACGTGAACTCGGGCTTCGCGGAGGACCTCTTCGAAGGCACGGCGAAGATGCTCGATGGTTGGAGCGAGGCCACGCGCGTCGCCATCCTCGCCGGGCGGCTCGCCGAGTGCCGCAAGACGAAGGGCACAAGCTGCAACGCCGAGATGGGCTGGCCCGCTCGCTGGGCGGACGACTTCTCGCCGCCGGTCGGCTCTGACTCGGCCGCCGCGGTCGGGCGCGTCTTCGTGCTCTGCCACAACCCCGTTGATCCCACGAAGGACGATCCGGCGTGCGGTGCGGCAGCGGACAAGGACGGCGTGCCGATCGTCCGCCGCCTGGGCGACATTCGGTACAACTTCATCAACCTGGTCGCCTCGCCGCAGTTCGAGAGCCCCTGGGGAATCATGGTCGACGCCGAGGATCCGCTCACGGGCGAGAAGATCGCCGGCAGCGTCAACCAGTGGTCGGCCGTGCTCGATCGCGCCGCCGCGACGCTCGTCGATCTCCTGGCCCTGCTCAATGGTGAGCTGCCGCCGACCGACTACATCGAAGGTCAGAACGTGTCCGCGTGGGTCGCGGCAAACCGTCCCGGCGGTGCCGCTGAGGCCTTCGTCGCGATGGATGCGAACGAGACTGCGTCGCGCGCCGCAGCGTTCGATCCGCAGGTGATCGCCCCGTACCTTGGCGGGCTCTCGGGCGCGCAGAAGGTCTCCCACACACCGCCTGCACAGCGACGCAAGCAGCGCCTGCAGTCGTTGCTCGATGCGAACCGCCTGGGCCCCGGCAACGGTGTCCTCGCTTCGCGGCTCACCCAGCTCAAGAGCACGTCGATCGAAGCGGCGATGGTCTCGCCGGAGATGGCGCAGGCCGCGGGCTTCGACCCGAGCCAGCCGGTAACGAAGGACGCGATCAGGCGCGGCACGCCGTTCGGCAAGATGAACCCCGTCCTTCGTCGCGAGCGTGAGCGCTCGAAGCGGATGGCGCAGTCCGCGCGGCACTCCTGCAGGCTGGACGCACCCGAGCCGGACAACCTGCTGGGCCTTGCGAAGGTCGCGGCGCGCCTCTTCCCCACGCCGGATCCCAAGGATCCTACGGCCGTCTCCACCCACAAGGATGCAGTCTACAACTGGGCGCGACGTGAGTACTCGGGCAGCGTCTACGCGCACGAGATGGGCCACTCGATGGGGCTCCGTCACAACTTCGCAGCCTCGTTCGACTCGCTGAACTACGCCCCGCAGTACTGGCAGCTCCGCACGAGCAACGGCCAGATCACCGCCGCGTGCGCCGACGGCAACACCAACGGCGCCACCTGCGTGGGTCCACGCTGGAAGGACCCTGTCTCCGTCGACGAGACGGCAGGCAACATCAACAAGTACAGCACCACCAGCGTCATGGACTACCCGGGCGACCAGAACCACGACATGGACCTCCAGGGCAAATACGATCGCGCGGCGATCCGTTTTGGCTACGGCGGCGTCGTTGACGTGTGGGATGGCGGCGGTGTCAGCGTGACTGGCAGCGGTGACGGGCAGAAGAAGGCGTACGAGCTCACCGCCTTCGCGCAGGGAACCGGTCTCTTCGGGATCGAAGACCTTCCCACGGTCAACCCCGCGAACGGACCGGCCCACCTCCACTACAGCGCATACCAGGCCGAGTTCGGCTTGCTGGGCGACTGCACGGCATCGTCCGCGCCGGACGCTGTCCTGGGCAAGAAGTGCAACGAGCACGCGATGGACGTGGTGGGCTACGACGTCATGCGCGATTTTGCCGCCGATCCCACCTGGGCGAGCTACCTGTTCGGGATCGCGCCACGCTCGGTCGACGACAAGGGCCGCGTGCGACGCGGCTACATGTTCATGAGCGACGAGTACGCCGACTCCGGCAACGTCCCCGCCTTCACCTACGACGCAGGCGCGGACGCCTACGAGCAGATTCGCTTCCTGGAGGCCGCCTACGAGAACCGCTACATCCTGGACGCCTTCCGTCACAACCGCGTGAGCTTCAACTCGGAGGCCGTGGTCGAGCGCCTGCAAGCGCACTACCTGGACACGATCCAGCTCATCTCGAAGACGTTCGCGTTCGGAATGGTGCTCTCGGCCGACGATCCGAGCGTCCCCAACAAGGAGCTCCTCGACGACGGCAACTGGGGTGCGCTCAGCATGGGCAGCACGATCGCGTTCGACATGTTCGCGCGCATCCTCACGCGCCCCGAGCCCGGGTACTACTGCAACGCAAACGCGGACAGCTGCGTAGGCGGGCAACCCTACGGGCTGGATCTCGATCTCTACGTGGCCGACCCGTCGCCGCTCCCCGCGGCCTCCCCCTATGACTTCCACGTACCGCTCGGCCCAGGTCGCTTCGTCCACAACGACTTCGACTACGGCAAGGGCTACTGGTGGGCCGACTACCAGAAGCAAGTCGGCGCCTACTACGAGAAGACGTGGGCGACCTTCTACCTCGCAGAAGCGTTCGACTCCTTCATCTCGAACTCGAAGGAAGACTTCGTGGACGGCCGCTACAAGAACGTGAACTTCGCCACGGTCTATCCCGCGCAGACGCGTCGCCTGTTCGCATCGCTCTTCACCGGCGACACGGCGCAGTTCGGGCCGTGGGTTGCCGCCTCGAAGGCGCCGGGACCGAACGCAGCGGATGGGGTCATCACCTACCCTTCGTGGCACGCGCTCACGGACGTGGGGCTTGGCACGCGCCCCGCGAACGCGAAGCTCCTGGACCCCAACTGGGGCTTCAACGAGCAGCTCTACGCGATGGTCTGGTCCACGATGTACTTCCCGACGAACTGGTCCCAGAGCTTCGTCGACGAGTCACGGATCACCACGCTCGCCGCCGATCAGGTCAACTGGCCAGTCACCGAGACCTACACGCTCTACGATCCGCAGAGCGGCAAAACGTACCGCGCGCACTCGACGGGGACGGAGAACATCTTCGGCGTCGATCACGAGAAGGGCATCGGCGCTCGCATGCTCGAGTGGGCAACCACGCTCCTCATCCAGACGTACATCGTGGAGACGGACGCGATGGGCTTCATCAAGTACAACGCCGACGGCACGGTGAAACTGCAGCTCGACGCCAACGGTCTACCGCAGAAGGACCCCATGGCACCAGGCGCGGACGCGCAGCTCCGGAAGTACATGGACCAGGTGGACATCTTCCGGCAGCTCACCGCCGAGTTCTCACGCTCGCTAGGTGACGGTGATCTCCCACAGCCTTGAACGGCGATCAGTCGCCGGTCCCCTCGTCGTCTGCATCGCCGTTGGGCCCGTCGTCACTGGCGTCGTCGCTCGCTCGCGGTCGAAGAGGTTGCGATGTACGACGCGCTCATGCGCCGGAGGCCGTCTCCGCATTCGAGAGCGCGCGCAGGCTTCGCCTCGCGTCACGGTGGTATTCTGGCCCTGCGTGAGGCCCATGGTGAAGTCTGTGTTCGATGCGTGGGTACGCCAGGGAATCGCCGCAGAGACCGGCGCGACCGAGGCGATGCTCGACGCGATCGAGAGCGCGCACGGGATCGTGCTCCCGCGGTCGTTCCGCGCGCTCTGGATGCTTGCAGACGGGACGATGGCGAGCGATCTGCACGGCCTCATCTTCATGCAAGCAAGTGATCTCATCCAGCCGCTCTACGCGACGCGAAACGGAGCAGAGGTGGACCTCATGTTCGCCGACTGGCGCCTCGGAACTGCGATGGTCCTGCACCTCTCCCCAACCGACAAGGGAGTCACTGCCGTCGACAACAAGCGCCAGCCCATCAGCCCGAGCTTCGAGGCCTTCGTGGAGAGCTACGCAAGTGGAGACCCATTTGCGTGACGCGCCACTACAGCGCAGTAGACGCAGTTACTTTCAGTCGTCGGTCGCTGCGTCGTCTGCATCGGCCATGGCGCCGTCGTCACCTGCGTCGTCGCTGGTGATGGCGTCTGCCGTGCCGTCGCCGCCGTCGCTCGCGTCGCTCGCGTCACTCCCGCCGCTGTCCGCCTGGTCGCCGGCATCGTCCACCATGCCCGCGTCGCCGCCGTCGTAGGTGCAGGTCGGCTCGTTGCCCGTGCTCATGCACCACTTGCATGTCTGGTAGGCAGCGAGCGCCGCAATGCACGCGGGGTCATCAGGGGCGCCCGGTGCGACCGCGGTCGCGTAGGGCGGGCACACCGTGGAGACGTAGGTTGCGCCGCCACCGACCAGACACACGGGATTGCAGCCTGAGCTCCCCGTGCCACCCGTGACGATGTCGAGCGCGGTGTAGTCATCCAGGCAGTCGTTCGCTTGCTCGTAGAGCTGCGCGCTGTAGATGTGCGTCGGCGCGTCGTCGCAACCGGGCGCGACGCAAAGCGTGAGCGTGATTGTGAGCGGCGCGAGTATGGCAATAGCCGCGAATGCGGCCTTTGAAGGGCTCACGTTCATGGGCCTCCGAACGTCGCGCCCACGGACGCAAAGAAGGTTCGTCCCGGCTGTAGCATCGTCGTCTGACGGAACTCGGTGCTCACGGGCGCCACTTGCCGCCAGTCCGCTATGTTGTAGAAGCCGACCGCATACCGCACACCCCACTTTGGCTCGACGCCGGAGAGGATCAGGTCCCAGATGACCGATGCGTCGGTCTTGTTCTGCGGATCCGGGCTCGTCGCCTGGTCGTTGCGATCAAAGCGCGCGCCTTCGAGCGTGACGCGCGTCATGGCGGTGAGCGCACGGCCGAGCACCGGGACTGCGCCCTTCACCGAGAGGAGCCAGGGCGGCACGTTGGGGACCTCGCGGAGGTCGGCGCTGCGCCTGTACGCAAGGACATCGGAGACCTCATCGGACTTCATGTATTGCGAGCGCTGGAGCGACCCGGCTCCGGAGAGCATCCAGCCCGATTTCCATTCGCGGCGTGCCTCGAGCTCGGTGCCGACACTCGTGACCGGCGTCTGCGTGTTCGTGTATTGCGAGATCTGCTGCACCGGATCGATGTCGCGCAGCACGATGAGGTTTCGAACGTAGTTGCCATAGACGGAGAGGAGCCCGGTCGTTGTGGTGGAGAATCGGTGCGAGTACTCGACCTCGGCCGAGTAGACGTCCTCCGGACGGAGGTCTGGCGCGGGGGGCTGCCCGTATCCCGTGTAGTAGAGCTCGTAGATGCTCGGCGCGCGGAACGCCTTGCCGACCATCACCTTCACGTTGTCGCGGTCGTAGGGCTTCAGGATCAGCGCGAGGCGCGGGTTGAGCGATGAGCCGAACGTGGAGTACGTGTCGAAGCGCGCGCCCGCGGAGATCTTCGCGCGGTCCGACGGAGAGACGTCGGCGAGGAGATATCCGGCGCCGACGACGAACGGGCGCCGATCGTCGAGGACGCTTCCTTGCTGCTCGTCCGCGACGGTCTGGTGCACGGCGAAGTGGTCCTGCACCTCGCCACCCCCGGTGAGCCTGAGTCGCGGCCACGGTGAGTAGATGAAGCGTTGCTCGGCACCAACCCACCCGCCGTCGTACTTGTCTTCCTCGATGCCGGACGGCGGGAGGTGAGCAAACGTGGCGCGGTACCCGTAGTAGTTGGCGTGCACGCGAGAGAGCGACTGCAGGGAGTCGGTGATCTTCGGCTCGTATCGCACCTCCAGCATCCCGCGCGTATCAGCCTCCCGGGTGCGCTTGTCGCCGAGGATCGTCACGAACTCGCCGCTGGGCAGGTGCTTCTGCTGCGAGTTCAGCGACCACTGTGCTGTCAGCGCCTTCCACCAGACCTGTCCGGTCCACGTGCCCACGTTGAGCCCGTCCACGCCGCGCGCATTGCCTGCGACCGATGCCGGGCCGTCAGATACGTATTCGGGGAAGAAGAAGTCGCGCCCCGCGCTCTTGCCGCCCGAGAAGGACACCCACGCGCCGGAGTCCGGCCCGAAGTGCCGCGTGACGCGCATGCGCCCGCGCATCATTCCAGCTTCGGGCGTGGAGGCGCCAACCTCCCAACCGTCGGGCGCGTCGCGTCCGCGCGGGACGAGATTGATGACGCCAGAGAATGCGTTGGTGCCGTAGAGAACAGAGCCTGGGCCGCGCACGACCTCGATGTGGTCGATGTCCTCGATGTCGGTTCTGAGGTCGTAGCTGACATACGACGAGCCGATCCAGTCGTCGTTCATGGGCTGTCCGTCGGAGAGGACGAGCACCCGGTTGCCGTAGCTGCCCGGATAGCCGAGCGCGCGAAAGCCAAGCGAGGGATAGGAGCGATCGTCGGAGACGTAGACGCCGCGCGTTCCGCGGAGCGCCTCGGCGACGGTGGGATAGCTCATCGCGCGAAGCTCTGCGCTCGACAAGATGGAGACGGAGCCAGGCGCGTCCTCGACGGCCTCGGAGGCGCGCGACGCAGCCTGGACCTGCTCTGCGGGCTCGAGGCTCGCCTGGATCTTCACCTGTTTGTCCGTCTCGACGACGACGATCTGCTCGACCGCACGGTACCCGCGCAGGCTGACCCGCACGCGGTGCGTCCCGATCGGCGTGGTGACGACGGAGGGCGCGAAGCCTTGCGCGCGGCCGTCGACCTCGATGAGCGCGCTCGGCTCGTCGGCCTCGACGACCACGGCGCCTGTCCTGGCAGCGAACGCCACGAGCTGCGGCGGATGCACCGGGACCGTCTCCTTTGCGGTGACGGCGACCACGATCTGCGTGCTCTGGAATCCGGCGCGAGAGACGTACATCGTGTGGGTACCCGGCACGGCCGAAAGATCGCACGGCACGACGCAGCCAGGCGGACCGCCCTCGCTGTCCAGGCGCACCTCGGCGCCCGCGGTGTCTCCCGTCACGTGGATGGTCCCGAGAATGCGGACGAGCCGGAGCGAGATGACGGACTCACGTCCGACCGTCGCGTCAACGAGGTCCGAGCTCACGTCCTCGTATCCGTCGAGCTCCGCGATCACCCTGTATTTCCCTGGCGGCAGGCCAAGTCGCTGCGGCGCGTTGCCGCCGAGGTCCTTGCGATCGAGATAGAGCCTTGCACCCGGCGGAACGGTCTCGACCTTGAGCACCCCGACCCTTGGAGCGATACGCGCGATGGCCTCCTCGACGCGCGCGCGCGTGGGCGCGTCCTTCTCTCCGTCGAGAGCGCGTACGTAATAGCGATACGCCTCCGGGTAGCGCTTCAGCTGCTCGTACGTGCGCGCGATGTTGTAGACGACGTTGCGGTTGGGCGCGAGGCGGTTCGACGCGAGGAAGTGCTCGAGCGCCCCGACGAAATCGCGTGCCTTGTACCGCTCTGCGCCGAGCTGGAACTGGAGGTCCACTTCGTCGGCCACGTCGTCCGCGAAAACGGGGGCCGAGAGCGTGAGCGCGCCAAACGTCGCAAGCATCGTGAGCAAGGCGAGGTGAAGATGGCGCATCAGTGAGTCAGCTTGATGTCGAGAGGGGCGGAGCTTGCCGACTGCGCCGGATGCAGGGGTCGATGCGTGGGTGCGCTCGCCGATCGAGAAGGCGCTGAGGACGACGCGCCAGAGGCGGACGGCGTGGTGGTGCCATTCTCCGCGCTGCTCCCGATGCTGGCGGAGGGCGCGCCAGACGTGCCAGCGGAAGAAGCAACCGACTGCGCAGGAGGAGTCGCGGTTGGCGCTGATGCTGTGGCGGAGGCGGAGGTGTCGCCGTGCCGAGGGCCGAAGCGCCCGAACGCAAGGACGCCGATGCCGGCGACCACCACGAGCGCCGCACCCGCGACGATGATCTTCGCGAGAGGCTTTGGGCGCTCCTGCTGGCGCTGAACCAGGTCCGCCTGCAAGGGCGTATTCGCGATGCCTCCCAGGCTTTGATTCTGCGCCAGCGCAACGAGCGAGCTCTGTTGCGGCGGCGCGACGGCCGGAGCCGCGCCCATGGAGCCCGAGGCGGACGCGTTCTGGGCGAACGGGTTCGATCGGATGCTGGGCGGTGCAGCGGCGACGAACGTGGGCTGCGTGCCGAGCGACTGCGTCTCGCCCGAGCCGCTGAGCGCGAGCTCCAGTGAAGGCGTGGACGAGAGCGCCGCGGGCACCACACCCGCGAGTGCCACGATCGCCTCCGCCATCTGCTGCGCCGTCTGGAAGCGATCGGCCGGCTCGCGGGCGCACGCGCGATAGAACCAGGCATCCAGGGCGACGGGCAGCTGCGGTTGCAGCTTGACGAGGCTCGGCAGCGACCGCGTGCAGATCTGCAGGATGAGATCGCCGAACGATGCGCCAGCGAACGGCTGAACGCACGTGAGCGCCGTGTAGACCACAAGGCCGAGAGAGTAGAGATCGGAGCGACCGTCAATCCCACGGAGTCCGCGTGCCTGCTCGGGGCTCATGTAGAGCGGCGTGCCGATCATCGCGCCTGTGCGCGTCGTGGACTGCGCCTCGTCGGCCATGGAGAACTTGGCGATGCCGAAATCAAGGACCTTCACGACGACGCCGTCGTCGTCGTCGGACTCGGACAGGAAGATGTTGTCGGGCTTGATGTCGCGATGAATGATGCCGAGCGCGTGTGCGCGGCCGAGCGCCCGCGCGACGTGCGTGACCATCTGGACGACGTCTGCGAGGGGCATGGCGCCGCCGTGCTCGAGCCGCGCCTGGAGGGACTGACCGCGCAGGAGCTCCATGGCGATGAACGGTGTGCCGTCCTCGAGCTCTCCGTTGTCGAAGATCTGCACGACGTGGCGCGACTGCAGCTTTGCGCCCGCCTTCGCCTCCGTGTCGAACCGCTTGCGGATCTCCGCGTGGCGCGCAAGACCGCTGGTGATGAGCTTCACCGCGACATGTTTTCCGAGACCAAGGTGCGTCGCAGACCAGACGGTGCCCATGCCGCCCTGACCGATCAGGGCCTCGAGCTTGTACTTGCCCGCAAGCACGGCTCCAGCCGCGATGACGGGCGACGTGGGCACCTCGCTCCCCATTCTCCTAGCGTACCGCGCCGCGCCCGTCGCTGTCCGCTGATTTACGGGGTGGTGGTTGGAACCGTGGGCGCGATCATCCCCCACCCACCGCCGGGCGACGCATCCGCAGCGGAAGATGCGTCCGTGGAGCTTCGCACGCTTGCGTCTGCCGACGCGACGGCCGCTCCAGCGGGAATGGCCACAGAGCCCGGAGCCGGAGCTGCTGCACGCGTCAGTGCCGGTGCGGAGATGTCCGTGTGCATGACGACGCTCGACGCGGCGGGTGGCGTGACAGCCACGGCGCTGGCGACGGCTTGCGACGCCGAGGGCGCTGGCTCATCAGCCACCGCGGGCGCCGCGGGTGGCGCCGGCCACAAGGAGATCGCGATGACGACCGAGGCCACGACCAGCGTGGCGACGATCCCGACGAGGACGCCCCTCCCCTTGGGAGCGACGGGCTCGGCGCTCGTCGGGGCATCGGCGCGCAACCCGACACTGGCAGGAGGAGCCTCCGGCGCGCCCGGCGAGATCGAGTGCGCAGGGTTCAAGGCGAGCCCGCGCGACGCGGCAAACGCACCGATGGCGTCCTGGAGCTCGGCGGCGCTCTGGTATCGCTCCGCGGGCTCGCGCGACATGGCCTTGCGGATGATCTGCGCGAGCTTCGGATCTGCGCTGGGCTCCACCTCCTCCACTCCGGGCGCCGTCTCCAGCACGATCTTGAAGAAGATCTCCTGGAAGTTACTGCCCGTGAACGGCAAGCGTCCCGTCACCGCCTCGTAGAGGATGACGCCCACGGAGTAGAGATCCGATCGGTGGTCGACGCTCTTGTCCCCGCGCGCTTGCTCGGGCGACATGTAGAACGGAGTGCCCATGACGACGCCGGTCGCCGTCACGCTGCCGTCACCCTGCTTCGGCTCGAACTTGGAGACGCCAAAATCCAGGATCTTCACGTTCTCACCGCCATGAGGCGTGCGCGCAAGGAAGAGGTTCGCAGGCTTCAAATCTCGATGCACGATGCCGGCCGCGTGCATGGTGGCGAGCCCATCGAGCAGCTGGTACGCGATGAGGGCCGCGTCATCCGACGAGAGCTTTCCCCGCTCCTTGATGCGACCATCCAGGTCCTCGCCGTCGAGGAGCTCCATGACGAGGTAGGCGCCGCCGTCCGGGAGATCTCCAACGTCGAGAACGTCGCAGATGTGCTCCGACTTGATCCGGGCCACTGCGTGCGCCTCCTTCTCGAAGCGCGCGCGGACCTCCGGCTGGCGTGCGGCCGCCGCATGCAACACCTTGATCGCGACACGGCGCGAGATGCGAAGATGCTCGCCCTCGTACACGGCACCCATGGCGCCTTCTCCGATGAGCTTGCCCACCTGATACTTGTTGTCGATGATCTCGCCGGTCTCGAGAGTGGCCACCCTTTCTGGTTAGTCGCTCCACCGCGATGCCGCAAGCAGGCGGAAGGTCCACGTCCAGCGACCGGCCTCCCCTCACGGTTTTACCTTCGAAGCAGCCTGATCGACCACCCAGCGCGCAGTCTCCACATCCGTCGTCCGCGCGACGAGCGTGTCCAGCTCACTCCGCCAATCGATCTTCTTCTTCGCTGCCTTGGCCCTGGCGCGGAGCTCGTCCTCGAGATCCTCGTTGCTTCCGCCGTAGCCCTTCCGCCGCGAGGCAAGGTCGTCGGCGACCTCGAAGGCGACCTTCTTGCCCTTCACGCACCTGAGAATGTCGACGCCATGGTGGATCTCCGCGACGGTGATGACCTCTCGCTTCGCGTCCGGCGGATTGAACGGAAAGAATGTGAACCCGACGCGAGGGTTCGCCGCTGCGAAGTCAACCCACTCCTTCTTCAGCTCGAGAAAGGCCGGGACGGCGAGCTGCCGCAAGGCCTTCAATTTCGAGAGCGAGCCGAGCTCGCCGGGCGAGAACACACGCCCCGCGTCGAACCGCAAGTGCCGAAGCGTGGGGGCGAGCGAGTGAATCGTGTCTCGCAGCTGGTCGGAGAGCGGGGCGTCAGCGAGCTTGAGCTCCTCGATGGGGTGTCCTCGCAACCGGCTGACTCCCCGAACAAGGGGCGCCGCGACGAAGACCCGGCGCAGCCGCTTGCACGTCGCAAGCACGGCAAGGTCCAGCGCCGCGCTCTCGCTCGCGAGCTCGACGTCCGGCGCGTTCACGGAAGCGAGGACCGTGCGAAGGCATTCCAGCGTCGAGCTCTCGACGTCGATCGTTTCCAGACGAAGGGGTGGCGTCAGCGGCGCGCGATCGTTGCTATCGCAGAGGCTGACCTGAAGGTGCCGGAGCGCACGGAGCCGGCCAAGGCTCTTCCATCCGCGGACGTTCTTCACCCGATCGATGTCCAGCCTCTCGCAAGTGGAAGCGAGCTTGGTCTTCGCGAGATCGACGCTGATTTTTTTCTCGATGCTGATCACCTCCATGGCGAGCGGCTCCGGGTGCGGCGAGTCGGGCGGCATGCCCTCCGCCAGCTTTCGATACTCGAGCCGCATGGCCCATTGTGCAGCGCTGCGCCGCGTGACGGCCGGCGCGATCTTGTGCAGGAACTCGTAGTAATCGTCGAAGGGCGCGTCGAGCGCCGACATCTCCGCGCTGTTCGGCCCGAGCGCGAACGACGCCTCGTAGAAACGTCGCAAGGTCTCCTTGTTCATCATGCCAGGCCGTGTTTCTGGAGGCGCTCGATCTTCACTGTCGAGAGCAGAATACCGCGTCCACACGCTGCGATCGAGGAGCACCTGGGAGATACAACGCGGCGTGATATCAATGGCGGGTGCCCCGCCACATAGCGTCCGTCGTTCTCGCCGCTTTTGCGCTCATCCTCATCATGGTGAGCGCCTCGTGCAGAAAGAAAGAGTGCACGATCGCGGACCAGTGTCCGAACGGAGGCGACGAGTGCGGCTGGCTCACCAGCGACAAGACGCCCCTCTGCCAGCCGAAGATGGAGAAGGCGCGGATGGTGAAGGTCTGCGAGCGCGAGAACCTGATGGGCGCCGGCCGGATCGGCGTGTTCTGCCCGCCGCCGTGAACCCCGCGTAGGCTTGTAGCGGGCGCCCTCAGCGCAGGCGACTGCACAGTGTGCAGGCGCTTGCACACTGTGCAGCTCGATTCTTGTGCAACGCCACGCGAGCCGCGAAAAAAGACCCTGGTGAGGAATGGCACGCACGTTGCTGCTGTAGTGGCATGAACCTCAAGCCCCTTGTTCTCGCGGTGCTCCCGGCCCTCGCGCTCGCGGTACCGTCGTGCAAGTCCTCTTCTTCCGGAGGAAGCGCCGTCGATGAAGATGCCGGCACGTCACCAGAAGCCGGTGCAGACGCCGCGGCACCGTCGCCGTTGTGCATCGGCATTGCGGCTCCGTGCAGCGGCTTCTCGGAGGGGGCAGCGGAGTCCGACGTCGCCAACGCGATCGCCACCGCGCAGACCGGATCGACGTTCGTGTTCGGTCCAGGCACGTTCGCATTCACCAACACGCTGACGTTCGCCGCGACCCACGTGACGGTGAAGGGTGCGGGAATTGGTCAGACCACGCTCGACTTCAAGGGCCTCGCCTCTGGCAGCAGCGGTATCGGCATCGATGTGCTCGACGGGTCCGATGGCTTTGCAATCCGCGACATCGCGGTGCGGGACCCCGTGAAGAATGGAATCAAGGTGAAGGGCTCCACCGGCGTCACCTTCCACGCGGTCAAGGTCTCGTGGAGCGCCGCAGACCCCAGGACGCACGGCGATTACGCGATCTATCCGGTCTTCTGCAAGAACGTGCTCGTGGAGAGCTCCGATATCTCCGGTTCGTCAGACGCGGGCATCTACGTCGGACAATCCCAGGGGATCATCGTCAAGAACAACACGTCGCACGACAACGTCGCCGGCATCGAGATCGAGAACTCCTACAACGCAGACGTCTTCGGCAACACCGTCAAGAACAACACAGCCGGACTTCTTGTGTTCGACGTGCCTGGCGCCGGCAACCAGCACGACGGTCACAATGTTCACGTGCACATGAACATCATCGACTCCAACAACACACCAAACTTCAACGCGACAGGCAGCATCGTTGCCAAGGTACCTGCCGGAACCGGCTCATTCGTACTTGGAACTCGCGACGTCGAGTTCGACCACAACACCTATTCGAACAACATGACGACCGCGTTCTCGGTCGACAGCTACTATGTGGCGGACTCTTCCTGGACCAGCGCACAAGACCCACTGTATCAGCCGATCTCGAAGCGCGTGTTCGTTCACGACAACACGATGACCGGAAACGGCACGTCGCCCGATCTGAAGACCCAGCTGGGCGCGATCCTGTCGACCGGCAAGAACGTCTATCCAAATGGCCATGTCCCGGACCAGCTCGTGGATGGCATCGTCGACATGAGCATGGCCGCGACCGGCGCGCCCACCGGCAATCCGATGTTCGTGTGTTTCAGCAACAACGGAACAGCGGACTTTGCCATCTGCACTTCGACAAGCTGAACGACACGGGCAGCAACCTCACTGACATTGTCACCTACGACAAGACGCCGTTCGATTGCACGTTACCTGCCCTGCCTGCGGTGAGCTTCTGAAGCCGATGTTTTCGCGCGCACAAAAGCTCGCTCTCCTGCTGTCCGCCATCGCCGCGTTTCCGCTCGGCTGCAGCGGAAAAGGTGGAGACGCCAGCGCCGCCGCCAGTGCGGATGATCCGGGACTCGACGCGGGGACAGTCCTGGACGCGTCCGTATTCGCTGGGTGCAAGCCGGGTGGCGACGGCACCTATGTGCACGAGCCGTATCCAACGCTAAACAGCTACTGCCTCGCCGCGATTGTCGGTGGAGCGGTCCTCTATGCGGAGCCCGTGGTGCCGTACGAGCTCAACACGCCGCTCTTCTCCGACTACGCCATCAAATCTCGCGCGGTGTTCGTTCCGCCGGGAAAGAGCGCAAGATATGACCCCACGGGCGCGTTCGACTTTCCCACGGGCACCGTGCTCATGAAGTCCTTCGGCTTCCCCGAAGACGCGCGTGTGAGCCCGCCGGTGATGCACTGGCTCGAGACCCGCGTGCTCATCAAGGCTGACGACGGCTGGCACGCCTATCCCTATCTCTGGAATGTCACCGGTACCAAGGCCACCTACGACGCGGGCGGACGCTCGCTTCACGTTCACTGGACGGACCCGAACGGGCAGGTCCAGGACAACGCCTACCTCCAGCCGGCCCAGACGCAATGCAAGCAGTGCCATGAGGCGGACGGCGTGCTCACCCCGATCGGTCCCAGGGCCCGCAACTTGAATCGCGATCGTGTGTATCCCTCCGGCACGGAGAATCAGCTAGCGCACTGGGTCAAGGCCGGCATTCTCACGGGCGCGCCCGATCCACGCGCGGCACCCGTGCTTGCCGCGTGGAACGACCAAACGAAGTCGCTCGACACCCGCGCGCGCGCATACCTCGAAGGCAACTGCGCCCACTGCCACAATGCGACGGGGTCCGCGAGCACGAGCGGGCTATTCCTGTTCGCGAGCGAGCCCGACCCACTCCACTATGGAGTCTGCAAGGAGCCGCTGTCCGCCGGGGGAATGGTGGGCGCCCGGCAATTCGATCTTGTACCGACGGAACCCGACGCATCGATCCTCTGGTACCGGATGACCTCTGTGGCGCCAGGCATCGCCATGCCACAAATCGGACGCGACGTGGTCGACGCTGCCGGCGTCGCGCTCATCAGCGACTGGATAGCCACGCTGCCCAAGGCCGCCTGCAACCACTGGGTCAGCTTCCCGGTGCGAGCGTCGTTCCAACGTGACGGCAGGGCGCACCCACGAATTGCCGTAAAATGCAGGGTCTCGTGAATGCGACTCCATGCCAGGCTGTGCTCGCGCGGTGATGGATCGCGCAGAGCCCGCGTCGCCGATGCCATGCTCGTCCAAGGTCTCGGCGGCACGCGGGTCCAAGACGCATCGCTTCGGCGCGGAGGTCATTCATGCGGCGTCTCTTCATGCGGGTGCTCGCGCTGGGGTTTGCGATCACGGTTCTCTTCGGGCTGGTCGCGCACGCAAGCCTCACGAGCGGTTGCTCGAAGCCGGAGCCCGTGGCACGCGAGCCCGACCCTGCATCAAACGCGCAAGCCGCCCCCACGCTGGCGTCAGCCCCCGCGCCGGCATCAGCGCCAGCGTCCGTGACGGCCGTCGTGACCGCCAGCCCAGACGCGCCGGTGGTGAAGCCGGTGACCAAGCCTGCGACGAAGGCTGGCAGCAAGTCTCTTCCGCCCTCGCAGAATGTGAACCCTCCGCCGAGCTACTTTGGTGGCTCCAAGTCCGGCGTCATCTTCAGGCCGCACGAGTGATCTTCTCCGTGCTTCTCTCCGCGGTCGCGAGCTTCGCGTTGCTTGCCGCTGTCTTCGTTCCGCTGGAGCGTCTCTTTCCCGCGCGCCCCGGACAGAAGGTCCTTCGCAGGAACGTGGCTGTGGACGCGTGCTTCTTCGCGGGTCAGTACCTGGCGTGGACCAGCGTCGCGGTCTGGGTGCTTGCGCGCGTGGAGCCGCTCGTGCGCCACGCGCCAACGTCACTGCCGCTCGTCATGCAAGTAGTCCTGGCGGTCGCCGGTGGCGACTTCGTCGTCTACTGGTTCCACCGTGCGTGTCATGCGTGGGGACCGCTCTGGCGGTTTCATGCAGTGCACCACACCGCCGAAGAGCTGGACTGGGTCGCCGCGCACCGCGAGCACCCGGTCGACGGCGTGCTCACGCAGCTATGCATGAACCTGCCGGCGTTCCTGCTGGGCGTGCCGATGAGTGCGCTCGCGGGCATCATCGTCTTCCGCGGGATCTGGGCGGTGTTCATCCACTCGAACGTGCGCCTGCCGCTCGGCCCTCTGCGCTTTCTCTTCGGCGCGCCGGAGCTGCATCACTGGCACCACGCGCGCCTCGAGCGCACCGCGCACAACTTCTCCAACCTGGGCCCATGGGTGGACGTGCTGTTTGGCACCTATCACCGGCCGGAGGGCGAAGAGCGATATCCGCTGGGCGTGCCCGAATCATGGCCGCAAGGCTACGTTGCCCAGCTCGCGCAGCCGTTCCGCCGCGAGACGCGAGCCGCCGCCGCCGGTCTCAGCGCGCCAAAGTAGTCGCGGCCGATGGCGTCTGGAGAGCGTTCACTTTCTCCCTACATTAGGCCGGGATCGCCGTGTTAGGGTCGCGCCCGTGGTCTTGGGGACACTACTCGATCCGCGCTCGCCGGGCGCGCGTGTCATCGCCGATCTCTTCGGCGACACACTCATCGTGTGCTTCATCATCTTCGGGGTCGTCGTGGCGCTCGTCACCACCGCCATTCTCCGCTTCCGCGACAAGGGCGGTGACCCGCCGGCCCAGAACGAGGGGAACAAGCGGCTCGAGATCGCGTGGACGCTGGCGCCGGTGCTCGTTCTGCTCGGCATCTTCTATCTCACGGTGAAGGCCGTGAGCGCTTCGGACCCCGTCCCGGATCGCGCGCCGGACCTCACTGTCATCGCTCACCAGTGGTGGTGGGAGGTCCACTACAAATCGGGCGCTGTCACCGCGAACGAGATTCACATCCCGACCGGCACGGCGCTCGTCGTTGGCGTGGAGTCCGCCGACGTCATCCATGACTTCTGGGTTCCCGAGCTCGGTCGAAAGATCGACGCCATCCCGGGCCGAAGCGCCAGCATCTGGCTCCAGGCGGACGCGCCCGGCACGTACATAGGCGCGTGCGCGGAGTACTGCGGCGTGCAGCACGCGTGGATGCGCATCCAGGTCGTCGCGGAGTCACCGGAAGAGTTTGCCGCGTGGGAGAAGCGCACGCTCGCAGCAGCTGCCACCTCGAGCGCTCCTGATGCGCAGCGGGGCGCGCACCTCTTCACGCAGATGACGTGCGTGAAGTGCCATGCGATCACGGGCAACGGCGAAGGCGCGAATGCCGCCCCGGACCTCACCCATTTCGCTGATCGAAAGACGCTCGGCGCGGGCGTGAGGAAGAACTCGCCCGAAGAGCTGGCGCGGTGGTTGAAGAGCCCGCAGGACATCAAGCCTGGCTGCCACATGCCGGACGTGCAGCTCACCGATCCGCAGATCGCCGATTTCGTCGCCTACTTCGAGACCCTCCGATGACGACCGCCACCACACCGCATGCCTCCGAAGCCGCGCACGAGCACGCGGAGGAGAAGGGGCCGTTCAGCTGGGTCGCCACCGTCGATCACAAGCGAATCGGCATCCTCTATCTGCTCACGTCGATCGTCTTCTTCGCGATCGGCGGCATAGAGGCGCTCCTCATCCGTATCCAGCTCGCACATCCCGAGTCGCATTTCCTGGATCCGGAAACCTTCAACCAGATCTTCACCATGCACGGCACGACGATGATCTTCCTCGTCGTCATGCCCACGCTCGTCGGCTTCGCGAACTACTTCGTGCCGCTGATGATCGGCGCGCGAGACATGGCGTTCCCGCGCCTCAACGCGATGAGCTACTGGCTCTTCCCGCTGGGCGGCGCGCTCCTGCATTTCAGCCTGTTCGCAGGTGGTGCCCCCTCTGCAGGTTGGTTCAGCTACGCGCCGCTCGCGGAGACGCCATTCAGCTCCAACACGGGCACGGACTACTGGGTGCTCGCGTTGCTCGTGCTGGGCATCGGCTCCGTCGCAGGCGCCATCAACATCATCGCCACCGTCATCACGCTTCGCGCGCCGGGCATGACCATCCGCCGCGTCCCGCTCTTCGTGTGGATGACGTTCATCACGGCCATCCTCATTGTCCTTGCCCTGCCGGTGCTGAACGGCGCGCTCGTGATGCTCCTCATCGACCGCCAGCTGGACGCGCATTTCTTCCAGGCGCACGGCGGCGGCTCGGTCATCCTGTGGCAGCACTACTTCTGGACCTTCGGTCATCCAGAGGTCTACATCCTGGCGCTACCGGCGTTCGGCATGATCTCGGAGGTCATCCCGGTCTTCTCGCGCAAGCCGATCTTCGGCTACGAGTTCGTCGCGGGTTCCACGGTCGCCATCGCGGTCCTCTCGTTCGGCGTGTGGGCGCACCACATGTTCGCCGCGGGCCTCGGCCATCGCGCAGACCTCGCGTTCTCTGCCGGGACCATGCTCATCGCTGTCCCCACTGGCGTGAAGATCTTCAACTGGATCGCCACCATGTGGGGAGGCAAATTGCGCTTCACCACGTCCATGTGCTTCGCCGTGGCGTTCCTCATCGAGTTCGTGATCGGCGGGCTCTCGGGCATCACGTTCGCAGCGGCGCCGGTCGACTGGCAGATGACGGACACGTACTACGTGGTCGCGCACTTCCACTACGTCGCGCTCGGCGGCACGCTCTTCGGCATCCTCGCGGCGACCTACTACTGGTTCCCGAAGATGAGCGGCAAGCTGCTGGACGAGCGCCTTGGCAAGCTGAACTTCTGGACCATGGTCATTGGCTTCAACATGACGTTCTTCGTTCAGCACTTCCTTGGCATCCTGGGGATGCCGCGCCGCGTGTACACGTACCCGGATCTGCCGAACTGGGGGACGCTCAACATGGTCTCCACCATCGGCGCGTTCGTGATGGGCTTCTCCGTTCTCCTCTTCCTGGTGAACATTGCGAAGAGCGTCCGCAACGGCAAGCCGGCGGGCGACAATCCGTGGGACGCGTGGACGCTCGAGTGGGCGACCACGTCGCCGCCGCATCCGCACAACTTCGAAAAAGTGCCGCCGGTGCGCGGGCGTCGTCCGCTCTGGGATCTCGCGAATCCCGGTAAAAACAAGGTCAAGACCAAGATCGTGGAGATCGCGACCTACGACAAGGCGATCGTGGGTGTGTGGGCCTTCATCGCCTCCGAGGCGATGTTCTTCATCGTCCTCATCCTCACCTTCGTCTATTTCAACCTCTCCACGAAGGCCGCAGCGGCGCACCTGGACGTGAAGACCACGGGCATGTTCAGCATCTGCCTCTTCGCCTCCAGCTTCACGCTCCACCGCTCCGAGAAGGCGCTCGCCGCAGGAAACGAGAGCGGGTTCCGCAACTGGCTCATCTTCACCATCCTGCTCGGCGCGATCTTCATGTTTGGCCAGGCGAGCGAGTACCAGAAGCTCTTCACGAGCGGCCTCAACGTCAACACGAGCCTCTTCACGTCCACGTTCTTCACGCTCACGGGCTTCCACGGTCTGCACGTGACGCTCGGCTTGGTCGCCCTCGGCGTGATCTTGTGGCTCGGGCTCGCGGGGGATCTCAAGGGCCGCCGCCACTCATCGGCGTTCAAGGCGATCGGCCTCTACTGGCATTTCGTGGACGTGGTGTGGATCGCCGTCTTTGGCATCGTCTACGTGAGGAACATCCTATGACCACGGGCGAGCTGCTCCTCACCGCGTGGCAGAGTGACGCGTTCGTCTACGCGGTCGCGGGCGCGGGAGTCGTCGCGTATGCGGCGCGGATGCAGTGGAAGCTCACCCGGCGCGCGCTGTGGCTCGTGCTCGCGGCGGTGGTGTTCCTGCTCGCGTTCGTCTCGCCCATCGGCGTGCTCGCGCGCGGATATCTCTTCAGCGCGCACATGCTGCAGCATCTGCTCCTCGTACTGGTGATCCCGCCGCTCGTGCTGTCGGCGCTGCGAACCGGATCGAAAGAAGCGGACGTCGCTCCTGGCGCACCCGGCGCTGCGGCCGCTAGTGGTGCGCGGCGCTTCATGCTGCCGTGGCTCGCCGGCGTGTCTGCCATGTGGCTGTGGCACGCTCCCACGCTCTGCGACGCCGCATCGAACAGCATCGGCGTGCAGCGCCTGCAGACCGTCTCGCTGCTCGTCATGGGATGCGCCTTTTTCTGGCCGATCGTGGGTCCCCGGTCCGCGCGTCGGCTCCCGCCGTTTGGCGCCATGCTCTACCTCTTCGCAGCGTGCGTCGCGTGCACGTTGCTCGGGATCCTGGTGACGTTCTCGCCCGTGGAGGTCTGCTCGATCTACGCGCACCCGGTGGACGGCCTTGGCGCGATGCCGCTCCTGCGTGACGGCTGGGGGCTCACGCCGAAAGCGGATCAGGAGATCGGCGGCCTGCTCATGTGGGTGCCCGGGTGCTTCGCGTACGCCGGCGGAATGCTGGCGATGTTCGCGCGCTACCATCGCGAAGAGGCGGCCGACGAGCTCGCCGCGAAGGAGGCCGCATGAGCGAGCCGGACGCGAAAGAGGCGAACGAGCCGGAGTCGAAAGAGCCCGAGTCCGCGAAGCCGGCGGCGAAAGAGCCCGAGTCCGCGAAGCCGGAGGCGCGCGACGACTGGGGCGATCCGCGCCCCGCGCTCATTCCACAGCCTTCGTTCTGGCCCATGGGGCTCGCGTTCGGAACGACGCTGCTCTTCTGGGGTTTCATCACGTCGATGGTGCTCATCCTCGTCGGCCTTGCCGTTGTCATCACCTCGCTCACCGGTTGGATTGGAGAGATGCGTCATGAAGCAAAGCACTCCTGAGGACGCAAAAGAGGACGCGTCCAAGAAGGACGGTCAAGAGGACGAGAACGAGCACGAGCACGAGCACGACGACGAGCACGAGAACGAGCACGTCGAGGCACCTCCGGCGTCTGCGGATACGATCGCGCGCCGTCAGCTGCTTGGAAAAATGAGCGTGGCGCTCGGCGTTGCGGGCGGCGTTGCCCTTGGCGTCCCGGTCGTTGGCTTCATCGTTGCTCCGCTCTTCCGCAAGGCTCCGCGCGAGTGGCGCGCCGTCGGCAAGCTCGAGCAGTTCAAGATCGGGGAGACCGTGAACGTCGTCTTCATCGACGCATCGCCGCTCCCATGGGCCGGCGTGACCTCGAAGACTGCCGCGTGGCTTCGGCGCGTGAGCGAGACGGAGTTCGAGGCGTTCTCGGTCAACTGCGCGCATCTTGGCTGCCCGGTTCGCTGGATGGCGGAGGCGAAGCTCTTCATGTGTCCCTGTCACGGTGGCGTCTACTACCAGGACGGCTCGGTCGCCGCGGGGCCGCCGCCGCACGCGCTGCCGCAATATCCGGTGCGTGTGACCGACGGGCAGGTCGAGATCCGCACTGACCCCATCCCGATCGGCTGACCATGGTGAAGCGTCTACTCAAGAGCGTCTGGGCCACGGTCGACGACCGCGTGGGCATCACTGCGATGGTGAAGCCGATCATGCAGCACCCCGTGCCGCGCGGCGCGCGCTGGTGGTACGTGTTCGGGAGCGCGACGCTCCTCGCGTTCATGGTGCAGGTCGTGACCGGCGTGACGCTCGCGTTCTCGTACATCGCCTCTTCCTCACAGGCGTACGAAACGCTCCTCTTCATCACCAACGAGGCGCCCTTCGGCCGCGTGATGCGCGGGATGCACTATTTCGGCGCATCGGCGATGGTGCTCATGGTGGGCCTCCACATGGGGCAGGTGTTCCTGTCCGGCTCGTTCAAGTTCCCGCGCGAGATGAACTGGCTCTCTGGTGTGCTGCTCCTCGCGTGCACGCTCGGGATGGGCTTCACCGGGCAGCTGCTGCGGTGGGATCAGAACGCCACGTGGTCCGTCGTAGTCGGCGCGGAGCAAGCGGGCCGCATGCCGGTCATCGGTGAGCCGATGGCGCGTTTCATCCTTGGTGGTGACACGGTCGGCGGCGCAACGTTGAGTCGCTTCTTCGCGATCCACGTCTTTCTCATCCCCGCGGTGATCTTCGCGTTCGTCGGGCTGCACCTGATGCTCGTCATGAGGCATGGCATCTCGGAGCCGCCCACGCCGGGCGATCCGGTCGATCCGAAGACGTACCGGAAGAAGTACAAGGCACACCTGAAGAAGGACGGCGTGCCGTTCTGGCCGGACGCTGCGTGGCGCGATGCCGTCTTCGGCGTGGCCATGCTCTTCGGGATCGTCCTGCTCGCGGTCTTCATCGGGCCGCCGGAAATTGGCCTGCCCCCGGATCCGAGCCTCACGAACGCAGCGCCGCGCCCCGACTGGTACCTGCTCTGGTATTTCGCGGTGCTCTCGCTCTGCCCGGCGTCGCTCGAGACCGCCCTCATCCTGCTTGCGCCGCCGGTCATCGGCGGAATCTTGCTGCTGCCACTCCTGTCGAACAAGGGAGAGCGCAGCGTGCGGCGCCGTCCGTGGGCGGTCGTCATCGTCGTCATGACGGTTGTGATGATCGGCTCGCTCTGGATCGTCGGTGCGCGATCGTCATGGGCACCCAACTTCGAAGAGCCGCGCCTCACTGCTGACATCGTCGGGACCACGAGCGGGCCCGTCGCAGAGGGGGCGATCCTCTTCCACGACAAGGGTTGCCTCGCATGTCATCTCATCGACGGACACGGCGGGCGCCGCGGCCCCAATCTGTCTCACATCGGCGACCTTCTCACGAAGGAGCAGATCACGATCCGCATCTCCAACGGCGGCACGAACATGCCAGCGTTCGCGAGCACGCTCAATGCAGATGAGCTCGGCAAGCTGGTCGAGTTCGTCGGCTCACGCCACGCGAAGCCCGCGTCGGATCATCAGGACTGACACCCATGGCTGGCGGCGGCTCCGAAGCAGAGCTGAGCCGCGCGTCAGCGCCTGCGGATCACATTGCCGAGGATGTCTGTCTGCTCGGTCGGCGAGCCCAGCGCGGCTCCGATCAAGCCGAGTGACAGGCTGGCGACTCCCATGGCGATGCGACCAGCGTCGATCGTGCCCTCCTCTTTCCTGCGCTGCTCTGCCTCCTCGGCATTCGCCGCGGCCTGTCGCGCGGCTGGGCCGTAGTCACGGATGAGGGCTGTGGCGACCTGTTCGAGTTCGCGCGGATCGAACCACGTGCCGTGGGCGTCGCACACGTCGATAGAGACCTCCGCGATCACCTCCCGTTCGAGCGGCTGCTGGCAGTCCGGACACCGTCGCTCGCTGGTCGTTGCGGCGCGCGGCAAGATCGACTCGGTCATCCGCGCGAGCTCGATTGGCGCCTTCGCGCCGCCGTCGATCATCATTCTGGCGTGCGCGTGCGACATCCACGAGCCGCCGCAGGAGCCGCACGCGTCGATGCGATATCCGTCCTTCTCCGCGGCAAAGAGCGCAACACTGCAGACCGGGCACAAACGGTCGGACGTCCAGGTGCGGAGCTCCCACGGCTTCGCCGGATTTGCGGCGGCCTCGGCGGAAGCGCGTTCGTCGGGACTACGGTAGGGATCGCTCACTGCCTCGAGCTCCTTGCTCTTCAGCATACCACGTCACTTCGGTCGCTCGCCAAGCGCGTGCTCATTGCGCAGGCGGACCACGAGCTTCAGCACGTCGCTGCCAAAAGGATCGCGCTTGCCGAACTCTGCTGCACGCTCGGCGAGCGTCGCGCGGATCGATGTCTCCACCGCACGCACGCGCTTCTTCGCGAGCGTCTTCTTGCCCAGGCAGAGCGCGATCGCGGCGGGCGCGAGTCTGTTTTGCATCCAGAACGCCTCCGTCAGCTCCCGCTCGACTGCGGTGTTGAGTGCGCCCAGATCGCTCGTCACTGCGAACCACGGAAGCACGCCGTCCTCGATCGCGGCGACGACGCGCGACGCCACGTTCGCCTCCTTGCCAGGCACCACGCGCCACCACGGATCGCGCTTCTTGCCAGGTGGGCCGACGCGGGTGCGGACCGTACCCTCGGACTCACCCGGCGCCTTGATCTTCCGCGCGTGGAGAACCGCCTCCACTGCGGGAAGGTAGGTGCCCAGGTTCAGCACGATCTCGGCCTCACCAGCGGTGCGAGCGCGCGCGACCAACACCTCCACCACGTTCGTGGCGCCCTCCGCCGCAGGCCTCCGAAACACGAGAGCCTTCCGGACGAAACCCGCATCCGTGAGGGCGCCGCTCACGCCAGCGGCCATCACTGCGGCAACGAGTCTCTGCGTTGACATGAGACGCAGCATCGCGCGAAGGCGCATACAACACCAGCGGCCGCTACGGCGTGTCGTGCGAGTTCGACGCCGTCACCAACGAGAGTGAGATACAAAGGTGCATGCCCGCGCGCGCGAGTCACGGCGGCGCGGCGGGTGCGGGTGCGCGCTTCATCATGTCGCTCACGGAGATTCCGTCGTGTGTGCCGGCCTTCGACGTGACGACGCGAGCCTCGTTGTCGACGGCGATCCGCGGCCCCCACACGTTTGGGTCGAAGGTGCCCGCCTTCATGAAGCGACGCCTTGCCACGAGCTGGATGTCGCCCGCCGCGCGCTCGTCAGGTTGCTCGTCCAGGATGACGGCTTGCGCGTTGCCGTTCGGGAAGACAACGATGCCCGTCGCCCGACGTTTTGTTGCGATTCGCCGTGCCATCTCGCGTTGCCACGCCTTCAGCTCGTCGCCGTTCGCGCTACGCACGTTCAACGCAAGCCCGACCCATGACACCGACGGAACCAGCAGATCATCGGACGTCGCGAAGATCACCGCGCGCGTATCCGACACGCGCCTCAGCACGAACACCACCTTGGTGTCGCCCCCCCTGCCAACGCGCGAGAGCCAGTAGCGACCTGGCTCCCCGGGGTGATGCGCCAGAGCCTCACGCGAGCCACGAGCAAGCGCCGCGCCGGCGTGTTCCTCGACCCAACGAATGACCGCGTCGTCACTCGTCGAGACGAACACCTCGGCTTCTTCGGGGATGGCGTCAGCGGCGATAGTCGGCGTGACGGGCGCCGGCTCGAAGTCCTTCGCCACCGGCGCCAGCGGGGGCCCTCCTCCGCCGCAGGCGACCAGCAATGTCATGCAGAGCGCAGCCCATGGGGCAGTTGTCTTCATTTCGTCGCGCCGTGACTCTTCGTTTCAGAGCTTCGGCTTCTTCTTGAAGAGGCTGAAGAAGCGGCCCATCAGACCCGGCGCGGTGAAGTCTGGCATGCCCATCTTGTCGAGCTCAGCCTTCGCCTTCGCGATCTCGGCGTCGACCAGCGGCTGCATCTGGTCGCTGATCGCCATGATGGTGTCGACCTCTCCCTTGTCCAGCCAGATGCCGCCGCAACTACCGCAGCGATCGATGTCGACGCTCTTGTCCTCGTACTTGATGGCCTGCAGGAGCATGACGGTGCTGCACAGCGGGCAGTGGATGTCGCTGTTCTTCACCGTGCCGCCCGTCTCCGCGCGATCCCAGTACGAAGGGTCCGCCTTGATGCCGAACGCCGAGAACATCTCCCCGGAGTCGAAGAACTGGCCTTCGCACTTCCCGCAGACATCGAGCTGGGCTTCACCCGCCTCGTGCTTGTGCAGCGCCGACTTGTCCCTGGGGCAGAGCACATCCTTGCGTGCCAGATGCGCGTTGTTGATTCCTCGTTCCATGGGCGGACCTCCAGAGGCCAGCATCGCGGTGACCGGCACCCAGGTCAATGCTGAAGGATTTCTCCTTGCCCAATGGGATACATGGCGTATACCACCCGCCATGGTGACAGCTTCCGCGCTTCGCGCTCTTGCTCGCTCCGGAGCGCTCCTCACGGCCGCGTTCGCCATACCCATCGCGTCAGCTGCGTGCTCGGCAGCACCTTCGGACACGACGACCCCAGGTAGCACGTCCACCGAACACGTTGCGCCGTCCGCGCCGGATGACGGCTCCGACGCGGGGAAGGCGGGCGCGACATGCCCGGCCACCGTGACCGATGCAACGGCGCGCACCCCGCCGCCGCCGAAGACGCGTTCGAGCCAGTGCAGCGACGCAGATGTCGACGCGGTCATCGCGGATCCGACCTCCGGTCTGAACAGCCCCGGCTGCAGCGAATGTATCGGGCCCAGCTCGCAGAGCGCCTCGTCATGGGCAGTCACCGTCGAGTCGAAGTTTCCCAACTACTCCTTCCTCAACAACTGGGATTGCCTCCGCGCGGCCGGTGAAAGCCAGTCGTGCTCGGATGCGTACGGCATCCAGGAGCTGTGCGCCGAAGACACGTGCACGGGCTGCGCGACCGCCAGCAGCTATCAGAGCTGCAGGAAGAAGGCGTATGCGGGCGCTTGCTCCACCCTGACCAAGGTGAAGGCCGGCAAGGCAGCGTGCTCGTCCCAGCTAACGACCCACTTGTCGACGTGCAGCTCGGAGCGCAGCAACGCCGTGTTCATGTGCGGCGGGCTGCCCACGCGGCTCGACTGCGGGCTCACGTCCAAGGCTCAAGTGGCCACGGCGGTCGTGGGAGTAGCGGGCACGACGCTGCCGACCTTCGCTGGTACCCCGATCGCGACCGGTGTGTACGTGGCGACGAAGGTCGAGGGATTTGGCAGCGCGGCGAGCACCGTGGTTGGAGTCTCGTTCACGACCACGCTCCATCTGAATACAACCACCTATTCAGGTGTCAGCATGAACAGCTCGGATGGCAAGACGAAGGCGTCGACGGGCAGCTACCACGTGTCGGGGACGACGTTCGTGCAAACCCAATCGTGCCCGACCTCGCAGTCCACCTCCATGTCTTACAGCGCAACGGCCACGACGCTGGTGACTGGACTGGGCTTTGCCGCCGCGACACCGGGCGACGGCATCGTCATCACGTATACGAAGCAGTAGTCGGCTGGTTCAGTGGAAGGAGCCGACGCCCGCCGTGGGTGACGTTGGACCGAATCGCAGGGAATCGGCTCCGGTGCCGTCCAGCACTACCTGGTTCGCGTCAGAGCCAGGATACTGGCTTGCACCCCACGCCACACCGCCGTCGATGCCACTCGCGAGATGCGCAAGGCCAGAGCCGATTGACTCACGGCGACCGAGCGGTGTGAGGGTGAGCATCTGCACGTCGTCGCCATCGCAAGTCGCGGACGTCATGACGTCGCTCGCCTGGACACAGAACGTGCCCTGCGCATTGCACGTCTGCCCCATGTCGGTCGAGCCAACGCCGTACACGAGCGTTCCGTTCGACTTGAGCTGCGCGCCGCAATAGCCGAAGCCGATGCCCGCGACGGCCATCTCGAACGTCGCAGTGCTTGCGTCGGCCACGAGCTCGATCACGCCGTAGGAGCAATCGTCGAACGCACCTTTGTTCCCACACCCGTCGGCGTTGAGGTAGCCGACACCCGACCACGCGTGGACACGATAGGTCGTGGCCGGAGGGCCCGCATCGGTCGGCGCGGGCGCGTTGGGCGTGAGGATCGCTGCCGTCCATCCTGCTCCGACCGCGGAGTAGTAGTAGACGACGCCATCCTTCGTGCCGAACTGGATGAAGCCCGGATCCGCCGGGTTGCTCGAGCCGATCTTGTCGACGCACTGCGCGTAGAACGAAACGTCGGTGCCGAACGGATGAATCGTGTACGCGACCGGCTCCGCCTGCATGCACGCGGGGCCGCCGTTCTGCGTGCGCATGTTGTAGCCCTGGATCCGATCGTCGATCGAGCCGAGCAGACCGTAGACGTTCGTGGGCCCCATGGAGAAGAAGCGGCTCCGGATGTCGTTCGTGTCGAGCGTGAGAAAGCGACCCGGATGGAACGGCGTCGCGTGACTCCCTCCCGTCGCGCCGCCGAAGCCCCGCGGCGCGGCTGCTTTGACGGGCGGTGTCACGAGTGGAAACGTCGCCGTGGAGGGCGCGGACCCGTTCGCCCCGCCGTTCGGTCCGCCGTTCGAGCCTGATGCGGCGCCGTTGTCACCCTGGGTGCCAGCGCTCGACGCGGAGCCGTTGGTACCAGCGCCGCCCTTGCCGGTGGGGATCTGGAGCGAGCACGATGCAAGGAGCACGAGCGCGGAGAGCACGACGAGTCGACGAGAATGCATGACCTGGGTACGACACCTCCAGGGATGCAATTCATCTTTGGCAGGTGCTTCGACGCGGGCAGGAGAAAAATAGGTCATCGCGGGGCTTGACGGCGATTGTTTCGTACGCGAAACATATGCCTCCGAAGTATCCGGAGGCTGACATGATCTCGTTCGAACCATCCGAAGACCAACGCATGATGCAGGATGCCGCTCGCGGATTCGCGAAGACGCTTCGCGCGCGCATGCGCGAGACGGAGCAGGCGCGCGCCATCCCGGACGATCTGCAGAAGATCGCGGCGGACATGGGGCTCTCCATGATCGCGATCCCCGAGTCGTGCGGTGGCGCGGGCCTTGGGCTTGCGACCGCCGTGTTGCTCGAGCAGGAGCTTGCCATGGGCGATGCGGCGGCGGCCTTCGGACTGCGCGGGCCCGGCGCGTTCGGTCTGGCGGCTGTGGAGCTGGGCACGGAGGAGCAAGCGGCGCGGGCGATCGCTGCGCTCGAAGGCGGCTTTGGCGCTGTGGCATGGGGAGAAAGCAGGGCACATGCGGATCGCCCCGGTCTGTGCACGACCGCCACGCGCGACGGCGACGGCTACCGCATCAACGGCGTGAAGAGCTACGTGCTCAATGCGGACCGCGCGAGCGCGTTCATCGTCTTCGCGCAGATCGATGAGGCGGCGGGGTGGAACGGGCTTGCCGCGTTCATCGTTCCGAAGAATGCAAAGGGCGTGGCGATCGGCGCAAGAGAGGTGTCGCTCGGGCTGGATGTCGCAAGCATCTCCGGCATCACGCTCACCGACGTGACCGTGACCGAGGCCGCGCGCCTTTCGGGCAACGGCGACTTCAACGCCGCCACGGTGCGCTTCTTCGTGAAGAACGCGCTCATCAACGCTGCGCGCGCGGTGGGCCTGTCGCGTACGGCCGTGGACGTCACGCGCGAGTACGTGGAGATGCGGAAGGCGTTCGGAAAGCCGGTCGCGCATTTCCAGGCGGTCGCGTTCAACGTCGCGGATCGATCGATGGATGCGGCTGCATCTGCGGCCATGGTCCTGCGGGCCGCATGGATGTGGGACGCGAAGGTCCCAGAGAACGATGCGCTCCGAACGTCCGCATTCGCCGTGAGCCACGCGCTCGAAGCGGCGATGCGCTGTGGTGACGACGCCGTGCAGTTGCACGGAGGCGCTGGCTTCATGCGCGACTACCCCGTGGAGAAGATGATGCGCGACGCGAAGCAACTGCAGCTCTGCGCAATGCCCGCAGGCTGCGCCGATCAGCTCGCGGCCGCCATCGAGCTCGGACGCCCGATCGATCTTGGTCTGGTCCTCCCCAACGCCGAATCTCAGTCCGCGCTCATCTGAAGGGAACAGAGAAGATGATCGACTTCAGCATTTCCAGTCGTCAGCGCGATCTCCGCGACATGATCCACGGCTTCGCCAGGAACGTGATCCGGCCGCAGTCCCTTGCGTGGGACCGCGCGCACGGCATCCCGGACGAGTTCCTTTCGCGCTTCGTCATGATGGCCGCGTCCATGGGCGGCCCGGCCGGCGCATGGGGCGTGCAAGGCCTTGGCGCGGCCACGTCGGAGGGCGAGAAGCCCGCGGAGGGCGCAAAAAAGGCGTCCACCGCGATGGTGAGCACCGTGCTCTCCGCAGAGGAGCTGTCATGGGGCGATGCCGCGTTGCTCTTGTGCCTGCCCGGCCCCGGACTCGGCGGACCGCCGGTTCGCGGCACCGGCACACCGGAGCAGAAGGAGCGCTTTTTTTCGATCTTCCGTGACATGTCGCAAGGGCTGAAATGGGGCGCGTATGCGCTCACGGAGCCCAGCGCGGGAAGCGACGTCGCGGGCATCCGCACCAGCTGCAGGCGCGACGGCTCTCACTGGGTCCTCAATGGTCGCAAGTGCTTCATCACCAACGGCGGGCGCGCGTCGTGGAACGTGGTGTTCGCGACGGTGGACCCCGCGCTCGGGCGCGCAGGACACCGCGCGTTCGTCGTGGAGAAAGGCACGGCCGGCTTCTCCGTCGGCAAGATAGAAGAGAAGATGGGCCTGCGCGCAAGCGAGACCGCGGAGCTGGTGCTGGAGGACGTGCGCGTCCCCAACGAGAACCTGCTGGGCGGCGAGGATAGCTACGCCAGCAAGGAAGGCTTCATGACCGCCATGAAGACCTTCGACAACACGCGGCCGATCGTCGCCTCCATGGCCATTGGCATTGGACGCGCAGCCTACGAGTACGCGCGCGACTTCGCGATATCGAACTACGCGCTCGCGCGCCACACGCCGCGCTACTCCGTGATCGCAGAGCGACTGGCGCGCATCGGGCAGAAGCTCGAGGCGGCACGCATGGCCACATGGCACGCCGCCTGGCTCGCGGACAACGAGCAGCCGAATGCAAAGGAAGCGAGCATGTCGAAGGCGCTCGCAGGACAGGCCTCTATTCGCGCGTGCATCGAGGCGATCGAGATCTGCGGTGTGGAAGGCACGCTACAGAAGGACCACCAGCTGCTGGAGAAGTGGTTCCGCGACATCAAGGTCTACGACATCTTCGAGGGCACGGGACAGATCCAGCGAATCGTGATCTCCAAGCGCCTCTTCCCGGATCTGAAGTCGTTCTGAGAGGGACTCTGGGTCATGCGCGCGATCCGCGCAGGTGCAGCTGCATCTCCATGACCATCGTCTCGTCGCCGCTCGGACGGCGGATCATGCGCACGTCGGAGTCAGTAGGCGCGCGCCGGATCGAGAGCATGCCCTGATCATGGAGCTGTGCCACGACCGCTCGCACGACCTCATCACCAACGTCCGCGGCCTCTGCGATCTGCGCGACGGTCGTCTCGCCATCGATGTGAGACAGGACGAGCTGCCTCAGCGAATCGTCCTCGACCCCGGGCATGGTCGTGATCGTGGGCACGTCATATAGGCCCACGAGCGCCTCCACCGGGACGGTCACGTGCGACGGTGGAATGATCGTCGTGTGCTCGAGCGATCGCAGCGTGACGGGCTCGTCCAGCTCTTCGAGCTCGAACTGCCCCACGAAACCCGGCGCGTCCTTGCCCCTCATGTAGTCCCTACGCGCATCACCTGCGATCGGTTCCCGTGAAAGGCGCATGACGTCTATTCTGCAAGGTATGAAGCCGTCCGTCTTCCTCGCTCTCGACTACGAAGCCGCGCTCGCCCGCGCGCGGCAGGAAGGGCGCGTGTTGCTCGTCGCCGTCACTGCCAGCGGGAGCCCCGCGTGCGAGGTGATGGACCAGGTAACGTGGACCGACCCGAAGGTCGTCGCGCGGATCGGGGAAGCGGCGCTCGCGATCCAGCTCGACTTCGATGCCGACGACTGGACCGTGAAGATGCTGACTGTGAAGTCGACGCCGGCCCTTGTGGCCTTCGACCGAGGCGGCGAGATCGGTCGCGTCGTCGGATCGCTCGGTGCGCCGGAGCTGCTCGCCTGGCTCGACGGCATCGCGCTCGGTGAAACCTTTGCCGAGCGTCGGCGGCGCGAGGTGGTCGCGAATCCCAAGGACGCGTTTCGCCGGCTGCAGCTCGCAGGGGCTCTTCTGAACAGCGGGGCGCTGGAAGAGGCAACGACCGAGCACGTCTGGTTGTGGAAGCACATGCTCGAGCACGAGCCGAAGATGGCCTCGATCAAGCATGGGCCCTTCGTCGAGACCGTGAAGAAGCTGGTGACCGCGCACCCGCCAGCGCGAGAGGCATTCAGCGCGCTCCGCGCAGCGTCTCCCCCCACCCTCGACGTGGAGGACGTTGTCGCGTTCACCGACTGGTGGTCGCTGAACAAGGCGCTCGGCGAGGAGGCGAAGACGCTCGCCTGGTTCGACGAGCACGGCGATCGGGCGCTTGCCGCGGCGTGGCTCGCGCCAGCGGTCGTCAAGCAGGTGGAGCCTCTCCTCGTCGCGGCCGATCGCTGGGCGGACGTCGGCAAGCTCCATCCTCGTCCGCTGCTGAAGTTCCGTGATCAGATCACGTTGCGAGCGGGCGTCCGCGTGGAGATCGCGGCGATCACGGCGGTCGCTCCGCCAGGCCCCGCCGTCGATTCGTTCGCGTTCACGCTTGCGGCTGTGGACGAGAAGCTTCGCGAGACGGCGTACACGCTCGTTCGTGCGCTGCGTGCAGCGGGTCGCGAGAACGATGCGAAGCAGATCGCCGCCGCAGCAGCCGACGCCGACGACTCTCCGGAAATGGCCGCCGCCCTCGACGGGCGATACACGCCTCCCGACTTGAAGGCGTTGCTGAAACCGGCAGGTTAGCTAACCCACCGAGCTATCAACGCTCGCAGCGACCTCCCGCTTTTCCGTACTTGGTCATGGGCGGAAACTGGAAGCCGGCCGTCCCCACAGCGTGACCCTCGAACGAGCCGTTCTTGGACCACTTCACGGAGCCGGACCCGTTGCCGAGACCCGTCGTGGTGATCTCCATCAGGTTGCCAGCAAGGTCCATGATCGGGGCGACCTTGCCCACGCCCATCGGGTATCGGCCCGGTGGCGCGACGAACGCGGTGTAGTCTCCGCGGTTGTAGGTCTCGTAGTCTCCGCTGATGCGGAAATAGTTCCACTGCCAGTTGGCATACAAGAGGTTGCCATTCGCCGGAGTCTGGGTCGAGCCGCCGGCGGCCGAGAAGCCAGAGGGGATGGGCGAGCTGCCCCAAGGGTACGTGGTGCCGCCCCACGCCACGTCCAGATCCTCGCGCGAGGCGAGAAAGCCGCCGTCCCACGCGCAGAACGCCGCGAGGATCGGGTAGGGCACGCAGTTGAGGCTCTTCTCGTCGAGACGGTCCTGCGGCAAGAGCGACGCGACCTCTCCCGTGAGGGCGCGGCCCTGGGCGTCGAGCATGTATGTGTGCGAGCCCGCGTGGTAGTTCGCGTCGTCCGGGCCGATGAAGCAGCCCTGCGTGCTGCTCGGCTGGTTCGGCAGGAAGATTGTGGCGCCAAGGTTCTGCGCAACGCCGTAGGTGCCGTTGTAGTCGACCGGCAGGTACTGATCGAGCGACGCCGGGAGCGAGGACTGCGCGCGCGTCGACAGCGTGGCGCGGTTCGCCTGCACCCACTGCTGAACCTTGCCGTCGACGTTCGCGATGAACGCGCGCATGCGGCCCGACGTGATCTGGTACTTGTCGATCTTCGCCGTCAGCGTGGGGACCGCCACGGCCTCGCAGCAGCTCTCGTGCTTGTGCGTGGGGTCCTTGAAGTCGCCGGTGCCGCAGGTCTGCCCGCCGTGGAGCTGCGTGCAGCTGCGGCCGACCGCGCATTTCTTCTGGTAGTCACAGCCGAGCGAGGAGCAGTCCGCGGCCACGCCGCAGGCCTTCGTGGCGGCGCAAGCGGGAGCGTTGGTGTGGGCGCCCATTCCGCTCGAGCCGCAGTCGACGTCGCTCTCGTTGCCGTTCTTGATGCCGTCGGTCGACGATGGCGCGTCGCAGGTGCTGGTCTTCGGGTTGCAAACGCCGTCCGTGCAGTCACTCCCCGCTTTGCACTTCTTGCCGTCCGCGCATGTGGGTGCCGCGCCGCCGCCGCAGTCGACGTCCGTCTCCGCGCCGTCGCGCACGCCGTCCGTCGAGGTCATTGCGGGCGCTCCGACGCCGCCGTCGGGCGAGCCGCTGGAGCTCTGCCCCGAGCCTGGGCCGGTGCCGTCCCCGCTGCCGGTGACGCCGCTGGTGTTGGTGTCCGCGCCGCCGCTGTTCGTTGGGTCGTCGCTCGCGCTGCCTCCGGAGCAGGCCGCCGTGAAGAGCGACGCAACCACCAACGTCCCGAACCGTCGCAGCATTGGAATGACCTCTGGGCCACTGCTCTGCAATTGATACGCCCGCGTGGAGCTCCCGTATTACTGCAAAATTCCGCTCAGGATGGCCCGGAGGTGGGGCACTCGAATGGTCCGTCCACGATCCAGTCGCGACAAAGGCCAGCGGGTAGAACGGTCGCGCCGCTCAGGCGCTGCGCTTCTCGAGCGCGTCCACGCGATGCTCTAGCCGATCGAGCCGCTGACGCTCGAAGCGGTCCTCGCGGACGACATCGCGCACTTCCCGTACTGCACTGACGACGGCGATCAGCTCGGTGGCAATCCGCGTCTCCGATTCCACCTGACGACGCGCCACGTGCTCGAGGCGCGCGCTCATCTGCTCGACGCAAACGTTCGTCTGGTCGAGGCGCGCGTTCGTCTGGTCAAGGCGCGCGTTCGTCTCGGTCTGCCCTTCGACGAGCGTGTTGATGCGCCCGTTCATGGTCTTCATCTCTCCCCAGATGCCCTGGAGAACGGCGAGGTGTTCGTCAGCCATACAATCAAAGAGTAGCAGCAAGCGTGCCACCCCGCCCGTCCCGCAATTTCCGCTCGCCAGCGCGACGCGGGCCGACCACGGTCAGCGCACGGTCAGCGTGCATCCGACCGCGGGGCTCCTGCGTCTCGAACGGACGCCCTCACGAACCCGAGAGGCACTCGAATGTGTCGCTCGCGAGCGAGGTCGTCAGCGGCAAGATCGTGAGCGTCCGCGTCCCGTTCGCATTCCCGATCTCACCGGTTTCGTTCTGCGTAGTCCCGCCTTCGTTGCCCTTCGCGAGAGGCTTGTAGTGGAAGTTCACGCTGTACGTTTCGCCATCGACCTTGAAGAGAATGCCTTCGTCCTGCGCCTCTGCGCCGATCTCCACGACGGTGCGCTCGAAGAGGGTGCCGCCGTTCGTGCCATAGAATACCCGGAGCGGCGGGGTCCCTTCGCTGCGCATCACGACGAGCAGGTTGCCATCGTCCGTACTCGCGATCTGCTCGGGCGAGAGGGGAAGGCCGAGCGTGGTGATGTTGCCGAGGACGCTGTCGTCCTGGAGTGTGAGTGTCTCATCGTTCGCCTCAGTGGGGTCGCCAATGAAGCCCTTCGTGTTCGGTGAGCCCAGCGCCATGGCGGTCGCCTTGCCGTTCACGGCATGGAGCAGCAGAGTGCGTCCCGCAGACGAGCTGCCAGGCGCCACGAACAACATGTTGAAGTCCGAGTTTGCTCCGCTTCCACCGCTGCCCAGGATCCGCTGCTCGTGTAGCTGGCCTGACTCCAGCACGAACACGCGAGGGATCGGCGCGCTCGTATCGAGCCCGGCGGCTACGTACAGGACACCGCTCTTGTCCTTTCCGATTCCGACGATCGTGGGGAGTGTAATGGGTGCCGTGGCGAGAGGCGCGCAGGCCGCGGGCCCTGAGGATGACGATGAAGAATCCCCGCCGCCGCCGTCACCGTCCCCACCCTCGACGGCGTCGCTGGTACTGCTTCCGCTGCTACAAGCGACGGTGAACGCCATGGAGGAGAGGAGCACCACGACGCCAGCAGCGACCCGACGAACACGATAAGAACGCGAAGCAAGACAAGGGCGAATCATGCTCGAAGCATAGCCCTTCTGCGTCGGCGGCACCTCGGCGAAACATTCTTGCAGGTCACGCCGATAATTCCTCTAGCCCAAAGTGGCTATCGGGTAACTCGCGATTTCGCCAGGGTTCAGGCGCTCACGGGCCGCCGGCTTCGAGCTGCAGACAGGCCTTCGTCCAATCGATCGTGGTCCTGATCCGTGCGGCCAGAGCGCAGTACTCGGAGGACTGCAGCGCGAAGCACGTCGAGCCGATGCCCAGCACCGCACCGGGGGCGTTCCACTTGATCACGCACGTGCTCGCGATGCCCGTGATGTAGCTGCCCGCAGTGGCCGCATCGCACGCGGCCTGCGCATCCGCAAGCGCATCGCGATCCAGCTTCAGCACCTTGATGTAGTCCAGCTGCGTCCAGCTCGGATTGCCAACGTGCGGACAGCAGCGCAGCGGCGCCATCGTTCCGTTGCCCCACATCATCTGGTTCAGGAGATTGGGGCAGTCGCTCTTGTCGGGCGCGGTGGTGGTCGGCGCGGGCGCGGGCACTGCCGCAACATCGAGGTTCTCGGACGTCTGGTCCACGGGGCCATCGACAGGCCCTCCACTGCATGCGACGACGAGCAGGCCGGTGACGATGGCGGTGATTCCGAGCGAAAGCGAGCGAGGGCGGATCGAATTCATGGGAGAGACTCCTTGCAGATGCGTTGAAGGAACCCGCGTGCAATGCCGCGGGCTTACCCCTACTTTGCAGCGATGGTGCCAGATGGCGCCGCATGACCCCGGTGACACACGAATGCCCATATTGGCCGTGATTTCGTTGCACTCTGCGTCAGCGCGTGTGTGCTTCCGCCCGACAAAACCGCCGGGCCGAGCATGACTTGCCCGTGGATCTCTTCGCTCGCATGACGTCTGCACCGCTGTCTCCTGGACGATGCAGGGTGTGGCGATCCCCCAGGGCGTCGTACTCCGAACGGGTGACTCTCATCGGCTTTCGACTGGGCTAGTGTACGGACCATGTCGACCCGAAGAGGCGTGTGGGCTGCGGTCGTGGTGCTGCTTTCGATCTTGTTCGTGGCGTTGCCTGCGAGCGCCACAGACACGCAGGCGCGGCATGGGCTGAGCGCGGCGGACTACCAGAGCACGTTCGATACGCTGACGCGTCAAGGCTACCGCCTGAAGAACGTGAGCGGCTATGTGGATGGCGGGCAGGAGCGCTACGCGGCGCTCTTCACGAAGACATCCGGGTCGGAGTGGACGGCGCGGCACGGTCTTTCGGCGGCCGACTACCAGAAGGCGTTCGACGACCTGGGCAAGCAGGGCTTCCGCCTGTCCTGGGTACAGGCGCACGAGTACGGCGGCGCCCTCAAGTACTCCGCGATCTGGGAGAAGGGCGGCAACGCCCCGCTCGTCGCTCGCCACGGCCTCAGCGCGCAGCAGTACCAGCAGACGTTCGACGACCTGACGAAGCAGGGCTACCGCTTGCTCCACGTGAGCGGCGCGCAGGGCGGCGGGCAGGCGTCGTACGCGGCTATCTTCGAGAAGTCCGCGGGCCCCGCCTATGTCGCGCGCCACGCCATGACGTCCGCGCAGTACCAGACCGAGTTCGACCAGAACGGGCACCGCGGCCTACGCCTCAAGGAGGTGAGCGGCTACAACGTCGGCGGTCAGGATCTCTACGCGGCGATCTGGGAGCAGACGTCGGGGCCCATGCAGTCGGCCCGTCACGGCATTGCGATGATGTCGTACCAGAACGTGTTCGACAACCACGTCTACCAGGCATGGGACCCGACCTACGTGGTCGCGTTCTCGTCAGGCGGCTCCGCGCGCGTGAATGCGATCTTCGAGAACACCACGTGGAGCGGCGCGGACCTCAACGCGCTGGCGGCGCCGATCAGGTCGTACATGAGCACGCACAGCATCCCCGGCCTGTCCGTCGCGATCACGAAGGATGGGAGGCTCGTCTATGCGGGCGGCTTTGGCCAGACGGACACCTCGACCGGCGAAGAGGCCGGTCCGCGCTCCATGTTCCGCGTCGCAAGCGTGTCGAAGAACATCACCACCGCTGCGATCATGCATCTCGTGGAGCAGGGCACGCTGCACCTGGACGACAACGTCTTCGGCCCCACCGGCCACCTGGGCGCGCAGTTCCCCACGCCGGCCGGCAACAAGAAGATCGAGAAGATCAAGATCCGCCACCTGCTCCACCACACGTCGGGCCTCACGAACGGCTCGAACGATCCCATGTTCACCAACACCGGCATGAACCACACGCAGCTCATCTCCTGGACGCTGAACGATGCGGATCACAGGATGACGCGCGACCCGGACATGAAGTTCGAGTACCTGAACTTTGGCTACTGTCTCCTGGGCCGGATCATCGAGAAGGTGACGCACAAGAGCTACGACGCCTACGTGAAGGAGGTCGTCCTTGCGCCCTCCGGCGTGACCGACATGGCGATCGCCGGCAATTCGCCGGGGGCGCGTCTCCCGCGTGAGGTCACCTACTATCCGTCATCCGCGTACGACAACAACGTCACGCGGTTCGACTCCCACGGCGGCTGGGTCGCCTCTCCGGTCGATCTCGCGCGCTACGTCGTGCGCGTGGACGGTCTCGCGACCAAGCCGGACATCATGTCGACCACCTCTCACTCCTCCATGCTGACGTACACCCATGTGCCGGACGTCAACTCCGGCAACGATCCGAACTATGGCTTCGGCTGGGGCGCGACGCAGTGGCACAACGGCGACATCATCGGCACGGTCGCCTTCCTGGAGGTGCTCCCGGGCGGCTACACCTACGCGGTCATCGCCAACACGCGGCCCTCGAGCGACATGGGCGGGTTCGCCATGTCGACGGCCGTGAAGCAAGGCATCGCCGCCGTGAAGAGCTGGCCTGCGGGCGACCGCTTCTGAGTAGCGTGAGTGCGCTGGAGCGTGCTCATTGCGCGGGCGCGAAGGTGAAAGGGTAGCTCGCTGATCGGGAAGATCGGAGCCACCATCGGACGTAGACGAGACCGCCCAAACATATCTTGACTGTTCGTTCCGGAATGGTCATGCTGGTGGTGTCAGATGGCGCGCACCAAAGAATTCGACCCCGACATCGCACTGGAACGCGCGCTTGGCGTGTTCTGGGAGAAGGGCTACGAGGCCACGTCGATCGCCGACCTGGTGACTGCGACCGGGGTGCAACGGCAGAGCATCTACGACACGTTCGGTGACAAGCACGGGCTCTTCCGCGCCGCGCTCGATCGCTACGCGGCCCGGTATGCCGGGGCGGCACAGGCGCTGCGCGACCCGAGCGGTGGGGCGAGCCCGCTCGGTCGGCTCCAACGCGTCTTTCGCATGGTCGCGGACGAGGCCGAGCCGGGAAACCGCGGCTGCATGCTCATCAGCTCGGCGGTCGAGCGCGGGCGCTGCGACGACATGGTCGTCTCCCATGCGCGGGCGGCCGTCGCGTCTCTCGAGAAGGCGCTCGTCGCGACCATCCGTGAGGCGCAGGACGCCCGCGAGGTGCCGCCGGGCGTGAACCCCCGAGCGGCTGCACGCGTGATCGTGACCCTCGTCTGGGGCCTCCGGGCCATGGGCCGGGCAATCCCCGATCGTGCATGGCAGCGCAGCGTCGTCGACGGCGCGCTCGGCCTCGTGACCGCTCACTGACCGAACCCGCGAAGCCGCGATCGGGTCTCCGCACGTTCAATACTGGAACGACAAGTCAAGATTAAATGGAAGAAGGGGAAGGGAAAGCAATCATGGCAACAGAGCAGACACAGAAGACGGCGCTGGTCACGGGAGCATCGTCGGGGATCGGCGAGGCCACCGCGATGCGCCTCGTGGAGGCGGGCTACAAGGTCTACGGCACCAGCCGACGTGGCGCGGGCCCACAGAAGCGCGCGTTCGACATGCTGAGCCTGGACGTCACGAGCGACGCGTCGGTGGAGGCCGCCGTTGCCGAGCTGATCCGGCTCGAAGGGCGCATCGATTTGCTCGTCAACAACGCCGGCTTCAGCGTTGCCCCCGCGGGAGCGGAGGAGAGCACCATCGAGCAGGCCAAGGCGATCTTCGATACCAACTTCTTCGGCACCGTACGCATGACGCGCGCCGTGCTGCCCTGGATGCGAAAGCAGCAGGCAGGACGCATCGTCAACATCGCCTCGATATTCGGCTTCCTGCCGATGCCGTACATGGCGCTCTACACGGCGAGCAAGCACGCCGTAGAGGGGTATTCGGAGTCGCTCGACCACGAACTTCGCACGCGGGGCATCCGTGTCGTGCTCATCGAGCCGGCGAATACCAAGACCCAGTTCGACGCGAACCTCCTGGAGCCAGACGCGAAGCTCGATGAATATCGCGAGGCGCGCGTCGCAGTGGGTAAGCGGCTGACCGAGATGATCGACGAAGCCGACGAGCCGAGCGTTGTGGCCGACGCCGTGCTCCACGCCGCAACCGCGGCTCACCCAAAGGTGCGCTATGCCGCCGGCCCGCGCGCGCGACGGCTCAAGTGGTTTCGCGACTACGCGCCCGCCGGGCCGGTGGACGCGGGAATCAGGAAGAACCTGAGGCTCGACGCGGTGACCGCGCTCTCTCGTACTTGAATGAACGCACCCTGTTCTTGAACATTGGAGACATCGATATGAAAGCTATACAGATGGACAGAACCGGCGCCGCAGACGTCCTGAACCTTCGCCAGGTGCCCGAGCCAACCCCCGGCGCTGGTGAGGTCCTGATTCGCGTCGAAGCTGCGGGAGTGAATTTCTCGGACATCATGTGGCGCCGCGGCGAGTATGACGTCGAGACGCCACTGCCCTTCATCCCCGGTGCAGAAGTGGCGGGGACGGTCGTCGCCGTGGGACCGGATGTGACCGGCTTCAAGATCGGCACGCCTGTTGTCTCGGCGCCGCCATCGGGCGGCTATGCGCAGTTCGTCGTCGCACCCATCGCGACGACCTTCCCGATCCCGGCGGGGTTCAGCCCGGTCGAAGTGGTGTCGCTCATGGCACAGGGGCTCACCGCAGTGCTGGCGCTTCGAAAAAGCGCACGGCTGGCTCCTGGTGAAAGCGTGCTCGTCGAGGCCGCGGCCGGAGGCGTCGGTTCGTTCGCCGTTCAGCTCGCCAAGCTCTATGGTGCCGGCAAGGTCATCGCAGCGGCCAGCTCACCCGAGAAGCGCGCGATCGCCGAGGCACTCGGCGCCGATGCATCGGTCGACTATACGGCCCCCGGTTGGGCCAAGGCCGTGCGCGATCTGACCGACGGACGCGGCGCCGACGTGGTGCTCGATCTGGTTGGTGGCGAGACCACGGCCCAGGCACTCAGCGCGCTGGCGCCGTTCGGCCGATTGATCGTCATCGGCAAGGCCGCGGGCGAAGCTGCGCCCATCGCCCCCTGGGACCTGGAGGAACATAACCAGTCGATCGTTGGCTTTCGCATCTTCGGATTTGCGAAGACGCCTTCGATCATCCAGCAAGCACTGGGCGAGCTCATTGGCTTCGTCCAGGCAGGAAAGCTAAAGCTGCAGAGCGGCGGAGCCTTTCCGCTCGCCAGGGCCGCTGATGTTCATCGCCTGATCGAGGGCCGCAAGAGCACCGGCAAGATCGTCCTGCAGCCGTGGATCGACGGCTGATCTACTGCTCACGGACCGCCGGCGACGAGCCTGGCTACCGCCGCAGGCGAATCGTTCGAGTAGGTCGCATGCACGAGGGCATCGTCACGTCACGCGTGGCGCAAGATCAGGTGCTGCGCGGGAAGAAGAGCTGGAGTGGGATAGACACGCGTGCCGCCCAGCTCCTTGTGTCGTGGTGGTGTCCCGTGAAGGAGAGCACGAAGAGATCGTCGCCCAGTTCGTAGCAATGCTCGCGCAGCGCGCGATACATGGCGCGCGTGTTGTGCACGCCGTCGCGCGTGCTCGCGTCTTGCTCATAGTCGAAGGTGGCGGCGCCCGAATCAAGGTACAGGACGGGGCGCGGCGCGGGGCAGACGCCAGCAGAGACGAGCTTGAGCATGAAGCGATGGCCCCACCAGAGCGACGGTGACAGGCATATCGCGCCGCCAAAGACGTCGGCGCGCTGCCATGCCGCCCACAGCGAGAAGAGCGCGCCCATCGACGCGCCGAGCAGGACCGTCGAGGCTCGCTCGGGGCGCGTGCGGTACTCGCGGTCGATGAGCGGCTTCAGCACATCGACCATGCCGCGCAGGTGATTCTCGCCGCCGGTGCCGCCGCCATGCTTGAGATCGGGCACGGGAGCAAGGCGGTCGAGCCGACCTTCGCCCGTGTCAATCGACACCACGATCATCTCGTCCGTGGCGCCGATCTCACATAGGTCGTCGATCACCTTGTCGAGGCCCCACACGCCGAACGGGTCCGCACCGTCGCTCCACACCGATTGCCCATCCTGACAGTACAGAACGGGATACCGCTGCTGATCCTGCTCCTCGTAGCTCGGAGGAAGACGCACGCGTATGTGGAGCGCGCCACCCCACGGGAGATCCACGGTCCGCAGGCTCGAGGTCGACCCCGTGCTGCGATCGAAGGCAGGACGCAGGACGACCGAATCGCCGTGGCCGATGACTGCGTTGCGGCCGACCATCCATGCGCCGCCCTCGCGAACGACCTTCACCTCTACGGGCTCGTACGCGGGGACGAAGAGCCGAAATAGGCTCACGTCGCCAGAGACCTCGTCGGGCGCGCGATCCGTGGTCCAGTCAAGGCCAGCGCTGCCGCCGCGCAACGCGACACGGCCTCGCGCGCGGGGATAGACCACGCGGATGACGGTGGGTGGCAGGCGCTCGCTGCGCGGGGCGGCCGTGGTGATGGTCATGCGCGCCGAATCTAGAGCACGGCTGGGTCCACGGGGCTTGTTTTTCGCGAGCCATGACGACATTTTTGAACGCGTTCAAATGCCACCTTGACGGGAGCCGTCAGGAGACGCATGGTTCAACTCAGAATTGAACGCGTTCAAAACCAGTCAAGGAGGGCCTCCATGGACCCCGTTGTTGCACAAGGCGCTGAGGCTACGTTGCTTGTTCCCGTGTACGTCGCGTATGCCGTGATCACGCTCACGCTGACCATCTTTCTCGCGCGCACGCTCTTCAAGAACGGTGCCGTGTTTCTGGAGGACGTGTTCAAGGACACGCCGAAGATGGCAGACGCGGTGAACCGCCTGCTTGTCGTCGGGTTCTATCTGATGAACCTGGGCTACGCCGCGCTGCTCATGAAGGCGAACGGCGCGACCACGCCGGTGCAGGCCGCGGAGGTCCTCGCGTGGAAGCTCGGTGGGCTCCTCATCTCGCTCGGCGTGATGCACTTCAGCAACATGTATCTGTTCTACCGGATCCGTCGTCGTGCGCGGGCTCTTGTCCTTCCGCCGCCGGTCGCGCCACAGATGCGGCTTGGCGCAGCGCCCTACGCGGCCCAGCAGTTCTACGCGCCAGCCGCGCATGAAGCGCACGCCCAGCAAGGTGCGTGATGAACGCGCTCACCGTGCTCTACGACGGCTCCTGCGCGCTCTGCCTTCGCTGTCGCGACTTTCTTGCAGAGCACGCGTCGTACGTCCCGATCGAGCTCCTCGTGTGTCAGTCGGCGGAGGCGCGCACGCGCTTTGGCGCGGTGCCCTGGCTAGGGGAGGAGCTGGTTGTCGTGAGCGACGAAGGGGACGTCTGGGTCGGCTCCGCTGCGTTCATCATGTGCCTCTGGGCGCTGGTCGACTACCGCGAGTGGTCGTACCGCCTCTCCGGACCAGAGCTTGCGCCGCTCGCTGCGCGGTTCTTTCATGCGCTCTCGTCACGGCGTCAGAGCATTGCGAGGTTCTTTGGCCCAGTCCGGTGTGAAGAAGGTGCATTCTGCACGATTTCTCATCTTGCGCCGGACCACGGGAACGAGCATCGTCCGCAGCGGACCTACCGATGACCGACGCTCCCACGAGCCTCCGATGACGAAGAAGAGCGACGCGACCCGCGCACGAATTCTCCGGGCCGCGCTCGCTCAATTTCGCCGTCATGGCTTCGAGGAGTCGACCATGCGAGACATCGCGGACGCAGCGGGCGTCGCGGTGGGCGCGGCCTACTACTACTTTCCATCGAAGGAGTCGTTCATCCTCGCGTACTACGAACAGACGCAGCGTGCCTCCACGGCAGCGGCACGGGCCGAGTTCGAGAAGCTCCAGGATGTCCGCGCGCGACTCGGCGCGATCATCCACGAGAAGCTCGACGTGCTCGCGAAGGATCGCCTGCTGCTCTCGGGGCTCTTTCGTAGCATCGGCGATCCGCAGAGCCCCACGAGCATCTTCGGAGAAGCCACGCACGCCGTCCGCGAGGAGAGCATCCAGATCTTCGACGAGGCACTTGCGACCTCCGCCGAAGCGGCCGCGCTGGACCCGGCGTCGCGCCGTGTGCTCGTCCTTGCGCTCTGGGGCCTGCACATGGGCTTCCTTCTGTTCTTCATCCACGACGAGTCGCCGAAGCAGAAGAAGACCCGGAAGCTGGTCGACAACACGCTCGACCTGGTCACGAGCCTCCTACCGGCCGCGCCCATGCTCGCGCCGATGTTCGCGACCCAGGTCGCCACGATCCTTGGCAACGCGGGATCCTTGGTGCACGCCCCAATGGCCCGGACTGACGCTGTCTCCTTCGCCAAGGAGAGCGGGTGCTTCAGTGCGCGAAATTCTTGGTGAGCTTTGCGATCTTCAGCTCCTCGGCGAGCGGGTCACCGGGGTTCTGGTCTTGCGCGTTTGCGAAGGGGATGAACGGACCTAGACCCTTGACGGCCACGGCCCATACGGCGATGCCTACGGCGAGGGCCACGGCCGCGCCCACGTATGCACCGGCGCCGACACGCGTGCCTACCCAGTACTGATCCCACTTGTAGCTGTTGTCCTTGTTCGGGAGCTGGTTCGGCACGACGACCGGGTCGATGCCTTTGGGTGCCACCGGATCGGCTGGTTTCGCAGAGGGGTTGGTGTTCGGACCAGCCGCACCAGGCGTACCGCCACCACTGCCGCCGTTCCCGGTGTTCATGGTCGTGACACCAGGAGTGGCGAGGCTCGCGTCCGCCGCCGCGAGCGTCGCGAGTGCATCGCTCTCGAAGATTGAGACGAGGGTGCGCTTCATCTGCTTCACCGCTGCGTTCACGCGCGCGGCATCACCGCTCTGCATCTCCGACGCGAAGGTCACGAGGTAGTTCGGCGCGCGACGATTGATCTCGCTGATCACGTATCCGACCAGCTTCTGGAACTGCTCCTCCGAGGGGAGCTGCACGGTGTCCAGCTGCGACGCCAGGTTCGTGAGCTCCACCTCCGTGGGCATACGGGCGGCGAGTCTGGTCGCCGGAAGCGGATCGCCCGACTGTGGCGCCAGGTCCGCCGCGTTCTGCTTCAGCACCTCGACCGAGACGGAGCTCATCTTCAGCGATTGCTTCGTGTTGTCCAACCGCTCCTTCAGCGTCGACGTCGGTCCGAACCGGTCCGCGGCCGGCCCCACGCCCATCATGCCCTGCGCGATCTCTTCGCCGGTGTAGGTGCGCGGTGAGTCTGTCTTCGAGTCGCTGCAAGCGGCAAGCGCGGCGCCGCCGATGACGAGACCGATCGAGATTGCGTTCTTGAGACGAGGCTTCATTCGATTACTCCTACGAGATCCGGGCGTGTCTACGTTCCGAGCGCCTTACGGTGCACCAGACGTTCGCGGAGACGTGCCGTGCGCTTCCACAAGAATACATCCTCCGTCGGTCGAAGATACAGGATGAGCGCAGCGCTCATCGCAAAGCCGAAAGTGACGAGCCCCTGCAGCAACGCGATACCAATGTGGAGCGCGAGCCCCAGCACCAGAAGATACCTCCAGTGCTTCTTTGCTGCCAGGAGGCCCGCCATCAACGCGAACTCGGTTGCGATGACCCCCCACGTCATCAACGCCACAGTTGAGCGGGTGAGGATGGGCATCATCACCGGCTTGACCCACGAAGCCACCCCGTAGAGCGGGTGTGAGAGCCAGTAGTATAACGCGGTCCCATTGCTCCACTCGGGCGTTGCGCACTTTGCGACCGCGGCGTGGAAATAGATGCCTGCAACCTGCAGACGACAGAGCCAGACGCTCGTCTGGGCAAAGAGGCGCTTCGTGGGGAGCCACCTGTCGTTCGGGTCTTCTACCCACGCGTCCCAGTGCCACCTGCGGCCGTCGGTCAGCGTGAGCGGTATGAGCAGGAGCGTGAGCACAGCGGTCACCTGATCGCCGCCGTCGAGCGACGACACGCCCACCTGGAAGCTGAGCGACACGAACCAGTGAACGATGCCTGTGATGCGCGGACGCCACCCCGTCGCGATCACCAGGAGCAGCACCACGCAGATGAAGCGCGCGATCTCCAGGTGAGACCTGGGGAACAGGCAGAACATCCCCGCCCGCAATGCGCCCGTGCAGATCGGCGGCTCGGGAAGGCCAGCGACGCGCGGAAAGAGATCCTCCACGTCGTTCGTGAGGAGGGTGAGCAGCGTTCCGGTCGCAAGGAGCGTCCTCGCAAGACCATAGACGTTCGTCCAGGGCTTCGACTCCGAGGCCCATCGGTGCGCGACGTTGCCGAGCGCGGTCAGCATGTGACCTCGATGACGACCACCTTGCTCTTCATGCTCGGCGCCTTGGGTGAGCGAGCCCACGCCCAGGGCACGCGCGGCGTGACGACCACGCCGACCTTCCCGCAGAAGACCGGCCGCCTTGCGCCGGTGCCCATCCGGAGCTTCGGGCGCCGGTCCTGGAGGCACGTGGCTGCGTCGTCCGGGCACTCCTCGTAGAAGTCCGGGGGGATGGCGGTGAGGATGAAGCCGGACTCGATACCTTCGTTGCGGCCCTTGCGGGAGAGGCCAAAGAGGTTGTGTGCCGACGCGTTCACACCGCTGTCAGCGCGTATCCAGTGGCCGGCGCTGTCCTGCTTGTAGAGCAGGGAAATGTCCTCTCGCGCGTTGCGGGTGAAGAACTTCCAGCCCTCGGGAAGGTAGGAGACCGTGCTCAGCTGGTTCTCGAGCGGGAGCTCGACCGCGGTGGCCCCGTCCATGGAGCCGTGCACGGCATACCCGAAGACGATCGTGAGGAAGCCCCACCACGCAAGCGCGGTCGCGCCAAGGCGACGCCTGTCTCTCGCTTCCGCCAAGTTTGTGGTCAACAGCCCCGTCACGCCTCTGGCGCGAATCTACCCCAGGCGTCGTCCGTTTGCGAAGCCTAGGTCTGCTACTTCACGCGCCCCGCCGCACAGGCCGGCGCCGCCACGGGATAGGCATTGGACACATCGAGCGTCGCCGCGCCGATCTGCACCGCATCCGTCGCATTCGCCGCGCCTCCAGCTCCGGACTGGGCCGGGTTATGGTCCCAGATGTTCCCTTCGAAGTTGGCGGTCTTGCCTGCCACGCCGTTGTTGAGGATGACGTCATAGCCAACCCCGCCGTGCGTGTCGGAGTTGCAATAGAAGACGTTCTGGTTGCTCTGCGCGGCAAGGCCGCCGCTGAAGTCGAAGTCCGCTTGCGGCGTCATCGTCATGAGCACGCCGTTGTCGTTGTCGTGGATCTTGTTGCGGCGCGCCTGCGCGACGTCAAAGGCCTCCAGGCGGATCGCATAGCCGGTGATGGCAGCGCCGATGGATAGGTCGGCTGCTGCGCTCTGCGAGATGTTGGAGAACACGTTGTCGTTCAGTTTGGCGATCATCGTGCCGGATCCGATGTCGAGCCCCACGCCCATGTTGGGTGCTGTCGATCCATCGAACGTGTTGTCCAGCACCTCGAAGTACTGCCCCGGTTTGCTGATCATCACCATGCCGCGATAGCCGCTGACGAAGTGGTTGCCATTGATCGACTGCGACGAACCACAACCTCCGCCGAGCAACCCGATGTTGGTGCCCGTGAAGGTATTCGCGTTTGCCGTTGTGCCGTCACCGATCTGCGAAGAGGGCCACGAGACGCTGGGATTCGCGGTGCCGCACGAGCCCGACACAACGCCGATGTTCGCGGCAGCAAACGTGCTCGCGACGATCTTCGCGTTGCACGCCGTCGTGTTGGTGGGCTCCGAGCCGAGCACCACGTCGTTTTCGTAGTTGGGTCCCACCGTGACGGCGGAGAGCACGAGGTTCGGCGCGGGGACGGTGGGCATCACGCCGTTGGTTCCGCTCTGGTTCGGGCCATTGCCGGTGATGCATGCGATGCCGACGTAGCCGGATCCGACCGCCGGCTTTGTGACCGTGGACGCCGGCACGACCGTCACACCGGAGATCGTGGTCGTGCCGATGTTGTTCGCGCCACCCGGTACGTCACCCGCGAGGATCGTGACGAAGCTCGGATTCGGCGCACCGCCGTCCACACCGACAATGGGATCGAGGAACGAGCCGGTGTTCAGCGTGTTGTACTGGGTGGAGCTGCCTTGAATGGTCGTGGTGGCCGCGCCTGCACCTTTGACCGAGCGACCCTTGTCGACGATGAGCGGAAACGTTTCGCCCGCCGCGTACGTACCTGCGGCGAGGTGAATCGTCGCGTTGTAAGCCTTGGCAGACTTGGCAAGGGCCGCCGTGATCGTCTTGAGCGGACACGACCCGCCAGAGCCAACGTTCGCATCCAGGCCAGAGACGGGGTCCACATAGTAGTCCGTCGTTGCAGTCGCCGGGCACGTCGCTTGGGCATCACCGGAGGAGCCACTGTCCACCGAGCCGCCAGCGTCCTGCATCCCAGCCGGCGCCCCGTCGGCCGAGCCGTCACCGCTGCCGGGGTCCACCGGAACTGTCGAGTCACCAACGCAGTGAACGCTTCCAGCACCTGCTGCGAGCACGAAGACCGAGAGGAGATAGTGACGACTACGCATCCATCCATGTTACGGCGAGCCGTGGCTCGCGCCATGGAGACACGTATCGCTCAAATGGGGGACAGCACCAACATGAGCGGACGCTGAACCCGCCCGCGCCGCCCGCGGGAAGGAGATCACCGAGGGCCGCTCTCCCCTTCCCTACAGGTAGTACGGCGGACCAAGCAACGGGCCCTCACCGATCGGAAAGACGCGTGGTCCAATCCACCGCACGGCGCGACGCTTTGATATCACCTGGTGATGTCCACGAACGTCGACCTCTGGAAGGAATACCAGGAGCGTTACATGCCCTACCGGAGCGCGCTCCTTTCGGGCCGCGCTGAGATGGCGCCGGACCTTGCCTCCGCGGTCGAATCTCTTGATGCCTACTTGATGGCGGAGGCGCCGCCACCGTCCGGCGCGTTCGACCCCATCGGCCACGCCATCATCCTCAAGGTGATGATCCAGGGCAGCTGGGACACCGTGCTTCGCTTCACCGTCGCGCACCACGGACCAGTCGTCGCGCTCGACGTCCTGGCCCGCGCGCATGGCTTCGACGTGAAGAGCGTGCCCGACAAGCGCTGGGTCGTTCCCGCGGCGTCGACGTCGGTCGCGATGATCAACGATCACGAGGTCGCGCGCGCGGTCGCGGCAGCAGATGCGCCCACCGCGGAGGCTTGCCTGCTGGTGGCGAGGGCCGCGTGGCAGGGCGCGCCCCTGGGGCTCAAGACCCATCTTGCCTGCATTTTTCCGCGTGAAGAGCGCTGGGTGGCAGAGGTCGTCGAGGCGCTCATCGCGGCCAAGGGCACGCCGCCGGTGTGGCTCGTGCCCATCGCGGTGTCGCGCCTGGTCTCGACAATGACGGATGTCGCGCTGATCGAGAAGGTGGTGCTCGAGAGCGGGTCGGTGGTGGACCTGGGTGACCTGCTCACACGCCTTGGCGCGGCCGCCCTGCCGCTGGCGCGCCGGATCGTCGAGGCGCCGCGCGAGAGGCACGAGCTCAAGGGCGTGGCAAGCGCGCTCGGCGCCGTCGGCGGCCTGGAGGTCGCGGAGATCTTCGCGAGCTCGATCCAGCATGCGCCGATGCGCAAGGCGACAGCGGACTACTTTCATCGGTTCCCCGAGTACGCGGCGCCGCTTCGGGAGCGAGCGAAGGGTGATACGCGCGCGGCGAAGTTCGCGCAGGAGATCGTCGCGCAGCTGGATCGCGCCGAGCTGTCGTCCGGCGACGAGGCGCCGCTCGCGTCGCTGCCTGCCGTGCTCGCGAATCCGCCGTGGCGCGCGAAGAAGCGCCCCACCCGGAAGCGGATCCAGGTCGCTGATCTCGCGCTCGCCCCGCGCGAGGAGACGTTCAAGAAGACGCAGGCGATCGCCGAACTCCTCGCGCAGAGGGCCGAGAAGAGCGCCTCCGCCGAGTCGCTGACGGCGTGGAACGAGCGCGGCTTCGAGCCCTTCCCCGCATACAACACCGCATGGACATTCCTTTTGCACTTCGAGGCGCGTGCGTCCCAGGGGATCGCGCGATGGATCGAGCGGGTCGGCGAGTCTTCCTCTCACAACGACACGGGCTGGGTCCTGGAGCCGTTCCTGGCGCTCGATTCGCCACGGCTGGCCGTCCCCATGGCGCTGCACCTCAAGGCGCCACGTCGCGCGAAGGTCGCGTGGGCATGGCTCGCTTCGAACCCTGGGTCCGCTTGCGTGGGGCTCATTCCCGCGGCCGTGGGTGAGACCGGCAGGCGGCGGGATCTCGCGGAGCTCGCGCTCAGGCGGCTGGTAGCGCGTGGCCATGAAGAGGTGGCGCTGAAGATCGCTGACGAGTACGGCGCGCCGGCGCGGAAGTCGGTGGAGGAGATCCTGGCGTGGGATCCGCGCTTCGATTGCCCGAAGACCGCGCCCAAGCTGCCGCCGCTCTTTCGCCCGAACGCATACACGCGACCGAAGCTCGCGGATGGTCGCGCGCTACCGCTCACGGCGATGCAGGCGCTTGGCGAGATGCTGAAGCTCTCGCCCGTGGACGCGCCGTATGCGGGGCTCGCCGACGTGAGGGACGCCTGCGACCCACGCTCCCTTGCCGAGCTCGCGTGGGACATGGCGCGCGCGTGGGAGATCGCAGGCGCAAAGAAGGCGGACGCCTGGATGTTCGATGCGCTCGTTCATCTCGCCGACGACGAGGTCGTGCGGCGCACCACGCCCGCGATCAAGAGCCCGCGCGTGCTGGAGGTGCTTGCGCAGATCGGCTCCGACGCAGCCATCATGGAGCTCGCGACGATCGCCGCGCGTGCCGCGAGCGGACGGAAGAGCGTCTACTTCTCGAGTGCAAGCGAGGGTGAGAAGCAGCTCGAGGCCGTGGCCAGGTCGAAGGGCTGGACGATCGACGAGCTGGACGAGCGCGTCACGCCCACGCTCGGCACGGACGCGATGGGTGGGCTCGATCTGGACTACGGTACGCGCAAGGTACGCGTCGGCTTCGACGAGTCGTTGAGCCCGTATTTCCAGGTCGATGGCGAGCGGGTGCGGATGCTGCCGCCGAAGCGCAAGACGGACGACGCGGAGCTGGTGAAGGCGGCGCGCGCCCTCTGGGACGAGCTCGCGGAAGACGTGGGCACGCTTGCAGATCGCCGCATCCGCGCGATGGAGCGCGCGCTGGTGAATGGGCGCAGCTGGGACGTGCCCACGTTCCGCCGCACGTGGGTGGAGCATCCGCTGATGATTCACCTCGCCCGAGGCGTGGTCTGGATCGCGCGGGGCCCGGGCGGCGCAAGGCCCTTCCGCGTGGCCGAGGACAAGACGTTCGCAGACCAGCAAGATGACGCCATCGATCTCGATGGCGCGGAGTCGGTCCAGATCGCACACCCGCTGGTCCTTGGTCCAGCGTCGATCGCGCGCTTCTCGCAGCTGTTCGCGGACTACAGGCTGATCCAGCCGTTCCCACAGCTTGCGCGCGAGATGGTCTCGCTCACGAAGGACGAATCGGAGAAGGAGACCGTCACGCGGTCGCGCACGCCGCGCTCTGCGCAGCCGCTCTCGGAGGTGCTCGCCGCAACGGGCCGCTGGCGGATGATGCGCTCGCACCCGCGACTGTCCTTCCGTCGCGATTTCCCGGAGCTTGTCTACGCGGACGTGGACACGGACAAAGAGGGCGCGAGCATCACGCTCCGCTTCTTCAGCGACGGGACGCCGGTGCCACTTGCGTCGGTGGATCCCATTCGCATCTCGGAGTGCCTGCGCGACGCGGAGGCCACCGCCACTCACGGCTGAACCCGGACGAACCAGCTCAGGGCCCGTGTCTGCGTGCCCCGGCGAGAGTGGACGCGTGGAGGCGAGTGGTCAATTCGCAGAGCGCGCGCAGCTCCTCGAGTCGGCGCGAAACGCCGTTCACGAACGTCTCGTCACGGGGCGCGGTGTCCGTCCGTCCAATCGCCTGTTCCGCGTTGAGCGGCCGGTACAGGGCGCGGAGCCGTTGGAGACGCGCGTGAACGGCGGGGACCGAGAGGTCGGTCTTCATTCGCTACCGCCCAGCTTCTCGATGTCGGCCTGGTCCTGCGCTCTGCCTGCGAGCCGCTTCATGGCAAGTAGGGCCTCGCGCGAGACGACCGTCAACGTGCCCTCCGGTAGGTCAAGCTCCACACGGTCATCGAGCGCAGCGGAGAGCGCGGCCTCCGCGAGGATGAGATCAAGGACCAAGTGATGTTCACCTTCGAGCTTCGTGACGCGCTGCACGCACCGCTCCTGGGCGGTTCCGGTGTCGAAGGTCATCGGCACCGCAGCATAGAGGTAGCCGAGCGGCCGCACTACATCGAGCGCGCGAGAGAGATCCGCACGAAGCAGGAGGATGTCGATGTCCTGGGTCGTCCGCGTGGCGCCGTGAATCGTGACGGCGATGCCGCCGCACACCGCGTAGGTGATCTTCGCGCCATGCAGGGCGCGGGCGATGGAGAAGAGCTCGTCAACGAGGTTCACTCCTTGACCCTACCACTGCTTCGTGAGCCGTTGAATTCCGCCGATTCCTCGGAGCAGGCCAGATCGGCTCCAGCCTCTCCCGGCAGGGGCCACTCTGGGGCGCGCTCTTGCTCGTCGCAACGTTGGCGTTCGATCATGAGATAGGATTCGGATCGATGATGTCTCGGCGCGGTCCAGTCATGCGGAGCTTGCGCGCGTTCACCGCGTGCGCAGCGATCTGCATTCCTGCGGCGGCCGAGCCCAGTGAAGCCGATCGCGGGCTCGCGCAAGCGCTCTTCGACGAGGCACGGCAGCTCATGGCGACGGAACAGTATGCGCCCGCGTGCGCGAAGCTCGCGCAGAGCCAGAGGCTCGCTCCCGGTGGCGGCACGCTCCTGAATCTCGCTCTCTGCCACGAGGAGCTCGGGCGCACGGCCACCGCATGGTCGGAGTACAACCTTGCGCTCAGTCAAGCGATCAAGGACGGACGCAAGGATCGCCAGGATATCGCGCATGAGCGCATCGATGCGCTCGCCGCGTCGCTCGCGCATCTCTCGATCGATGTGGATGCAAGCGCTCCGAACGACATGACCGTCACGATCGACGACGAGCCCCTCGCGCGCGAAGCATGGCGAACCGAGATCCCGGTCGATCCAGGAGACCACCGCGTGGAGGCTCGGGCGACGGGGCGGAAGTCGTGGCACCAGACAAGTCGCGTGGAAGCGAGCCGAACGCTGCACGTGGAGGTTCCGCCGCTCGAAGTGGAGGGACCGTCGGGCGCGGCGCCGCGCGAGTCTCCGGCGCCCCACGACGCGCAGCCACCCCCGAGCAACGGACGTCGCACCGCAGGCTTCATCGTGATGGGCGCTGGCCTTGCGAGCGTTGGCCTGGGGGCGGGCTTTGGCGTCGCGACGCTGTCGAATCGTGACGAGGCAAATCGCCTTTGCCCCGGCACGAACCCGTGCGCGAGCCCCGCGGGGCTCGATGCGAGCGACCGCGCACATGCCTTCGCGTGGGGGGCTGACATCGCCGTGGGCGCGGGCATCGTGGCGCTCGCGGTCGGCGCGTACCTGCTCTTCACTCTGCCCCAGGGGCCGGCACGCCCCGCCGCGTCACTGGGACAACCCTTGGCGCGCGACATCATCTCGGGCTTTTCGTTCTGACGACCTGCGTTTTGACGCTATTTTTCCTGCTTCTCCGGCTACAGACGCTTTTTTGAAAAATCGACACGCGCACGTTGCGACAAAGCGGAGTTGCTGGCTCTTCTCCTTATGCAAAGGACTTGCTTCGATGTTCTTCCGCTGGGTGCTTTCTGGCGTCGTGTTGTTCGTTCCGCTGGCTGCGACCGCGTGTCAGTCCATTGCGGGCCTCGAGGACAAGGTGGGAGACGCCTGCGTCGACCGCCCGACCAGCGCGCTAGCACCGGGCGCCACAGCGTTTGCGGGGACGTGCCTGACCGACACGAGCGGCGCGCCCGACGTCAAGGCAGTCCGGAGCGAAGCCGCGCCCCCCACCGCCGCTGGAGGGACCATCGAGGACGGGACGTACTTTCTGACGACAGCCACGATCTACGCAAGCGGGAGCGCGTCGCCGGGAGTTGTCCCCTATGACGGACCCACGCGTGAAGTGCTTCACGTGTCGGGGTCCCAGATGTTTTACGTGACCCAGTACGGAACCGACGAGCCCATATCGTGGTGGGGATTACTCAGTCCTTCGGGAGTTGTCTGGTCACCAGATCCTGCTCCGTACTTTGATGGTTATCGGTGCCCCCCGGTCGCTTGCCATGAAGGCATCCCTACGCCACCGCCCGTCACCGATGAAAAAGTGGGGAACCGCCGCCCCGCATACACTGCAACGCCAAACCAGCTGCTCTTGATCTACCCGCCCTACAACTTTGGCGTGTCGATCCACAGCGCACTTTTGACGTTCGAGCGGCAGCACTAACAGCGTCGCCTGGCGCGAGACTGTTTCTCAGTCTCTATCGATCTATTTTGTAAGGAGAGCCTCACATGGCAATTCGGTCCAAAGGTATTATGGTCATGGCCCTCACGGGCGTCGCGATGGTCCCCGCCCTCATGGGGTGTCCTAGCGCAGTGAACGACGTCACTGGATCTGTCTGTTGCACGGATTTCAAGGCGGGCACGGACATGTCCACGGCGACATTCAATCTGGACGGCAATGCGGCCGGTACGTTCCGCGCCTTCGCGCAGGCGGCGGGGGATCTCGCGGCAACGTCGGCGTCGATCGAGAACGACATCCAAGGTGCCTGTCAGGCGCTGGCGCTCGACTTCGGTGCGGACCCGAAGGATCCAGGCGTGCAGAACGTGACGGGGACCAACGCCGTCACGGCGTGGTGTCATCTCGCCGCCGTGAAGATCGCCGCAGCCACCGCGGCGAGCGGCGACCTTGCGGCCGCGGGAACACTCACGGTCACGTTCTCGCCGCCGCAGTGCGCGGTGGAGGCGAATTTCCAGGCGAAGTGCGAGGGCAGCTGCCAGGTCGACGCGAGCTGCACGGAGCCCGACGTCACGGCGCGCTGCGATCCGGGACAGCTGAGTGGTGAGTGCTCGGCGTCGTGCACTGGCACGTGCGAGGGCTCGGTCAGCGCGGCGGCGAGCTGCGAAGGCTCGTGCGATGCGTCGTGCCAGGGTTCGTGCGAGGCGCAGGGCGGCGTATCCGTCTCCTGCACCGGAACCTGTTCGGGCAACTGCTCGGGGACTTGCGACGCTGCCGCGGGAACGAACACCAACAACACCGGTCATTGCGATGGCACGTGCAAGGGCAAGTGCGACGCGAAGTGTGAAGTTGCAGCGAGCGCGCCAGCGGTCAAATGCGAAGGCAAGTGCACTGGCAAGTGCACCGGCAGTTGCAAGTTCGCGGCGAATGCAAATCTGAAATGCGACGCGTCATGCAAGGGCGGCTGTTCGGTGGCGTACACGGCACCCAGGTGCGAAGCCAAGCTGACACCACCGAAGTGCCAGGGAGATGCCAACTGCCAGGCGAACTGCAACGCGAGCGCGAGCGCGCGCGCCGAGTGCACATCGCCGTCGGCGCAGATCGCCTTCAGTGGCGACATCAGCGGGAACGTCAGAGCGCAGGCGGAGATCCACAGCCTCGAGACGAACCTGCCCACGCTCGCGCTGGCGTTCACGACGCGTCTGCCTGGCCTCGAGGCGCAAGGAAAGGCGGTCTTCGACTACAGCGGCACCCTCGTGACGAGCGCTGGCGTCTATGCGAAGGCGGCGGGCTGCATCCCCGTGATCGCCTCGTCGCTCTCGGCCTCGCTCGATCCGCAGAGCGGCTCGCTCGCAGCAAGCTTCAGCGCCGTGACGGAGATCAACGGCGCCATCAAGCTCGGCGGCACCTGAGCTCAGAAGCCGAGAAGCCGTCAGTTTCTGTCGGTAAACCCCCTTCGATCCATGTAGCGCAGGGCCCCAGCGTCCACGGGCTCCAGGGCCGTGGGCGCTGCCGAGGTGGACGGCGCGGGGGATGGGAGCGGCGAAGCGCGTGCGCTCGAAGCGCCCGGGCGCCCGGGGTTCGGGGCTGCTTGCGCTGACTCTGACGGCTGTGACGATTGCACGGCTGGAGGCTGTGGCGACGCGGCGGCCCTTGGCACGAGCGCCTCGGAGGTCTCTCGCGCAGGCAACGCGTCGACACTGACCGAGGGCGCCACCGGGACGTTGACGGAGGGTCCGGTGCTGGCGTCGATTGACGCGCGCCTTCCCAGCCACGCCCATGTGCCAACGCTCAGGATGACGAGGGACCCGATGACCATGAGCGCGCGCCCCACCCGCGCGCGACCAGAGCTCGCGCGCGGCGAGGCAGTGCGATGGCTCTTCGACGGCTTCACGCCAAGCATCCGCTCGATTCTCTGCACCGACACCTGCGCCTCCTCCGGCGCGATGGGCGCGAGCGCGCGCGCGATCTCTGCGATGCTCTGAAACCGCGCGGACGGCTCCTTTTCCAGGCATCGCTGGATCGTCGCGTCGAGAACGCGAAGCGACCTCTGCCCCAGGTCTTTGAGGTGCGGCGCGGGCATTGTGGCAACACGCGTGCACACGGCGACAACAGACTCACCGTCGAACGCCGGTTTTCCGCTCACGAGCTCGTAGAGGATTGCACCGATCCCCCACACATCAGTGCGCGCGTCCACGGCGCGAGCGTCCGTCATCTGCTCCGGTGACATGTAGCGCGGGGAGCCCATCAACGTGGCCTTCGACGTCAGTGTAGTGCCGCCCTCCGACCACGCCTTCGCGATGCCGAAGTCCAGCACCTTGATGAGCGGTGAACCGTCCGCGCGCGAGGTCACGAACAGGTTTGCAGGCTTCAGATCGCGATGAATGATCCCGAGCGCGTGGGCCTCGGCGACGCCTTCACATGCCTGGAGCACGTAGACGAGCGCCTGTTCGACCGGCATCGGACCCTTCTCCCCGAGCACCGCGGCGAGGTCCATGCCCCGCAGGTGCTCCATCACCATGTACGGAGCCCCATCGTCGAACGTCCCTACGTCCGTGACCTTCGTCACATGCTCGCTCGTGAGCTGCGCGGTGGCGCGCGCTTCACGCAGGAGTCGCTTCACCGTGTCCGTGCTGCCGTACGCTTCATGCAACAGGAACTTGATCGCAACGCGCTGGCCGAGCTGCTCGTGCATCGCGAGCACGACAATCCCCATGCCTCCTTGACCTATGACTCGCTCGACGACGTACTTCTCGCCGATCGTGTCCCCAGGACGCACGCGAACGCGAACGCGAGGCACGCTTGCCTCTTGCGCGCCGTCCTCTCGTGAAGCGCTCGCGTCGCTCGTGATGGTGGTACCGCCGACCAGCGACGTGCGTGCGAGCGCTGCGACGAGCCTGCGACATTCGTCGCAAGCGGCGATGTGTCGCTCGACCTCGCTGCGCGCCGCGACATCGAGCCGACCCGAGACCAGGTCGAGGATCACACCTTCGCTCGCGCATCCTGCGGTCATCACCCGCTGCTATACTATGGCTTCTCGATGGATCCAGGCGGACGACCTTCATGGGCCGAAAGTGAATCAGCCGTGGCCACGGTGATCGCGAAAGCGCGCACGGAGTGGCCGGAGATCGCCGTGCCCGACCCGGTGTTCACGAGCTACCTGCGCGATCGCGTGAGCGACCCTGGATCGCTGCCGTCGGTGAGGGTCTCCGACCTCTATGCTGCGTGTGCGTGCTCGCTCGGCGACGCACGTGCCCTCGCCGCGGTCGAAGCGCGCTATTTCCCGGACGTGGACACCGCTCTCTCGCGGATGCGCCTCACGGGTACAGTCGCGGAGGACGTCAGGCAGGACCTGCGCGCGCAGCTCTTCGTCGGAAGTGGCGAGAAGCCGGCGCGCATCGTCGAGTACACGGGCCGCGGGGACCTGCGCGCGTGGCTCACCGTGATCGCGACGCGTGCCGCGCTCAAGGTGATCCGCCATGGGAAGCGCGAGCTTCACGACGATTCGCTCCTCGAAGCCGACGTCGCAGGGAGCCACGTCGAGCTCTCGTTCGTGAAAGATACCTACCGCGCCGAGTTCGCCGCGGCGTTCAGCGAGGCGCTTCTTGCGCTCGAAGATCGCGACAAGACGCTCCTGCGCCTCCAGGTCATCGACGAGCTCAGCATCGATCAGATCGGCGCCATCTATCGCGTGCACAGAGCCACGGCGGCTCGTTGGCTGGAACACGCAAGAGAAAGGCTCATGGACGGTACCCGCACGCGCTTCATGCACCACGCACGCATCAGCGACAGCGAGTGCAAGAGCCTCATGCGGGTGCTCCACAGTCAGCTGGACGTCACCATCCGAACGCGCCTCGCGCACGCTTGACCCTGCGCGCAGTTTCGCGCCGCGCTCGCGCAGAGATAGCGGCAGGCAACTGGTGTCCTGGTATGTTCGAATGACGATGAACATCAACGCTCGCATCGTCCTCTGCGCGCTGGGGCCCTGTCTCGCCTGTGCCGCGTGCAATGGCCCTAGTCCCACGCTTCGTACGAACGTGTCGTCGACGTCGAGCGCGGCGCCACCCGCATCGGGCGCCGCGCCGACTGCACCGAGCTCGCCGAGCTGGCCAACTTCGCCGGTCACATCGTTCGACGTCCACGAATGGGGCCTGGTCGATGTGCAATCGAGCACCGCTGCATCCCTCGTGGCAGGGCCCCCGTCCGGTCGCACCAACTGGAACGCGCCGCGACGCAAGCCAGTGCTCTACTTCCACCTCGCAGACGGAACGAACGCCGTCGATGCGACCGTCACCGTCACCACACCTCTGCTTGGCTTCGTGGAGGTGTTCCCCAAGGGCGATCTGTCGAGCGATTCCCGCACGCTGACGTGGCGTGGTCTCCACGTTCGAAAGGACGGCTGTCACGTCGTTGGAGCGCCCCGCCGTGACGCCCCCGAATGCCGCACCACGGATGGCTTGTGCGAGGCCGCCGAGCTCCCGACCTACGAGACGGCCGATGCAAGCTGCATCGACATGGCAGGCTCCTCCTTCAATCACCTCTTCTATCGCGCGAACGGGTCGCCGCCGGAGCTTCCATTCGAGGTCGTGGCCAAGGGAAACCAGCTCTCGATCACGCACGTCCGGGCGACCGATACCATCGGCCCCATCCTCTACGTCCACAACGCGGGCGGACAGGTCACGCTCTCCACCATTGCGACCCCGCCGATCGGAAGAGCGACCCTCGCCGATCCGCCAAAGGAAACCGATGTCCGATCTGCGCAGAACGCGCTCGATTCGGCGATGAAGGAGGTGGGCCTGACGGAGGCCGAGGTCGGCGCATTCGATCGCGCCTGGTCGAACGATCTCTTCGGCAACGCCACGACGCGTGAGATGCCCGCGCGGCGTGCAGCCTTGGCACCGAGTGACGTGCTGCTCTTCGTCCTGCCCGCCTCGCTCGTGAGCGGGGCATCCACCGTGACGGTCACGCCGGCGCCGCGCGCATTGCGCCGCTTCATGCTCGTGCGGCTGCACGTCTGACGAGCGCCCGCGACCCTGACGGTGGTCCTCACGATCTCAGCCCGCCGGCCCTTCATTGCCCCGCAGGAAGCGGCTTCTGGAGCGCGAGGACGCGGGTGCCGCTCGGCTTCACAGGCTCGGCCCAGACGATCTGCGTATCGGTCACGGCGAGCGCGCTCGGTTCGGCGGTGAGCCTCGCCACTACCTGGGGTGCGCCCCCGGCCTTCAGGATACGCGTGATCGTCCCCGCGCTGCTCGAGGAGTCCCATGTCGACACGTAGAGGCCAGCGTCGTCCTGCGCGGCCAGGCTCTGCTGGCTCACCTCGCCGAGGCGGTCGGCCAGCAATTTTGGATCCATGTCGGCGCGCGGTGAGGGCCCGAGCTTGACGATGCTCACGCCATCGCCGATGCCTTGCGTCTGGGACCAGTAGAGCGCGGTCGCGTCGCCGAGCAGCGTCTGCTCGAAGTTGAAGCCTCCGTTCCCGGCGGTGGGTGCGCCGCCGCGGACGGGCACCGTATGGAGCTGCATGTAGGTGGTGGCGCCGTCGTCGTGCAGCTCGAACCAGGCGATGGTCTGGGCGCTGACCACGAGGCGCACGGTGGGTCCCGCCGATCGACACAGGGGCGTGGCCGGCCCTCCAGCGCGCGGCGCGCTTGCGATGCCGTTTGTGCCCGACCAGAAGACGCGGTCCGTGGAGAGCGCGATGGACGCAAAGTGCCTGCCGCGAGCCACGATCTTCGATGCTCCGCCGCGCGCGGGGACCCGGCGCACCTCTCCGCCGTCGATGAAGAACGCCTCTCCGCGATCGAGTACCACCGAGCCAACTGCGTTCTTGCCCGAGGTCGCGACGAGATCCGTCGGTGTCGCGCTGCGCGAGATCGGCGCGCGCCACAGGTGTTGCCCCGCGCCATACACCACGCCGACGTTGTCATCAGCCGCCAGGCTATCGATGGCCGTCGCGGACGTCAGCACGACCACCGGTGCGCTGGCGTCGTCCGCGCGCGCCTCCGCGACCCCCATCGTCGCCCCGAGGAACACCGCCAGGCACACCCCCATATTGATCGCGTTCATGGTTCGCGTGAACGGCGATGCGCGGCTGGCCTTGAATCGCATGCGCACCCGCACATTCAAGGTGACGGTCTGGAGACCGTTCACCACCAAGAGGAGAACGCCGATGAGATCGGACACGCGGGGAATGGCTGTGCAGCGCATGAGACCGCGACGCGCCGGGCTGTTGCTTGGAGCGGCGTTGCTGTTCCTTGTCCCGCGGGCAGCGCGCGCGGACGCACCCGAGCCGGAGACTGCCCGCGCACCGAGCGTCGCGGCAAGCCCCCCTCCGAGCGAACTCAAGGCTCGCGTGGAGCAGTGGAAGAAGAAGCTGGTGAGCGAGAATCGGGTCACACCGCAGAGCGCCGATGGAAGCGTCCTGAGCGGCGAGATGGAAGCCGGAGTGTTCGTGGTCTCCGTGGTCGGCCCGGCCGCCGCGCTCCCCTCAGGGGTCTCGCTCGTCCTGACAAAAGAGGGCGAGCTCGAGACGGAGAGCGGCTCGATCCTGGGAACGGCGGATCTGAACGGTGACGGTCGCCCCGATCTCGTTCTTCTGCAGGGCGGGCCGTTCAGCGTGTTCGCCGACACTGCGACAGGTCCGAAGCTGCTGGCGGTCAGCGACCGAGGCGGCGCGTATGGCTGGAGGACTGTGCGGCTCGCGGAGCGCGACGGCAAGCCCGCGCTTATCGCCACCACGGAGACCCACGAGCCGGAGGAGCAAGGGTGCGGGCCTCGTAACCCGACCGCCGGCAAGATCACCGGGATCACCGAGGAGGTGACGCTGCAGTGGAACGGGGCCGCGCTCGCCCCGGTTGCACGCAAGCCGATGGAGACAGCCGCCCAGGTCGCCGTGCTCCAGCGCGCGTGGGAAGCCGGCGTGCGCAAACGCGAGGCCAACGAGCGCAAGCAAGAAGCCGAGTGGCGCCAGCGCGAAGCAGTGCGTCAGCGCGCTGCGGCAGCGGAGCGGAAAAGAGCGGCCGCGAACCGCGCCGCAGCTCCCGGACGCAATCACTGACTCGCTCTCGCGCGGTTCACCCGCCACAAGGCAAGGCTAGTCGATGGAGATCGACGGGTGCGATCCTCGTCGCAACGCACAGCGCGGCAATCCTCGGGCGGTCCCACGCGCTGGTAAGAGCCGCGGACTTCACCCCTTGGGGGTGAACGGCTTCACCCCTTGGGGGTGAAGCATGTCGTAGGATGATGGGCGGAGCTCGCCGCTCTCACCCCCAATGGCACCGAAAGCCCCCGAGGCATTAGCATCGAGGGCCTTCTTATTTCACTATCCCGCTTCCGCTACTTCGCAGATGAACAGCGTCGGATGGGGCGAGAGGCGCCCGTCAGGCGAGGCTTCGAGCGAGCACGGAGCGGAACGTACTCTTGTACGTGAGCACCGCGCGCAGCTCGAAGTCTCGTCTGGCGGGATGTATCTCGCCCCAGGCGATGCTGTTCCACCCATGCGGAGGCGCGGATCACGCGACTCACGAAGAGTCTCGTGGTGCCGACAGTGGGCAAGTTGGGCCAGAAGGATCGCGCCGTCATGGGCTGGCCGAGCGGCGAAGGCCGTCGCCATCGGGAACGTCGAAGCACTCCCTTCCGCCAGCCGTGGCACGCTGGCTGCATTGATGCGCCGCATGAAATCAACTAGCTTGCTCTTCTGGATAGGCGCGGGATCGCTGTTGGTGGCGTGCGGTGGTCAAGTGGCCTCATCAACCAGCAACGGAAGCGGCGCGAATGGCCATGGCGCCAACGGCAATGGTGCGAACGGCAATGGCGCGGAGGGGGACCCGGGTCCGCCGGTGCCGTCGGGTGGCGGTCCGAGCTCGTGGGTCCCCCCCAGCGGTCCGACGCCGATCGGCTTCTTCGTGGACGGCATCGCGTGCGTAAACTTGGTGGTCCAGCAGGATGCCCAGGGCGCTCCGTGCGGGCGCACGTGGTCGCTGAACGTACAGGCGGACTGCGGCGCGCTCGGCCCGGTGACGCTTGACCTCCAGGGTGGAGACGGTGTCTTCCCGCAGGTCTGTCACACCGTTCCAGAGATCTGGTGCAGCGATCCTTCCTCCGGTGCCACCAGCATCGGGCTGATCGTAGGCAGCGACCGAGCGTCGTTTTCTGCGTCCGGCGCGAGCGCGGGATGCTCGGTCGCCTCCGGTCCCACGGCGGATGACGCTTCGATCCCGATCTCTCTGCGCGGCGAGGCCCAGAACAGCGCCGGCGCAACCCACGCGTTCAGCTACAATTCGGAGAACGTGGGAGCGGACGCGGACGCGGGCTTCTGAGCGACCGAGATCTGCGTTCTCACCGAAGTGGAAATAACGTGCCGTTCGCGGGTACACCGGATCGCGGGGTGGGACCTGCAATTGATGGCAAGTAGAGGAGACGAAGTGAACCGCCGAATGGCTCTGGTTGCCTTGTTGCTGTGGAGTGCCTTTGCGGCTTGGTCCTGCAAGTCGACATCGGATGTGTCGCCGAGCGGCGGGGAGGGAGGCGGCTCGGATTCAGGACTGGGCGGCTCACCTGACGCCGGCATAGCCGTTGATTGGACAGCAATAGATGCGGGCGGATGTTCGACTGGGCCGGAGTATAAGCGTGCTCTCGACTTCCCATACGATCCTAGCACTACTGCGGGATGTCGTTCCTGCCGGAACGTCTCGGCGCTGCCCGCGTGAGAGCGTGTTCGCATTCTCTTCTGCATAGCGGGCATCGCGGGAGCCAGCGAATGAGGGCGTGGGCGATGGCGAGCCTGGCGGTGCT